>DAIQRJ010000008.1:0-120228 GCA_036786375.1 Actinopolymorphaceae bacterium
TCCACGAATCGGGAGCGTAACGCTCGGAGCGAACACCCGCCGAGACGAGCGTCCGAAAGCGGAACGGCTAGCGGTCGCCCAGGCTGGCTTCGATGAGTCCCGTCATCGTTCCGCTGATCGGGACGGGTCGGCTCTGCTGAGAGCTTCGATCCACGTCGCGGCGTCTGCAGATGTGGGCAGCTCGGCGGTCTCGTTCTGGATCCGTGTTGCGGCATCCCGATAGTTGGGCGCGCGCAGGACGTCGACGACGGCGAGGCGGACGTCGCCGCTACTCACTGTGATTGGATCGAGCACGCGTGCGGACCCCCAGCGCCAGGCATCGGTCGGCGTTAAGGGGTTGATCTGCGCCCATAGGCAGCAGCACCAGCGGGACGCCGAAGGCCAACGCACCGATGACGCTGCCGGACCCAGCGTGGGACACGACAACGTCGCAGTGCGGCAGGAGAGCTTCCTGACGGACGAAGCGATCGACGCGCACATTGGCGGGCTGATCGCCCAGCTCGGCCGGATCGATCTCGCGACCCACGGTGACAATGATGTTCGCGTCCAACTCGCTGAGCCCCGCCACGACGCGCGAGAACAGGTCGCCCGACTCCTGATGGAACACCGTGCCGAGAGTGAAATACACGGTCGGCCTGCCGGATCGCTCATGGAGCCAATCGCGCGCGAGGGTGCTTGACGCGTCGTGTTGCGCAGGCATGGGGGTCGAGTCGAGCACCGCGGGGTGGATGTGGCGGGCCGTCGCGGGTAGTGGATCGCTTGGGGTGCGGTAGGTCGGGGGGACCGGGACCAGGGTGAGGTGGCGGTACAGCATCTCCAGCTGCGGATCAGCCGGTAAGGCGTGCTCAGCGCGAAGTGCGTCGAGCGGCTCGGCCACGAGGTCTGGACGGATTAGCCCGCCGGCAGCCAGAACGACGATCGAGGCGTGTGGGATGCCCAGTCGTTCAGCCGCCACCGCCGCGCCGAAGTCCACCTCGTCACGGACGATGACATCGGGTCGCCAGCTGCTATAGACATCGAGCAGCCGGGTGGCTCGTTCGCTTGCGGTGCGACCCGCGAAGACGTCCCGGATCACCCGTTCCTCGTGCCCGCGGTCAACGGGCAGCAGAGGGCCCCTCAGTGACGGATCTGCGAGCGTGCGGCCACCACTGCTGATCGCCGGAAAGCCTGCGGCTTCAACCGCGCTAAGCATCCTGTCCTGGGCGCTGAACGCGACCGTGTTCCCGCCAGCCATCGCCGCGCGCGCGATCGGGATGGCCGGAAGGAAGTGCCCGCTGCCGCCGGTGAAGGTGAACAGAAGGCGCATTGCGCCATCATGCAGGTAATGAGCTCCACAGGTGCAGCGGGACCGCAGACCAGCGGAACCGTTGCGAACCAGATCCGGTGGTCGATCGTCCTTCGGACGTCGAGTTTTGGCTCTTAGGCGTCCGGTCATCGTTGGGCTTTACGGGACATTTCGGACGTCGATCGAACTTTCGGCGCATCGAGGCTTTGACGCGGACGATTTGGCCTCATCCCCGGACCCGCATGAACGAAGCCTCAAGAATGTTTTGTTTGACGGGCCTGAAGCGCGGCTTGAGTTCGATCGGAAACCTGGAGCTTGTCGAGGATCCGCGAGACGTAGTTCTGGATTGTTTTGAGGGACAGGCCCAGTGCCCGTGCGATCTGTGCGTTGCTGGAGCCTTCAGCAAGTAGCGCGAGGACATCGCGTTCTCTCTCGGTCAGTCCACTGGCTTCGCTTGCATCCGGATGGGATGGTGTCGAGGTCAGGGCGAGGACCTGGGCTGCGACGCCGGCGCCGAAAACGGCGCCGCCGGCTGCGACGGCGAGTACTGCGGCGGCGACTTCTTCGCCGGTTGCGCCCTTGAGCACATAGCCACGCGCGCCGGCTCGCAACGCCGCGACGACAGTGTCGTCATCATCGACCATCGTGACGACGAGAACAGCAGGCGGTTCGGGCATCGCGGTGATGCGTACAGTGGCTTCGACCCCGGACATTGTCGGCAGGTTGAGGTCCATCAACAACACGTCGATGCCGCCTGCCTGGGCTGCAGTGACCGCTTCGGGTCCGTCCGCGGCGAGCCCCACAACTTCGATGTCGGGAAGCGACTCGAGCAGCGCCGCAAGACCATCCCGGAAGACCGGGTGGTCGTCGACGATGAGTACCCGAATGGTCACGGTCGACCCGCGCTTGGTTCACGGTCGGGAATGGGACGGTGGGCCGCAGGCAGCGGCAGTTCGGCGAAGATCGTCGTGCCGTTGGCGGAGGAAATTTGCAGGCGACCGCGCAGCTCCTCGGCGCGTTCACGCATCGTTTGCAGTCCGTGGCCGTCGCCGACACGTTCCGTGCCGAGTCCTCGCCCGTCGTCAATGACCCTGATGCGAAGCATTCCTTCGGTGACGTCAATGATGACTCGGCAAGTCGCGGCGTAGGCGTGGCGTACGGCATTGGTGACAGCTTCGGTGACGATGCGGAAGACTGCGACCTCCGTCGCTGCGGGTAACGAAGGCAATTCTGCCACCTGGAGATCCACGGTTGTGGTGATGCCTGCGGTAAGTCGCTGGGTCACTTGTTTGAGGGCGCCAACGAGACCCAGCTCGTCGAGCGCTGGTGGACGCAGACCTTCGACGACGCGACGCACTTCGAACACGGTCGCACGCAACTCCTTGCGCAGCGTGTCGACATCCGCTGCAGCGGGCGAGCGGCGACCGACCTTGCCGGCGATGACGTCGAGGCGCAACAAGTGCCCTGCAAGTGCCGGGCCGAGCCCGTCGTGCAAGTCGCGACGCAGTCGGCGCCGTTCCTCTTCTCTGGCCAATACGAGCCGTTCACGTGCCCGCTGCAACTCGCCCGTGAGCTGATAGGCATGCAAGACGCCGCCCAGATGGCCTGCGAGGTTGCCGAGCAGCCGGCGGTCGCGGGCACGCAGCGGCGACATGGGCGGCCGGTAGTGCAATGCTCCGACCTGATGCCCGTAGGCGAACAGTGGCATCGTCACCGTGTCGATCGCCGGCCGGGCGTCACCGGCAATGATGTGACCGCGCACCTCGTGGATCGACACATCATCGAGACCGAGAGCGCGCAGCTCGGTGACAGCGTCGACCAGGAGCCTGTCGACGTCAGCGGCCGCCTCGAGGCGCTGGCCGAGTACGGCGAGCACGTCGTAGGGCTCGTCCCAGCGACCGAAAATCAGCCGATTGACTCCGCTCTGGAGGCCGTCACGTAAGGGCGCGAACGATATGGCGACGACGACGGCTGCCGCCCATGGCAACCAGATGGCGTCACCTGCGTTGAAGCGGCCACCGACCCCGGCGATGACCAGCGCATAGAGGCCGGCGACAACGGCCGAAAGTGTGACCCAGACCAGCGTGCGGTTTGCTGCGGTCCTCAGGTCATACAAACCGTGGGCGAGCACCGCAAAGCCGATGGTGAACGGCAGCGGCAGCGTCGCCACGCTGAACAACCACCCGCCGACACCAGCACCGAGGGCAATCGGTGCGGCGACGATCGGCAAAGTGGCGGCCATAGCGAACAGCGTCAGTTGCTGGCGCTCGACAAGGCCACCCCGGCGCCAGCGGACGGACAGTTGCACCACAGCGCCCACCGTGACTATGGCACCAAGGAACAGGCTGCCGATCGACAGAAGACCGCTGACGGCCTGTAAGGACGATGGGAGCGCGGTGGGGTTTCGCCAGGACCCTAGCCCGGTCACATTCGCGTCAGCCGCCGTGAGGACGCCGAGCAGCGAACCGGCGACCACGATTAGCGCCGCCTTCGGTAGCCATCGCCAGCGTGGCCCGATGATCCGGCCATCGGGGAAAAACATCGGGAGGCCGAGCGCAACCGCCCACCACCCGATACCGCGGAGTGCGGAGCCGGCGACAGCGAAGGCGGACGCTCCGGTGACGCTGCCCGGGGCCGCGACAATGCCGCGGTACGCAGCGTCGGCGCTTGCGTTGCCGAGGGCCCACAACACACCGCCGGCGAGCATCAGCCAGCCGACCCGGTTGCCCGGCCGGGCAGATGCGACGACCGCGCCGACGAGCACGAGCGCGACGACGACAGCGCCGCTCATCGCCGAGCTAAGCACCGACTGCCGGTCAGCGACGTGAACCGACAATGAGATAACAACCCCGGCAAGTGACGCGGTGATGGCCGCAGCAACCGCCGCGGTCATCACCTTCGTCCGGCTCCCCGCACGCATACCAGCCATTATGCCTTTCAGCGTGCGGAGCCGCAGGAGAATCACGCAGTCGCGCGTGACGTTGGGCTCATGCTCACTCGGGACACTCGGAACGCCGCGATCGCCAGACCGGCGAGCCACAACACCCAGACCACCGTCGCGGCATCAACCAAGCCCGAACCCGCGCCGGCTACGGCAGCGATACACACCGCGCCCACCAGGAAACCGCTATAGGCGACCCAGCGTGGCAGCAAGCCGGTAGCGCGCACTGCGGCGGCGACCGCAAGGATAAACACGCCGAGCACCTCAGTCGCGAGGAACACCCCGAACCAGTGGACGTGGTCGAGCGCGGTGACAGTCGAGAGCGGTGCGCCGGTGTGACCGTCGTAGAGAGCCGCCCCCAGGTTTGAAAGCGAGGAAAACGTCACGGCGACATAGATCGACCCGGACGCGGCGATGGTGGACGAGAGCCACCCCGCGATCTCGGTGTCGCCGCGCAGCAGTCGTGCCAGCAACGTGGCTGCGAGAAGGAACACGAGGAAACTCAGGCTGGTGAGATAGCCGCCCGTGAACCCCTTGGTCATCGACCACGTGACGTGGTCGGCGATCACCGTGGCCGGCTTCGCACCGAGTGGCGACACGCGTTGCAGCGAGAAGCTGGCGAACATCAGCACAAGATGCGCAATGACGAGCCAGCCCAAGACCCGCCATAGTCGGCGGTCAGGGGCGGTCATGACAAGGCCCCAGTTGTCATGCCGGGGTTATCGGTTGAGTCCGGCCCGGCAATGTGGCCGGCGGTCAGGGTCAACGCTGCGGCAGCGGGACCAATCAAGTGAGACATCTAAACTCCTTCAAGGTGGATGACACGGATAACGACGACGATGCGCCGAGCCCGTTCCCACCGGCTAGAGCACTCATTCCCCATTGACTGGGAAGTTCTCCCAAACGGCGCGGACCTGAGAAGCGTTGCCGTCCATAACTCGCCCGGACGGGCCAGGGGTCGCGGACGGCGCGGCCGTTTCGGCGGTTCTTGTGGGGCTTACAGAGCTGGCGGCCCTTGTGCTGGCGATGGGATGAGTGAGCCATTGTGTCTCCGATCCGTGAACCAGCCCTGCCACGGTGGGCGAGGTGGCTGATGGGAACTTCGATGCGTGACTCGACCATATCGCTGACCGACACGAAGCCGTTGAATCTCGTTGACTCCTGACGGTCGCTGAAGCCGCTCGTGCGTCCAACGAATTCCGGTCTGAACTGGTCGTTTCCACTCGTTCCCTTCATTCGGCACGCATGCTACGAATGAATGTAGATGGGTCGCCCGGCAACGGGCGGCCCACGATGCATTTTCGGGCGTGTTGTTGGAATTCGATGGTGGTGGTGAGTCGTGCGTGGTGGTGTGAAGGTTTACCGGGGGAACCCGGCCGCGGCGCGGAACTATGTCGAGGCCGACCATGCCCGGGTTGATGACTACTACCTGGCCGAGGGAACAGGTTTGGCCGAACGGTTTGTCGCCACTGCCGACGGCGGGGTCGAGCGGGTCGGTGCGCTCGATGGTGATGGGTATGAGGCGTGGGTCGCCGGCCTTGATCCACTCACCAACGAGCCTCGTGGACGGCTTCGTCAGGACGCATCGGCGGTGCGGTTTGTTGAGGTGGTGGTGAACGGGCCGAAGACGTGGTCGCTCGCGGCCGCGTTGCATCCCGATATTGCGGAGGCGTATGACGCGGCCCAGGCCCGGGCCGCGGGTGAGATCATCGGGTGGTTGGCGCAGCACGCCACGACGCGGGTCGGGCCTCGTGGCAGACAGGTGCAGGTGCCGGTTGAGCGGATCGAGGCCGCCACGGTGCGTCACTACACGTCGCGGGCTGGGGATCCGCATCGTCATCTGCATGTGCAGGTCAACGCGCGAGTGTGGGCTGAGGGCAAGTGGCGCGGTCTGCACACGGTCGGGGTCCGGGACATGATCGATGGGATCAACGGCATCGGTCACGCGGCGGTGATGTGCGACCCGGCATTCAGGCAAGTGCTGGCTGACCGCGGGTTCACCATCGACCGGGAGTCCGGTGAGGTGAACGAGTTGGCGGGGTTCGTGGGCCCGTTCTCGGCCAGGGCACGTCAGATCGGCCAGAACATTGAGCGCTACGAAACCGCATGGCGTGACACCCATCCCGGGCAGGAGCCGGGACCAGAACTGTTGCGCACGTGGGACCGGCGTGCGTGGGCCGAAGCTCGTCCGGACAAGGTGGTCCCGACCGACGGCACGGTGTTGACCGACCGGTGGGTGGAGGAGTTGCATGGGCTTGGATTCCGTTCCCCCACTCATCGGGCGGCATTGCACGCAGCGCGCCCGGGTGCGTTGGATCGTGACGCGGCGGTCACCACGGTTTTGTCGCGGCTGGGTGCGAAGAGGTCGGGATGGAACGCGGCCGATATTCGCGGCCACGTCGAACTGCTCATCGCGGGCGAGGGGATGATTGCTGATCCGGCGGTGCGTATCGAGTTGGCTGAAGACCTGACCGCGCGTGCCGTCGAAGCCTGCGTCCCCTTGATCGATCAGGACGGAACACCCGAACACATTCGGGCACTGACGTCCCACACCGTGCTCGGCGTCGAGGCCGACCTCACGGAATCCTTTGCCGTCCGCGGCTCGTTGCCCGGTATTCCGGCGAAGATCACCGGAGAGGGCCTCGACGAGGCGCAGATGCACGCCGTCGCCGTACTGGCGGGAAAGCACCGGCTGGTCGTTGTCGAAGGTGCCGCTGGTGCGGGGAAGACCGCCACCCTGGCCGGCACCCAAACCATTCTGACTCAGACCGGCTTCCGGATGATTGTGGTGACGCCGACGTTGAAGGCCGCCCACGTGGTCGCAACCGAGGCCGGGGTGCGGGCGCATTCGGCGGCGTGGCTGGCACGCCAATACGGCTTCACCTGGGATGACAACGGCCGTTGGACTCGTGAGTTTGCGGTCCCCTCCTCTGATGCTCGGTTGGGTCGGGGTGACTTGTTGCTGATCGATGAGGCCGGGATGTTGGACCAAGACACCGCCCGCGCACTGGTCAGGATTGCCGATGAGACCGGCTCGCGGCTCGGACTGGTTGGGGACCGCCACCAGTTGCCGGCCGTCGGCAGGGGCGGTGTCCTCGACCTCGCCGCATCCTGGGTGGATCCTGAAGCGAGCGTGATGCTGGACAACGTTCACCGGTTCGCCGACCCCGACTACGCCGAGCTCAGCCTCGCCATGCGGTCCGGACGGAACCCCGGAGCGGTGTTCGACCAACTCGTCCAACGCGGCCAAATCGTCCTCCACAAGGATGAGACCTCACGCACCACAGTGCTGGCCGACGCTGCAGCAGCGACGGGTGCGCTTGTCGTGGCCGATACCCGCGACCAGGTGGTCGATCTCAATCAGGCGATCCGCGAACGGCACGTCGCAGCAGGGCATGTCGATGACTCCCGTGTGCTCGTCACCGACGGCGGTGAGCGAATCGGGGTCGGCGACCGAGTCTCCACCCGACGCAACGACCACGACCTCGACGTCGCGAACCGCGACACCTGGACCGTCACCGGACTGCGCGACGACGGCACCGTGCACCTGGTCGGGTCGGCGGGCACACGCGAAATTCCCTACTGGTACGCCATCCACGACATCGAACTCGCCTACGCCTCGACCATCTACGGCGCCCAAGGCGAGACCACCCCAACGGCGCATTTGGCGCTCGGTGAACACACCGGCGCAGCATCGGCCTACGTCGCCATGACCCGCGGACGCGAGACCAATACCGCCCATCTCGTCGCCGAAGATCTCGACGACGCCCGACAACAGTGGGCTCTCACGTTCGCCCGCGACCGAGCCGACCTCGGCCCCGCGCATGCCGCCGGACTCGCCGCCGAAGAAGCCGCCAAATACGAGACCTACGACAACTCCCGACACGACCACCAGCGTGAAGCCCCGACGCCTGTCTCACGCCGCCACCGCGAACCCCCACCCAGCTATTCCCGCCCTCCCGGGGGCGGCCCGGGCATCGGTTTCTGAGGCCCGATGGCCAGATGCCGCCGCTGCGAGGGGGAACGTGCCGTGACCTGCGAAAACACCAACGTTCCCCCTCCCAAAACGAGCCGGAGGTAAGCACGACGGTAAGCACCACCGGTTACGGATTTCGCGACCGACAATAGTCACTGAAAGCGCCGGAATCGGGTCTGCGCAAGGGGTCTCGCAAACTTTCGGGGGAAGGTGCCCTGACCTGCGAAAACACCAACGTTCCCCCTGGGGGGAACGTGCCAGGGGGAACGAAAGCGGTAACGTCCCCGGCCCAGAATGGTGATCACAACTCTCCGGAGCCCACAGGACCCATCACGGTTCTTGTCGGCAACGAAGGAACGACCACAAGGAGAATGACATGAGCACCATCACGCACCGGGCCGTATCGCCCGAGACCCCGCACGCAGGCGACGAACTACTGACCATGCAGGAAGTCGCGGACCTCGTCCGCGTCCCCGTCGCCACCCTGCGCTACTGGCGCCACCTCGGCACCGGCCCACGAAGCTTTCGCATCGGACGCAGCGTCCGCTACTGGCACACCGACGTTCTCCACTGGCTCGAAGAACAGTCCCGTCGTCCACAAGACAAGATCTGACGCTTCTTCGGTGTCGGTAGTCCGATGCACGATGGAAGCCTGAGAGGAGACGACGATGGCTGGAAACCTGGCCAAGAGGCCGAACGGGAAGTGGCGAGCCCGCTACCGCGACGACGCTGACAAGGAGCATGCCCGCCACTTCGACCGCAAGGTCGACGCCCAGCGTTGGCTCGACGAGCAGATTTCGCGTTTGCTCATGGGGACACACGTCGCCCCGCGGCACGCGCGAATCAGCGTGGGGGAGTGGTGCGACACGTGGCTCGACGGCTACCGCGGCAACCGCGACTCCACGGTCCGTCAGGCGGAGACCCACATCAAGCGCATCAAGGTCGCCTTCGGCTCGATGCCGATCGGGTCGGTGAGACCATCGCACGTCCGCACATGGTGTGCGCAACTCTCCGCCGAGGGCCTGGAGGACTCCTACGTCTACGCGCTCCATGCGCGGCTTGCTCAGGTCTTCGCCGACGCCGTCCACGACGGGCTCGTGGCCAAGTCGCCCTGCTCGCGACGAACATCACCACCGGCAGGCAAGCAACGGCCCTATGTCTGCACCACCGAACAGATGTGGGCACTGCACGACGCGATGCCCGAGCGGCTGCGCGCCGCCGTCTTGCTCGGCGCTCTCGCGGGCCTGCGGGACGCCGAGGCGTGCGGCCTGCGGATCGCCGACATCGATTTCATGCGGGGGATCGTCACGCCAGCGGTTCAGTATCCGGCCGAGCCGCTCAAGACCGAGACATCGAAGTCCGCGCTCCCGATCCCGCAGAGCCTCGCGCTCGCCTTGTCGGCCCATGTCGCACGTTGGTCAACCGAGGAGACCGTGCTCGCCAACGAGTGGGGAGACCAGCTCGGCCCATGGGCGCTACAACGGGCCATGCGCACCGCACGCGCCAAGGTGGCCGGCCTACCCTCTGGCTTCCGATTCCATGACCTGCGGCACTACCTCGCCAGCATGCTGATCGCGAGCGGGGCCGACGTCAAGGTAGTCCAGGCACGCCTGCGGCACGCGAGCGCGAAGACCACGCTGGACACCTACGCCCACCTGTGGCCCGACTCCGACGAGAGCACTCGCGCCGCGATCGAAGCCGTGATGACGACGAGAGTCGAATCGCTTCAGTCGCCCGACGCCGACTCGCTCTGAGCCTCGGGTCCCGTGGCGAGGACTGCCCGGACCTTGTCAGTGGCCTTCTTCCCGATCTGGTTCTCCAAGGTGTCGAGGATTGCGTCTTCGGTCTTCGGGGAAGCGCCGACGGTCAGCGCGTGGGCCTTCTTCAGTTCCTCCGGATGGTCTGTCGCGAGCCGAACGAGTAGGTCTGCGGCGGTGAGCAACTCGATGCCCCTGTCGGACAACCACTCCTTTGGGAAGTCACGGACGTTGTCGGTGACGAGGATCGACGCCTTGGCTGACAAGGCTGCGGCAACGACGTGCCGGTCCTTCGAGTCCATGTCGACCTTGTCGACGACCTTGAGGTCGCGCGGGCGCACCTCAACGAGAGCTTGGGGCAAGTATTCGCCGAGTCTGATCTCAAGTTCAGCGGTGTCGTCCGCCGACAGTCCGAAGATCTTGACCAGGTTTCGGGACACCTCATCGAGGATCGACTGGCTCCAGTGGACCTGGAATGCGCCGACCTTCGCCGAGTAGACGACGTAGTCGCGAAGCGTGCGGGGGAGCAGAACGTTGGCGTCGGCCAGCGCGACCGACAGACTCAATCGAGTTGCCCGACCCGATTGGCCCACTCGGCGAAGCCGGGGATGTCAGCTTCGCTCTCCTTCTGAAGCCGCTCCCTGACAGCCTGAATCGCCGAGGTCGGGATGCGGTGGTGTCGGCCGACCTTGCGGAACTCGATGCGGCCGGAGTTGATCAACTTCATCAACGTCGGCCGTGACATGTCGAGGAGCCTGGCTGCCTCAGTCGTGGTGAACTCTTCCTTGGCAGGAATGACGACCGCACCCACTCCCTGCTCGGCGTCGAGCAGCGCGAGCACCTTCTTGGCGCTCTCGCGGGGGAGGCGCAAGGTCACCTCGATCTCGGCCTTCTCGCTGGCAAGGCTCGTGCGGAGCAGTTGGACATCCTCGGTGAGTGCCGTGCTCATGTCGCCTCCTGGTGACCGTCGCGCTAAGTGCTCTAAGTGTAACACCCGGCTCAGGGCAACGAATCGTGGCTTTGAGTGCGGCCCATCGTTGAACGTGTTGCGGACTGGATGCGGACTGGGGCAGATGAAACCGGCCCCCTGATTCCGCGTTTCTGCAGGTCAGGGGCCGGTTCGTGGGTACGACGATCTTAAATATCGTAGTAGAGCTCGAACTCGTGCGGGTGCGGGCGCAGCCGGATCGGGTCGATCTCGTTCGTCCGCTTCCACTCGATCCACGTCTCGATCAGGTCGGGCGTGAACACGTTGCCCTCGGCCAGGTAGTCGTGGTCGGCTTCGAGCGCGTCCAGCACCTCCGGCAGCGAGCCGGGGACCTGCTGGATGTTCGCGTGCTCTTCGGGCGGCAGCTCGTAGAGGTCCTTGTCGATGGGCTCCGGCGGCTCGATCTTGTTCTTGATCCCGTCCAGGCCGGCCATCAGCATCGCCGAGAACGCCAGGTACGGGTTGCTCGACGGGTCGGGCACGCGGAACTCGATGCGCTTGGCCTTCGGGTTCGAGCCGGTGATCGGGATGCGGACGCACGCCGATCGGTTGCGCGCGGAGTAGACCAGGTTGACCGGCGCCTCGAAGCCCGGCACCAGCCGGTGGTAGGAGTTCACCGTCGGGTTCGTGAACGCCAGCAGCGACGGCGCGTGCTTGAGCAGGCCGCCGATGTACCAGCGGGCCATGTCGGAGAGGCCGCCGTAGCCGTTCTCGTCGTAGAACAGCGGCTCGCCGTCCTTCCACAGCGACTGGTGCACGTGCATGCCCGAGCCGTTGTCACCGAAGAGCGGCTTCGGCATGAAGGTGACCGTCTTGCCCGCCGCGTGCGCGACGTTCTTGACGATGTACTTGAACTGCATGACCTTGTCGGCCGACTTCGCAAGCGAGTCGAACCGGTAGTTGATCTCGGCCTGACCGGCGGTCCCCACCTCGTGGTGCGACCGCTCGACGCCCAGCCCCAGCTTGTCCAGCTCGATGCAGATCTGGTCGCGCAGTTCGGCGAAGTGGTCGACCGGCGGCACCGGGAAGTAGCCGCCCTTGTAAGGGGTCTTGTGCCCGAGGTTGCCGCCGGCCTCTTCACGCCCGCTGTTCCAGGCGGCCTCGATCGAGTCGATGTAGTAGAAGCTCGAGCTCTGGTTCGTCAGGAAACGGACGCTGTCGAAGATGTAGAACTCGGCCTCCGGAGCGAAGAACGCCGTGTCCGCGATGCCGGTCGACTTCAGGTAAGCCTCGGCCTTGGCGGCGATCTGGCGCGGGTCACGGCTGTAGGGCTCGTCGGTGAACGGGTCGACGATCGCCATGTTGACGATGAGCGTCTTCGCGGTACGGAACGGGTCGATGTAGGCGGTGCTGATGTCGGGCAGCATCTTCATGTCCGACTCGTGGATCGCCTGGAAACCGCGGATGGACGAGCCGTCGAACATCTGGCCGTCGGTGAAGAAGTCGAGATCGACCGACGACGCAGGCACGTTGAAGTGCTGCATCACGCCGGGGAGGTCGCAGAAGCGGACGTCGACGAACTGGACCTGTTCGTCGACGATGAACTGGAGGAGTTCCTCCGGGTTTGCGAACATGCTGCTCCTGTTCTGGGAGGTGGATTGGCGTGCAGGGCGCGTGGGTTCGCGCCCGTGCGACGGCCGGTGCCGAACTGCCCCGAACCTAGGAACAGGTCGTTTCTCGGCTGTGTCCCGATTGTTTCGTGCGGGTTAAACGACGGTCTCGCCAGCCGCGAGACGACGCTGTCGACGCGACTGTCAGCAGGCCCCTCACCGGTGGGCAGCACGTCCGCGACCATGGGTCGCGAGGGCTACTGTGCCGAGGTGCCAGCAACTCCGACGACCGTAGTACCTCGTACCGCTACCTTCGCGTCCAGGGTCGTCGCCCTCATGCTCGACTGGCTCATCGCCAACATCGTCGCGTTCGCGATCTTCCGCGACGGCGGCATGTTCAGTGCTCCGACGACGGCCCTCGACCTCGCGCCGCTCGCGGTGTTCGCCGTCGAGACCTGGCTGTTCACCGGGCTGTTCGGCAGCAGCCTCGGTCAGCTCATCCGCGGCATCGGCGTCGTCCAGCGCGACGGCCAGCCGATCGGGCTCTGGCGCGCGCTCATCCGCACGATCCTGATCCTGTTCGTCATCCCGCCGCTGGTGATGACCGGCGGGCGCGGCCTGCACGACAAGGCCGTCGGGACGGTCGTGCTCGTACGGCGGGCACCGCGCACGTGAGCAACGGCGCTCGAGTGGTCACTCGGCTACGCCCGGGCCGGCGTGTTGGGTGGGGACGCGCCCACTTTGCGGAGAAGCCGGCCGGGGTGGAGGCGGTCTGGGCCTCAGTTCAGCGCTGGGCGCCGCTCTTCGGCAGCTTGACGTTCTTCGGGAGCGGACCCTTCGGGATCGGCACCTGCTGGCGCGTCGACTCCAGCGCCTTGAGCCGGCGCTTGAGCTCGCCGATCTGCTTCTTGTCGAGGTTGCCAGGCAGCCGCATGACGTGGCGGGGAAGCTTCGCGATCGGCACCTGGCCCTCGCCGCTGCCGACGACGACGTCGTAGATGGGCGTGTCCGGCGACACCCGCGCGTGCTTGCGCTTCTCGTTCGCGAGCAGATGGGTCAGCCGGGTGGCCTGTCCTTCACCGACGAGCACGATGCCCGGACGTCCGACTACGCGGTGGACGAGGTCCTGGTTGCGCGTCGCCGCGATGCCCGAGTCGACCGTCCAGCCCTTGCGCAACGCCATCAGCGCGCCTGCGGCGCCGCCAACGCGTCCCTCGAGCCGGGTGTTCACGGCCTTCGTCACCTTGCGGCCGTAGTAGACCGACGCCAGCACGAAACCGGCGAGCAGGCCGATGAACCCGAAGTAGATCCAGTGGTGCAGGAGGAACCCGACCACGAGGCCGACGGCGATCACCCCGACCGCGATGCCGATCAGCTTGTACGGGATCCAGCGGTCGTCGTCGCGGACGAGCTGGTAGCTCTCGCCGAACTGCTGACGACGAGACGGTCCGGCTACCGGGGTGGCCGCAGCTGCCTTGCGGGCGGCGCGGCTGTGCGGTGCGGGCGGCGGAGCAACGGTCTTTCGGGCCATGCCGCCCATCGTAAGCCGCGGACGGAACCCTGCCGCACGGCGCCGCACGCGGACGCGGCCGACGACCGAGCCGTCAGGAGCCGGTCGCGGCCATCCGGTGTTCGACGGCCTGCCGGTAGAGCCGGCCGGCGCGGTAGGAGGACCGCACGAGCGGCCCGCTCATGACGCCCGCATAGCCCATCTCCTCTGCGGCAGCACCGAGCTCGACGAACTCGTCCGGGGTGACCCAGCGCTCGATCGGGTGGTGGCGCAGTGACGGACGCAGGTACTGGGTGATGGTGATGATCTCGGTGCCGGCGTCGTGGAGCTGCTGAAGTGCGTCGATGATCTCGTCGTTCGTCTCGCCCATCCCCAGGATCAGGTTCGACTTGGTGACGAGCCCGGCGGACCGCGCCGCGCGGAGGACGTCGAGTGAGCGTTCGAACCGGAAGCCGGGCCGGATCCGCTTGAAGATCCGCGGGACGGTCTCGACGTTGTGCGCGAACACCTCGGGGCGTGAGGAGAACACCTCGGCCAGCTGCTCGGGCTCGGCGTTGAAGTCCGGCGCGAGCATCTCGACACCGGTACCCGGGTTCATCTCGTGGATCAGCCGGATCGTCTCGGCGTAGAGCCACGCGCCGCCGTCGGGCTGGTCGTCGCGGCAGACGCCGGTGACGGTGGCGTAGCGCAGGCCCATCTTCTGCACGCTCTCAGCGACCCGGCGCGGTTCGTCCCGGTCGAGGTCGTCGGGCTTGCCGGTGTCGATCTGGCAGAAGTCGCAACGACGGGTGCACTGGTCGCCGCCTATGAGGAACGTCGCCTCGCGGTCCTCCCAGCATTCGAAGATGTTGGGGCAGCCCGCTTCCTGGCACACGGTGTGGAGGCCTTCGTCCTTCACCAGCTGCTGGAGCTCCCGGTACGCCGGGCCCATCGTCGCGCGGGTCTTGATCCAGGACGGTTTCTTCTCGATCGGGGTCGCGGCGTTGCGTACTTCGAGCCGGAGCAGCTTGCGTCCATCGGGAAGCGTCGTCACCGGGCCAGGGTACTCAGGTGACGTCCTTGCGATGGAACCACCACATCGCGGCCCCCAGCAGCACGGCGAGGATCACCGCCCACAGCGTGAGGGCATGCGCCAGCGGGTAAGTCGTGGTGACGTAATCGCACGAGCGGCCCTCGCCGACCGTCGTCGTGCAGACCGGGCTCGCGTAGCTGCCATGACCCTGGGCGATCGCGATCAGGTTCGCCGCCGGAGCGAACGGCTTGACCCGGACGAACTGGTCCGCTCCGTTGACGAACTGCTCGACGATGATGAGCCAGGCGCCGGCCAGCCCGATGGTCGCGGCGGTGTGGCCCAGGATCCAGGTGATCGCGTAGGCCGTCAGCGCGACCGCCAGCACGACGAGGATCCCGCGGGCGTTGGTCGCCCACCACAGCCGATTGTTCCCGTGCGCGTCGGCGTCGGTCGCCGCGAAGTGCCGCATCACCAGCCACATACCGAGAGCCCCGAGGCCGATCGTCGCCACCGCGACCACGGTCGCGACGAGGGCGGTCGCGACAGCGCGCGAGGCGAACACGCGACCCCGTTGCGGCACGAACAGCAGTTGGGTGCCGAGGTTGCCGGAGTGAGGTCGGCCCCGACCATGCTCGCGGCGAGCAGCAGCATCACCGCCGCGGCGAGTCCGGCGAATGCGAGTGACGCTCCCGGCAGGTCACTGAAGTGCGACGACCGCGTGTAGACGTACTGGTCGGCCTCCGGCGGGAAGGTGCAGTCGCCGAACGGCGACAGGTTCTCATCGACGCCGGCCTTCACCGTGCCGTCGTTGTTGCAGTACTTGTGGAACTCGGTGGTGGCTTCGTCGAGGTAGCTCTGGGACTGCTGCTGCTCGGCCGCCGAGAGCGGACGCGATCCCCACGCGTAGCCGATCCAGATGATGACGAGGACGCCGACGAGGCCGAGAAGCAGGACCCGGGTGATGCGTCGCGCCCGCACCCGCTTCAGCTCGGTGACGAGCAGCGTGCCGAACGTGCCGGTGCCCGCGGTACCGCTTCGGATGCCGTCGCTCAGCCGTGTGCCCCCGGACGGCGTCGGTGCGCCGGTTGTGTCGTCGGTGATCGTCACGGCTGGACCTCCCGGCGCGCGTGCGCGGCGGCCTCGGCGACCGGACGGGTCCCGGTGATGTCGAGGAACACGCTCTCGAGGTCGCCCCCGATCCGGGTGAGCTCGCGGACGTAGAGCCCGACGTCGGCCAGTGCCTTGGTGACGCTGGCCGGGTCGCTCGCCCCGCCGACGATCAGCCCGTCGGCATCCGGGGTGACGGCGAGACCGGCCGCGGTGAGGACGCTGGCCGCCCGAGCCAGATCGTCGACGTGCACCCGCACCGTCGAGGTGTGATGGCCGGTGATCTCGGCGAGGGTGCCGGAGGCAAGGAGCTTGCCGCGGGCGATGATCGTGACCGAATCAACCACCTGCTCGAGCTCGGACAGGATGTGGCTCGACACCAGGATCGTCAGTCCCTCGTCCGCGAGATCGCGCATCAGGTCGCGGATCTCGCGGATGCCGGCTGGGTCGAGCCCGTTCGTCGGCTCGTCCAGGATCAACAGCTCGGGGCTCTTGAGCAGGGCGGCGGCGATCGCGAGGCGCTGGCGCATGCCCAGTGAGTAGCTGCGGAAGTTGTCGTCCTCGCGCCCCTTCAGCCCGACGAGTTCGAGCGCGTCGCCGATCCGGGCCTTGTCGATGCCGACCGAGCCCGCCAGCAGCTCGAGGTTCTGCTTGCCGGACAGCCGCGGGAACAGCCTCGGCTGCTCGACGATCGCGCCGATGAGGCCGATCACGTCGCCCAGCCGTGCGGGCACCGGCTGACCGAACAGGCTCATCTCGCCGGAGTCGGCGTGCATCAGCCCGAGCAGGAGCCGGATGGTCGTCGTCTTGCCGGAGCCGTTGGGCCCGAGGAAGCCGTGCACACCGCCGGCATACACGTCGAGGTCGAGGCCTTCGACGGCGACGATGCGCTTGCCTCGGCGCGTGCGGAAGGTCTTGCGGAGCGCTCGGGTGGAGATGATCGGCGGCCCGGCCGATGCGAGTGCGGTCACGCGTCCCCCCAGACGGCGGCCCTCACCGCCGTTGGGGAGGACGTGGCCAGAAACCTAACGGGTCGTCCCGACAACACGCCGGTGCGCCGCGCCGCCGGTCCGCCCAGACAGGCTGGCGAGTCAGGCTGCGTGGGCCGGGCTGAGGACCTCGAGCATCCGCGCTTCGACTACCGGCAGGACGTCCTGGACTCCGACGTGGCGACCGAGCTCGACCGTCAGCGAGGTGACGCCGGCGTCGGGGAGACCGCACGGGATGAACGAGGAGAACACCGAGAGGTCGCAGTCGCAGTTGAGCGAGAACCCGTGCATCGCCACCCCTTGGGCGACCCGGATGCCGATCGCGGCGATCTTGCGGTCGGGCGCGATGCCGTCGACGACCCACACGCCGCTGCGGCTCTCCACCTGCGTGGTGGCCAGGCCGAGGTCGGCGCAGGCCGCCATCAGCGCGCGTTCGAGGCTGCGGACGTAGGCGACGACGTCGATCGGGTCGCCGAGCTTGACGATCGGGTACCCGACGAGCTGGCCCGGTCCGTGCCAGGTGATCTTGCCGCCGCGGTCGACGTCGATCACCGGGGTGCCGCCCTGCGGCCGCTCGATCGGGAGCGTGCGCTTGCCCGCTGTGTAGACCGCGGTGTGCTCGAGGAGCAGCAGGGTGTCGGGTTCCTGACCGGCGACCCGGTCGGCGTGCACCTGTCGCTGGATGGCCCAGCCGGTCTCGTAGTCGACGTAGTCCGGCGCGAAGCCGACGTGGCGCAGCTGCATACAGGCGAGCTTAGGTTGCTGCGGCCGGTGGACAACTTCCGGCCTGATCCCGGGGATCTTGCGACCATGGGGGCATGCGTGGCGGCTTCGAGGTTCCCGGGTACCAGGTCGAGGGCCTGCTCGGAGCCGGTGGAACGGGTGAGGTCTGGCTCGCGACCGAGGAATCGTCGCACCGTCAGATCGCGCTCAAGCGGCTCCGCCTCGACCCGGCTGCCGGCGCGGACGCGGTCCGCCGCCTCGTCGCCACCCTCGACGCGCTCGACCACCCGCACGTCCTGCGGGTCCGGCGCATCGACGGCGAGCCGACCGAACCCGTCCTCGTCTGCGACTACGCCGAATCCGGCAGCCTCGGTCAACTGCTGCGGGCCCGTGACCGGCTCGATCCGGGCGAGGCCGTCACGGTCATCGGGCCGATCGCCGAGGCGCTCGCGGCCGTCCACTCACGCGGGCTCGTGCACGGCGCCGTCACTCCCGAGAACGTCCTGTTCACCGAGGACGGCCGGCCCCTGCTGGCCGACACCGCGTTGTGGTCGCTGACCGAGATCGACCCGTCCGCCGCCGGCACCCACGGGCTCACCGACCCGCGGGTCATCGCCGGTGCGGAGCCGTCCGCCGCCGCCGACGTCTACGGGCTGGCCGCGACCGCCTGGACCGCGCTCACCGGGGCACCGGTCGCCGAACCCCGGCCGTCGCTGCTCTCGGTGAACCCCGGCGTCCCACCCGGCCTCGCACACGCCATCGAGTCCGGCCTGCAGGCCGACCCGGACGTTCGTCCGAGCGCCGACCAGCTCGCGGACATGATCTACGCAGCCGCGGCGCCGGCGGCGGTGCGGTTCCCGATCGGGCTGGTCCTGGACGACCCGAGCGCCCTGACCACCACGACATCCGCGCCGTCGCCGTCACCGGCTCCGTCGCCCACGACCGCCGACGCAGCCATGACGTCGGGACTCACGCCACTGCCCAGCAAACAGACCCGCCGTGCGCTGGGGCTGTCGCCGCTCGTCCTGGCCGTGGCCGGAGCGGCCGCGCTGGTGGTGCTCGCCGGGCTCGTCGTCGGCGGGATCGCGCTCATCGGCGCAGTCCGGCACCGCGCCGTCGCCGATCCGGTCGTCACCGCGCCGGCCTCGGTCGGTCCGTTCGCCGGCGCGACGCCGACCGGATCGCCGGGCCCGCCGTCGGTGAACCCGGTGTCGGCTGCGGACTGGACGCAGCTGCTGACAGGGCTGATGGCGGTGCGCGCGCAGGCCTTCACCGACGCCGACGGCACGACGCTCGACCAGGTGTTCGTCCAGGGCTCGCCGGCGATGCGCTACGACGCCGCCGAGATGGCCAAGCTCAGCACCGCCGGCGCGCACGCCGAGAACCTCGACATCGCCGTCTCCGGGGTCAAGGTGACGACCCGATCAGGGGAGTCGGCCGCGCTCAGCGCGATCACCCAGGCGAAGGCCTACGACATCGTGCAGGCCGACGGCTCACGGACCCGGCACCCGATCCAGGACCCGAAGACGGCGCCGATCGTGCTGCACAAAGCCGCCGACGGGTCGTGGCTGATCTATCAATGGTGAGCCGCTCGTAGCCGGGCTTCGGCTCGTGCTCGGCGGTAAGTGGGACGGGTCAGTGCTTGGCGAGGGCCGCGTCCAGCAGCGGCCGGATCGTCGGGGTCGAGAACACGAAGCCGGCGTCGAGCAGCACCTGCGGCGCGATGTCGACGCTGTCGAGGAGCTCGCTGGAGAACCCGCCGAGGACGAGCTCCAGCGGCGGACCCGGGACCCGGACGAACGGGATGCGCGGTCGGTGCACGGCCGCGGCGAGCGCGTCGGTGAACGCCAGGTTCGTGACGCGCTCGGGGATGACGACGTTGACCGGGCCGCTGATCTCCCCGTGCTCCGCGATGAAGTGGATCGCAGCCAGCCAGTCGGCCAGACCGACCACCGGCATGACCTGCTTTCCGCTCCCGAGCGGGACCCCGAGCCCGGCCTTGAACGGCAGCGAGAGCAGCGGCAGCGCGCCACCGGAGCGGTCGAGCACCACACCGGTGCGGGGATGGACGACGCGGACGCCGGCTGCGCGGGCAGAATCGGCGGCGGCTTCCCACCCCACCGTCGCCTGACCGAGGAACCCGTCGGACGGAGTGGTGTCTGCCTCGGAGAGGCGGGTGCCGGTGTTCTTCGGGTAGAAGCCGGTGGCGCTCTGGGACACGAACACCGGCGGGTCGGTGAGCTTTGCGAGAGCGTCGGCGAGCGTGCGGGTCGTATTGACCCGGCTGTCGAGGATCGCGGCGCGGTTCGTGCCGGTCCAGCGTTTCTGAACCGAGACTCCGGCGAGATTCACGACGACGGCGACGTCGTCGAAGACGGACGCGTCGAGGGTGCCGCTGTCGGGATCCCACCGGTGCTCGCCGGTCGAGGACGGGTCGCTGCGGACCAGCCGGCGCACCGGGATGCCCCGCCCGCGCAGGTCGGCGGACAACCCTGAGCCGAGGAACCCTGACGCCCCGGCGAGCAGCCAGGTACGTGGAGCCCCGGCGTGCTCGCCGGGTTCGCTCATCTAGCCGAGCTCGCCTTCGAAGGAGCCCTCTTCGAGCCGGCCCTTGACGTCGACCAGGAAGCGCGCGGCATCCGAGCCGTCGACGACCCGGTGGTCGTAGGTCAGGGCCAGGTAGACCATGTGCCGGACGGTGATCGTCTCGCCGAGGTCGGCGTCGTCGATGACGACCGGCCGCTTGACGACCGCACCGGTACCGAGGATCGCGACCTGCGGCTGGTTGATGATCGGGGTGTCGAACAACGCGCCCCGGCTGCCGGTGTTGGTGAGCGTGAACGTGCCGCCGGACAGCTCGTCGGGGCCGATCTTGTTGCTCCGTGTGCGCGCGGCCAGATCGGCGATCCGCTTCGCCAGGCCGGCGATGTTGAGGTCGCCCGCCCCCTTGATCACCGGAACGATGAGGCCCTTCTCGGTGTCGACGGCGATGGCGAGGTTCTCGGTGTCGAAGTAGGTGACCTCGTTGGTCTCGCTGTTGATCTGCGAGTTCAGCGTCGGGTGCGACTTGAGCGCCTCGACGACCGCCTTCGCGAAGAACGGCAGGAACGAGAGCTTGACTCCTTCACGCGCGGCGAAGTCGTTCTTCACCCGGTTGCGCAGTCGCGCGATGCGGGTGACGTCGACCTCGACGACGGTGGTGAGCTGCGCGGAGGTCTGCAGCGACGCGACCATGCGGGTGGCGATGGTCCGCCGCAGCCGCGACATCTTCTCGGTCGTGCCGCGCAGGGGGCTGGGTACGGCTGCCGTGGACGCGGCCGCAGGTGCTGCTGCCGGTGCCGACGCGGCCGGCGCTGCCTCGGCGGCCTTGGCTGCCTCGGCCGCGGCGAGGATGTCCTGCTTGCGGATGCGGCCGCCGACACCGGTGCCGTTGATCGACGCGAGGTCGACGCTGTGCTGCGCGGCCAGCTTGCGGACGAGCGGGGTGACGTAGGACGCGCCGTCGTCGTTGCTCGTCTCGGCCACCGGGGCGGGTGCCGGTGCTGCCGGCGGCGGGGAGTCGGGAGCGGGTGCGGCCGACGGCTGAGCGGCGGCCTGCGGCGTCGGCTCGGGTGCAGGGGCCGGTGCCGGAGCAGGCTCCGGGGTAGGTGCAGGTGCCGGGGCCGGGGAGCCGGAGCCGATGACGGCCAGCGCCGCGCCGACCTCGACGGTCTCGTCCTCGGAGACCTTGATTTCGAGCAGGGTGCCCGAGACCGGTGAGGGGATCTCGGTGTCGACCTTGTCGGTGGAGACCTCGAGCAGTGGCTCGTCTGCCTTGACCTCGTCGCCGACCTGCTTGAGCCAACGGGTGACGGTGCCTTCGGTGACGCTCTCGCCCAGGGCCGGAAGGGAGATGGTGACGGAATCGCCGCTGCCCGACGGTGCGGCCTCGGCGACCGGCTGCGGAGTCGGCGCCTCGATGACCGGGGTCGGCTCAGGCTCAGGGGCCGGCTCGGGCTCAGGGGCCGGCTCGGGCTCGGCGGGCGTCTCGGCCTGGGCGCCGGTGTCACCGTCGCCGCTGCCGGGCTGCTCGCCTTCGGACCCGATGATCGCGAGCTCCGCGCCGACCTCGACGGTCTCGTCCTGGGCGACCTTGATTTCGAGCAGGGTGCCCGAGACCGGTGAGGGGATCTCGGTGTCGACCTTGTCGGTGGAGACCTCGAGCAACGGCTCGTCGGCCGCCACCTGATCGCCCACCTGCTTGAGCCAACGGGTGACGGTTCCTTCGGTCACGCTCTCGCCCAGGGCGGGCAGGGTCACTGAGACCGGCATCGGGGGCTCCTCCTACGACGTGCAGACCAACGGACAGACGCGTGCCCAGGGTTGCTGGATCGCGCGAACGCCACCCTATGCGTTCGCGCCGACGCCCGAACCATGGGATCGGAGTGCGGCCGGGGGACAGCGGCTCACCCGTGAACGTGCAGAGGCTTGCCGGCCAGCGCGAGTGCCGCCTCGCCGATCGCCTCGGACTGCGTGGGGTGCGGATGGATGTAGCCGGCGACGTCCTCGGGATGCGCTTCCCAGCCGACCATCAACATCGCCTCGCCCATCAGCTCACCGGCGCGACGCCCGACCACGTGCACGCCCACGATCGGGCCGCCGACGACCCGGATGAGCCTGGCGTGCCCGGCGGTCCCGAGGACGAGGCTGCGACCGTTCGCACCGAGCGGGTAGCTGAACGACTGCACCTGGTCAGCGCCGTAACGCTCCTGCGCCGCGACCTCGGTCAGCCCGACCGAGCCGACCTCGGGATCGCTGTAGGTGACTCGCGGGACGTGTTCGTCCGGCGGCAGCGGAGCCGGCGCCGGAGTGCCGGTCGTCGCGGCATGGATCTGCTCGGCCACGTGGATGCCGTGTGCGAACCCGCGGTGTGCCAGTCTGGAGGCCGGCCACGACGTCGCCGACCGCCCAGACACCCGGGACCGACGTGCGCAGCGCGGCGTCGACCGTGACGAAGCCGCGCTCGAGGCCCACGCCTGCGTCGGCCAGCCCGAGCTCGTCGGTGACCGGGCCGCGTCCGACCGCCACCAGCAGGAGGTCGGCGTCCAGCGGATCGCCGTCCTGCACCTGAACGGTCACGCCGTCCTCGCGACTGTCCACGCCGGTGACGCGGACGCCGGTGCGGACGTCGATGCCGCGCTTGCGCCAGGCCCGCTGGAGTGCGGAACTGCTGGCGGCATCCTCGGTCGGGAGCAGCCGGTCGAGTGCCTCGAGGATCGTCACGTCGACGCCCATCGACGTCCACATGCTCGCGAACTCCACGCCGATCACACCGCCGCCGAGGACGATCGCCCTAGCCGGCAGCTCGGTCAGCTTCAGCGCCTCGTTGCTGGTGATGACACGGACGCCGTCAGGTTCGATACCCGGCAGCGACCGCGGGCGCGCCCCGGTCGCGATCACGACGTCGGTGCCCTCGTACCGGCCGACCGGACTGCCGTCGGGACCCTCGACGACGACGGTGTGCGGGCCGTCCAGGGTGGCGGTGCCGACCACGGTCACGATGCCGCGGGACTTGATCAGCTGGCGCAGGCCCTGGTCGAGCCGGGCGACGGTGCGTCCGGCGAACGCCGACGCGGCCTCGTAGTCGACGCCGTGCAGGTCGGCGCGCACGCCGATCTCGGCCGCTTCGCGAACGGCGTCGGCGGTCTCGGCGACGTGCAGGAGGGCCTTCGTCGGGATGCATCCGCGGTGCAGGCAGGTGCCGCCGACGAGGTCGCGCTCGACCATCGCGACGCTTCGGCCGAGTTCGGCGGCACGCAACGCGCAGGCGTAGCCGCCGCTGCCGGCGCCGATCACGACGACGTCGAACCTGGTGGGGGAGCTGCTGTCGGAGTTGTCGGACTGCGTCACGTCGTCGGCCACCCCGGTACTGTCGCGCATCGCGTCCGGGGGTGCCAACCAGCCCGCCGGCCCGGGTTGCCGGTCAGACCCGGCCGGTGCGGGCGCGCCATTCGTGGTCGAGGATCGCGTAGGCGCCGGTATCGGCCCAGCCGCCCTTGAACCAGAGGTCACCCACGAAGTACGCCTCTTCGCGCATCCCCAGCCGGCGGCACAGCCGGATGGACGCGTCGTTGCGCGGGTCCAGCTCGGCGTAGACGCGGTGCAGGCGCAGCCGTACGAACGCGAGTTCCAGCACGGCCTCGGCGGCTTCGGTCGCATAGCCCCGGCCCATGAAGTCCGGATGCAGGGTCCAGCCGATCTCGGCCCGGCTGTTCGCCACGCTGGACAGGTGGAAGTAGGAGTCGCCGATGACGCGGGCCCGCGCACCCGCCGCGCCGGGCAGTTCGAGCGCGAGCTGGAGGAAGTCACCGTCTGCTGCGAGGGTTCGCGCTCCCTCGAGCGCACCGAGCTTGGCCGCGACCTCGTCCCGGGTGCGTGGCTCGAAGAGCTGGTACAGGCTGGCGTCCTCGCGGGACTGGTAGGCGTGCACGTCGTCGACGTCGGCCATCGTCATCAGCCGGAGCACGAGTCGCTCGGTGGTGATGGGCTCGTCGAAGACGAACGGCAGGTTCGGCGCGTCCATGCTGCATGGTCCGGCGCCCGGGTGGGGCGCGCAAGTGCTGCCATGGTCGCGATCGGCGCTTGGTCGTGTCGCTGGCCGCCGTGCCCGACACTTGTCGCCATGACCCCCGAGGCCGTGACTCCCGAGATGAGGCGCCGCGATGCGTAAGGGCTGGTGGCGGTTGCGTCGCCGGCGCCCCGGCGGTCCCGCCGGCCGCGGTGCCGCCCGCAAGGTCGACGCCGACGCGGTCACGCACCTGCGCGAGTTCGCCGCTACCCGGGTGGGCGTCGAAGGCTTCGTCGAGCCGAGGACCGCGGTCACCGACACCACGTTGGTGATGGTCGCCCGCGACGGCGAATGGACGCGCCGGCGGGTGCCGAACGCACGGGCCGCGCACGCCCTGTGCAACGACCTGCAGGTTCCGAGCTACGACGCGGCCGTCGTCGGCTACCCGGCCCGGATGCGGGCGTGGTCGGCGCGCAAACGCCAGGGCGACCTCGGCGGGCCGGACGACCTATGAACGATCGACCCGGGCCGCGAACTCAGTCCGCGGTGGCGGCCGTCTCGAGGAACTGCACGAGCGCCCGCACCGTCGACCCGGTCCCGCCGAACGGGGTGTAGCCGCGTGCGGGTCCGTCGTTGTAGGCCGGCCCGGCCATGTCGATGTGTGCCCACGGGATGGAAGAGCCGACGTAGGTCGACAGGAACGTCGCCGCGGTCAGCGCGCCGCCGGGCGGGCCAGACACCCAATGCGCGATGTCGGCGACCTTCGACTCGATCCGCTCGCGCGACTCCTCCAGCAGCGGCAGCGGCCAGGCCGGCTCGCCGGCCTGCTTCGACGCGGCGACGATGCGGTCCCGCAGCTCGTCGTCGTTGCCCATCACGCCGTACGTCCGCTCGCCGAGCGCGAGGATGCAGGCGCCGGTGAGCGTGGCGATGTCGATGATCGCGTCCGGGGAGTCCTCGCTCGCGCGGGCGATCGCATCGGCCATCACGAGTCGGCCCTCGGCGTCGGTGTTGAGCACCTCGCAGGTCGTCCCGTTGCGCATCGTCACGACGTCGGACGGACGCTGCGCCCCGCCACCGGGCATGTTCTCAGCGATCGCGAGCCACGCGTCGACCCGGATCGGCAGCTTCAACTGGGCCACGGCGATCGTCGTCGCGAGCGCGGCCGCGGCCCCCGCCATATCGCATTTCATCGTCAGCATCCCGGCCGGTGGCTTGAGCGACAGTCCGCCGGTGTCGAACGTGATGCCCTTGCCGACGAGGGCCAGGTGCGTGACCGGCTTGCGCGGCCGGTAGCTGACCAGCACCAGCCGGGGCGGACTGACCGAGCCCTGGCCGACGCCGGCGATGCCGCCGTAGCCACCCGCGACCAGCGCGCCCTCGTCGAGGACGTCGACCGTGCAGCCGTGCGCGCGCCCGAGCGCGACGGCACGGTCGGCGAGAACGGAGGGGACGAGGTCGCCCGGCGGGGTGTTGACGAGGTCGCGGGCGATGTTGACGGCGGTGCTGACGATCCGGGCGCGGTCCGCCGCCGCGGTGGCCGCCTTGTCCCGCTTGGGCACGATCACCGTGACCGCGCCGACCGGCGCGCGTTTCGGGCCGGAGGTGCGGTAGCGGTCGAACACGTAGCCGCCGAGTGTGGCGCCCTCGCAGGCCGCGGCGACGGTGGCCGGGTCGCCGCCGAGGCTGACCGCGGCCGTGGTCGCCGTCCCGGCCAGGGTGCGGACGACCGCGCCGACCGCGCGGCGGATCGACTCGTCCGGCTCGCCCACCACGGTCCCGGGCTCGCCCAGGCCGACCGTCACGACGAGCGTCGCGGCCACCTCCTTCGGGGCCGGCAGCGTGTAGACCTGCCCGGCCGCGCCGGTGGCGCCCAGCGTCGCGAACGCGATCGCGAGGCCGCCGTCGAAGGCCGCGTCCACGTCGGCGCTGCCGTCCGCGGCGACCGGTCCGGCCGGGCCCGGCCGCAGCCCCACGACCACCGCGTCCACCTTGACCCGGCTGGCGGAGTCGAACGTGACCGCGACGGTCGGTGCCGCCGGGACGAGCGAATCGCGGGCGGTGGTGGTCGCATCCTCGCTGGGGCTCACAGCTGGTCTCCTCGAGGCGTCGGTGCCGTCATGCCGGGCCGTAACATCGGCCGTCATGTCGGGCCAGCATGTCGGGCCAGCATGCCCGACGGCCGGACGCGGCGACGAGGGTAGGTTGCCGCCCATGACCGACGAGACGACAGCACAGACCTCCGCCGAGGCGCCGCTGCGCTCGGTGCTGCATGCCTGGCACGAGGCCGCGGGAGCGAAGTTCGGCGACTTCGCGGGCTGGTCGATGCCGCTCGAGTACGCCGGCGGCGGCGTGGTCGCCGAGCACCAGGCCGTGCGCACCGGAGTCGGGCTGTTCGACGTCTCGCACCTGGGCAAGGTGTGGGTCCGAGGTCCGGGTGCCGTCGACTTCGTCAACACCTGCCTGACCAACGACCTCGGCCGTATCCCCGCGGGGAAGGCGCAGTACACGCTGTGCTGCACGCTCGGCGGCGGTGTGGTCGACGACCTCATCGTGTACCGCTTCGCCGACGACGAACTCCTGCTGATTCCGAACGCCGCGAACACCGCCGAGGTGGCCCGGCTGCTGGCCGCGGACGCACCCGTCGGCGTCGAGGTCACCGACGTCCACCGCGACTACGCGGTGATCGCCGTCCAGGGTCCCGACAGCGACGACGTGCTCGCGACGATGGCGCTGCCCACGGACATGCCGTACTTCGCGTTCGCCCGGGCGAGTTGGGGCGACGTCGAGCTCACCGTCTGCCGCACCGGGTACACGGGCGAGCACGGCTGCGAGCTGGTGGTCCCGGTCGCCGATGCCGTGGACGTGTGGGAGACGCTGATCGAGGCCGGCGAGCCGTGGGGGATCCGTGCCGCGGGGCTCGGTGCGCGCGACACGCTCCGCACCGAGATGGGCTATCCCCTGCACGGGCAGGACATCTCACCGGCCATCAGCCCGCTGGAAGCCCGGTTGGGCTGGGCGATCGGCTGGTCCAAGCCTGCGTTCTGGGGACACGAGGCGCTGCGGGCGGAGAAGGCGGCCGGGCCGCGACGGCTGCTCGTCGGCATCCGTCACAGCGGCCGGCGGATCCCGCGACCCGGCATGACCGTGCATCTGGGCGACACCGAGATCGGCGTGGTGACGTCCGGGACCTTCGGGCCGACTGCGGGGGTCGGCATCGGGCTGGCGCTGGTCGACCGCGCCCACGCCACCCCGGGGACCATCGTCGAGCTCGACCTGCGCGGCCGGCGTGAGCCCTACGAGGTGGTCAAGCCGCCCTTCGTGGAAACGGACGTCTGAGGCACCGGCGTCTGAGCCGCCTCGGTGAAGCGGGCCCGACGGGCGGCGCGGCGGAGCGTCGCGAGAATCGACCGGCCGGCCAGCAGGAGTATCAGCACGCTGAAAACACCGCGGGCGAGATCCCAACCGAGCGACGTCGTCACGTAGAAGACGGCGTACCGGCCCAGGTTCGCGGCCGGGCTGTCGCCGGCCACGTAGGAGACGCCCGGAGCCAGCACCGTCGAGAGCGGCCAGAACGACAGGTTGAGCACCGCGCCGTAGACGATCGCCAGCGGAATGCTCAGCAGGGCAAGCAATCGGGCCTCGCCACGTCCACCCGCACCGGCGCGCGGCAGCAGCCCGACGGCGAGTCCCAGCCAGGCGGTCGCGAGCATCTGGAACGGCAGCCACGGGCCGACCCCGGCGGTGAGGACGGCACTCGCGGCGATCAGCACGCTGCCGAAGGTGAAGCCGAAGCCGGGCCCGAACACCCGCGCGGCGAGGATCACCAGCACGAACGTCGGCTCGATCCCGGCAGTGGCCGGACCCAGCGCGCGGAGCCCGATCCCCAACCCTGCAAGAAGACCGAGCATCGCGATGCTCCGCGCGTCCATGCCGCCGTCGGACAGTTCGGCGACCACGAGGGCAACCACCACGGCGAGCAGCGCTCCGACGACGAACGGCGCGAGCGCATCCCCGGCCAACGGGGAGCCCGCTGCCACGGCGAACGGCCAGCCGAACCCGATCACGCTCACCGCGAACGCGACTATCAGCACACTGATACGACGTGGTGTTCGCACGTTCATCCGAGATTGCCCGGCCATCCGAGCTCACCCGGCCAGCCCAGGACCGCGCCGACGTCGTCGACCGTGAGCAGCGGCGTCGGCCGGAACACCTTCGCCATCTGCGGCGCGAACGTCGGCGACGCGGTCAGCACCTGCGCGGTCGGCCCGCGGTCGACGACCTGCCCGTTCGCGAGCAGCACCACGGCGTCGGCCAGCTCGGCGACGAGCTCGACGTCGTGACTCGCGACCACCACCGCACGGCCGGCCGCCGCCTGGTCGGCGAGCATCCGCACGAGTCGGTGCTTGGACGGGTAGTCCAGGCCGCGGGTCGGTTCGTCGCACAGGAGCAACGGCGGGTCGCCGGTGAGGACGATCGCCAGCGCGAGGGCCAGCCGTTGGCCTTCGGAGAGATCGCGTGGATGCCGCTCCGGCGGCAGCCCGCCGACCAGCTCGTCGAGCAGCGCCCGGCAGCGGCCCGGCTGCGAGCCGGTGTCGGCGTCCGCGGCCGTGCACTCGGCCGCCACGCTGGACAGGTACAGCAGGTCGGCCGGGTTCTGCGGGACCAGGCCGACGCGTCGGACGAGCTCGCGCGGGCTCCACCGGTGCGGTGCGTCGTCGGTGCGGTCGCGGCGGCGCGACCACCGCGACGGCCGGGCGGCGGGTAAGTCCGCGTCCGGGTACGAGATCCTGCCCAGGCTCGGTTCGTGCGCACCGGCGAGCGCGCCGAGGAGCGAGGACTTGCCGGAGCCGTTGCGGCCCATCACCGCGGTGATGGTGCCGGCATGCACCTCGAGATCGACGAGTGCCAGCGCCGTCACGGGTGCACGTCGATCGCCGCGGAGGACGACGAGCCCGTCGACGGACACCACCGCCGCACCCGGGGTCCGCCCGGTGCGCATCGACGGCGAGCGGTCGCGCACCTCGGCGCGCAACGCGGTCGCGCGGGTACGGGCGTCGCGCACCGTCAGCGTCGGCGGCGTCCAGCCGGCATGCCCGGCCAGCTGAACGACCGGCGGCCGCAGCGGGCATACCCGCATCACCTCGGCCACGGTGCCCGAGACCGGCGACCGCGCGTCGCCGGGCAGCCAGATCATCCGGTCGGCGTGCCCGAGAACGCGCTCGAGCCGGTGCTCGGCGACGACCACCGTGATGCCGAGGTCGTCGACCAGCCGGGTCAGGGAGGCGAGCACGTCCTCGGCCGAAAGCGGGTCGAGTGCCGACGTCGGTTCGTCGAGGACGAGCGCGGACGGGTTGGCGGCGAGAACCGCGCCGATCGCGACGCGTTGCTGCTGTCCGCCCGACAGCTCGGACGGGTCGCGGTGCCGGAGGTCGGCCAGGCTCAGCAGGTCCAGGGCGTCCTCGAGCTGCCGTCGTATCGCGCGGCGCGGCCGGCCCAGCGACTCCATCGTGTAGACGAGCTCGTCCTCGACGCTGGTGGTGACGAAGCTGGCGCCCGGGTTCTGCCCGACGAACCCGACCACGTCAGCGAGCTCACGAGGCGGGTGCGTCCGGGTGTCCCGCCCGTCCACGGTGACGACGCCGCTCAGCGTTCCGCCGGTGAAGTGCGGGACGAGCCCGTTGACGGCTTGGAGCAGCGTCGTCTTGCCCGAGCCGGTCGCGCCGACGACGAGACACAGCTCGCCCTCGTCGATGCGCAGGTCGACCCCGGCCAGCGCCGGTTCGGTGGCGCCGGCGTAGGTGAACGACACGTCGTCGAACCTGATCACCGGCTGGTCACCCGCCGGAGACCGCTCGTCGGCACGAGGCCGGTCGTCGTCGTCGCCGCCCGCGCCGCCACCACGACGGCGGGCGAGAGAACGAGGAGTACCGCGACGGCCGGACCCGCAGGCAACGCCCAGCTCGACGGCGTGGTCACGTCCACGACGATGCCCGGCGTGGCGTCGGACACCGCAGCGAGGTAGATCGCCACCATCACCGCGGCGCTCATCAGGACGACGAGTTCGCCGACCGACCACGGCCGCACGCGATAGCGCGTCCGGGCGTTCCGGCCGCCACCCGCGGCGAGACCGGTTGCCGCGCAGACTGTGCCGGCCGTGACGCAGATCAGCCCGACGACGTCCCCGCCCAGACCGAGCAGCGCCAGTAACCCGAAGGCGAGCAGCACCAGCGCGGCGAGCATCGACCCGGCGACGACCAGCCGCCGGGCCGGGCTCCGGGTGCCGCGGCGACCGTAGCCACGGGAATCCATCGACGCCGCGAGCACCATCGCCCGTTCGAGCCCGCCCTCCAGGACCGGCACCGCGGTGCGCGCGAACGACCGGATCCCGCGCCCGGACTGACCGCGCAGCCGGCGCGCGCTCCGCACCCGGCGAGCGTCGGCGACGAGCTGCGGCGCGAAGGTCAACGCCACGACGATGCTGACGCCGACCTCGTAGAGCGCGCCGGGCACGCTCCGTAGGAGTTCCCTCGGATCGGCCAGCACGTTCGCCGCGGCGACGGCGGCGAGCAGCGTCGTCAGCCAGAGTCCGGCGGCGACCGAGGCGAGCAGCCCGCCGGTTGTCATCGGGCCGCCGATCGACACCCCGGCCGTCCACGCCGGAAGCGGGACGGTCGGCACCGTGAACACGACCCGGCCGGCACTCGTGCCCGAACCGAAGACCAGGCCGAAGACGAGCCGGATCGCGATGGTGAACAGGCCGATCCGCAGGAAGGTCGCGAACAGCGGCCGGGTCGCTGCGGAGACGTCCGAGTACCGCCGCGCGCAGGCGACCGTGACCGCCAGTGCGGCCAGGATCAGCAGGTGCACCAGCGGGTTCGAGGTGCGCGACGCGGCAACCGCCACACCCGCGGCCCACAACCAGGCGGCCACCGGGTGCAGAGCGGCCGTGGCCCGCACGCTCAGCTGCGGCTCCGCCGGGCGACGAACAGCCCGCCGCCGCCGAGGACGAGCGCCGCCGCGACGGCGACCAGCACGAAGACATAGGTGTGCGACCCGGACTGGGTGCCGGTGGCGGCGTTGGTGCTGGCGGCCGCGCTTGCGGTCGGGGTCGTCACGTCGGGGGTCGCGCTCGGGGTGGTGGTGGGCGTCGGGTCGGCGCCGGCGAAGGCGACCTTCGGTTCCGGGCTCGGGACCGCCGGCGGCTTCTTCACCTCGCCACCACAGCCGGTCGAGGGGTATCCGCCGATCCCGCAGACCAGGCCTTTCGACGCGCGGACCTTCTCGACCGCGGCGAGCACCTGCGCACCGGTGGCGGCGGTCGGGACGAGAGCGCACGCAGCGGCCGGAGCCGGCGGGGTCGAGCCGGTCGGCGCATCGACGGCGATCCCGGAGTCGATGTAGACCGCGACCCGCTTCTTGCCGGCGACCGCGGTCGTGCCGGCGCAGACGGCGGCGAAGGTCGAGGTGACCCGGGGGTACCTGGAGTCGGCGTCCCCGGAGATCGCGAACCGCCAGCCCTCTACCGCACCATCGGCGGGTTTCACCGCGGCGGGACCGGTCGACGCGAATGCCCAGCTGCCCTTGCCGGTGCCGTGGTAGTAGCCCCAGTAGCGGTACGACGCGGCCTGCGCGGGGCTCACGCCGACGAGCGGGACCGTCACGAGCGCGACCAGCGCGGCGATCAGCAGGAGGGGCAGAAGGCGAGGCGAGGGGAGCAGGCGCGGTTGCGACGGATGAAGCGCTCGAGCGTGGCGCATGGACGACCTTTCGTCGGCCGGGAACGAGCTCGGCGACCAGGTCGCGCACGGAATCACCGACGCGTCACCCGGGCTCCGGCCTGTATTCCTCGACAGGGCTGGGGGAGCGCGTCGGCGGGCCGGTGCTCCGGCTGGTGCAGCAACGGACGCTGCAGTGACGGTTGCGGGTCAGCGCCGGATTCACACCGGCTTCCCCTGCCTGTCGACGTGGTACCCGGCGAACGCTGGCACGTACGGCGGCGGACGTCAAAGTGCCGGGGCACGATGTCGTCGCGCGGCGCTGCGCCGGCGACTTGTCGGACCGGGCCGCTACTGTCCGCGCCATGGCATGGACGTGGCAGATGACAACGGCGCAGACGGCGGCTCCGGCCGCACCTGGGAACGTGGTGGACGGGGAGGCCGGTCGGTTCGGTGCGCCGGCGAACGGGTTCTCCAGTCAGGCGGACGCGGAGACGTGGCTCGGAACGGTCTGGCGAGACCTGGCGGCCGGCGGGGTGAGCGCGGCCAGCCTGTTCGAGGACGACCGGCTGGTGTACGGCCCGATGAGCCTCGAGCCGTCCTGACGGCACTGGCCCACAACGAGCTGTTCGGACCCACGACGAGCTACTTGGCCTTGACCTGCTTGGGTGCGCCGCCGATGCGCACCTGCGGCTTGGGCAGCCGCATCAGCCGCAGCTGGGTCGCGCGCAGGATCCCGTAGGACGTCGCACCGCGGGTGCTGACACCGGGGAACCGGGTACGCAGCATCCGCCGGAGCCGCCACCACAAGAGGAGAAGGTCGAGCAGCACCAGCGTGATCATCAGCACCCAGGCGAGGGTCACGTACTGCTGGACGCCGGGCACCCGCATCATCAGCAGGAGCAGCATCACCAGCATGATCGGCATCAGGAGCTCGGCGAACATCAGCCGAGCGTCGACGAAGTCGCGGATGGCACGCCGGACCGGGCCCTTGTCTCGCGCCGGCAGGAACGTGTCGTTGCCGGTCGACATCGCCTCGCGCACCTTGATGCTGTCGAGCCGGCGCTTCTCCCGCTGCTCCTTCATCGCCGTCTTGCGGTCGGCGGGTGCGGTCACGCGGGTCTTGCGGGCCGCCTCGGATGCGGACCGCTTGGGCGTCGGCCGGTCCTTCGGCGGGGTGTACCCGCGGGTGACCCCGTCTTCGGAGATCGTGCTGTGCTGGCCGTTGGTGCTGTGCTGGCCGTCGGTGCTGTCGGCTGAGCTGTCCGCGCGCTTACGTCCGAAGATCACCGCGTCAGCCTACGCAACGCCGACAGCGGCGGGTACACGTTCGGCGGATGCCGACTTCGCCAGGTCGAGCAGCCGCCGATCGAAGGGCGAGCGGTCGGCGGGACCGACGCCGTAAGGTAGGGCGCGGGTCGTAGGCTCGGCGTAGGCAGTCCGGGTCACGGGATCGACCGGCCTCAGATACATGGGCTCAGATCGACCCGCAGACCCGGCGCGCTCCATATCCTGTGACGACACGATCCTGTGAATGCACGACTTGTGAAGTCGCGTCACTCCTATCCCTTACGAGCCATATCCAGACACGAAGGAGGCGGCCGCCTCGATGGGCATTCTCAGCCGCTTAGCGACCATCTTCCGTTCCAAAGCCAACAAGGTGATGGACTCCGCCGAAGATCCTCGGGAAACGCTCGACTACTCCTACCAGAAGCAGCTCGAGATGCTGAGCAAGGTGCGCCGCGGTGTGGCCGACGTCGCCACCAGCCGCAAGCGCCTCGAGCTGCAGGTCAACCAGCTGCAGGGCCAGTCGAACAAGCTCCGTGACCAGGCGCAGAAGGCGCTTTCGGTGAATCGCGAGGACCTCGCCCGCGAAGCGCTCACCCGCCGGTCCGGCGTCGACGGCCAGATCGCCGACCTGACCGTGCAGCACGCCACTCTGCAGGGCGAGGAGGAGAAGCTCACCCTCGCCTCCCAGCGCCTGCAGGCGAAGGTCGAGTCGTTCCGCACCCGCAAGGAGACCATCAAGGCCACCTACACCGCGGCCGAGGCGCAGACCCGCATCGGTGAGGCCTTCTCCGGAATCTCCGAGGAGATGTCCGACGTCGGCATGGCCGTCCAGCGGGCCGAGGACAAGACCGCCGAGCTCCAGGCACGGTCGTCCGCCCTCGACGAGCTGCTCGCGTCCGGGGCGCTCGACGACGTCACCGGCTCCACCAAGGACGACATCACCCTCGAGCTCGACCGGCTCGCATCGGGCTCCGACGTCGAGACCGAACTGGCCTCGATGAAGGCGCAGCTGACCGCGGCCAGCACCGAGGCCCCCAAGGCGATCGACGCCGGCGACGGCACCGCCGAGCCAGCGGCGCCGGTCGCGCCGGCGATGGACGGCACCGCCGCACCGGCTCCGTCCGCCGGATCGAACGGTCAGTCGTCATGATCGTCCGGATCATGGGTGAAGGTCAGTTCGTGATCCCCGAGGGCGCACTGCCGGCGCTCAACGAGCTCGACTCCGAGCTCGAGCGTGCCGTCCTCGCCGAGGACGAGCCGTCGTTCAAGGAGGTCCTGTCGACGCTGCTTGCGCAGGTCCGTTCGGGCGGCGAACCTGCCGCACCGGACGACCTGCACGCCAGCGAACTCATCCTGCCGCGTGCCGATGCGACCCTGGCCGACGTCAACGAGATGCTCACGTCCGAGGGCCTCATCCCCGGCTGAGAGCACGACGACACACGACTGCTCCGGCGCGCCTCAGGTCGCACCGGAGCATTTGCTGTTCTGGCGACCACACATCCGAGGGAGGCAGCGTCCGTGCACGGTGAGTTCAAGGTCCCGTCGGCAAGCTGGTCGTCGTCGACCTGTCGATCGACGCGGGCTGGCTGCGCGACGTGCGGGTGTCCGGTGACTTCTTCCTCGAACCCGACGACGCGCTGCTCGACATCGACCAGGCGCTTACCGGTGCGACGGCCGCCTGGACCGCACGGGTTCCCTAGGCTGTCGCTGCCAACACCCGAGAAACGGGCGGCCGTCGCGGTGGTCGGCTCCGGATACCGTGAAACCCTTGTTCCGCCTGCTGTTCCGCCTGATCACAGAGGAGATTCACGATGGAGTCCCGCTTCCGCGCCGACCACGGGTTGACCCGGCGCATGGTTCTGGTGATGTTCATGCTCGGCCTGGTCTACGTCGTGTTCATGGGCGTGGTGATCACCCTGACCGGCCACATCGTGATCCCGATCGTGATCGCGCTGGCCTTCGCCGCGGGCCAGTGGTTCCTCTCCGACAAGGTCGCGCTGATGGCGCTCGGCGCCCACGACGTCACCCCTGAGCAGGCGCCTGAGCTGCACGGGATGATCGACCGTCTCTGCGCCCTGTCGAACACCCCGAAGCCGCGGATCGCCTTCGCCGAGACACGCGTCCCGAACGCCTTTGCCACCGGCCGCTCGCAGAAGCACGCCGTCATCGTCGTGACCCGCGGCATCCTCGACCGGCTGACCCCCGAGGAGCTCGAAGGTGTGCTGAGCCACGAGCTCTCGCACATCGCGCACAAGGACGTCGCCGTCATGACGATCGCGTCGTTCCTCGGCGTGCTCGCCGGCATCGCCGCCCGCTACGGCATGTACGCCCAGATGGACCGCGGCCGCGACCAGAACACCGCGATCATCCTGCTGGGTGTCTGGGCTGCCAGCATCGCCGTGTACGCCCTGAGCTTCGTCCTCACCCGCGCGCTGTCGCGTTACCGCGAGCTCGCCGCGGACCGCTCCGCGGCCTACCTCACCGGGCGTCCGTCCGAGCTCGCGTCGGCCCTGGTCAAGCTGTCCGACGGGATGAAGTCCATCCCCGACAAGGACATCCGCAAGAGCGCCGCGATGAACGCGTTCGCGTTCGCACCGGCTTTCAAGCCCGGCAAGATGGGCGCCGGGTTCTCCCGCCTCGTCTCCACCCACCCGAGCACCGAGCAGCGGCTCGAGCAGCTCGCGAAGATCAGCACCGAACTCAGCCGCCCCGTCTAGGCTGCGTGCATGGGCTTCCTCGACGCGCTGCTCGGCCGGCGGAAGCCGTCACGTCCCGACCTCGACAGGCTGTTCGAGGTCCCGGCCGCCGCCACCACCCTCCAGCTCAACGGCTGGACACCGACCGGTGTCGGCTCGGTCTGCTTCCGCTCCGCGGAGGGGATCGCGTTCAGCCAGACCCAGTCCGACGCGCAAGACCTCATCGAGTTCGGCGGCCGCAAGGTCGAGCAGTCCGTGGACTCGTTCGGGTTCACCTGGCTGACGGTCCGCGCTGCCGCTGATGACGTCGACCCGACGTCCAGCGTCGTCACCGACCTGCACGCGGTGAACAGCTCGCTCGAGAGCAACGGCTTCGGCGAGCTGCTGCTGTGCACGCTGATCAACTTCGTCTCGGCAGCGCCCGGCCCGACCAAGACCCTCGCGATCGTCTACCTCTACAAGCAGGGGACGTTCTACCCATTCGCCCCGCGGCCGGGCACCAGCAACCAGCGTGACAACGCCACCGAACTGGCGATCCGGCCGATGCTCGCGCAGGACCTTCCGGTGGAGCCGGAGCTGTCGCGTTGGCTGGCGGTCTGGGGAGCGCCCGGCCTGTGAGCGATCCGGGCGGCGCCGCGGTCTCGGACACTGCTTCCGCGGACACTGCTCCGGCCGAGTTGGCGCGGACGTTCATCCGCACACTCGAGGCACGCGACTGGGACGGCTTCGCCGCGGTCATGCACCCCGACGTCGTCTACGAGATCCCGCAGTCACGCGAGCGGATCCGCGGTCGCGACGGCTACGTCCGGTTCAACCGTGAGTTCCCCGGCGACTGGCACCTCGAGCCACGGGTCGTCCTGGCGGACGAGCACAACGGCAGCGTGCTGTTCGACTGGCGGGTCGGCGACGAGGCCGCGCAGGGGATCGTCTACTTCGAGTTCGCCGACGGCCTGATCACCACGGTGACCGACTTCTGGCCCGAGCCGCCGCCGGGCCGGGAACACCTCGTCGAACGCTGGTAACGCGCTCCGTCGTCAGTCCCGCGCGTCAGTCCGTGCGGGTGTCTCCGGGCAGCGCGAGCATCCGGTCGAGTGCGATCCGGGCCCAGCGCTGGGTGTCGTCGTCGACCACGATGCGGTTGACGACCTCACCGGCGACGAGGCTCTCCATCGCCCAGACGAAGTGCGGCAGGTCGATCCGGTTCATCGTCGAGCAGTAGCAGACCGTCTGCTCGAGGAACGAGATCGACTTGTCCGGGTGCGTGTTCGCCAGCCGTTGCACCAGGTTGAGCTCGGTGCCCAGGACCCAGGCCGATCCGGCCGGAGCGGCCTCGACCGTGGCGATGATCTTCTCCGTCGACCCGACCAGGTCCGATTTCTCGACGACCTCGTAGGTGCACTCGGGGTGCACCATCACGGTCACGCCGGGGATGCGGGCACGGGCTGCGGCGACGTGCCCGGGGGTGAACCGGCCGTGCACCGAACAGTGCCCGCGCCACAGGACCATCTTCGCGTCGGTGAGCTGCTGGGTGGTCAGGCCGCCGTTGGGACGGTGCGGGTCGTAGACGACGCAGTCGTCCAAGCTCAGGCCGAGGTCGCGGACGGCGGTGTTGCGGCCGAGGTGCTGGTCGGGCAGGAACAGGACCCGCTCGCCGCGCTCGAACGACCACGCCAGTGCCTTGTGGGCGTTCGACGACGTGCAGACGGTGCCGCCGTTGCGTCCGGTGAACGCCTTGATGTCGGCGGTGGAGTTCATGTACGTCACGGGGATGGTGGAGCCGGCAAGACCCGCGTCGGTGAGGACGTCCCAGCAGTTCTCGACCTGGCTGATGGCGGCCATGTCAGCCATCGAGCAGCCCGCGGCGAGGTCGGGGAGGATGACCTGCTGGCGGTCGCTGGTGAGGATGTCGGCCGATTCGGCCATGAAGTGCACACCGCAGAAGACGATGTAGGGCGAGTCGGGACGGACCGCCGCCTCGCGCGCCAGCTTGAACGAGTCGCCGGTGACGTCGGCGAACTGGATGACCTCGTCGCGCTGGTAGTGGTGGCCCAGGACGAACACCTTGTCCCCGAGGGCGGCTTTCGCCGCGAACCCGCGGGCGACCAGATCGGGATCACTCGCCGCCGGTAGCGCACCGGGGCAGTCGACACCCCGCTCCGAGTCCGCGTCCGAACGACGGCCGAGCAGCAACAGCGTGCTGGAACTCAAGGCGAAACCCCTCTACGTGCGTAGCGTCACCGGGTCGGGCGGTCTCCGGTGCAGTGATCCTCCACAGTCTAGAACCGCATCGGCTGCGCCCACGCGGTGGTCCGATTGCCCAGCCGCGGCGTCGGCTCGGCACAATGGCGGCCGTGCGCATCGTCATCGCCCCGGACAAGTTCGCCGGCACCCTCACCGCGGTCGAGGCGGCCGATGCGATCGCGGCCGGCTGGGCGCAGCACGCTCCCGACGACGAGCTGATCCGGCTGCCGATGGCCGACGGCGGGCCGGGCTTCGTCGACACCCTCGCGTCCGCGCTGGGCGGCGAGCTGCTGTCGGTGACGGTGTCGGGCCCGAACGGCGTGCCGGTGCCGGGGGCGGTCCTCGTCAGCACCGCGGCCGACGGACGGCGGACGGCCTACATCGAGTCGTCGCACGCATGCGGTCTTCATCTGGTGGCCGAGGCCGATCGCAACCCGGGGACGGCGACGAGTTTCGGCGTCGGCGAACTGGTCGCGGCGGCGGTCGATGCCGGGGTCGAACGGATCGTCGTCGGCCTGGGCGGCAGCGGCACGAACGACGGCGGCGCGGGCATGCTGCTCGCGCTGGGCGCACGGTCGACGCCTGGTGATGCGCTGCTGGGCGGGCCGCTGGGACTCGAGCCGCTGACGTCGGTCGACCTCAGCGCGGCCGCCGCACGGCTCGCGGGTGTCGATGTGCTCGCGGCCAGCGACGTCGACAACCCGCTGCTCGGGCTTCGAGGCGCCACCAACGTGTTCGGCCCCCAGAAGGGTGTGGTCACCGCCGACCTGCCCCGCTTCGACGCCGCGCTGCAGAAGCTGGCCGACATGTCGGGCGCCGGGAAGCTGACGCAGGCCGGCGCAGGCGCTGCCGGCGGGATCGGCTGGGCGCTGCTCGCCGTCGGCGCGAAACGGGTGCCGGGGATCGGGACGGTCACCGAGGCACTCGGACTCGAAGAAGCCGTGGGCTCGGCGGACCTCGTCATCTCGGGCGAAGGGTCGTTCGACTCGCAGTCCGCCGGGGGCAAGGTTGTGGTCGGAGTGGCGCGGATCGCCGAGCAGGCGCTGCGTCCGTGTGTGGTCATCGCCGGCCGGGTCGAGGTCGGGAACCGGGAGATGCGGGCGATGGGCATCTCGTCGGCGTATTCGATGGTCGACGTGGTCGGCCGGGAGGCGTCCTTCGCTCGTCCGGCCGATGCGCTCGCCCAGACGGCGGCGCGGGTCGCGAAGACGTGGTCCCGAGGCTCGTCACGGGCATGAGCCGCACGGGCCGTGCGATGCGGTGAGCCCGAACGCACATTCGGGCGACATCCCCGCGGCGTGGTGGACTTGTGGCACGATGGGCGACACAACCCGGTGTTTGCTGTGTCCTCCGGAATGCATCCGTCGCCGGGTGGGTTGACGCTACAGACCTTCCTGACTCCATACCCGATCCCCGGGAGACCGCATGAGCGAGACCATTCAGACCGAGGCGCCGGCAACCGGCGTCATCCTCACCGACACCGCCGCCGACAAGGTGCGCACGCTCCTCGCCGGTGAGGGTCGCGACGACCTTCAGCTCCGCATCCAGGTTCAGCCTGGTGGTTGCTCGGGCCTGCGCTACCAGCTCTACTTCGACGAGCGTCACCTCGACGGCGACATCGTCCACGACTTCAGTGGCGTGGGCGTCGTCGTCGACCGGATGAGCGCGCCGTACCTCGGTGGAGCGTCGATCGACTTCGTCGACACGATCGAGAAGCAGGGCTTCACGATCGACAACCCGAACGCGACCGGCTCGTGCGCCTGTGGTGACAGCTTCCACTAGGCGACACAGCTATCCCGAGAACCCGCAGGCCCACCAGGGCCTGCGGGTTCTCGCTTTCCCGGAGGTATTGAGCTCCGTCCAGAGATGCCGAATGCACCATCCGACCATCACCTGAACTCAAGATGGTCGGATGGTTGATCTGCGCACTCCGGGTGGGTCCCCTCAGGCTGTTGCCGGGGTGTCCGCCGCGACCGTCGCCCGGCACAGCAACGTCCCCGCGATGAAACCCAGCTGCTCGAGCCGCCACGTCTCGGACTGATGGAACTCCGGCCCGCCGCGCCGGTAGAGCAGCGCCGCGAGGTCGGTCCCGTGCAGCGGCAGCACGACGATCGCACCGTCGTCGTCGGCCCAGTTCGCCAGGCGCAGCGGCAGCGCCCGGGGGAGGTGCTCGGGCGGCGGGGCGCCGATGCTCGTGGCCACGACGGTCGGGGTCTCATTGTCGTCGAACCGCACGACCACCGCCCAGTCCCCGCCGAACGCCGCCGGCATCGCATCGGCCAGCGTGGCCGCGAGAACCTGCGGACGAGCGACCAGTTGCGCCGCCAGGTCGAGGTCGCCGTGGCCGGTCAGCGGCGGCGCCGGGCAGGCGACGCCGGTCACCCGGACGCCACGCAGCGAGTTGAGCGATTCGACCGTCTGGGCCAGGTGCGTCTCGTCGACCACGTCGAGGTACAGCTCGTCGAGTGCGCGGCCGGCCTCGCTCTGCATGACGGAGACCTGTACGACGTCGGCCTTGACGTTGCCGACGGCCGCGGCGATGCGGGCGAGTGATCCGGTGCGATCGGGCAGACTGATGCGTAGACGGGTGAGCACGCGCAACCTCCGGCGGTCGGGTCCCAGTGGTGGCGCCGAAAGGGCACATCCACTGCGTCGTGGGGTCCGGCCGGACGAGGGCCGTCGACGCTGCCGCTCAGCGTGCGCTGCCCGGATTGCACGCAGGTTTCGTACAGAGCTCGGGCGTGCTACGGCAGTGGCCACTTCCGAGGAAACTGTTTCGTTCCATCGAGGTACGGGCCGAGTCGGTGCGGTGTCCAGCCCGGGTCGTGTGATCCGGGCGACACGTCGTCAGCTGGTGAAGACGACCGGCGTCAGGTCGGGCAGCGGTGCCCCGGTGCCGGTCCCGTCGACGTCGAACCGGTCCAGCGGGTGGATCGGACGCACCACGTGGTCGTAGTGCAGCGCGAACAGGTTCTGGTTGACACCGCCGGGCGTGAGGGCGAGCAGGTGGTCGGCCGCTGCGGCGTAGAGGTCGGGCTGCAGGTAACCGATCTTCACGGCCACGAGGTCGGCGTCGGCGGGCTCCAGGCCGAGTCGCTGGAAGTCCGCGACGTAGTGGAACGCGGCCCGCCGGGTGGTCAGGATCGCGGCGACGCCGCCCGCGCGGACAACCGCGATCGGGCCGGAGCGCTCGTGCTCGGTGATGCTCTCGACGATGCCGGAGAGGGCAACCGGGTCGCTGCCGCCGAACTGGCCGCCGACGAGGAGGTCGACGTGCGCGCCGACACCAGCGGCCACGCAGGCTGCGACCGCGTCGGTGGCGACGCAGCTCGCCCAGAGGGCCGTCTTCGCCCCGGACGCGAGGTCGGGGTGGGCGAGCAGCCGGCCGAGGAACCAGGCGACGTCGTCGGAGCCGCCGCCGGTCGGGTTGTCGCCGGAGTCGCTCACGAAGAACGGCCGCGCGTCACTCGCGAGAGCCCGCTCGATGCAGGCGTCGGGTTCGTCGGCCGGCGCGCAGAAGACGAACTCGTCGCGGGCGTCGAACCAGGCTTGGGCAATCCGGGCGGCTTCGGCGGTGACGGCGGCTTCGTGGGTCCCGTGGACCACGACGGCGGCCGACGACCGGGCCTCGTCGGCCCACGCGTAGCCGACCCAGAGCGAGGCGTCGTGCACGCCGTCGGGGTGCTCGGTGTCCGCGAGCGTGGCGTAGATCGACAGCGCCGGCTCGATGCGGGTGCTCGTCATCTCACCCGCCAGCATCACCGGGACCCGGACCCACGCGCGGACCGGGCGCACACCGGCGGCGAGGTAGTCGGCGAGGTCGCTACAGACGCGCGCGCGGGTCTCGAGGTAGTCCTCGTGCGGGGCGGTCCGGTAGCAGGACAGCACGTCGACCTTCTCCGCGAGCTCACGCGAGACCTGCCCGTGCAGGTCCATCGACGCGGCCAGCAGTACCCCGGTCCCGTTGTTCGAGTCGCCGACGATGGCGCGGATCCGGTTCACGAAGTCGACTTCGGCGTCGAACCGTCCGAGCACGTTCATGGCTCCGTGCAGGTCGAGGTAGACCGCGGCCAGCGGTTCCTGCGCGTGGGTGGCCTCGATCAGGTCGAGCATCGCGCCGACGAGCCTCTCGTAGGTCTCGGGGACGACCGGCCCGCCGGGCATGGCATGGGCCTCCATCAGCGGGATGAACTCGACCTCGGGGATGGACTCGAAGCGCCAGTCGGTGAGGAAGGGGAACCGGGCGGCCGTGTCCGTGCCGTGGGTGACGCGGAAGTCGTCGTCGCCGGTCAGCTGCGGGGTGAAGGTCGACGACTCGGTGCCGATGCCGACGATCGCGACGCGGAAGGTCATAAGGCGGAAGGTTCCTCTCGGGTGTGGCGAAGGCCGGGTGTGGGGAAGGTCGGGGTGAGCTGGGACGAGGCGGTTCAGATCGAGTAGAGCGCCCGCGCGTTGCCCGCGAAGATCGCCGACCGCTCGTCGCCTGACAACCCGGCCGTCAGCGTGTCCGCGGCGTTCACCCAGCCGGCGTAGTCGGTGCGGAGCAGGCATACCGGCCAGTCCGACCCGAACAGCAGCCGGGCCGGGCCGAACCCGTCGAGCAGATGGTCGACGTAGCGCTGCAGGTGCTCGGGCGTCCAGCTCGGGGTGTCCTCGGTGACCATCCCGGACAGCTTGCAGACGACGTTGGGCAGCGCCGCGAGCGCGGCCATGTCGTGCGCCCAGGGCTGCCAGCCGTCGGTGGCGATCAACGGCTTGCTCGCGTGGTCGAGGACGAAGCGCACGTCCGCCAGCGCCCGGACCAGGTCGATGGCGGCGGGCAGCTGCGGCGGGATGGTCAGCAGTTCGTAGACCAGCCCGGCGGCGCCGACGGCCCGGACGCCCTCGATCACCTCGGGTCGCGCGAGCCAGCCGTTGTCCGGCTCGCCCTGCGCGCCATGCCGGATCGCGCGCAGGTGGCTGCCGCCGGGGACCTCGGCGAGCCGGGCGAGCTGGTCGGCGATGCCCTCGTCGGTCAGATCGACCCAGCCGGTGACCGCCGCGATCAGCGGCGTCAGCTCGGCGACCCCCAGGAACTGCTCGGTCTCGAGGACCTCGTGGACGGTCTGGACGAGGACGGTCGCGGTGACACCGGTGCCTTCGACTGCTGCGGTGAGGTCCGCGGTCGTGAACGACCTGCTGATCGGTGCCATCTCGTCGGGGACCAGCCAGTCCGGCACTGTCGGCTCGACCGACCACAGGTGGTGGTGGGCATCGACGCGGTCGATCATGCGGTCGCTCCTGACGTGGGGGGATCGTCGGTCGGGACGGTGCTCAGATGCAGCTCGACGTCCACTCTCGCAGAGGCCCTGGCCGCCGTGATCTCGACACGGACCGCGACGGCCGTGACCGGCAGCGGGAGCCGCAGGATGCGCTTGTAGCCGATGGTCGTCACCCTCGCTACCTCCTGCCAGGTCGTTCCGTCGGCGCTGGCCGAGACGACGGCGGCCTCGACCTGCTGGCCTTCGGTGATGTCCTCCCGCAGCACGATGCGGTCGAAGGCGACCGGTGCCGGCACGGTCAGAAGCGTGGTGTGGTCGATCGCCCCGCTGTGCCGCGAACCCGGTACCGCGGCGACGTCGCCCGGCAGTTCGGCATCGAGCAACTCACGCCAGCCCCGCAGTGACGCGACGTCGGCGTCGTCGAACCGGCCGTCCGGGGTCGGCGGCACGTTGAGCAGCAACACGGCGTTGCGGCCGACGCTGAAGTAGTAGATCTCCAGCAGCTCCGACGGCGTCTTCGGTGACTCGTCCGGGTGGTAGAACCAGCCCGGCCGGATGCTGACGTCGGCCTCGGCCGGCCACCAGCTCATGCCGTCCGCGCCGGCGAGCGCGGCATCGGCCAATGCAACTCGTGACCCGACGTCGGGCAGCATCTCGTCCAGCGCGACGCCACGGCGCCGGCCCGTCCAGCTCGTTGGCACAACCGACCATTCTTTGTCCTCGCGGGCCAGCCCGTCCTCATTGCCGACCCACCGGGCATCCGGTGCCTTGTCGTCAAGGACGGTGCCGGGGGACAGCTCTCGGACGAGCCGGCACCAGCTGTCGAAATCGTAGGTCTCGACCCGGTCGTCGGGGACATGGCCGTTGGCACCGTCGAACCAGACCACGTCGATCGGGCCGTACTGGGTGAGGACCTCGTAGAGCTGGTCGAGCATGTAGGTGCCGTAGTCGGTCGCCGGCAGCTCGAACCTGGGCGCGTCTGCGGGCCGGTCGTCACCCGGTACCGGGCTCGGGATGGAACGCATCGTCCGCGCGCTGCCGTTGGCGTAGCGGCCGTAGCGGAACTCGTGCTCGTCGGCGGGGGAGATGTAGACGCCGACGCGGAGGTCGTGGCGTCGGCCGGCGTCGGTGAATTCCCGCAGGACGTCGCCCGAGCCGCCGCGCCAGGACGACGACCGGACGCTGTGGTCGGTGTAACGGGTCGGGTAGAGGACGAATCCGTCGTGGTGCTTGATCGTGAGGATGGCGAGCTCGCAGCCGGCCGCGGCAAGTTCGCGCGCCCACTGGTCGCAGTCGAGGTGCTCGGGCGCGAAGATCGACGGGTCCTCCATCCCGTCGCCCCACTCGTGGCCGGTGTAGGTGTTGACGCCGAAGTGGACGAACGCGGTGATCTCCAACCGCTGCCAGGCGAGCTGACGCGGCGAGGGGCGCAGCGTGACCCCGGCGGCGAGCAGTGCCTCCGCGGTAACCGGGCCGTCGATCAGGACCGTCTGCCCGAGTGCCGCCGGGTCGGTCGCGCCGGATGGCGAGGCGTCGGATCGGGTCTCACCGGGTAGCTGCGTCATGCCGGGATGCCTCCATCGGTTCGCGGTGTCGGGATCGGGCGCGCCCGCGGCGACGTGGACCGGCCCGCCGGTGAGGACGTTCGCGGACAACCGGCAGATCATCTGGCCCCACCAGACGCAAGATCCTATAGGGTTTACCCGGAGAGTCGGCCCTGCCCCGAAGCTTCGATCGTCCCCCTGACCCTGCGGGAGGTGCATGGTGCCTGCGCTCGCCGACGACGTCTACGAATCGATCAAAGCATTGCTGATGGACAACCAGATCGCGCCGGGCGCCCGGTTGACGATCGACGGGTTGGCGCGTGACCTGAAGGTGTCGCAGACTCCGGTCCGGGAGGCGCTGGCCGCCCTCGAAGCGGACGGTCTGACGGTGAAGGAGTACAACCGCAGCTACCGCGCCACCGAGATCATCACCCCCGCCGAGTTCGACGACCTCTACGAGTTCCGGATGCGGGTCGAGCCGTGGGCGGCGGCCAACGCCGCCGTGCGGGCCAGTGACGAGCAGATCGCCCAGCTCCGAGGCATCCTCGACGACCTGCCGCCGGCGCCCCACGACGGGCGCTACCACGACTACCGCGCCTTCGCCGAGAACGATCAGATCTTCCACCGCCACGTCCACGTGTCGTCGGGCAACACCGCGCTCCCGATCGCGTTCGACCGGCTCAACGTCCATCTGCAGATGTTCCGTCTCTACTACGGCAGCGGTATCGGTACCGAAGCCGTCCGTGAGCACAACGCGATCTGCCGGGCGATCGCCGACCGCGACGCGGATGCCGCCGCGGCCGCGATGGCCGAGCACCTCGCGGAGTCGCGCAACCGGCTGCTGCCTGCGCTGACCTCCAAGGGCCGCGTCGCGCAACGCGCCCCGGCGCGGCTCGAGTCGACCCCGGCCTGACGCGCAACCATCTGTCCCTATATCCCTACCGGCCGCCGGGAACGACGGCTTCGCGAAAGGCACACGTATGAGGTTCGTCCGTCTCGGAGAGCTCGGCCAGGAGACACCGGCGGTCATCGTCGGCGGCCGGCACTACGACGTCAGCCCGGTCCACCCCGACATCGACCCGTCCTTCTTCGCCACCGACGGGGTCGCCCGCGTCGCCGCCGCACTCGAGCAGGGCACGCTGCCCGACCTCGACGTGCCTGCCGGCACGCGGCTCGGTTCGGCTGTGGCCCGGCCGGCCGCCGTCGTCTGCATCGGCATGAACTACGCGGCCCACGCCGCGGAGTCGGGCAATCTGCCGCCGGCCCAGCCGGTGCTGTTCTACAAGCACCCGAACACCGTGGTCGGCCCGAACGACGACGTCCGGATCCCGCGCGGCGCGCAGAAGACGGACTGGGAGGTCGAGCTCGGGATCGTCATCGGCAAGCGGGTGCGCTACCTCGACTCACCCGACCAGGTCCCCGACCACATCGCCGGCTACGTGCTGAGCAACGACGTGTCCGAGCGCGCGTTCCAGCAGGAGGTGTCGGGCGGTCAGTGGTCGAAGGGCAAGGCCTGCGAGACGTTCAACCCGCTCGGCCCGGAGTTGGTCACCTCCGACGAGGTGGGCGACCCGCAGAAGCTCCAGCTGCGCTCCTGGGTGAACGGCGAGGTCCGGCAGGACTCCTCGACCGCCGACATGGTCTTCGACGTGAACACGATCGTGCATCACCTGTCCCAGTTCATGGTTCTCGAGCCGGGCGACATCGTGAACACCGGAACGCCGGAGGGCGTGGCACTGTCCGGCCGCTTCCCGTACCTGAAGGCAGGTGACGTGATGGAGCTCGAGATCACCGGACTCGGGCGCCAGCGCCAGGAACTCGTCAGCTGGGACGCCGAATGAGTGTCATCACCGCGGTCGACGCCGTCGACCTCCGGTTCCCGACCTCGATCGACCTGTCCGGCTCGGACGCGATGAACCCCGACCCGGACTACTCCGCGGCCTACGTGGTGCTGCGCACCGACGACCCGGATGGTCACGAGGGGCACGGGTTCGTCTTCACCATCGGCCGCGGCAACGACGTCCAGACCGAGGCGATCGCCGCACTCGCGCCCAACGTCATCGGCCGCGACATCGACGAGCTCTGCGCCAACCTCGGACCGTTCTCCGCCTCGCTCGTCTCGGACTCGCAGTTCCGCTGGCTGGGCCCGGAGAAGGGCATCATGCACATGGCGATCGGGGCGATCGTCAACGCGGCCTGGGATCTCGCGTCCCGGCGCGCCGGTCTGCCGCTGTGGAAGTTCCTCGCGCAGCTGACCCCCGACCAGATCGCCGACCTCGTCGACTTCCGCTACCTCAGCGACGCGCTCAACCGGGAGCAGGCGCTGGAGATCCTGCGCAAGGCCGAGCCCGGCAAGGCCGACCGGATCGCCACGCTCGAGCGCACCGGTGTCCCCGGCTACACGACGACGCCGGGCTGGCTCGGGTACCCGCCGGAGAAGGTCGTCCGGCTGGCGAAGGAAGCAGTCGAGGACGGCTTCACCCAGATCAAGCTGAAAGTCGGCCTCGACGTCGCCGACGACCGGATGCGCCTCGGCGCGGCTCGTGACGCCGTCGGGCCCGACATCAAGATCGCCGTCGACGCGAACCAGATCTGGGACGTCGGCCAGGCGATCGACTGGATCGGGCAGCTCGCGGAGTTCGACCTGGCCTGGGTCGAGGAACCCACGTCGCCCGACGACATCCTCGGGCACGCCACGATCCGCCGGGGCCTCAACGGCATCCGCGTCGCGACCGGTGAGCACGCGCAGAACCGGGTGATCTTCAAGCAGCTGCTGCAGGCCGAGGCGATCGACATCATGCAGATCGACGCGGCTCGGGTCGGCGGGGTCAACGAGAACGTGGCGAACCTGCTGCTCGCGGCCAAGTTCGGCATCCCGGTCTGCCCGCATGCCGGCGGCGTCGGGCTGTGCGAGCTCGTCCAGCACCTGTCGTTCTTCGACGCGGCCGCGGTGGCGGGGGAGTGCGACGAGCGCAGGATCGAGTTCGTCGACCACCTGCACGAGCACTTCGTCGACCCGGCCGTCATCGACGACGGCAACTACCAGGCGCCGACCGCACCCGGCTTCTCGGCCCAGATCAAGGACGAGGCGTTCGCGATCTACAGCTTCCCCGGCGGCACGTACTGGGCCACCGGCGAACGCTGAGGACGGTCAGGCGCGCCGGCGGACGGTGATCCGGGCGGCCCCGTCCGGCTGGCGCGTCGAGCCGACGAACGTGTGACCCTGCATACGTGCGAAGGCGGCGATGTCGGCGGGCGCGGCCGGATCGTCGGCGTCGACGGCGATCTCGTCGCCGACCGGGATGTCGCGGATCGCTTTCGCGAGTTCGATCACCGGCGCCGGGCAGGGCATGCCGCGGCAGTTCAGCACCCGCTCGCTGCCGTCGGACGACTCCGCGATCGTGCCGGCGCCGCGCCCCATGATCGCGTTGTGGTCGGCCCGCACCTTCGCGACGACATCCGGCAGCACCGTGAGCAGCGCGTCCACGTCGGCGCGGCTGGTGTCGCGATGCAGCGAGATGCGCACGTTCCCGTGGGTGAGCACGCCCATCGCCACCAGCACATGGCTCGGCTCGAGGGTGCTCGACGTGCAGGACGAGCCGGAGGACACCGACAGCCCGGCGCGGTCCAGCTCCGTCACCAGCGTCTCGCCGTCGACCCCGAAGAACGACACGGTCATCAGGTTGGGCAGCCGGTCGTCCGGATCGCCGACGACCTGGGCGTCGGGGAGCGTCGCGAACCGGGCCCGCAGCTCGTCCGTCCAGGCACGGTCCCGGGCCGCCAGTTCGTCGCGTTGCTCGATCCGCGCCGACAGCGCGGCCGCTGCGGCCAGGATGCCCGGCAGGTTCGGCATGCCGACCTCGACGCCGTGCAGGCCGCCCAGGTCGCGGTGGTCGGTCGGCCCGGCCACCTCGAAGCGGGTGCCGCGTCGCACCGCCAGGATGCCCACCCCGGCCGGTCCGCCCCACTTGTGCGCGCTGGCCGTCAGCAGCTGCCAGCCGTCCGGCACCGCATCCCGGCCGAGGCTCTGGGCCGCGTCCACGAGCAGCGGCACCGGCCGGCTGCCGGCTGGTCGACCGCCGCCCGGGCGGGCGGCCGCCGAGAGTGCCGCGGCGACCGTGGCCACCGGCTGCCGGGTCCCGACCTCGTGGTTGGCCGATTGCAGGCACGCGAGCGCGGTACCGGGTTCGGCCGCCGCAGCGGCGAACTCCTCGACGTCGACCCGGCCGAGCCCGTCGACACCGACCGCACGCAGGCCTGCGCCGTCGTCCGCGTCGTCGGCTCCGACGGTGGCGCCGGTACCGAAGCGGGCCGCCTCGAACACCGCCGAGTGCTCGACCGCGCTGAGCACGACCCGGCGGTTGCGCCGACCGCCGGCGCGCAGGGCGCCGAGGACACCGGTGTGGATCGCCGCCGTGCCGGACGCGGTGAAGGACGTCTCGTCCGGGCGGGCGCCGATCTGCTCGGCGACCATCTCGCGGGCCCGGTCGAGGAGCATCCGGGCCTGCCTGCTCTCGCGATACAGCCGCGCCGGGTCGGCCCAGCCGTCATCGATCGCGGACAGCAGGACCTCCCGCGCCGCCGGGTGCAGCGGCTCGGTGGATGCGGCGTCGAGGTAGCTGCCGGGGGTGCTCATCGCCGCAAACGTAGCCCGCGCGAAGGCGGTCCGGTGGCGGGGTGGGACAGCATCGGGCGCGCCGCGCACCTCCCGGTGCCGGGACCGGGCTGCTGCGGTACGTTTTCCCATCGAGGGTCGAGATAGAACGCGAACTCCGGCTCCAGATCGAGAGAGGCACTGCGACTTTGACCATGCCCCGTCTTCATGCGGCCACGCCACGCGTTGTCCGTCGTCTCGGTCTCGGCGCACTCACAGCGGCCGCGGTGCTCGCAGTGTCGGGGTGCTCGTCGCAGGAGTTCGAGCGACTCGGGATGCCCGAGCCGGCCACCGACCGGGCCACGCATGCACTCTCGCTGTGGCAGGGCGCGTGGATCGCAGCGCTGGCCGTCGGCGTCGTCGTGTGGGGCCTGATCATCTTCGCGTCGTTCAAGTTCCGCCGGCACGAGGGCGACGGGTTGCCCAAGCAGGTCCGCTACCACCTGCCGGTCGAGATCCTCTACACCTTCATCCCGTTCGTCATCGTGGGCGTGCTCTTCTACTTCACCGTCCGCGACCAGAACAAGATCCTCGAGGTCGACACCGCAAGCCCGCCCGCGCACTCGATCACCGTCGTCGGGCAGCAGTGGGCCTGGACGTTCAACTACAACGAGCAGAAGGCGGTCGGCGACGTCGTCTACGACCGGGGCAACCCGTCGGCGCTGCCGGAGCTGTGGCTGCCCGAGGGCCAGCGGGTCGGTCTGACGCTGCACTCGCCGGACGTGAACCACTCGTTCTTCGTGCCGGTCTTCCTGTTCAAGATGGACGCCCTGCCGGGGAAGGAGAACTACTTCGAGTTCACCCCCACCCGGCTCGGCACGTTCCGGGGCAAGTGCGCGGAGATGTGCGGCGCCTACCACTCGCGCATGCTCTTCGTCGTGCGGGTCGTGTCGCCCGCTGACTACCAGACCCACCTGGAGGCGCTGAAGACCGCCGGCCAGATCGGCCCGGCGCTCGGTGGCGAAGCCAGCCTCACCGTGTCCGGCATGGGATCGAACAAGGAGGCCGGCGAATGACCACTCTGAGCGGCGAGGCGCTGCGGCGCACGGTGACGGCAGACGCCATCGAAGGGGTCCGGGCACGCCCCCGGACGAAGGGCCGGGTGGTCGTCGAGTGGATGACCACCACCGATCACAAGAAGATCGGCATCCTCTACCTGACGACGTCGTTCGCGTTCTTCCTCGTGGGCGGGGTGATGGCGCTGATCATGCGCGCCGAGATCGCCCGTCCGGGTATGCAGATCCTCGGTGCCACCAAGGGCGAGGAGCTGTACAACCAGCTCTTCACGATGCACGGCACGATCATGCTGCTGCTGTTCGCGACACCGCTGTTCGTCGGGTTCGCGAACTTCATCATGCCGCTGCAGATCGGCTCGCCCGACGTCGCGTTCCCGCGGCTCAATATGTTCGGGTACTGGCTGTTCCTCTTCGGCGGCTTGATCGTGCTGTCCGGCTTCCTCACCCCGCAGGGTGCGGCCGACTTCGGCTGGACGGCGTACGCGCCGCTGTCCGACGCGGTGCGCTCGCCCGGTCTCGGCGGTGACCTCTGGGTGATCGGCCTGTACCTGGTCGGCCTCGGAACCATCCTGGCCGCGGTCAACTTCGTCACCACGATCGTGACGATGCGCGCTCCGGGACTGACCATGTTCCGGATGCCGATCTTCACCTGGAACATCATGGTCACGTCGATCCTGGTGCTGATCGCGTTCCCGATCCTGGCCGGCGCGCTGCTGATGCTCGAGGCCGACCGGCAGTTCGGTGCGCACGTGTTCGACCCGGCCACCGGCGGCGCGCTGCTCTGGCAGCACCTGTTCTGGTTCTTCGGGCATCCCGAGGTCTACATCATCGCGTTGCCGTTCTTCGGGATCATCACCGAAGTCCTGCCGGTGTTCAGCCGCAAGCCGATCTTCGGCTACATCGGCCTGGTGATCGCCACCTTGGGGATCGGGGCGCTGTCGGTGGCGGTGTGGGCCCACCACATGTTCGCGACCGGCAGCGTCAATCTGCCGTTCTTCTCGTTCATGTCGTTCCTCATCGCGATCCCGACCGGGGTCAAGTTCTTCAACTGGATCGGCACCATGTGGGGCGGTTCGCTGGTCTTCTCCACACCTCTGCTCTGGGCGGTCGGCTTCCTGGTCACGTTCCTGTTCGGTGGGCTGACCGGGGTCATCCTGGCGTCACCGCCGCTCGACTTCCACGTCACCGACACCTATTTCGTGGTCGCCCACTTCCACTACGTCGTCTTCGGCACGGTGGTGTTCGCGATGTTCTCCGGCTTCTACTACTGGTGGCCGAAGTTCACCGGGCACATGCTCGACGAGACGCTGGGCAAGATCCACTTCTGGACGCTGTTCATCGGCTTCCACACGACGTTCCTCGTCCAGCACTGGCTCGGTGTCGAGGGCATGCCCCGGCGCTACGCCGACTACCGCGTCGAGGACGGCTTCACCACGCTGAACACGGTCTCCACCCTGGGCGCGTTCCTGCTCGGGATATCGACGCTGCCGTTCCTCTACAACGCGTGGCACTCGTTCAAGACACCGAAGGTCGACACCGACGACCCGTGGGGCTGGGGGCGGTCGCTCGAGTGGGCGACGGCGTGCCCGCCGCCGCGGCACAACTTCGACCGGTTGCCGCGCATCCGCTCGGAATCGCCGGCGTTCGACCTGCACCACCCCGAGGTCGCGCAGATGGAGATGGCTCAGAACGGGGCCGGCGCCGACGAGAACTACGTCGATGGCCCGGAGATCACCGGCCGCGGCGACCTGCTGGCACAGAACGTGGCGGACAAGGACGGGCACGCGTGAAGACCACCGGCATGCTGACGGGGATCCTGACGGCCTTCTTCGCCATCGTGACCCCCATCTACTGGCTGATGTCGAAGGACCCGACCGGCACCAGCGCGCTCGTCCTCACGGTGTTGCTGTCGCTGCTGATCACGTTCTACCTGCTCGTGCAGGCGCGACGGCTGCCACTGCAGCCCGAGGACGACGCCGAGGGCGAGATCGCCGACGTGGCCGGCGAGTACGGCTTCTTCAGCCCGTACTCGTGGTGGCCGCTGGCGCTCGCGTTCTCGCTCGCGATCGTCGCGCTCTCGCTGGCGTTCGGGACCTGGCTGCTGCTGATCGGCATCGGCGTCGGCTCGTTCTCCCTGCTGGGCTGGGTCTACGAGTACTACCGCGGTATCCATGCCCACTGATCGGGCACGCTGAACGCGACCCTTCCTGATGCGTGGCGCAAGCAAAAGGTTCGCCCGGCACTACGTCGCATTCATCACGATGTGTTGAGGCCTCGGTTACGCAGCGCCGGGCTAAACTTGCCCGGCTGACAACCCCGGGGAGCTAACGCATGCCTTCATCTGCACGACGCTTCCGCGTCTCCAGACCCCGCCGCGCCTTCACGCTCGGTGTGGTCGCCGCCGCCGTCGCGATCGCCCTGACGGGCTGCAACATCCTGGACACCTCGAAGCCCGACGCCGGACCCGGCGCCACCCCGTCCGGCGCCGTGACGGCCACTCCGTCACAGGGCACCGACGAGACGCCGACGCCCAGCCCGACTCCTGCGCCGTCGGGATCCGCCTCGGTGACGATCAAGGCCGACGGGTCGACGGTCAGCGACGCGAGGATCGACATCGTCACACCCCTCACCGTGTCCGCCACCGACGCGACGTTGACCTCGGTCGAGGTGACCGGCGGCTTTACAAGCGTCAAGGGCTCGTTCAGCTCCGCCCGCACCGCCTGGACGAGCGCCGCCGACACGGTGCTCGCGTCCGGCACGACCTACACGGTCACGGCGGTCGCCAAGGGCACCGACGGGCAGGACACCACCAACACGAAGACGTTCACCACCAAGTCGATGACGGTCCTCGGCTCGGACATCACGCCGGAGAACGGCGAGACGGTCGGGGTCGGGATGCCGATCATCATCCGGTTCAGTGCCCGGGTCCTCGACAAGGCCGCGATCGAGAAGCAGCTCGTCGTCGCCTCCACGTCGAGCAGCGTCGGCGGCTGGTATTGGGTCAGCCCGACCGAGGTCCACTACCGCACGCAGCACTACTGGCCGGCGGGCACCGACGTGACGCTGAAGATGAACCTGCGTGGCGTCAAGGCCGGCCCGAGCCTCATCGGCATCACGAACAAGGTCAAGACGTTCCACGTCGGCAACTCCCAGGTCAGCAAGATCAACCTCAAGACCGACCACCTCAGCCACTACGTCAACGGCAAGCTCGCGCGGGTGATCCCGGTAACCGGCGGCAAGCCCGGCTGGGAGACGCGCAGTGGCATCAAGCTGGTGCTCGAGCGCCGTACCGACGTCAACATGCGCTCCGAGACGATCGGCATAGCCGACAAGAAGAATCCGAACTACTACGACCTCACCGTCAAGTGGGCCGTCCGGGTCACCTGGTCGGGCGAGTTCGTGCACTCGGCGCCGTGGTCGGTCGGCAGCCAGGGCGTGGCGAACGTCAGCCACGGCTGCGTCGGCATGAGCCCCGCGAACATGCACTACCTGTGGAAGACCGCGCACCGCGGCGATCCCGTCGAGGTGACCGGCACCAACAAGCACATGCCGGCGTTCGGCAACGGGATGGGCGACTGGAACCTGTCGTGGTCGGCGTGGAAGGCCGGCAGCGCCCTCTGAGCGAGCTGCCCCTGCTGAGCTGGGGGCAGGTTCGCGCTCAGGCCGTCGCTGCGAGCCGCGGCGACATCCGGACGGTCATCGGCATCACGGGTGCCCCGGGAGCGGGGAAGTCGACCCTGTCGGCCGCCATCGTCGCGGCGGTCGAGGACGAGCAGCCGGGTAGCTGCGTGCTGGTCGGGATGGACGGCTGGCATCTCGCGCAGGACGTCCTGACGCGGGTGGGAACGGTGACCCGCAAGGGTGCACCCGACACCTTCGACGGCGCCGGCTTCGTGGACGCGCTTCGACGGGTCCGGGACCAGGGCCCCGACGATCTGCCGGTCTGGCTGCCGGAATTCCGGCGTGGCATCGAGGACGCCGTCGCCGGGGCGGTCGAGGTGCGCCCCGAGCACCGGCTGGTCGTGACCGAGGGCAACTACCTGCTGCTCGACACCGCGCCCTGGAACGCCGTCCGGACCCTGCTCGACATCTGCTGGTACGTCGACGTCCCCGACGAGCTGCGGCTGGCCCGGCTGGCCGCGCGGCACGAGCACTTCGGCCGATCCGTCGACGAGGCGGAGCACCGCGCGCGTGTCGTCGACCAGTCGAACGCCGATCTCGTCGAGGCGATGGCGGGCCGTGCCGATGCGGTCGTCAGCCTCGACAACCTGCCGCAGCGCAGCGGCTGACCCGAAGCCAGGACAACGGGCCCCAGACAACAGGCCCGATACAGGGAACGAGCCCGCCGGCCCCCCGGGGGCTGACGGGCTCGTTCGTCGTCGTCGTCGTCCGGAGAATGCCGGCAGGGCCTACGTGGTGATGGAGGTCTCGCGCTGCTCCCGGGCCGCGGCGTCCTCCGCGGTCTCGAGCGCGGGCGTGGATGTGTCTCCGTAGCCAATCTCGACCGCGTGGTGGTCGCCGTGCTCGTGCGCCTCGGCCAGCTCCGCGACGGTGGGCGTGTTGACGACGTCGCCGAAGTAGAACTCCGAGAGCCTCGTGCGCCAGCGTGACAGCGCCTGGCCCTTGGCGGCGACACCGTTGGCGTCGGTGGCCGGGGTGAGCTCGGCGGGCACCTGACGCTCGTGCGCGGTGATCGAGTACGCCTCGTTGATCGGCAGCGGCTGGTGCATCTCGGTGAACCCGCCCTCGGGGGAACGGATGATCGTGCCGGACTCGTAGCCGTGCAGGACCGTCTGGCGGTCCTTGCGCTGCAGCGAGATGCAGATCCGCCGGACCACCATGAACGCCAGGAACGGCAGCACGAAGATGCCGATCCGGACGAACCAGGTGATCGAGTAGATGCTCACGTTGAACATCGGGCCGATCACGTCGTTGCCACCGGCGATCCAGAGCAGGGCGTAGATCGAGATGCCGGCCGCGCCGAGACCGGTGCGGGTCGGCTGGTTGCGCGGACGGTCGAGGACGTGATGCTCCCGCTGATCGCCGGTGAGCCATCGCTCGAAGAACGGATACAGAGCCAGCGAGGTGTAGAGCAGTCCGAGCAGGCCCACTCCGGGTATCAGCACGTTCCAGGACAGAGTGAAGCCCCAGAGGTGTGTCTCCAGGTTCGGCATCACCCGCAGCCCGCCGTCCATCCAGCCGACGTACCAGTCGGGTTGGGAGTCGGCGGTCACCTGGGCCGGGTTGTACGGGCCGTACATCCACACCGGGTTGATCTGCATCAGAGCGCTCATCAGCGTGGTGATGCCGAAGACGGCGAAGAAGTAGCCACCGGCCTTGGCCATGTAGACCGGCATCAGCGGCTGGCCGACGACGTTGCGGTCGGTCCGACCGGGCCCGGCGTACTGGGTGTGCTTGTGATAGACGACGAACCCGAGGTGTACGGCGATCAGCGCCAGCAGGATGCCGGGCACCAGCAGTACGTGCGCCATGTAGATGCGCGGGATGAACACATCGCCGGGGAACTCGCCGCCGAAGAAGAAGAACGACACGTAGGTGCCGACGACCGGCACCGAGCGCATGATGCCCTCGGCCACCCGCAGGCCGGTGCCCGAGAGCAGATCGTCGGGGAGGGAGTAGCCGAAGAAACCCTCGACGAAGGCGAGGTTGACCAGGCCGATCCCGATCAGCCAGTTGATCTCACGGGGCTTGCGGAACGCGCCGGTGAAGAAGATGCGCAGCATGTGCAGGGTGATCGATGCCATGAACAGGATCGCTCCCCAGTGGTGGATCTGGCGCATCAGGAGGCCGCCGCGGATGTCGAAGCTGATGTGCAGCGTCGACTCGTAGGCCTCCGTCATCGAGACACCCTGCAGCGGCGCGTACGGGCCGTTGTAGATGACCTCCTGCATGCTCGGCTTGAACCACAGCGTCAGGAACACGCCCGAGAGCAGCAGGATGACGAACGAGTAGAGGGCGATCTCGCCGATCAGGAACGACCAGTGGTCGGGGAAGACCTTGCGGATCTGGCCCTTCAGGCCCTTGGCGATGCCGACCCGGTCGTCGACCCACGCCATCGGCTTGCCGAGCGGCTTGATGGTCGCGCTGCGGCTCGCCGGGGTCTGGCCGACCGAGCCGGCGTTGGTGGGGGTGGTGGTCTCTGTCTGGCTCATCCGCGCTCCCAGAAGCTCGGTCCGACGGCCTCGGTGAAATCGCTCTGAGCGACGAGGTAGCCGCTCGAGTCGACCATGATCGGCAACTGCGGGAGGTCACGGGCAGCCGGTCCGAACAGCACCTTGCCGTTGTCGGCGAGGTCGAACGTGGACTGGTGACACGGGCACAGGAGCTTGTGCGTCTGCGACTCCCACAGGTTGATGGGACAGCCGTTGTGTGTACAGATCTTCGAATAGCAAAGTACGCCGTCCACGCCCCAGTTCACCCGGTTGGGGAAGGCTTTGATGTCACCCGGGAGCATGCGCACGATGATGACCGCGCCCTTGGCCTTGGCGTTGTTGAAGTCCTTGCCCTCGAGCTTCGTGAGGTTCTCCGGGACGGCGTTGACGATCGAGCCGAGCTGGAGGTCCGACGCCTTGACGGGCACGTAGGTCACGTCGTTGACGATGCGGATGCCCTTCGCCCAGATGGTGCGCGACGGGGCGCCCTTCGGCAGCGGGCCCAGGTCGCGGAGCAGGATGACCGGCGTCAGCAGCAGCAGGCCCATCGCGCCCATCAGGCTGCGGCGGATGATCGGCCGACGGGTGATCTGCGACTCCTCGGCACCCAGGTCGAACACGGCGATCGCCTCGGCGCGGTCCTCCGGGGTCGAGCTGGCGTCGTGCCGCTCGTCGACGATCTCGCGGTCGGTCATCAGCTTCCTGGCCCACTGGATCGCGGCCAGCCCGATCAGCAGGAGCGCCATCCCCAGGAACCCGCCGAGGGCGAGGTTGAGGGCACCGATGCCGAAGACCGACGCGTCCGCCGGGACGGCCAGGTAGGACACGATGAACGCCACCGTGCACAGCGCCGACAGCGTGAGCATGCCGCCGACCTGACGCTCGACGCGCTTCGCGGCGCGTTCGTCGATGTCGGTCAGCCGCAGTTCGTGGTGCTCGAGGCCGGGGTTGGGGATGGGTCCCGCGGACGCGGCCGCGTGCATCTCGGCGTGGCTCGACGGAGCCGGCGCCTGCTCGAGGTCACTCACTTGGCACGCACCCCTCTGGCCGCCAGCCAGACGGCGATCAGGACGAGCGAACCGATACCCGCGATCCAGCCCCACAGGCCCTCGGTCACCGGACCGAGGCTGCCGAGCGCGGAACCGCCGGGGTTGTCCGCCGTCCGTACATGGTCGAGGTAGGCGATGATCTTCTGCTTGTCGGCCTGGGTGAGAGTCGTGTCGGCGAACACCGGCATCTGGCCCGGGCCCGTCAGCATCGCTTCGTAGATGTGCACGCTCTCCGTGTCGGTCAACGGCGGGGCGTCCCGCCCGTCGGGGAGCGCACCGCCCTTGCCAGCGAAGTTGTGGCAGCCGGCGCAGTTGGTGCGGAACAGCTCGCCGCCCTCGGCCATGTCGGCGTCGGTCAGGTTGCTGGTGGAGTACTGGTCGGCCGAGGGAATGGCCGGCCCCGGCGCGAGCGACGCGACGTAGGCGGCCAGCTGGCTGATCTCGGCGTCGCTGAACACCTTCGCGCGCCGGGCGGCCTGCTGCCCGGGCTGGGCAAGCGGCATCCGGCCGGTGCCGACCTGGAAGTCGACCGATGCTGCGCCCACGCCGATCAGCGTCGGACCCTTGTCCTTCACGCCATCGGCGTTGAGACCGTGGCAGGTGACGCATCCGGCACTGACGAACAGCGACCGGCCGGCCTGGATGTCGGCGGCTTCGGGTGCCTGCGCGTTGGCGCTCTGGTTCGGCTGCACCACGGCGTAGGCACCACCGAAGAGCACCAGCGCCAGGAGGACGACGAACGCCCCGCCGCGACGACGGCCCCGGCGTGCACGCGTGCCAGTGGCCCGCGTGGTGGTGGAGGTACTCACAGCCTGGACGCTCCGTCCTCGGGGTGGGGTATCTCGGTATCTCTTCGTGCCTGGCACCACGCTCGGATGCTCACTTCAGCAGATAGATCGTCGCGAACAGCCCGATCCACACGATGTCGACGAAGTGCCAGTAGTACGACACCACGATCGCGGACACGGCCTGCTCGTGGGTGAACCGGCGCGCCATGTAGGTGCGTCCGAGGACGAGCAGGAAGGCGATCAGGCCGCCGGTGACGTGCAGCCCGTGGAAGCCGGTTGTCAGGTAGAACACCGATCCGTACCCCGAGCTCGACAGCGTGATGCCGTCGTGGATCAGGTGGGCGTACTCGTAGGACTGGCCGGCGACGAACACCGAACCCATGACGAAGGTGAGGACGAACCATTCGCGCAGCCCCCAGCGGAGGAAGTTCACCAGGCTGCCGGTGCGTCCGACCTGGCCGTGCTCGGCGGCGAACACCCCCATCTGGCAGGTGACCGAGGAGAGCACCAGGATCGTGGTGTTGACGGCCGCGTAGGGCACGTTGAGGTGCGAGCTCTCCTGCGCCCAGAGCTCGGGCGCGTGCGAGCGGATGGTGAAGTACGCCGCGAACAGCGCGGCGAAGAACATCAGCTCGCTGGCGAGCCAGACGATGGTGCCGACAGAGACCGCGGACGGGCGCCTGGGCAGCCCGTGCAGTCGTGCGGTCGGCTCGACAGTTGTGCTAGCCACGGTCGCCATTATGTCCCGTACCAGTTGTGGGTGACATCCGGGCCCTGCCCTTCCTGACTGATGTTTCGCGCCTATGGTGCATCGTCGTCGATCCCGTGTCGGTGACACGTACGGCAGGTATCTTCCATCGGCTCGCCGCCGTCTGCGACCCCGGCCGGTGTCGATACGATGCCGGTGGCGTGGGCCGAGCCGCGGCTTCGGCGAAGCTTGTCACACAGGCCTCCCGGCACACCGCAGGCGGCCCCGACGATCACGCCGAACACCCCGACCACCTCGACGAAGGACATCTCATGACGAGCAGTTCAGCCGCCGGCCACTCCGCTCCGGCCGGCTCCGCTCCGGCAGGTGGGGCACCGGCGCGCGTGCTGGTCTACAGCGACGACCGCCGTCTGCGTGACCGCGTCTCGACCTCGCTCGGTGTCCGCCCCGACCTCGACCTTCCGCCGCTGCGGCTCGAGGAGTGCGCCACCTCGCCGGCCGTCCTTTCGCTGCTCGACGCGGGCGGCATCGACCTGTGCATCTTCGACGGGGAGACGGTGCCGGTCGGCGGGATCGGGCTGTGCCGCCAGGTCAAGAACGAGATCTTCCAGGCGCCGCCCGTGCTCGTGCTGACCGGGCGTCCCGACGACGCGTGGCTGGCCACCTGGGCGATGGCCGACGAGACCGTCGCGTACCCGGTGAACCCGATCGAGCTGTGCAGCAAGGTCGTCGCCCTGCTCAAGGCGCGCCTGTCGACCGGCGACGCCCACGCCGCGACGTGAGCGCGACCGCTTCGACCCCGGCACCGACCTGGCCGAGGCTGATCGGCGCGCTCCTGGCCGGGCGTGATCTCGACCCGGCCGAGACGACCTGGGCGATGCGCGAGATCCTCGCCGGGGCGGCCACCGACGTGCAGGTCGCCGGTTTCGTGGTGGCGCTGCGGGCCAAGGGCGAGACCGTCGACGAAGTCACCGGCCTGGTCGACGGCATGCTCGGCGCCGCCACCCGGATCGACGTCCCAGGGCCCACGCTCGACGTCGTCGGGACCGGCGGCGACCTCGCGAACACCCACAACATCTCGACGATGGCCGCGATCACCGCCGCCGGCGCCGGGCTGCGGGTCGTCAAGCACGGCAACCGCTCGGCGTCGTCGTCGTCGGGCACGGCGGACGTCCTGGAGACACTGGGGATCCGGCTCGACCTCACCCCCGGGCAGGTGCGTCAGGTCGCCCTCGACGTCGGCATCACGTTCTGCTTCGCACGGGCGTTCCATCCGGCCCTCCGGCACGTCGCCGTCGCGCGGAGCGAGCTCGGCGTGCCGACCGTGTTCAACTTCCTCGGGCCGCTGACGAACCCGGCGCAGACGACCGCTGCCGCCGTCGGGGTCGCCGACGCCCGCATCGCCGGGATCGTCGCCGGGGTGCTGGCGAAGCGAGGCACCCAGGCGCTGGTGTTCCGCGGCGACGACGGGCTGGACGAACTCACCACCACCACGACCTCGACGGTGCACGTCGTCGGTGACGGCCGCACCCGGACCGAGACGTTCGACCCGCGCTCCCTCGGTATCGCGCCGGTCGAACCCGCGGCGCTGCGGGGTGGCGGTCCCGAGGAGAACGCCGAGATGGTGCGTCGCTACCTGGGCGGCGAGGGCGGTCCGGTGCGTGACGTGGTGCTGCTGAACGCGGCCGCCGCCATCGCCGCGGCCGTACCGAGCGAGGCCCCGCTGCTCGAACGTCTGAGGGCCGGCCACGAGCGGGCGGTCGAATCGATCGACTCCGGCGCCGCGGCGAGGACGCTGACCGCGTGGGTGGCGGCGATGCCGCCCGTCGTCACTGCCTGATCTTGAGTGTCTTGATCGCCGCGTCGACGTCGGCCTGCAGGTCCTTGTTCGTGTCGGGGATCGACGCGAGGAAGACCGCGTCGGTGTTCTTGCCGGTCTGGACGGAGATGAAGGTGCCCGTCTCGCCCTTCGATTTCAGGCCCGGGATGCTGTACGTGTAGTGCTGCTGCAGCATCCAGCCGCTCTTGCCGTCGACCGTCACCTTCTTGTTCACGATGGTCTTCGAGGTGAGCGCGGCGCCGCTGAAGCTGGACGCCTGGTACCAGCTCGACATGGTGGCGAGTCCGGTCTTCTGGTTCTTCTCCACGCCCCACTCCGGCCGCGGGATGAGTGAGTCCATCATCGCGACCCAGCTGCTGTTGCCGCTGTAGAACGGTTCGGTGTACTGGAAGTGGCCGGCGTACTGGGTGATCGGCCCAGCGGACGTGCTCGGGAGCAGCGGGGTCGTCGGCGGCATCCACGACCCGCCCGGCGCGGTGTAGACCAAATGCGCTTCGTTCGCCTGCGGCGTCTGGGTGGGCTGCGGGCTCTGGGTGGGCTGCGGGCTCTGGGGAGACTGCGTCGGCTGGCTCGACTGCGGGGGCGACGGGTTCTCGGTCGGCTGCGTGGGCTGCGGAGTGACGCTCGGCTGCGGGGTCGGGGTGAACTGCGGCTGGGTCGGCTGGGGCGACACGATCGGCGGCGTCGGCTCGGCGCCCTTGCGCATGGCCAGGTAGATGCCGCCGGCGACGAGCACCACCGCCAGCACGGAGGCGAACAGCAGGGCGATCTTCCACGGCTTCATCCCGGCCGAGGCGGCCGCCGGGATCGGCGTGTACGCCTGCGGCTCGGTCTCGATCCGCGTCCACGGTGCCGGTTCGAAGTCGGGGCCGGGGTGGCGTGGGTCACCGGTGCCGGCGGCGGGCTGCTCGCCGGCCGGTTGCGACGCGCCGGCATTCTGTCCCGTCTGGGCGGCCGGGCCACCGGCGGGCTGGGCGTTGATCGGACCGGGGGCGTGGGCCGACGCGCTGATCGACGTCGTCCAGGAACCGCCATCCCACCACCGGAAGGCGTTCGGGATGCCGCTCGGGTCGGGATACCAACCGGGGGCAGCAGTCATGGCGCAGAGGATACGCAAACCGGACCAGTCGCCGCGGTCACCGTCTGCCGCTCCGCCGGCGTCCGCCGGCCCGCCCTGGCGACGGTCGACACATGCTCCCGGGCGGTCAGCCTGCTACGAGGGCGGACTGCGGCGGGTCGTAGCTGGAGAGGAAGTCCCCGATGCGGTCGATGGCATCGGTGAGTTCGTCGACGCGCGGCAGCGTGACGATGCGGAAGTGGTCGGGGGCGAACCAGTTGAACCCGGTGCCCTGCACGACGAGGACGTGCTTGGCCTTGAGGAGATCCATCACAAACGCCTCGTCGTCGACGATGGGGTAGACGTCGGGATCAATGCGTGGGAAGAGATAGAGTGCACCGGCCGGTTTCACACAGCTGACGCCGGGGATCCGGTCGAGGGCGACGAGCGCGGCGTCGCGCTGCTCTCGGAGCCTCCCGCCGGGTAGGACGAGGTCGACGACACTCTGGTGTCCGCCGAGCGCGGCCTGGATCACATGCTGGCCGGGGACGTTCGCGCAGAGCCGCATGTTCGCGAGGATCGACAGCCCCTCGAGGTAGCTGCGCGCGTGCTCGCGCGGCCCGCTGGTGAGCAGCCAGCCGGAGCGGAAGCCGGCGGCCCGGTAGGCCTTGGACAGGCCGTTGAACGTCAGCGTGAAGACGTCGTCGGACAGCGTCGACATCGCGTGGTGGACGGAGCCGTCGTAGAGGATCTTGTCGTAGATCTCGTCGCTGCACATCACCAGCGAGTGCTCGCGGGCGACCTGCAGGATCTCCTCGAGCAGCTCACGCGAGTAGACCGCGCCCGTCGGGTTGTTCGGGTTGATGACGACGATCGCCTTCGTGGCGGGGCCGGCCTTGGCGCGGATGTCGTCGATGTCGGGCATCCAGCCATTGGACTCGTCGCAGCGGTAGTGCACCGCGCGCCCGCCCGAGAGCGTGACCGCCGCGGTCCACAGCGGATAGTCCGGCGCCGGGACGAGGACCTCGTCGCCGTCGTTGAGGAGTGCCTGCATGGCCATCACGATCAGCTCGCTGACGCCGTTGCCCAGCCAGACGTGCTCGGCCCGGGCGCTGAGCACACCCTGCCCCTGGTAGTGCTGTGCGACCGCGACCCGGGCGGACAGGATGCCCTGGGAGTCGCTGTAGCCGGTGGCGGCCGGGAGGTTGCTGACGAGGTCGACCATCAGCTCGTCCGGCGGGACCAGCCCGAACGCGGCCGGGTTGCCGATGTTGAGCTTGAGGATCGAGCGCCCGGATGCTTCGAGCCGCTTGGCCTCTTCCAGCACCGGGCCACGGATGTCGTAGCAGACGTCGGAGAGCTTGGTCGACTGGAGGAGTTCCACGGGATCAAGAGTCCCACACGGCACGTCGTCGCGCCGTCGGTATTAGCGCGTCAACCCGCGCGAAGGAGCCCGACCGGGTCGGGTCGGTCAGGTCAGGTCGGGTCAGGTCAGGATTCGAGACCGAGGCTGAAGGCGGCGTCGAGGTCGTGGCGTGAGTAGGCCTTGAACGCGATGTGGGTCTCGGTGTCGACGACGCCGGGCACTTTGTTGAGCCGGTCGGCGACGACCTGGGCGATCGCGTCGATGTCGCGGACCCGGACCAGAGCGATGAGGTCGATGGTGCCGGTGACGGAGTACACCTCGGTCACGCCGGGCAGATCGGCGATGGCGGTGGCGACCTCGGGGATGCGGGCCACGTCGGCCTGGATGAACACGATCGCGGTGATCACGCGGTATCTCCTGTGCTGGCGGCGGTTTGGCGAGCCTACGGACGTGCCGGCGGACGTGCTGTCGGACTCGTCCGGTCACTGGCCAAGGGTGTCGTCGCCAGCGTAGGCCCGCTCGATCCAGCCGTGGAGGGAGGCGGCGCCGGTGACCGGGCACGACCACTCACCCTCGACCTCCACAAGACGTACACCTGGCTGGTCGAGCCAGCGGAGGATGAGCTCGGCCTCCTCGACGGTGCCGGCGGGAGTCGGCGGAACCGGGGGAGTGACGGTCTCGGCGGAGTTCACCAGGGTGTCGATCACCGGCATCGGCGGTTCACCGGGCATCGTGCGTCCCGCGGCGGCGAGCCGGCCGTGCCGGATCACATGCACCTCCCAGCCGCCTTCGTCGAGCCGTCGGGCCGCGACGATCTGCGGGCAGCCGGAGATCGCCCGCAGGCGCTGGGTGCGCGCCGCCGCCTCGACGAACGCCGACATCCGGTCGCGGTGGGTACCGGCCTCTTCGAACCGGTCCTGACCGGCGAGCCGGCGAATGCGGGCGAGCAGCGTCGTCACCAGGTTGCGCGGGTCACGGGCCATCGCCGCGACGACCGACTCGACCTCGCTTGCGTAGATCTCGATCGTGACCCGCCCGTCGCAGGGCGCGAGGCAGCGGTCCATCTGGGCCAGCGCACATGCGGTGCTGTCGGGATGACGGGACAGCCTCGGCGTGCACTGGCGCAGCTTGGTGGCTTCGTGGATCGCCGCTGCGACCGTCTCAGCGGTCGTCTTGGAGCCGAACGGACCCAGGTAGGAGGCGCCGTCGTCGGTGACCGCGCGCACCACCGACAGCCGCGGGAACGGCTCGACGGTGAGCTTGAGCCACACCATCTTCTCCGGAAACTTCGACCGCCGGTTGTAGCGGGGTTTGTGTGCCGCGATGAGACGGAGTTCGCGTGCCTGGGCCTCCAGCCGGGTCGCGCAGGCGATGCCTGTCACATCGTGGGCGAGGCCGACCATCTCGCCCATCCGGCTGCGCGTCTCGGAGCCGGTGAAATACGACCTGACCCGACGCCGCAGGTTGCCGGACGTGCCGATGTAGAGGACGCGGTGCTGGGCGTCGGTGAACAGGTAGACGCCGGGCTCGGTCGGCAGCTTCTCGGCCAGGTGGCGCTTGCCTCGCTGGACCGAGGAGACCCGCGCGTTGTAGGTGGCGAGTTCCTCGAGCGTGTGCACACCGAGCGGGCCGAGTCGCTCGAACAGACCGTGCAGCACGTCGACGGTCGCACGCGCATCGGCGAGCGCGCGGTGCTCGGGCTTCGTCGTGGCCCTGAAGAACGGGGCGAGCGTCGACAGCTTGCAGTTGGGCACCTCGTCGTGCGCCAGCACACGACGCGCCAGGACGGCCGTGTCGACGACGCCGTACCCGGGCCAGGGGATCTGCGCGGCGCCGGCCGCCGCTTTGAGGAAACCGACGTCGAACGGAGCGTTGTGCGCGACGAGGACGCAACCGCGGGCGAACTCGAAGAACGCCGCGAGCACGGGCGCGATGCGGGGCGATCCCGCGACCATCTCGGTGGTGATGCCGGTGAGGACGGCGATGAACGCCGGGACCGGCTCGCCCGGGTTGACCAGAGTCTGGAACTCACCGGTGACCTCGCCGCCGCAGACTCGGACGGCTCCGATCTCGGTGATGCCCGCACCTCCGGCCGGGGAGCCGCCGGTGGTCTCGAGGTCGACCACGCAGAAGGTGGTTTGCGCCAGCGGCGTGCCCAGTTCGTCGAACGTGGGCTGCCGGTACGCGGACGGACGAGCCAGCGCGGGACTTCCCGGCGCCGGTGCTCCCAGTGCTGGATCGCCCAGTGCTGGATCGCCCAGCGCTGGAACGACGGCACGTCCGGTCATGACCACAACCCGACCATCGCACCCGGCACCGACAATCCGCCGTCGGCACCCCGTATGTCGTGCAATAGGGCGGCTGATCGGGCGAGGTGATGGCCCAGGTGATCGGTCCGGCGGGAACTGTCGGACGTCGCCCCTAGCGTTCCGGACACGAGTTCCACCCAGCCACGGAGGTCACACCATGCACATCGATTGCGACACTTGCGAAGCGCGGGGGCGCGGCTGCGGCGACTGCGTGGTGACGGTGCTCCTGGGATGTGCGCCCGAGGGCGTGGTCATCAGCGACGACGAGCAGTCCGCGCTCGCGATGCTGGCCGATTCCGGGCTGGTGCCGCCGCTGCGTATGCAACCGGACACAGGGCGTCGCCGAAGCGGCACGTGAGCTGCGAGCTGTGTCACATCGTCGGCAGACGCGGTTGGCCGCGGTCACGAGCGGCCTATATGGTCGAAGTGGTTTCTGGACGGCCGGTCAACTGACGGGCGCGAAGGCCACGCTGAGTTCGGATGCCCACATCCGGAACCGGGGAACCACTAGCAGTTCTGGGGTGAATCGTCGCCAGGGCCGGTCATCGGCTGAGGCGAGGTAGGGCGACTTCCGGCCCGAACCCGTCAGCTCACCTGGTAAGCGTCGAGGAAGAAAGGAACCGACCGCTCGTGGAGAACGGCCGGAGGCGCGCAACGCGTGCCCTCATCGCTGTCGGCTTTTCGCTGACCGTTTCGTTCGCAACCCTGATACCGGGTGCGAGCCAAGCTGACCCCCAACCTGCACCACTGACGATCGACCAGGTGAGCGCGCAGGTCGACGCCCTCCAGAACGACGCCGAGGCCGCCACCGAGAGCGCCAACGAGATCGGCGACGAGCTCACGGCCATCAAGCAGCGTGTCGCCGCACTGCAGAGCGACGTGACCCGCCAGCAGGCGGCTGTCGCCGCGCTACGCAACCGCGTCGGCCAGTTCGCCTCGGCCCAGTACCGCTCCGACGGCATGGACACCACCGTCCAGCTGCTGCTTGCGTCCCAGCCCGACGACTTCCTGGCGCGTATGAGCACGACCGCCTCTCTGACCGACCAGCAGGGCGCCTCCCTGACCGCGCTCCGTTCGCAGCAGAAGGTGCTCGCCGAGAAGCAGGCCGCTGTCACCGCGGAGCAGGCCCGGCTGACCGACGCGCAGAACCGCGCGCAGGCCGACCGCACCCTCGCGAACCAGAAGCTCGCCGCCTCCCGCGCACTCTTCGCCCGCCTCACCGCGGCCGAGAAGGCGCGGCTCGCTGCGATCGAGGCCGCCAAGGAGAAGCGTGCGGCCGCCGCCGTCCGCGCCAGCCGCGATGCCACCCGCACGTCCACGAACACCGGGTCCTCGGACACGTCGTTGGATCCGACCGGCGGCACTCCGACCGGCGGCGGTAGTCCGGCCTCTGGCCGTGCCGCCGCCGCGCTCGCGTTCGCGAAGGCACAGGTCGGTGAGCCGTACGTCTTCGGTGCCGCCGGTCCCAGCTCGTGGGACTGCTCGGGGCTGACGATGATGGCGTGGCGCGCAGCCGGCGTCTCGCTGCCGCATTCCGCGCGCGAGCAGTACAACGTCGTCGGGCACAAGGTCTCCAAGGCCGAGCTGCAGCCGGGTGACCTGGTGATGTTCTACGGCGGCATGCACCACGTCGGCATCTACGCCGGCAACGGCCTCGTCGTCCACGCGCCCCGTCCGGGCACGAGCGTGCAGTACCTGCCGATGAAGTACATGCCCTTCGCCGGTGCCGTCCGCCCGGGCTGATCCACCGACACACGCGAGAACGGCATCCGATGTCGGATCGGCGAGCGCTGCTGAGGCTTACGAGCCTGGCAGCGCTCGCTGCGTTCCTGGACAGCTGTGCGTCCTCCGCCGTCTCCTGGTCGCCCCGCGAGCAGATCATCGCGGTCCGCAACCGCAGTCGCGACGACTACGTCGACGCGTGCGGTGCCGGCAACACCGCTGAACGCGACGCCGCCGGCGGTGTGTACGACACGATCGTCGCCCTCGAGCCCAGCACCTACGCGATCGTCACCACCGCCCGCCGTCCGCCCGTCGAACAGCTCGCGGCCACGCTCCCGTCAGGTCTCGACGTCGACTGGAGCTTTCCCCTCGTCGACCAGCGGGCGACCGACGTGCCTCCGAACGCGGCGTTCTGGCGGGGATCCCCGAGGCCGGTGGTCGTCCGGAACGGACCCGTGCTGGTGATCGCGCCCAGCGCGGACGTCGCTGAGCTCGGCCGCCTCGGCCGCGCCGCACTGGCCCGCGTCCTCGCCCGATGGCCGGCGCCGCCGACGCGGCCCGGCGTGGCGATCGTCGTGGCGCGTGACGCTGACGCGTTCACCGCCGTGAGGGGGACCGGTGGCAGCGCCGGCACCAGCGTGCGGCTGGGTACCGGCCCGCTCACCGTGGTGCTCGCGCCCGGCCTGCCGCACGCGCGTGGGCAGGTCCCGGCGAGCGTCCTCACGCACGAATGCGTGCATGTGGTCGCGGACCTGTGCGCGACCCAGGCCGGTGCCGACCGCGACCACGCACCACGCTGGCTGCGTGAGGGGCTGGCCGAGTACCTCTCGGCGAAGAGCCTCGGCCTGGCCACGGCACTCGAGACGGCCGCGCGGACGAGGCTGAGGACGGTTCGTATGCCCATCGACTTCCCGGTCGACCCCGACTTCGACGCGACCGTCCCCGATTCCGCCTACGACGTCTCCTGGCTCGCCGTGGACCTCCTCGCCGATCAGCTGGGCGACGCCGGTCTGATCGCCTGGTACCGGACGTGGTCGGCCGTCGGCGGCACCGCGGCGGCCGGATCCTGGCCCGCCGGCGTCGATGCGGCCGCGCTTCGCCGGCGGTGGCTGGTGCGGCTGACAGACTGGCGACGATGAGCGGGGTCATGATCGTCACCAACGACTTCCCGCCGCGCCAGGGTGGCATCGAGACTTTCGTCGCGACGATCGCCGGCGGCCTGCCCGCTGACCAGGTCGTGGTCTACACCTCCCGCACGCGTGGCCAGGAGCGGTACGACGCCCGGCTGCCCTACCCGGTCGTGCGCGACCCCACCTCGATGCTCGTCCCGTCACCGCTGGTGCGGCGCCGAGTCATCGAGGCGTTCCGGGCGCACGGGTGCGACCGGGTGATCTTCGGCGCCGCCGCCCCGCTCGGACTGCTCGCCGGGCCGCTGCGCGCTGCCGGTGCCGAGCGCATCGTCGGCATCACCCACGGTCACGAGCTGTGGTGGGCACGGGTACCTGTCGCCCGGCGGGTGCTGCGACGGATCGGCAGCGGCTGCGACGCGCTCACCTACCTCGGCGAATACACGCACCGCGTCATCGCCGGCGCGCTCACCCCGGACGCGGCCGAGCGGATGGTGCGGATGCCGCCGGGGGTGGATACGTCCGTTTTCCGGCCGGCCACCGGTGGCGACGACGATGAGCGGCAGCGGCTCCGGGCGCAGTGGGGGGTCGACGCGGACGGGCCAGTGCTGATCTGCGTCGGCCGGCTGACGCCGCGGAAGGGTCAGGACACCCTCGTCGCCGCCTGGCCCGAGGTGGTCGCCGCGGTGCCGGCCGCACGGCTCGTCATCACCGGTCCGGGCGACGACCGGGCGTTGCGCTCGTCGGCCGAGCGGCTCGGCGTCGCGAATCGCATCGTCTTCACCGGCGGTGTGCCGCATGCGCAGACGCCGGCGTTCTTCGCTGCGGCGGACGTGTTCGCCTCACCCTGTCGCGATCGTCATGCTGGACTGGAGGTCGAGGGTTTGGGGATCGTCTTCCTCGAGGCCTCCGCGTGCGGCCTGCCGGTGATCGTCGGGCGATCCGGTGGCGCGGTCGACACCGTGTTCGACGGGCGCACCGGCGTCGTCGTCGACCCGACGGACGTGCGCGCGGTTGCCGCTTCCGCGATCGATCTGCTCGGCGATCCGGCCAGGGCTGCGGCGATGGGTCGCGCCGGCCGGGAGTGGGTGGAACGGGAGTGGACCTGGCGGCACGTGCACGACACCGTCGCCCGGTTGCTCGACCTCTGACGACGCGTCGGCAGAGGTCGAGCAACCGGCGGGTTGGCGTCAGTCGTCCTGGCCGCGGCTGTCGACGTAGAGCCGCTCGACAGCGTCGGCACATTCGGCCAGGATCACCCGGCGTTTGAGCTTGAAGCTCGGGGTCAGCTGGCCGCCCTCGACCGACCACTCGACCGGCAGGATCTCGAACTTGCGGATCGACTCGGCGCGCGACACGGTCGCGTTCGCCTCGGCGATCGCGAAGGCGATCTCGGCTCGAAGGTCGGCGTCGGTGGTCAGCTCGTTCAGATCGCCGGTCTTCTGGTGCCGGTCGCGCCAGAGGCCGACACCGTCGGGGTCCAGGGTGACCAGGGCGGCGACGAACGGACGCCGGTCGCCGACCACCATCGCGGCGTTGACGAGCGGATGGTAGCCGATGATCTCCTCGAGCTGCGACGGCGACACGTTCTTCCCGTTCGCGGTGACGATGATCTCCTTCTTGCGGCCGGTGATCGTCACGTAGCCGTCGTCGTCGATGCTGCCGAGGTCGCCGGTACGGAACCAGCCGTCGGGGGTGAGCACGGCGTCGGTGGCGGCCTGGCTGCCCAGGTAGCCCGCGAACACCTGCGGGCCCTTGACCATGAGCTCGCCGTCGTCCTCCACCCGCACGGTCGTCCACGGCAGCACCCGTCCGACGGTGCCGATCTTGGTGGCGCCGACCAGGTTCACCGCAACGGCAGCGGTCGTCTCGGTCAGCCCCCAGCCCTCGATGATCTCGATGCCGACGCCCATGTAGAAGTGCGCGGTCCGGGCGGCCAGCGGCGCGCTGCCGGAGATCGCGAACCGCAGCCGCCCACCCAGGGCCGCGCGGAACTTGGAGTACACCAACCGGTCGAACAGGGCGTGCCGGGCGTGGATGCTCAAGCCGGGCTTGCGATTCTCGCTCAGGGCGGTGCTGTAGGCGATGGCGACATCGGCCGCCATCGCGAAGATCCGGCCCTTCCCGTCGCCGGTCGCCTTGTTCGACGCGGTGTTGTACACCTTCTCGAAGACGCGAGGCGCACCGAGGATGAACGTCGGCTTGAACGCTGCCAGGTCGGCGCCGAGGGTCGCGATCGAGGGGGAGTGCCCCAGCCGGAGCCCGGCCATCATCGTGGCCACCTCGAGAATGCGCGCGAAGACGTGCGCCAGCGGGAGGAACAGCAGCGTCGACGCGCCCGGGGCGAACAGGTCGGGCACCTGCTGGATGCAGGCGGTCAGTGCGTCGATGAAGTTGCGGTGGGTGAGGAGGCAGCCCTTGGGCCGGCCGGTCGTCCCGGACGTGTAGATGATCGTCGCGGGGTCGCCGGCACGGACCGCGGAGCGACGTTGCTCGAGGTCCTCGGAGGACACCGCGGCCCCGCGGGTGGTGAGCGCGTCCACCGCTCCCTCGTCGATGACGAGCACGTCGAGCAACGCCGGGACGTCGTGGCGGATCTTCTCCACCGACGCAGCGTGTTCGGGCGCCTCGACGACGGCGAACACGCACTCGGCGTCGGCGAGGATCCAGCGGATCTGATCCGGGGACGACGTCTCGTACACCGGCACGGTCACGCCGCCCGCGTACCAGATCGCGTAGTCGATCAGCGTCCACTCGTACCGCGTGCGCGACAACAGCGCGACCCGCGCGCCGGGTCCGATACCGGCCGCCACCAGGCCCTTGGCCACCCCCGCCACCTCGTCGTGGAACTCCCGGGCGGTGACGTCCTGCCAGTCGCCGTCGACCGATCGGGCGAGCACGACCCGGTTCGGCGTCTCCGCAGCGTTGACGACGATCGCGGACGTGAGCGTCGTCACGTCGTCCACGACGAGCGGGGAGGTGCCGGGATTGCTGTATTCGCGCACGTTGAGAGGTCCTTCGGTGTCGATCCGGCTGGACGATGCCTGCGGGGGTCGATCCTCATGGGGCAGGGACGAGCTTCCGGGTCGAACCGTACCGGGCTGGTGGTGCAGGTCACCATGTCCACCGGCGTTCCCGCGGGCCGCTACGGTGTCGGACGTCGCGAACCACGACACCAGCACCGATCCGGCGACACTGGAACCGATCTGGTGACACAAGAACTGATCCATGGCGGACGAGAGCGAGCGGGACACCCCATGACGAACCCACCGGAGCGCCGCTACGGCGACGCCCTGACCATCGGCCTGGACGTCGGCGGCACGAAGATCGCCGGCGGGTTGGTGGACCGGACCGGCACCGTGCTGCACACCAGCCGGGTGGAGACGCCCGACACCACCACCGCGAGCATCGTCTCGGCGATCGTCGACCTGACGAAGGAGCTCCGCACGGTCGGCGGCGAGCGGGTGGCCGCGGTCGGTATCGCCGCCGCCGGCTACATCGACGCCGCCCGCTCGACCGTGCTGTTCGCCCCCAACATCGTCTGGCGCAACACACCGCTGCGCGACCTCGTGGTCGCTCAGATCGGCCTGCCCGTCGTCGTGGAGAACGACGCCAACGCCGCCGCCTGGGGCGAGTTCGTCTTCGGCACCGGCCGCGACGTCGAAGACATGCTGATGGTCACCGTCGGCACCGGCATCGGCGGCGGCATCGTCGCGTCCGGCCAGCTCTACCGGGGTGCGTTCGGCATCGGCGGCGAGGTCGGGCACATCCGGGTCGTCCCGGACGGGCACCGCTGCGGCTGCGGCAACCGGGGCTGCTGGGAGGTCTACGCCAGCGGTACCGCCCTGGTGCGCGAGGCCCGTGCGCTGGCCGCGAGCGGCTCGCCCAAGGCGGGCGCGATCCTCGACCTGGCGGGTGGCGACGATGCCGCCATCACCGGCGCCATGGTCACCGAGGCGGCCACCCACAACGACCCGGCCGCCGTCGAGCTGCTGGAAGACCTCGGGACCTGGCTCGGCGAGGGCATCGCCAGCTGCACGGCCGTCCTCGACCCGGCGCTGGTCGTCATCGCCGGTGGTGTGGCCGAGGCGGGCGAACTGCTGCTGGCACCGGCGCGTGAGGCGTTCCGTCGTCAGCTGACCGGCCGCAGCTACCGACCGGTGCTCGACATCGAGCGCGCCAGCCTCGACCTCGCCGGCATCGTCGGCGCCAGTGACCTCGCCCGGATCGCCTGACCCGCGGTGGCCCTCGTCAACGCGCTCACCATCGGTGTCGACATCGGCGGCACGAAGGTCGCGGCCGGCGTCGTCGACCCGGACGGCAACGTCGTCGAGAAGATCCGTCGCGACACGCCCGGCACCTCGGCTCGTGCCGCCGAGGACACGATCGCCGAGGTGGTGGCCGAGCTCCGGACCCGCTACGACGTGAGCGCGATCGGCATCGGCGCGGCCGGCTGGATCGACGTGACCGGCGCGTCGGTGCTGTTCTCACCGCACCTGGCCTGGCGGCACGAGCCGCTCCAGGAGGCGGTGCGACGTCGCGTCCGGCTGCCCGTGGTCGTCGAGAACGACGCGAACGCCGCCGCCTGGGCGGAGTGGCGGTTCGGGGCGGCCCAGGGTGAGACGCACCTGGTATGCGTGACGCTGGGGACGGGTATCGGCGGTGCGTTCGTCCTCCACGGTGACCTGCAGCGCGGCCGGTTCGGCATCGCCGGCGAGTACGGCCACATGACGATCGTGCCGGACGGCCGCCGGTGCGAATGCGGCAACCGCGGCTGCTGGGAGCAGTACGCCAGCGGAAACGCGCTCGTGCGCGAGGCGCGCGAACTCTGCGAGGTCCGGTCGCCGGTGGCGGCCGAGCTGCTGCGCCGCGCGGGTGGCGACCCCGCCGGGCTGACCGGACCGCTCGTCACCCAGGCGGCGAAGGACGGCGACCCGCTCGCGATCGAGCTGCTCGGCGAGATCGGCCACTGGCTCGGACTCGGGCTGGCGAACCTGGCGTCGGCGCTGGACCCGGGGATGTTCGTCGTCGGCGGCGGTGTCTGCGAAGCCGGCGACCTGTTCCTCGGACCCGCCCGCAACACCTTCCGGCACGCGCTCGCCGGGCGCGGTTTCCGGCCGGAGGCACGCATCCTCAAAGCCACCCTCGGGCCGGACGCCGGCATGGTCGGCGCCGCCGACCTGGCCCGGCAGAACGCCGGGCTGTTCCGCCGGGTGCGACGGCGGCCGAGGTCGGCGTCGTCGGTCAGCGCTCGACGAGTGTGAGCTCGACGCTGTAGCGACTGGCGCGGTAGACGTGCCGGCCGTGCTCGACCGCGGCCCCGGTGTCGTCGAAAGCCGTGCGGGTCATCGTGAGCAGGGCCGCGCCGGCCGGTTCGTGCAGAAGTGCCGCCTGCGTGCCGTCGGCGGTGGCGGCGCCGATCGTCTGGTTCGCGACCCGCAGGTGCACGCCCGCCCGGCGCAACAGCGCGTAGAGCCCGAACCGCGCCAGCGACGACTCGTCGAGCTCCGCGATCCCCGCCGGCAGGTAGTTCGTCATCACCGCGATCGGCTCGCCGCCTGCCGATCGCAGCCGCCGGAGCCGCACGACCGGGTCGCCGTGCGTCAGCCCGAGCGCGACCGCCACGACGTCGTCGCAGCCGATCGTGTCGAGGCCGAGCACCTGCGTACTGGGCCGCTGACCGGCGGCGCTGAGGTCGTCGTAGAGGCTGGAGAGCTGCAGCGGACGCCGGACCTGCGACATCACCACCTGGGTACCCACGCCGCGCTTGCGCACCACCAGGCCCCGCTCCACCAGGTAGGCGATCGCCTGCCGCAGGGTCGGCCTGGACAGCCCGAGATCGTCGACGAGATCGAGCTCGTTCGGGATCCGCTCGCCGGGCGGCAGCCGCCCGGAGACGATCGCCTCCTCGAGCTGCCGGGCGATCTGGACGTGCAGCGGCACGTCGCTGTCCCGGTCGATCCGCAGCTCGGTGACGGGGTCGAACGGAGCCGTCGGCGGGGCCGCGACCGTCCCGTTCGCCGGTGTGGTCGGCGGGTCCACCGGCTCCGATGCCATGGCGGCACGCTAGCTGCTGACCCGGGACCAGACGCTAGGCGGGCGGTTGGCGGGCTCCGGATGGCCGATGCCAGATCTTGTCCTGACAAAGGTTTGACACCCGCGTGGAGCGCTGAGCAGACTGGACGATGCGGTGCGGACCGCGTCGGACCTCGGCACGTCGCGTCGGCCCCGGACTGCGCCCCGCCCGGACGAGCCCACCGGATCGCCGACCCAGAAGACGAAACCCCGAGGAGACTGCCGATGCGTATCGGCCTGATCGGTGCCGGGCGGATCGGATCCGTCCACGCCGCCAACCTGGCAACCCTGCTCGAGGTCAGCGACACCGTCGTGACCGACCTGGACGAGGTCCGTGCCAAGGAGCTCGCCGACGCACACGGCCTGACCACGGCGCCCTCGGTCGACGCGCTGCTCGATGCCGACCTCGACGGGCTGGTGATCGCGGCGCCGACGTCCGAGCACGCTGTGCTCCTCGCCCGCGCGGCCGCCGTCGGTGTACCGGTGTTCTGCGAGAAGCCGCTCGCGTCCGACGTCGCCGGCACGAAGGCCGTCATCGCCACCCTCGCGGCCGCCGGTGTGCCGTTGCAGGTGGGGTTCCAGCGCCGGTTCGACCCCGGCTACGCCGCTGCACGCGCCGCCGCGCTGTCCGGTGAGCTCGGCTGGCTGCACACGATCTGGGCGTGCACCTACGACGCGGCCCCGCCGCACGCGGACTACATCCCGACCTCCGGCGGCATCTTCCGCGACTGCAACGTCCACGACTTCGACGTCGTCCGCTGGGTCACCGGCCGCGAGGTCGTCTCGGTGTTCTCCCAAGGCGGCAACCGGGGCGCGTCCTTCTTCGCCGCTGCCGGCGACGTCGACACCGCCAGTTCGCTGCTCACCCTCGACGACGGCACCCAGGCGTTCGTGGGCGCCACCCGCTACAACGGCGCCGGCTACGACGTCCGCATGGAGGTGCACGGCAGCCTCGGCACCGTGTCCGCCGGACTCGACGACGCCACTCCGGTCCGCAGTGTCGAAGCCGGCGTGAGCTGGCCGGCCGGCACCGGCTACCCGCACTTCACCCAGCGGTTCGTCACGGCCTACCGGGCCGAACTCGCCGCGTTCTGCGAGGTCGCCGCGGGCCGGGCGCCGAGCCCGTGCCCGGGTGCCGATGCCCTGGCCGCGCTGCTGATCGCGGAGGCCGCGCAGCTGTCGAAGGACGAAGGACGCGTCGTGGCGATGAGCGAGGTCGGCGTATGAGTTCGCGCGTCGACCTCGGTCCGCTGACCGGCCGGGTGGCGGGTGCGCCGATCTCCTGGGGCGTCTGCGAGGTCCCCGGTTGGGGCCACCAGATGCCGGTCGAGCGGGTGCTGCGCGAGATGGCCGAGCTCGGGCTCGTCGCGACCGAGCTGGGTCCCGACGGCTTCCTGCCCGAGGACCCGGTCGTGGCGTCCAACGAGCTCTCGGTGGCCGGCCTGACCTGCGTGGGCGGCTTCGTCCCCGTCGTCCTGCACGCGGACGGCCCGGCCGACGGCAGCCCCGCCGACACGATCACCGAAGGCGTCCGGTCCCGGCTCGCGCAGTTCATCGCGCTGTCGGCCGGCACCCTCGTGCTGGCCGCCGACACCGGGCTGACCGGCTACGACACCCGCCCGATTCTCGACGCGGGGGGTTGGACCCGCCTGCTGGCTCGGCTCGACCTCGCCGCCGACGTGGCCGCGGAGGCGGGCATCACCGCCACGCTGCACCCGCACGTCGGGACGATGGTCGAGAACGCCGACGACGTCGACCGGGTCCTGCACGGCTGCGGGATCGGTCTCTGCCTCGACACAGGCCACCTGCTGGTCGGCGGCGCCGACCCGGTCGCGCTGGCCCAGCAGTACCCACAGCGGATCGCGCATGTGCACTTGAAGGACGTCGACGCCGCGCTCGCGGCCCGCGTCCACGCGGGCGAGCTCACCTACACCGACGCCGTCAAGCACGGGCTGTATCAGCCGCTCGGCCATGGTGACGTCGACGTGGCAGCCATCGTGACCGCGCTCGAGACCGCCGGGTACACCGGCTGGTACGTCCTCGAGCAGGACACCGTCCTGCACGCTGATCCGGCTCCCGGCGACGGCCCGCTGCACGACGTGGCCACCAGCCTCGAGTACCTCGCCTCGGTGGTCGCTCGATGAGCCCCGAGGCGTTCGAGCTCCTCACGATGGGCCGCGTCGGTGTCGACCTCTACCCCGACCGGGTCGGTGTGCCGCTCAATGAGATCGAGAACTTCCACAAGTTCCTGGGTGGCTCGCCCACCAACGTCGCCGTGGCGACGGCGCGCTACGGACACTCGGTGGCGCTGATCACCCGCACCGGGGCAGACCCGATGGGCCAGTTCGTCCACGACGCGCTGCGCGGCTTCGGCGTCGACGACCGGTACGTGACGGCCGTGCCCGGGCTGCCGACGCCGATCGTGTTCTGCGAGCTGTTCCCACCGGACGATTTCCCCTTGTACTTCTACCGGTTCCCGCACGCGCCCGACGTCGACATCCGCTTCGACGAGCTCGATCTCGACGCGCTCACGAGCGCCGACGTGTTCTGGGTGACCGGCACCGGGCTCTCCGTCGAACCGAGCCGTACCGCCACACTGTCGGCGCTGGAACACCGCGCGGCCCACCTCGCGCGGGGCAGTAAGGGCATCACGATCATCGACCTCGACTACCGGCCCGAGCTCTGGCCCGACCTGGCCGAGTGCCGCGAGGTCTACCAGCATGCGTTGCGGTTCTGCACGGTCGCGGTCGGCAACCGGGCCGAGGTGAACGCGGCCGCCGGCACCGCCGTGCCCGAGGACGCCGCGACCGCGCTGCTCGAGCTCGGCATCGAGCTGGCCGTGGTGAAGCAGGGCCCGGCCGGCACGCTGGCCCGCACGGCGACCGAGCGGGTCGTCGTCGAACCGCTTCCCGTCGAGGTCGTGAACGGCCTCGGCGCCGGTGACGGGTTCGGCGGGGCGTTGTGCCACGGGCTGTTGTCGGACTGGCCGCTGGAGCGCACGATCCGGCTGGCCAACGCCGCCGGCGCCTATGTCGCCGGCCAGCTGGCCTGCTCGTCGGCCATGCCAGACCTCGATCAACTACGCGCATTCGTCGGCGGTGACCTGTGAGCAGCGACCTGCTTGCGAAGATCCTGCAGACCCGGGTCGCCGATCCGGACGCGATCGCACGCGCCTGGTCGGCGCGTGCGCGGCGTCGGTTCATCGGACCCGACGGCCGGCTGTTCGTCGTCGCCGCCGACCACGTCGCCCGGGGCGCCCTGTCGGCCGGCGAGGAGCGGTTCGCGATGGCGGATCGGGGACGGCTGCTCGAACGCCTGGTGTCGGCGCTGGCGAACCCCCGCGTCGACGGCGTGCTCGCCGCACCCGACCTGCTCGACGATCTCGTGCTGGCAGGTGCGCTGGAGAACAAGCTCGCGTTCGGCTCGATCAACCGGGGCGGGCTGCCGGCATCGGCGTTCGAGATCGACGACCGGCTCACCGGCGCGACCGTCGAATCGGTCACCCGGATCGGTCTCGACGGCGCCAAGATGCTGCTGCGCATCGACCGCGACGATGCGGCGAGCGCGGTGGCACTCGAACGCGCCGCCCAGTGGGTCAGCGGGCTCGCGGCCGCGAAGACGGTGGCGATCGTCGAACCCTTCTTCGCCCGCCGCGTCGGCGGCCGCCTCACGAACGACCTGCGCACCGACGCCGTCGTCGAGTCGGCCGCGATCTCGGCCGGGCTCGGTGACACCTCCGCCTACACGTGGCTGAAACTGCCGGTGGTGAAGGACTTCGAGCGGGTGGCCGCGACGACGAGCCTGCCGATCGTGCTGCTCGGCGGCGAGGTCGACGACGATCCCGAGTCGCAGCGTCGAGGCTGGGCGGACGCACTCGCGCTGCCGTCCGTGCGCGGCCTGATGGTCGGCCGGTCGATGCTGTTCCCACCGGACGGGGACGTCGATGCCGCGGTCGCCGCGGCCGCCTCCCTGCTGGGCCGATGACCGGCAACGCGACCGGCGTGCCGACGAACCACTTCCCGGCGGGAAGCCTGGCCGCCGACGGCGCGAGCGTCGTGCTGACACCCGAGACGGCCGGCTGGACCTACAGCGGTCTTCGGGTGCTGGACCTCGTGCCCGGCGCGACCGTCGAGCTGGCGAGCGGTCCGGACGAGTTCGTCCTGCTGCCGTTGACGGTTCGCGAGGTCGCGGTACATGTCACGGCTTCTGCTTCCGGCGGAGATCCGGCCGGATCCGAGCACGACTTCACCCTCGCCGGACGCAGCAGTGTCTTCGTTGCCGTGAGCGACTTCTGCTACGTGGGCAGGGATTCCGAGGTCCGTATCACCTCGGCGACGGGTGGCCGGCTCGCCGTCGCGAGCGCCCGCTGCGAACGCGTGCGGCCGGCGAGGTATCAGCCTGCTGACGCGGTCCCGGTCGAGCTGCGAGGAGCCGGCTCGTGCAGTCGGCAGGTGAACAATTTCGCTGCCGCGGGTGTGTTCGACGCGGACCGGATCATCGCGGTCGAGGTGATCACACCGGGCGGGAACTGGTCGTCCTACCCGCCGCACAAGCACGACGAGGACATCCCGGGCGAGGAGTCGGTGCTCGAGGAGATCTACTACTACGAGTTCGACACCCCCACCGGTGACCGGCCCGGAGCCGGCAGCGACGGCGTCGGCTATCAGCGGGTGTACGGCACACCGGACCGGCCGATCGACGTGCTGGCGGAGGTACGCACCGGCGACGTCGTCGCGATGCCGCACGGGTGGCACGGTCCCTCGATGGCGACGCCGGGCTACGCCATGTACTACCTGAACGTGATGGCCGGGCCGTCGGCCGAACGGGCCTGGCTGATCCGCGACGATCCCGACCGGGGCTGGATCCGCGCGACGTGGGCGGATCAACCTGTCGATCCGAGGCTGCCGATGAGCGGGCCGGACGCCGTCGGCACGACCGCGTCACCGAGAACCCATGTGTCACAGCAACGAGGAGACAGCGAATGAGCGACACCACGCAGCGCCTCACGGTCGGCCAGGCCGTCGTGAAGTTCCTGGCTGCGCAGTACAGCGAGCGCGACGGGGAGATGACGCGGCTGATCGCCGGCTGCTTCGGTATTCTCGGTCACGGCAACGTCGCCGGGCTCGGGCAGGCGTTGCTGCAGGCTGCCGTCGACGACCCCGACCTGTTGCCGTATCACCAGGCCCGCAACGAGCAGGGCATGGTCCACGCCGCCGTCGGCTACACCCGGATGCGCAACCGGCTGGCCACGATGGCCTGCACGTCGTCGATCGGTCCGGGTGCGACGAACATGATCACCGGCGCCGCGCTCGCCACCGTCAACCGGCTGCCGGTCCTGTTGCTGCCGGGGGACGTCTTCGCTACCCGGGTGGCGAATCCCGTCCTGCAGGAACTCGAGGATCCGCGGACCGGGGACGTGAGCGTCAATGATGCTTTCCGACCGGTGTCGCGCTACTTCGACCGGATCTACCGGCCCGAGCAGCTGCCGTCGTCGCTGCTGTCGGCGATGCGGGTGCTGACCGATCCGGCCGAGACGGGCGCGGTGACGATCTGCCTGCCCCAAGACGTCCAGGCCGAGGCCTACGACTGGCCGTCGGAGTTGTTCGACCGGCGGGTCTGGCACATCGGCCGTCAGCAGGCTGACACCGCTGCGCTCGACCGCGCCGCTGCGTTGATCGCCTCGGCGCACTCGCCACTGATCGTCGCCGGCGGTGGCGTCACCTACGCGGACGCGACCGGCGCACTGGCCGCGTTCGTTGACGCCACCGGCATCCCGGTGGGAGAAACCCAGGCAGGCAAGGGATCGCTGCCGTGGGACCACGCCTCGTCGGTCGGCGCGATCGGTGCCACCGGCACCGCGGCCGCGAACACGCTGGCGGCGCAGGCCGACGTCGTCATCGGGATCGGCACCCGCTTCTCCGACTTCACCACCGCCAGCCGCTCGGTGTTCGCCAACCCCGACGTCCGGTTCGTCAATCTGAACGTCTCGTCATTCGACGCGGCCAAGCTCGGTGCCGTCATGGTGACCGGGGACGCCCGCGAATCGCTGCAAGGGTTGACCGAACGCCTCGCCGGCTGGCACACGTCGGCCGCCCTGCACGAGCAGATCGCCGACCTCGTCGCCGGCTGGACCAAGCTCACCGACGACGCGTACGCCGGCCGGCTGACCGCGCCGGGCAACCCGTCCACGCTGCCCCCGGGGGAGGCCCCGCCGCTGACCGGCGCCGAGCAGTTGCCGTCGCAGGTCGAGGTGCTCGGCATCGTGAACGACGTCCTCGCCGATCGCGACGTCGTCATCAACGCGGCCGGCAGCATGCCCGGCGACCTGCACGCGCTGTGGCGGGCGCGGGATCCGCAGGCCTACCACGTCGAGTACGGATTCTCCTGCATGGGTTACGAGATCGCCGCCGGCATGGGCGTGGCCATGGCCGCCCCGGACCGCGACGTCGTCGTTCTCGTCGGGGACGGGTCGTACCTGATGCTGGCGACCGAGATCGTCACCGCGGTGGCCGAGCGGATCCCGCTGACGATCGTGCTCGTGCAGAACCACGGCTACGCCTCGATCGGCGCGCTGTCGGGCTCGGTCGGTTCGCAACGCTTCGCCACCGCCTACCGCTACCGCGATCCGGCCACCGGCCGGCACGACGGCGAGCCGCTCCCGGTCGACCTTGCCGCGAACGCCGCCAGCCTCGGCGCCGAGGTCGTCCGCGCCGGCAGCCTGCCGGAGTTCCGGTCCGCGCTGGTCGTGGCCAAGGCCGGTGACGCGGTGACGGTGATCGAGATCTGCACCGACCCGCTCCGCCCGGGCCCCGACGGGGGAGCCTGGTGGGACGTCCCGGTCGCGCAGACCTCGACACTGGCCTCGACGCAGGCCGCGTACGAGCAGTACGAGAAGGCCAAGAAGAGCCAACGGCCGTTGCTGGCGCCCAGTGAAATGTCCAGTGATCGGACCGGCCCGGACGAGGAGACCCGATGAGACGCATCGCCAGTTGGATCGACGGCAAGACCGACGACGCGTCGTCGGACCACACGTCGCCGGTGTTCGACCCCGCCACCGGCAGCGTGCAGGCGGACGTGGCTCTCGCCGGCCCGGCCGGCGTGGACGCGGCCGTCGCCGCGGCCAAGGCGGCGTCGGTGCGCTGGGGCGACACCTCGATCGCGGCCCGGACGAAGATCCTCTTCGCCTTCCGCGAACTGGTCGCGAGCCACGCCGGCGAGCTGGCCCGGATCGTCAGCAGCGAGCACGGCAAGACGATTCCAGATGCTGCCGGTGAGGTGCAGCGCGGCCTCGAGGTGATCGAGTTCGCCTGCGGGCTCGGGCAGATCCTCAAGGGTGACGTGAACGACCAGGTGTCGACCGGGGTGGATGCCGTCAGCTTCCGGCAGCCCGTAGGTGTCGTCGTGGGCATCACGCCGTTCAACTTCCCCGTGATGGTGCCGTGCTGGATGCACCCGGTGGCCATCGCGTGCGGGAACACCTTCGTGCTCAAGCCGTCCGAGCGTGACCCGGGCGCGTCCGAGCTGATCGCGAAGCTGTGGCAGCAGGCGGGCCTCCCGGATGGTGTCTTCAACGTCCTGCAAGGCGATGCGAGCGTCGTGCAGCAGTTGCTCGGGCATCCTGACGTGGACGCGGTGTCGTTCGTGGGCTCGACCCCGATCGCGCGCTCGGTGCACGAGCAGGCGAGCCGGACCGGTAAGCGGGTGCAGGCGCTGGGTGGTGCGAAGAACCATGCGGTCGTCGCACCGGATGCCGACATCTCCTTCGCGGCCAAGCACATCACCGCCGCCGGGTACGGCTCGGCGGGCCAACGCTGCATGGCGATCTCGGCCGTCGTGGCCGTCGGCGACGTGGCCGACGGGCTGGTGGAGGAGTTGCGCAAGCTGGCCGAGGACGTGCGGGTCGGACCCGGCTCGGAGGCCTCGACCGACATGGGCCCGGTCGTCACCGCGACCTCGCGGGACCGGATCATCGGGATCATCGACACCGTCACCGACGAGGGCGCCACCCTCGTCGTCGACGGCCGCAAGGTCCAGGTCGACGGCCACGAGGACGGCTTCTTCGTCGGGCCGACGCTGATCGACCATGTCCGTGCGGGCATGCGGTCCTACGACGAGGAGATCTTCGGTCCGGTCCTCACCGTCCTGCGGGTGAACGACATGGCCGAGGCGATCGAGGTCGTGAACGCCAACCAGTACGGGAACGGTGTCGCGCTGTTCACCTCGTCGGGCTATGCGGCAAGGGAATTCACCCGCCGCGTGCACGTCGGCATGGTCGGTGTGAACGTGCCCATCCCGGTGCCGATGGCCTACCACAGCTTCGGCGGCTGGAAGGATTCGCTGTTCGGCGATCACCACATCCACGGCGAGGAAGGCGTGCGCTTCTACACGCGCGCCAAGGCCGTCACGATCCGCTGGCCGGAACCGTCGACGGGAAACGCCGGCAACGCCGGGTCGGACTTCCACTTCCCGACATCCAGCTGACCGGCCTCACCGCGCGTCGTGCAGCCACCGGCCGTCGCGGATCGTCGCCCGGACGGTGAGGTCGTCGTCGAGGATCGTGAAGTCGGCGGTGTAGCCGGGCGCGACACGGCCGAGTCGATCGCCTTCGCCGATGATCTGTGCCGGCACCTCGGTCACCATCCGGACCGAGTCCGCGAGACCCCAGCCCAGGTCGGTGACGACGTGGCGCAGGGCGCCGTCGAGCAGCGTCGTGCTGCCGGCGAACGAGTCCGCACCGATGACGACGGCGACGCCGTGCTCGACCCGGCACCGCAGCTCCGGCGGCCCGAACTCCGCGCCCTCGGGCAGCCCGGCGCCCATGATCGCGTCGGACACGATGCACAGCCCAGGCCCGAAACACGCCCGCGCGATCTCGAGGAGCTCGGCCGGTAGATGCTTCCCGTCGGCGATCACCTCGGCGGTCATGCCGGTGCTCGCCAGCGCCGTCTCGATGAGCCCGGGGCGTCGCCAGGGGCCGATCCGGTGCAGGTTGCTCATGCCGCTCCACAGATGCGTGAAGTGCCGGGCGCCGGCGGCCTGTGCGGCGGCCACGATCGCCGGTGCCGCAGCGCTGTGGCCGATCGACACCAGCACGCCGCGAGCCGCAAGGGCGGCGACGAGCTCGATCGCCCGCGGCAGTTCCGGCGCGATCGTCACCATCCGCAGCGCGGCTGTCTCGGCGAGGATCGCGCCGACCTCGGTGGCCGTGGGCGCGCGGACGACCGCTGCTCGGTGTGCGCCGCGCTGCTCCTGCGCCAGGTACGGCCCCTCGAGGTGCACGCCCAGCACCCGGGCACCGTCGCTCGATGCCCAGCCGGCCGGATCGGCGAACGTCCGCAGGGTGTCGACGATGATCTCGATCGGCTCCGAGGAGATCGTCGCCAGGGCCGAGGTGACGCCGTGCCGGCCGAGTTCGGCGAGGATGCCGTCGATCACCCCGGGCGTCAGCTCGACGAACTCGTGCCCGGTCGCGCCGTGCACATGCAAGTCGATCATGCCGGGGATCAACCGCAGGCCGTGCAGGTCGATCGTGGGTATGGCCGGATCGGCGCTGCCCGGCGGGACGACATCGGTGCACAGCCCGTCGTGGACGACGACATCGCGCGCCCGCTCGATGCCGTCGCTGGCGACGATCGCGCCGCTGAGCACGAATCCGCGGGGGAGGGCGTCCGATCGACCCGGCACCGAATCGCCTACCGTCCGCGGGCAGTGCCGGCCGCGCCGTCCGTGTCGGCCGGGGACCGGAACGGCACGCTGTCCGGTTGGGCGTCCCACTGCGGCAGCTCGTCCAGGCCGAGCAGGTCGGCGATCGAGATCGGCCGGTGCTCGAGCTGCGAGCGCCACATCGCCTCGCCGGTCGCGACCGCGATCGCACCCTGCAGGGACGACGCGTCGAGGCCGTCCCGCCGGGAGCTCTCCGACGTACCGAGCAGGAGGTCCCGGCGGATCCGGCGGTCGGTGCCGCCGTGCCCGCCGCCCTGGGTCTCGACCTCGATCCGCTCCGGCGCGCCGAACAACGGAAGCACCTTGACCACCTCGGTCGACGGCGAATCCGAACCACGGAAGGTGATCTGATCGCTTTCGATCCGGCCGTGGGTGCCGGAGATGCCGAGCCGGAAGCCTTCCCACGGGAACGAGAAGCACAGCGAATAGCTCATCGAGGCGCCGCTCGCGAACCGGACGACCGTCGAATAGGTGTCCTCGATGTCGATCGCGTCGTCGAAGACGTACCGGTCCGAGCCCTCCGGATACTGGACCGGATAGCCCATCGCCTGCCACGGACCGGCGAAGTGGTCCGGGGCCGCCGGCAATGCGTCGCCCTGCCAGCGTTGGTGATACGGGCTCAGCCGGCGTTCCGCGTCGATCGGGAGCTGCTCGCCGCCCGGGCCGCGTGGACGATGCGGACTCTGCGGCCCGTAGAAGTTGCGCGCGCCCGCCGAATACACCTCGGCCGGTACGGCTCCGATCAGCCAATTCACCATGTCGAGGTGGTGGACCGCCTTGTGCACCGACAGCCCGCCCGAGTTCCCCCGCTCACGGTTCCACCGCCTGAAGTAGCTGGCGCCGTGGTAGGTGTCGACGCCCCAGAGCAGGTCGACGGCGACGACCCGGCCGATGGCGCCGCCGGCGACGAGGTTCCGCATACGACGCAGGCTGGTGGAGTAGCGGACGTTGTGCCCGACGGTGACGGTGCCGGCGCTGGCGCGCTCGGCGAGCAGGATCTCCTGTGCCTGCTCGGCGAACGCCGCGAGCGGTTTCTCCACGATCACGTCCAGGTCGTGCCGCAGCGCGGCGACGACGTAGCCCGCGTGGGTGGCGTCCGGGCTCGCCACGACGACGGCGTCCGGTCGGTGATCGGCGATCATCGCGTCGAATCCGGACGGACCGTAGGTCGCCAGATTCGCACCTGTCCGCTCGTTGAAGCGGTCCATCCGGACCTGGTCGATATCGAGGACGGCGACCAGCTCGACCAGGTCCGACAGGTCGTCGGCGGCGTCCAGGAACTCCGACGGACCGAGCATCGGCAATGCGAACATGCTGATACCGCGATCGCTCAATCCACACAGGACGAACCGCTTGCGCTTCACTCCCGGCACGTCAGCGACCCGACGGCGGGCGGACGGGCAGATGCCGCTTGAAGAACTCGTCCGATCCACGCTCCTGCCACCCGTGCCCGTGGTCGAAGAGCTGGTGGGAGAAGCGATCCGAGGCGCCGGCGGCGGTGTAGATCGCCTCCACCCGATCCACGCACGGAGACGACGATTCCAGCCGGAAGCACTCGTCGAACACCGAGATGTCGGTGAGGAGCGGGCCGGGCGCGATCAGCCCGTGCAGGTCGGAGACGTCGACGAGGGTGAACAGGCCCGGCGTGACCTGCGAGCCGCAATAGTTCAGGTCGCGCAGCGCGAAGTCGGCGAACGTGTCGCTGTAGCAGATGATCTCGGTCGCCCCGATGCGATCGTCGAGCAGTGTGGACCAGACCGCGAGCGTCCCACCGTAGGACTCGCCCATCACCCCGATGCGGCCGGCATCGACGAAGTCCAGGCCCAGCACGAAGTCCAGCAACCGCTGCCCGTGCGCGAGGTTCATGCCGAGCACGGTCCGGCCGAGCAGCGTGGCGTTCAGGTAGTAGGTGTTGCACCAGTCGCCGTCGACGAGCGGCCGGCCGTTCGGCTTGTGCGCGTCGTTGCGGTCGCCGGAGCCCATCCAGTCGATGCCGAAGGTGACGTAGCCGCGCAGGGCCATCCGGAGGCCGTAGTCGAGACCCGTCTCGGCGACGTAGTCGCGGATCGCCGCGGTCGAGGCGTTGCCCATCACGGGTTCCTTGCCGAACCGGCCGTGGCCGTGCCAGCACAGCAGGCCGGCGAAGCCGTGCTCGGGTGCCGGGTCGGCCGGCCGGTTCACCACCGCGATCGCGGACAGCCCGTCGGCGACGTCGATCAGCCAGCGCTGCATGATCACGCCGCGGTACTCGAACTCCGTCAGCAGCTCCGGGTCGGGGTCGACCGGCTCTGGCGGCGGACCCAGTGTCGCGAGCACGGCTGGCAGGGCCTGCGCCCGCCACTGCGGCACGTCCAGGCCCTCGCGATAGCCGTACCGCGGGACATTCGCCCGCCCAGCGGCGAGAAATGCCTCGTACGGGCTCAGGTTCCGACGTCTGCGGGCGGCCATCGCCGAACTCCTCCGCACCCTCGTCGGTTGTCGTACTGCCGGTCGGGTTCAACTATGGTTCCTGCCCGGCACGAGTGCAAGCGATCCTGTGTGTCAGGTCCGGCATCGACAAAAGCCTGTGCGGATTGGCCTTTCCGTGACCGGGCACCCGTCGCCGGAGGTGCCGGCCGGCGACGGAGGTAGTGTTCCCAACGATGATCGAACTGCACGGACGTCGGCGTTCTCCGGGTGTCTGTGACCATGCGCCGGCATCCCGATCCGCACACCCCGAGGAGCACCAGTGACCGAGCCCGTCGCTCGCGACCGAGTCGGCGAACTCGATGTCGAGGTCCACCCTGATCGGGCGTCGCTGGGAGCCCGCGGCGCGCAGCTCGCCCGGGAGTGCCTGGTTCGCGCGATCAGCGAACGGGGGAGCGCGCGAATGATCGCCGCGACCGGCAACTCCCAGTTCGATCTCGTCGCCGCACTCGCCGGCGAACCGATCCCGTGGGACAAGGTCACGGTCTTCCACATGGACGAATACATCGGCCTCGACGAGGACCATCCCGCCGGGTTCCGGCGGTGGATCCGCGAGCGGATCGAGGTTCCGCTGCATCCGCACCACGTCGAGTACATCCATGGTGATGCCCCCGACGCCGACGCCGAGTGCACCCGGTACGAGTCGGCTCTACGGTCGGCACCGATCGATCTCGTGCTGATGGGGATCGGCGAGAACGGCCACCTGGCGTTCAACGAGCCGTTCGTCTCCGACTTCGACGATCCGCGGTGGGTCCGCGAGATCCGGCTCGACGACGTATCGCGTCAGCAACAGGTCGGCGAAGGCCACTTCCCCGACGTGGCGTCGGTGCCGGCGACGGCGATCTCGTTGACGATCCCGGCGTTGCTCTCGCCCGGCGTCCTCGTCGTGAGCGTCCCGGAGAAACGGAAGGCCGCCGCGGTGCGCGCCGCGCTCACCGGCCCGGTCGGCACGGACTGCCCGGCCTCGGTCCTGCGGACCAGCTCACGCGCCACTCTTCTCCTCGACACGGACTCCGCGAGCGGCCTGGACCTGCCGACCTCGTAGCCGGTCCGGGCCACTCACGGGCGGCCCGGATCCGCACACCCGGCTGGCTAGGGTGGGCCGCATGGCATCGCCCGAGGTCTTTCGTGTCGTCTCGTACAACCTGCACAAGGTGTCCGACGACCGGGCCAGTCTTGTCAGGGTGCTGACAGCGCTGAGGCCCGACATCCTGCTCGCACAGGAGGCGCCGAGCGGCTTCCGCTGGCGGCCGCGCTGTGCGGCGCTCCTGCGCGAGGCCGGGATGTTCTACGCAGCCGGCGGCGGGGGAGCCGCGGCAGGCAACCTGATCGGCGTGTCCATGCGGACCGAGGTCGTCGCCGCTATGACGAATCCGCTGCCCACGCCGCCGCTGACCCAGAACCGGGGAATGGCGGCCGCGATCGTGGCGATCGGAGCAGTCCGGGTCGCGGCCGTCGGCACGCACCTCGACCTCGATGCCGACCGTCGGCTCGCCCAGGTCGACTTCTTGCTGACCCGCGCCCGGGCGTTCGCGGCCGAGTACGACGCCCCCCTGATCCTGGCCGCGGACACCAACGAGACGCCCGGTCAGCCGGCGTGGGCGACGCTGGCCGCCGCCGGCCTGACCGACCACGGAACCGAATCCGGCATGACGATTCCGACTGTCGGACCCGATCGCCGCATCGACGTCGTGCTGGCCGAAGCCGGTCTGCGCGTGCTCGGCTACCGGGTCGGGCCGGCCGCGCTCGACGACGACCCGCGCGACGGTGATCAGGTCACCGGCGCGACGTTCCGTGCCGCCAGCGACCACCTGCCGGTGCTGGCCGAGATCAGCCTGGCCTGACTCCGGCCGGGCCGTTGCGGCCGGTCGAAACGGGCCGGCCGGCGAACCGTCAGCTCGAGCCGGGCACCAGCTCACGGGCGAGCTGCTCCAGGAACAGCCCGACGTCGGTGACGATGCCACGGGCCTGCGCCGAGCCGCGGTCGGCCAGCTTGGTGACCGTCGCCGGGTTGATGTCCACGCACACCAGCGGGATCGACGCCGCCAGCAGGTTCCCGGTGCCGACGCTGTGCAGCATGGTCGCGACCATCAGGCAGAAGCCGACGTTGTCGAGCTCGGCGCGCATCGCCCGCTGACCGTCGATCACGTCGGTGTAGACGTCGGGCAGCGGGCCGTCGTCGCGCACCGACCCGACGAGGACGAATCGCTTGCCCTGCTTGACGAGCTCGTGCATCAGGCCACCGGTGAGGACGCCCTGGTCGACGGCGTCGGCGATCGAGCCGCACCGCCTGATGACGTTGATCGCCCGGATGTGGTGCTCGTGCCCGTGCTCGACGCCGTGCCCGGCCGCGAGATCGACGCCGAGGGAGGTGCCGAACAGGGCGGCCTCGATGTCGTGCGTGGCCAGGGCGTTGCCGGCGAACAGCACGTCGACGTAGCCGGCTCTGGTCATCGTCACCATCGCCGGCGCGGCGCCGGTGTGCACGACGGCGGGCCCGCCCACCCACAAGACCTTGCGGCCCGACTCGTGCACCTCGCGGATCTGGGCGGCGATCTGGCGCACCAGCAGCCCGTGGGGTTTCTCACTGGACACGACGGAATCCATGAACGAGAAGACCTCGCTGCTGTGCCGTCCCTGCGCGACCGCGGCCGGCGTCCCGACCCGGACGCCGACGACGCCGGTGACGATCTGCATGCCGGTGCGCACGTCCGACATCGGGATGGTCCGCGCCGAGACGACCTCGTCGGCCGGCCCGGATCCCTGTTCCAGCACGAGCCCGCAGTCCATCTCGGGATGGTCGACCGGGATCCACCGACCCTCCACCCGGACCTCGCACTCGAGGTTCGTGCTGGAGTAGAAGCCGTCTGGGAAGACCCCGTCGCGATCGGCGGTCGCGACCTCCGCGTCCTGATGCACGATCAGGTTCGCTCCGCGGGTCTGGAGCTGCATCAGCAGCCTGGCCAGGGCATTCTCGTCCTGAGCGGACACGATGATCCGGGCCTGCGACTCGTCGTCGCGACCCTTGCCCATCTGCAGGTCGTCGACCACGTAGTCGCCGCCGTAGTCGCCGATGTCGTCGAGCACGGCCGACAGCACACCCGAATCGATGAGATGCCCGGCGAGTACGACCGTCTCCGAGGCCATCAGCGCACGCCGCGCCGCGTCATACCGCGGCGCCGTTGTCGTCGTCGCCGATCGGCTCGCCGTCCGCGTCGAGCGGGGTCGAGCGCATCTGCGCGAACAACACCGTCAGGCCATAGACGAACCCACCGCCGGCAAGCAGCAATCCACAAGCAGGTATGACGATCCCGATGAGCCCGAGGATCACGAGCAGGACCGGCACGCCCATCGCGCAGAGCCAGCCGGACGCGACATAGAACGACACCCGAGGCAGCGGAGGTGGCTCGGCGGGCTGGAAATGCTCCTCCGGGCCGAGGTGGTCGTCGCCGTCCCGGCGTCCGGCCGCGTCGGCGTCGGTGCCGCGCTTGATGTACGGCTCCCAGCCGGTGACCTCGCGGGTCACCGGACCCGGCCGGCGCCCACCGCCGGTGGAGGCGGCCGGATCGACGTCCTCGCTCGCCGGCCAGCGGCCGGACGTGCTCGCGTCGGCGGAGTTGTAGGACTCGACCAGCGCGGCCCAGGCGTCCTCGTCGATGCCCGGGTCGGCGCCGCCGCCGGGTCCGTGTGCACCGCCGCCGCCCGGATCGCCACCCCCGTCGGGATCCGCTGACGGATCGGTGCCGGACAGGTGCGGCGCCTCGACACCGGCGGGCGATCGCTGCGGCAGCATCTCGCGCGCCTGTTCGAGCTGGCGGACATCGACATACAGATCGTCGTCGCCGTTGTTCGCCTGGAGATACGCCGCGATGCCGGCCCGTTCGAGCCGCGCGAGCAGGGTCTGCGCCGAGCGGTCGTCCAAGCCGGGGCGGAACTGCGCGACCGAGCTGTAGGCCGGCGCGCCGAGGCCGTTGCTGCGTGTTCTCATCGGCCGTGCCCGTCGGCGTCGGGCGAACCGGCGATGGTGTGTTCCTTCACGAACGCCAGGCTGCCGTCGATGATGTCGCCGGCTTCGTGGTCGAGCGTGGCGACGTGGAACGAGCGCGGCAGATCCCGTTGCTCGTACGGACCGCGGACCTCGGCTTTGATCAGCGCCGCCGACTGCGGACCGAGCACGTGGTCGTTCACCGAGCGGTACAGCAGGATCGGCGCGCTGATCTTCGCGAGGTCACGACGGATCAGCTTGTTCATCACCAGCATCGACGCGAGCGCCTGGTGCGGAACCCGTGACAGGGCCGCCTCGTCCTGCCCGCCCATGCTGATGTCGTTGCTGATGCCGGGGGACGACGCCGAGATCCGCCGCAGCAGGGGCAGCAGGAACAACCGGCGGTCGGTCAGCACGACGGACGGATTGACGAGCACGAGCCCGGCGACCACCCCGCCGTCGGGCCGGCCGTGACGCGCGGTGCCGTTCGCACCCGCGATCCCGCCGTGATGGACCTCGGCCAGCCGCAGCGCCAGCCCGCCACCCATCGACAGGCCGAAGACGAACACCTGCTCGCATCGCGCGGACAGCTTGGTGAACTCGCGGTCGACGCAGTCGAACCAGTCGGTCCAGCCGACGCGGTTGGCGGCTTCGACCGTGCTGCCGTGCCCCGGCAGTCTCGGCAGTCGGACGGTGAGTCCGGCCTCGGCCAGTGCCTGCGCCCACGGCCGCAACGACGCGGGGGAGCCCGTGAATCCGTGACAGAGGAGCACCCCGATCGGCCCGCCGTCGGCACTGAACGGCTCGATGGCGTGAGCCAGAGCCACGCTCGCGTCGCCGCTCTGGCCCGGGGCACTCATGACCCCCATACTGCCGCCCGCCGACCAATGACGGGAAGGGGCTGTTCGCGTGTACGGAAGTGGGCGTTCAGGTGACGTCCCGGCGCGACAACGCGCGCCGACGCGCGCGGCGTTGATTGCTGATCACCTCCCCGACGCCTATCGTTCCCAGGAGAGGCCGGAAGTGCACGGCGGCTGTGGTCGGACATGTCGACCTGCTCTCAACCCGCAGGACACAACCATCGACCAGCGCGACAGGAGGCACTCGGTGATCTACTGGTTTCTCAAGATTCTCATCGTCGGCCCGCTCATCCGCCTCATCGTGCGGCCCTGGGCCAAGGGTTCGGAGAACCTGCCCGAAGAGGGACCCGCGATCCTCGCGTCGAACCACCTGTCGTTCTCCGACTCGATCATCATGTCGCTGGCAGTACCGCGGCGGGTGACCTTCCCGGCCAAGTCCGAGTACTTCACCACCGGAGGCGTCAAGGGCCGGCTGATGGCGCTGTTCTTCAAGTCGATCGGCCAGGTCCCCATCGACCGATCGGGCGGACGGGCCAGTGTCGCCGCCCTCGACACCGCCGCTGAGATGCTCCAGAACGACGAACTCTTCGGCATCTACCCCGAGGGCACCAGGTCACCCGACGGTCGCCTGTACAAGGGCCGCACCGGTGTCGCGCGGCTGGCGCTGCGTACCGGCGTACCGGTCATCCCGGTGGCCATGATCGACACCGAAACCATGCAGCCGGTCGGCAAGCTGCTGCCCAACCTGCGCGTACGTCCTGGCGTGATCTTCGGGGCCCCGCTGGACTTCAGCCGCTACGAGGGCATGGACAACGACCGGTTCATCCTGCGGTCGGTGACCGACGAGATCATGTACGCGATCATGACGCTGTCCGGCCAGGAGTACGTCGACGTCTATGCCACCAAGGCCAAAGCCGATCTGGACGCCACCCGTCACCCCGCGTCGCCCGCTTCGGCGCCGGCCGACGAGGCCGCCCCCGCCGAGCCGACCGACCTGCCGGTCGCCCCGCCGGGCGACACCGACGGCGACTTCGGCGTCAGCCAGCGCAAGGCCAGCTGAGCGCCCGATCCACCACTGAGGCCGCCCACCCGACGGTGTCGCGTCGCGCCTGTTCGCACGGGCCGTCCCGACCGTGGTGCGCCGCCCGATATCCTCGCCGGTGAACCTCGTCACGTCCGGGCCCGGGCGAGACCTCTGCCTGCCCTGCTAGGAGCACCCCGGATGACCGCGTCGCCCGTCCAGATCGATGCGCGCGTGCCGGGTGCCGCCACCGGTTCCGCGGCTGTGCCGATGCTCACCCTCGAGCAGCTGCACGCGCTGCCCGCAGCCCAGCAGCCCGACTACGCCGACCAGGCGGCAGTCGCGTCGGCCGTCGGCCAGCTCCGGACACTCCCGCCGCTCGTCTTCGCGGGCGAGTGCGACACCCTGCTCGACCGGCTCGCCGACGTCGCCAACGGGAAGGCGTTCGTCCTGCAGGGTGGCGACTGCGCCGAGACCCTGGCCGGCGTGCGCGCCGACGCCATCCGCAACACGCTGCGCACGCTGTTGTCGATGTCGGTCGTCTTGACCTACGCCGGCGGTGTGCCCGTCCTGAAGATGGGCCGCATCGCCGGCCAGTACGCGAAGCCGCGGTCGAAGGGGACCGAGATCCGCGACGGCGTCGAACTCCCCGCCTACCGGGGCGACGCGGTCAACGGGTTCGACTTCACCCCTGACGCCCGTCGGCACGACCCCGACCGGCTCCTGCGGGTCTACAACGCCTCCGCCGCAACCCTCAACCTCGTCCGTGCCTTCACCTATGGCGGTGAGGCCGACCTGCGCCAGGTGCACGCGTGGAACCGCGGCTTCGTCCGCGACAACCCCGCCGGTCAGCGCTACGAGCAGCTCGCCGCGGACATCGAGAAGGCCATCACGTTCATGCACGCCTGCGGTGTGAGCGACGACGCATTCCACACCGTCAGCCTCTACTCGAGCCACGAGGCGCTGCTGCTCGACTACGAGCACGCGATGACGCGCATCGACTCCCGCACCGGCCTGCCCTACGACACGTCCGGGCACTTCCTCTGGGTGGGCGAGCGGACCCGTCAGCTCGACCACGCGCACATGCGGCTGGCATCGACGATCCGCAACCCGGTCGGCGTGAAGCTCGGCCCGACGACGACGGTCGACGAGACGCTCGGATACGCCCGGCTGCTCAACCCGCACAACGTCCCGGGGCGGCTGACATTCATCACCCGGATGGGTGCGGGCAAGATCCGCCAGAAGCTCCCGCCGCTGCTTCAAGGCGTCACGAACGCTGGCGTGGTGGCCGCCTGGATCTGCGACCCGATGCACGGGAACACCTTCGAGACCGAGACCGGCTACAAGACCCGGCGGTTCGAGGACGTGATCGACGAGGTCCGCGGGTTCTTCGACGTGCACCGCGAGCTGGGGACGTGGCCGGGTGGTCTGCACGTCGAGCTGTCCGGCGAGGAGGTCACCGAGTGCGTCGGCGGCGGGTACCAGCTGGCCGAGGGCGATCTGTCCCAACGCTACGAGACCCTGTGCGACCCGCGACTCAACCGCGGACAGTCCCTCGAGCTGGCGTTCCTCGTCGCCGAGATGCTGGCGCGGGTCTCCGCGTGACGGGTCGCCCGTCGGGCCCGGTCGATCTCCGCAGCGACACCGTCACGGTGCCGGACGTGGGGATGCGCGCCGCGATGGCGGCCGCGCTGGTGGGGGACGACGTCTACGGCGAGGACCCCGACGTCAACGCGCTGCAGGAGCGGGTGGCCGACCTGCTCGGCAAGGAAGCGGCGTTGTTCACCGTCACCGGGTCGCTGGCGAACATCCTGGCGGTCCGCGGTGTCGTGGCGCCCGGGCAGGAGGTCCTGTGCGAGTCCCGTGCGCACATCGCCCGGGCCGAGATGGGGTCGCACGCGGTCATCTCGGGAGTGACGACGCGTACCTGGACGCACCCGCGCGGTCTCGTCGACGTTGGTGCGATCGAGGCGCTGGCCGCACCCGGTGCCGGTGCGTTCTTCGTCTCGACATCGGCTGTGTCGGTGGAGAACACGCACAACTTCGGCGGGGGCAGCGTCCAGCCTCACGACCAGCTCCTCGCGCTGCGTGCCTACGCCGACGAGGCCGGTGTCGCATTGCACCTCGACGGTGCCCGGCTGTGGAACACCTCCGTCGCCTCGGGACGGTCGATGCGCGAACTGGCCGCTCCGTTCGACGTGGTGTGCGTGTGCCTGTCCAAGGGGATGGGGGCTCCGGTCGGGTCGTTGGTCGCCGGACCGGCCGACCTCATCGACGACGCCCGGAGCTGGCGCAAGCGGCTCGGTGGCGGCTGGCGGCAGGCCGGGGTGCTGGCCGCGGCCGGCGACTACGCGATCGACCACAACTTCGAACAGCTGGCCCGGACGCACGAGGACGCGAAGCTGATCGCCTCGGTCTGTGCGGATGCGCTGCCCGGTTGCCTCGATCCGGCCGATGTCGAGACGAACATCGTGGTGCTGGACGTGTCGTCCGCGTCGTCGGGTGCGGATCAGATCATCGAGGCGGCGGCGTCGCACGGAGTGCGGGTCTCGAGCACGGGGGCGAACGTCCTGCGCGTCGTGACCCACCTGAGCGTCTCGTCGGAGCAGACCCGCTACGCAGCGGGAGTCCTGGCGGCAGCGCTGGCAGGCCACGAAAGCTGACCGCCCGTCCGCCGCTGCCGAGCGCCGGGTCGCCCGGAGTGCACAAATGCACCTCTCGGCGCGGCTCGGAAGGTGTATTCGTGCACTTTCGCCGCGACGGGTCGACGGATCTCTAGGCTCGGTCAGCCCTGAGGTCTGCGTAGCGCGGGGCCATCGACTCCATCTGCTCCATGACCAGCTTGATCGCGGCCGGCTGCTGATCCGGTGGGTAGCCGTGTTTCACCAGCAGCCGCTTGATCGACGACCGGAGCTTCGCCCGCACGTCGTCCCGCACCGTCCAGTCCGTCCGGACGTCGCGCTGCATGACGGCGACGAGCTCCCGGGCGATGTCGGCAAGCACACCCTCGCCCTGCTGCTCGACGGCAGACTCGTTCTGCGTCACGGCGTCGTAGAACGCCAGCTCGTCCTCGTTGAGCGGCGGGGTGAAGGTCGCGCCACGAGCCGCTTCAGCCGCTACCTCCTTGGCCAGCTCGACGAGCTCGGCGATCACCTCGGCCGACGTCAGCTGCTGGTTCGTGTACTTGCGCATCAGCTCCGTCACCCGGTCGGAGAACGCCCGCTGTCGGATGGTGTTGTGCCGGGTCGCACGTGCCGACTCCTCGGCCACCAGCTTGCGCAGCGCCTCGATCGCCAGATGCGGGTTGGGAGCCTGCTGCGTCTTGGTGACGAAGCTCGGACTCAGGTCGCTCAGCGAGGGCTTCGGCATCCCGGCCGCCTCGTAAATGTCGAGCACGTCACCCGACGCGGTGGACGTGGCGATGAGGTCGGCGAGCAGCCGCTGGATCTCCTCGGGGATGGGCTCGCCCCGCGCCTTACGCTCCTCGGCGTCGAACTTGGCCATCCAGACGCGGACCTCTTCGTAGAACTGCGCCTCCGGCTGCGCGGCGGCGAGGTTCGTCGAGCCGGAACAGAGCGCCCAGGCGCGAGCGAGCTGCCCCGACAGTGCGCGGTACCGATCGGCCAGCGTGTCGTCACCCTCGCCGACGACGTTGCCGGGCGTCGCCGGGCTACGCAGGTAGTCGACGGTCGACGTGACGGCCTTGAGGTAGGCCTTCGATCCGCCCGTGTGGAGAACCGCGCGCCAGTCGTGACCCGCCAGGACGCCGCGGATCACTTCGAGAAGTGTGGTCGTGAGTCCGACGGCCTCGTCGATGTTCTTCCCGACCGGCTTCGACTTCTGGTCGGTGGCCGTGTATTCGGCGAGCGCCTTCTGGAGGTTGTCGACGAGCGGCGCGTACGCGACCAGCAGCCCGTCCTGCTTGCCCTTGTAGGTGCGGTTCACCCGGGCCAGCGTCTGCATGAGCAACGCGCCCTTGAGTGGACGGTCGAGGTAGAGCGTGTGCAGGGGCGGCGAGTCGTAGCCGGTGAGCATCATGTCCTTGACGATGACGATCTCCAGGTCGTCGTCGGGGTCGGTCAGCCGTTTCTTGATGGACGCGTTCTGCGAGTCGCGCCGGACATGCTCGGAGATCGGTGGCGTGTCCGATGCGGACCCCGAGTACACGACCTTGATCCGTCCGCCGGCAAGCTCGTCGGAATGCCAGTCCGGCCGCAGTTTGATGATCGCCGCGTACAGGTTCGCGCAGATCTCCCGCGTCGCCCCGACGATCATCGCTTTGCCTGGGCTCTCGATGTACTTGGTGAGCTGCGCCCGCCGACGTTCCCAGTGGTCGACGATGTCAACGGCCAGCGCGGCGATCCGTTGGGGCGATCCGTACACGGCGTTGACGACGGCGACGCTCTGCTCGATCCGCGCGCGTTCGGCGTCATCGAGTCCGGCCGTCGCTTCGTCCGCTGCCAGGTCGAGGAGTTCTTCGGTCATCTCGGCCGACAGCGCGACTTTGATGAGCCTGGGTTCGAAGTAGACCGGGACGGTGGCACCGTCGTCGACGGCCCGGGTCAGGTCGTAGATGTCGATGTAGTTGCCGAACACGTCACGGGTGTTGCGGTCCTCGAAGGAGATCGGCGTTCCGGTGAAGGCGATCAGCGTGGCGCGGGGGAGCGCGTCGCGCAGGTGCTTGGCGTAGCCGTCGAGGTCGTCGTAGTGGCTGCGGTGGGCTTCGTCGACGACCACGACGATGTTGCGGCGGTCGGTCAGCAGTGGATGCTCCGCGCCCGCCTCACGTTCGTCCTGGCTGCGGCCGAACTTCTGCAGGGTGGTGAAGTAGATGCCACCGGTGGTGCGGTTGGAGAGTTCGCTGCGGAGTTCGGCGCGGTACTTGATCTGCTTGGGCTTCTCGGGCAGCAGGAGGCTCTGGTCGAAGGTCTGGAACAGTTGGCCGTCGAGTTCGTTGCGGTCGGTGATGACGACGACGGTGGGGTTGAGCAGTTTGGGCTGACGGACGACGAGGTTGGTGTAGAGCTCCATCTCCATCGACTTGCCGGAGCCCTGGGTGTGCCAGACGACGCCGGCCTTGCCGTTGCTCTCGACGGCCTGGACGGTGGCGCCTACCGCCTTGTTGACGGCGAAGTACTGGTGGGGCTTGGCGATCCGTTTCGTCAGCCCGTCCGCGTTCTCGTCGAAGGCGGTGAACGAGCGGGTCAGCTGGACGAACCTCAGCTGGTTGTAGAGCCCGTAGAGCGCGATCTCGATCGGAGTGTCGAGGCCGTCGCTCGGACCGTTTCCGTCACCCGGATGGCACGGGTTGCCGTCGTCGTCGACGTTCCAGGGTGAGAAGTGGTTGAGCGGCGTGAATGGTGTGCCGTACTTGGCGATGATGCCGTCGGACACGAGGGTGAACACGCAGAACCGGAAGGCGAGCGGGAACTCACGCAGGTAGGTCTGAAGCTGGGCGTGGGCAGCGGGGACGTCAGCGTAGGCGCTGCCGGCCTTCTTGAGCTCGATGATGCTGACCGGGAGTCCGTTGCAGTACAGGACGAGGTCGAAGCGTCGGCGGTAGTCGCCGCGGATGATCGTCACCTGGTTGACGGCGAGCCAGTCGTTGTCGTCGGCTTCGGTGCTCATGAGTCGGATGGTGGGATTGACCTCGCGGCCGTCGGCGTCGATGTAGGTGATGCCGCGGTAGCCGTCGACCATGTTGGTGTGCTGGCGGTAGTTCTCGGCGATCGCGTCCTGCGACTTCGGCGCAAGGATCTCCGTCGCGGCCTGCCTGAGGTACTCGGTCGGGACCGTGGGGTTGAACTTCTGGAGCGCCGCGAGCAGGCGTGGCGGGATGACGAGGTCGTCCCACGTAGGTCGTTCGCCGGTTCCTGGCGCGATCTGCTCGCCCTTGAGGGGTCGCCAGGCGAGCTCGGCGAGTGTCTCGAGGACGAGGAGTTCCCACTCGGCCTCGCCCATCCCGTGGATCGTCATGGCGTGTCTTCCTTCGGGTCGGACAGCTCGGCTTCGAGTTCTTCGATGCTGGGAAGGCTTTGCGCGAGGTCGGCGGGGAGCGTCGCGACGAGTTCGGTCTTCCACTCGGCGACGCCGATGGGGACGTTGTAGCCGCGCAAGGCGTACTCGGCGACGACGTTGTCCTTCGACCGGCACACGAGCAGTCCGATGGTGGGCTTGTCGTCGGGGTGCGCGAGCAGGTCGTCGATGGCGGCCATGTACATGCCGATCTGGCCGAGGAATTCGGGCTCGAACTCGACGGCCTTCAGTTCGATGACGACGTAGGCGCGCAGCCGCAGGTGGTAGAAGAGGAGGTCGGCGTAGAACTCGCGTTCACCGATGTCGAGGCGAACCTGCCGGCCTACGTAGGCGAAGCCCTGGCCGAGTTCGAGGAGGAACTTCTCGACGTGCTCGACGAGCCCTATCTCGAGGTCGCGCTCGCGGCGGATCGGTGCGTTGCCGATGAAGTCGAAGAGGTAGGGGTCGCGGGTGGCCTGCTGGGCCTGATCGGAGTCGGCCGGCGCGAGAGTCGCGGTGAAGTTCGTGATCGCCTTGCCACTTCGTTCGCGGAGGCGCCCGTCGACATGGTGGACGAGGATGTCGCGGCTCCAGCCGTCCTCGATCGCGGCAGCCGCGTACCAGAGTCGGGAGTCCGGGTCGGTCAGCTTTTCGATCAGGGCGATCTGATGACGCCACGGCAATTGTGCAACGCTGCGTTGCACAATCTCGATGTCCGGCCACGCGGCCGCGAACGCTCGCATGTACTTGAGGTTGCGTGGCGAGTAGCCGCGCGCGTCGGTGAACTGCCGGCGAAGGTCTGTCGAGAGCCGGTCGATGACCTTCGTTCCCCAGCCTTCCTCATCCTGACGGTCGAGGATGTCACGGCCGATCGCCCAGTAGGTGAGCACAAGCTCGCGGTTGACGGCTCCGATCGCCTGCCGCTGCCCGCGCTCGACCCGGTCGGCAACCGACGCGAGCAGGTCGGGGTACCAGCCCGGCATGATCGGGTTCGCTCCGACGCCCCGGTCCATCAGCGCACCGACTCAGCAACAGCTTCAGCGTCCTTGACACGAAGCTGCCCAGACATCAGAAGCGGAAGAAGCTCGTCGCGTGTCCTCGCCAGGAGCCTTGATTCCACCAAGGCCGCAGCTGCCGAGGCATGCAGCGCCTCAGCGCGCTCACAAAAGTTCGTCATCACCGATTCGCTTGCGAGGCGCAGCGGCAGGCGCTTGAAGTTGCCGCGGCTCAGCTCCAGGAACGTAGCACCGTTCGCATGGCTGATGAACTCGTCGACCCTGTCTCTCATCTCATGGAAGAACCAGTAACGCAGCCGAGCGTCGCGTGGATTCACAACGATGAAGCCCTGATTGACCGCCATCGGAACGCTGGCAATCGCGAATGCGCCGATTGTTGCGCGAGAGGTCATCAGGATTGAACCAGCTGGGTATAGGGGCGAGGAACAAGCGTCGAGACCTTCGAGGGTGATCGTGCGCGCTGTGGACCCCAGATACGGGCCCGACAATGCAGTCACGTCCGTCGGCGTGGCCCAGGGAACCCCGCCGCCCCAGAAGCTGCTCTCACCGGTCTTTGGTGTCCCGCCTCCACCGACTTCACAGACCTGCTCAAACGTCGAGTCCGACATGGGTGTGTCGGCGATGGCCTGTGAAAACATGGCGCGCGCGAGCTCACCGGCAACGTCAGCGAGGCGCGCGTTGGCCGCAATCTTCTCGTCGAGCGCGCCGAGCACAGTGGCGATGGCGCGCTGCTGTTCAATTCCGGGTAGACGCAACTCGATTGATCGTTGATCGGTAAGGCTGACGTAAGGCGCCATGTCCGTTTGGCTCTTCAACATGTCGAGCTGACGGACAAAGTCAGCCGACAGAAGGACGAACTTCAGGAAGCGCTGATCAACGACCGTGGGGTCAAGCGAACGCCAGAAGGTGGTCTGCGGCGAGCAGACGAAATCCGGGGAATCGTCTGGTGCCACGGCAATCCGGCCGACGGTTCCCTTGTGTGAGAGAATCACGTCGCCAGGGGAGCCGACGCCTTTGCGTACGCGGCGTCGGGCCGTAGCATTGATTCTCCCCGCGTTGTCGAAGTCAACGACACCGCCGGTCATATCCGCAGCTCGAATGAACGGAACGCCGTCGGACACAAACTCGTTTGGTCGTGGTCGGTCGTTGCCGTGGTTGCCGTCCTCGACCCGAAGAATACCGTGGGCGACGAGGTCGCGGACGAGGGCTCTCCTCATGCCAGACGCTCGAGCTGGTCACGGACGACCTCTGACAGCCGATTTGTCTCATCAAACTGCGCGAGCAGCTCGGCGACCAGACGTTTGACTGTCACGTCAGTTGGTTCGCTGTCGTGAGCGAGATCAGGCGCCCCAACATACCGACCCGGTGTCAACGCGTAGTCGTTTGCTTTGATCTCGGCGAGGGAGGCCGACTTGCAGAAGCCTGGCTCGTCTTGGTACGTCAGCTTGCCTGCCGCCGCTGACGGCGTACCGCGCCAGGCGTGGAATGTCCCGGCGATCTTCGCGATGTCGTCGTCGGTGAATGCACGCTCGGCCCGGTCCACCATGTACCCCAGGTTGCGCGCGTCGATGAATAGCACCTGGCCGGATCGGTCGACCGTGCCCTGCTTGCCTTTCGTCTTGTCCTTCGCGAAGAACCACACGCACACCGGGATCCCCGTGCTGCGGAACAGTTGCGTGGGCAGCGCGATCATGCACGACACCAGGTCCGCCTCCACGAGTTGCGCCCGGATGTCGCCCTCGCCGCCGGAGTTCGACGCCATCGACCCGTTCGCCATCACCACGCCCGCTCGTCCACCCGGCGCGAGCTTCGAGATGATGTGCTGGATCCACGCGTAGTTGGCGTTCCCGACCGGCGGCACTCCGAACTTCCACCGGGGATCGCTCTCGCTCCGTGCCCAGTCCTTGATGTTGAACGGGGGATTGGCCATCACGTAGTCGGCCTGCATGTCAGGGTGCTGATCGCGGGCGAACGTGTCGCCCCAGATGCTCGACAGGTTCGCGTTCAGACCGTGGATCGCGAGGTTCATCTTCGCCATCCGCCACGTCCGCTCGTTGAGCTCCTGCCCGTAGACGGAGATGTCGGAGCCCTCACGGTTGTGCGCCTCGAGGAATCGCTCGGTCTGGACGAACATGCCACCCGACCCGCAGCACGGGTCGTACACGCGCCCGGTCGTCGGCTCGAGAACCTCGACCAGGACACGGACAACACTCGGCGGCGTGTAGTATTCCCCGCCCCGCTTGCCCTCTGCCTTGGCGAACTTGTCCAGGAAGTACTCGTAGACCTCGCCCAGCAGGTCCCGCGCCTTGCTTACGCCGACCCCGCCGAAGCGTGCGGAGTTGAACAGGTCGATGAGTTCTCCGAGCCGGCGCTGGTCGACACCCTCACGGTTGAAGATCCGCGGCAGCGTCCCAGCCAGCGTCGGGTTCGAGCCCATCACGTAGTCCATCGCCTCGTCGATCAGCTGACCGATGCTCTTCGGTGCTTCGCCCTTCGTCGCCGGTGTTCCCTTCGCGTTCTGCGCCAGCCACGACCACCGTGCGTGGGCTGGAACCCAGAACACGCCGTGCCCCGTGTACTCGTCGAAGTCGTTCACCAGTTGGGCGATCTGGTCCTCGTCGAGCCCCTCCGCCTCGAGCTCGGCGGCGATCGCGGTACGACGTTCGTCGAACGCGTCGGACACGTACTTGAGGAACACCAACCCGAGGATGACGTCCTTGTACTGCGAGGCATCCATCGACCCGCGGAGCTTGTCGGCCGCCTTCCACAGCGTGTCCTTGAGCTCCTTCATCGTCGACGGCGCGAGGTCGACCTTCGTCTTCTTCGGTGGCATGGTCATCGACCTTTCGTGGTGGTGGCGTGCGGTTGAAGACTGAGGTATCCGCCGGTGACGCCGGTGGTGACAAGAGTTGCGAGTCGATCGAGCTCGGCGAGACGCCGTCGTGTGTGTTCGCGAGCCCGGTCCACCTCGCCGAGTGCGAGGCCGAGCAGGATCCGTTGATCGTCGCGAACGCGCCGGAGCTGCCACACCCGCCACTGGCGGGCTGTCGCCGGCAAGGCGTTGATGTCGGCGGCGACGACAGCTGCGACGAGTCCGCCGGGATCACCGCTGTCGATCCGCAGCACGCGTGCGGGATAAGCAACGACCGATGAGCCCTGGTGGTCGACGATTGCCGCCGGCCTGGGACTGGTGCAGAAGACGACGTCGCCCGGCTCGGTCAGCCTCGACGCGCCGTACATTCCCGACAGCAGGAGGCGGTCGATGGTCCGTGCACCGGCGTGGGCCTCGCCGACCAACTCCGCAATGCCGATCACCGGCCATCCGTCGCCCGTACCGACGTGTGACTCGTCGAGACGGTTGCCGGAGATCGCGCGGAGCGAACCTGCGTCGAGGAGGTCGCCCACCGTTGCCGGGGTCGGCTGGCGCAGGTTATCGGTGGGGGCCAGTTCGACGTGTGGCAGCTCGAGTTCCGCCGCTCGCTCGTCCGTCGCCGCCACTCGCGATCGCTCGATATCGAGGAGAAGCTCGGCGGGATCGACATGCAGAGCCGGGTGCGTCGCCGGTGCTACCTCGACGAGATTCCGCGAGGCCGACACCAGCGTTCGCGTCGCCACCGAGCGTACGAACCGGAACGCGTGTGCACGGGCGATCGTCCGTCCACCGCGAGCGGCCACCAGATCGGCGGCCAGGTCGTTGGCGACGCTACCGGTGAGAGACACGTTCGCCAGATCGGCGATCGTGGTGAACCGGTCGCCGGGTGCCGTGTCGTGATCAGCCGGTCCAAGCACCCAGATGGCGAGCGACTGGCGTGGGCGGCTCGGGACGAGTCCCATCGGCAGCCGGACGATCGCGTGGACGACGCCCATCCGCAGCATGCCGTCGCGGATGGTCGTCACAGGAGTTGAGGTGATGCGATCGCACAGTGCGCTGGCCGGCCCGATCACCACCCCGCGCTGCGAATCGTCCATCTGGACGGTGATGTTCTCGATAGCCGTCAGAATCTGCTCGTCCGACATCACCGGCGCGGCCGGCGTCGGGAACTGAGCGACGTGCGTGACCGTGTGGTCGATCCCGAAATCGCCGTCGGCATCGACACGCAGGTTCGCCCGATAGACGTCGTGCACCATCAGCCGACGGCGCGCCAACCGTGCGTCCGGCTCGTCGCCGGTCGTGGTCATGACGTCGACCGGGCTCCGGTCGCCGTGCTCGGCGACGACCGCGAGCAGCAGGTCGCTGGAGCCGGGAGTCGAATCGACGTAGGTGGTGGCGATCTCCTCGTGGTCCCCGAGGTCGACGGCGATCTTGGCGGCCAGCTCGGTGGCGCGGGGATCGAGCGCCACCGTCACATGATCACGGAGGCGTGGGCTGAATCGACGTGACATGAGTGTCTCGAATGCGCCGGCCGGGTTGTACGCCGCGTCGGCCAGCTCGTCCGCGTACGTCGCGATCTGGCGCAGTCGTGCGCCGACTGCTTCGAGTTCGGCATACACGAAGGTGTCGTCCGGGTCGTAGGCATCAGCCAGGTCCAGCAGTTCGTCGCGGGACAGTCGACCGAGGGGCGTGGTCGCCGCGGACTTCAGGCAGAGCAGCGCCGTGAGCGCATCGAATGCATCGGGGTCGTCGGTCGTCGCGGTGGTGGACGTCGTGGCGAATGCGGCGACGTCGTCGATCGGGCTGGAGTTGTTGCCGTGGTGGGTCTCACTCAGCCATCCGGCGACCGCGGCCGCGTCGAAGAGATCCTGGCCCAGCTCGGTTGCGATCGGAGCAGGGAATGGATGGTCGGTCTTGGCGAATCGCGTCCGCCAGGTGCTGACGACCGGCCGCCGAACGCTCGCGAGCCGCGCGATGTCAGACATGGCGATGCGCTGGGCTGTCGCTTCCATCCGCGCGCTGCTCAGGTCCGTGTTCATGAGTGGACTCTAGACCGAGTCCTGCGCCTGAACAGAGAGATGAGCTGATAACCCTAGTTATCAGTTCAGTGATCTGTCTAGCTAGCCGACTCGTCTAGCTTCGAACGAGAGAGAGGCGACCACGCCTCGCCAACTCGGAGCGGGCCAAGCCTGCGCCGAGAAACCTGCCCCAGGAGTCGCAATGACCTACATCCGACAAGTCCACGTCGAGCACCCGGCAACGTCCAACGCGCACATCACCCAGGTGCGGACGTCGACGAGTTCCTACGGTTCGCTCACCACCGAGAGCCGCGATGAGATCGTGCGGAAGATCGACGGGCGACTTGACACCTACCGCTCGCACGACGATCGGACCGGCGATGAGGCGCGTGTCGAGACCCGCCTCAGCGGGTTCGTCACGCGTTACATCGCAACTGTGGCCGATGGCCCCGAGACGAACAACCTGCTCAACCTCCCGCGGTTCTGACGTCTTTCGACGTCGGCGGGTCGCCCGAAGTGCGCAGTTCAACCTCCGCCGACGCTTGGGTTGTTGATTCGCGCACTCTCGGCAGGGCGGCCGGGCGGACGAGGTGCTAGAGGGGGAGTTCGCCCGGCGGTGCCGCCGGGACGGCCGGCTGCGTGCCACGGACGTCGGCCACCCCCATCGCCGTGACGATCAGACCACCCCCGGCGAGCAGCCGCCACGTCACCGGCTGCGACGCGAACAGCACCGCGAATGTCGCCGCCCACACCGGCTCCGCGCACATCGTGATCGCGGCCCGCGTCGGCGGCAGGTGCGCCTGCGCCCAGGTCTGCACGATCAACGCGAGCGCACCGGCGAACAACGCCAGGTACAGGACCACCAGCCAGTCGCGGCCGCTCGCCGGGAACCCGATCCCGCCGGGTATCGCAGCGACCACGCTCACGGCGGCGATCACGATCATCTGCACCGCCGACAGCCCGAACACCTCGGCCGGATCGGACCAGCGTCCGAGCGCGACGATGTGCACGGCGTAGATCAGCGCGGACCCCAGCGTCAGCAGCTCACCCAGGCCGAACCCGCCACCGCCGTGCACCGACAGCACCGCGAGCCCGGCCGCGGCAAGCAGCACCGCCACGGCGACCGAGCGGGTGATCGCCGTCCGCACGAGCACCGCACCGAGGATCGGCGTGAGCACCACGTACATCCCGGTGAGAAAGCCCGACAGGGCCGGTGACGTGTGCGCCAGCCCGAACGTCTGAAGGAACTGGGCGACTCCGTAGAGCAGGCCGAGCAGAACACCTCGTCGGCGGGCGAGGCTGCTCAACCGTCGCATCGACCGCCGGCCGAGCACCGCGAGCACGAGAGCGGCCAGGCCGAAGCGCACCGCCAGCAGGTCCGGGACGTCGATGCGCCGCACGATGTCGGCGATCATGAAGAACGTCGATCCCCAGACGGCCGTGACGCCGAGGAGCCCGAGCGTGGGGAGCAGCGTGGGGGATCGGCGCGAGGACGTGATGTCGGTCGCGGTCACACGATCGTCAGAGTGACGGTGGAGCCCTTGCGGGCCTTCTTCCCGCCACCCGGGTTCTCGCCGATCACCAGTCGGCTGCCGAAGTAGAAGGTGCTGTGGACGACCTTCACCGTGAATCCGGCCGCCTCGAGCTTGCGCTGGGCGTTCCCGAGCGACTCGCCGCGCACCCGTGGGACGACGATCATCTCGGGTCCCTTGCTGACGACGATCGCGACCTTGTCGTTGCGGAACAGCGTTCCGCTCTTGGGGTTCTGGCTGACGACGGACCCGGCCGGCACGGTGTCGGAGAACGCATCCGAACGATCCACTGCGAGGTGGGCGTCGGTGATCGCCTTCGTCGCGACGGCCTCGGTCTTGCCGGTCACCGACGGGACGTCGATCGGCTGACGTCCCTTGCTCACCACGACATTCACCGTCTTGTCGCGCGGCAGCGGGGTGCCGGTGCCGGGGTCGGAGGAGATGATCCGGCCGTCGGGGATGCTCTCGCTGTAGGCGGTCGACTGGTTGCCCAACGCGAGTGACGTGCCGGTGAGATCGCTCCTGGCCCCGGCGACCGTGCGGCCGACGAGCTTGGGCACGTCGAAGCGCTCGGGACCCTTCGACAGCACGACGTCGATGGCGCTGGCTTTGTGGATGCGGTCGCCGGTCCCAGGATCGGCGTCGATGACCGCCCCGACCGGCGCGGTCTCGCTGAAGTCCTTACCTGCTTCGACGATCGAGAGTCCGGACCTGCCTGCCTCGTCCTGCGCCTGGGTCAGCGACATGCCGGTCAGCTCGGGTGCATGCGTGTACTGGACGACCTCGAAGTAGTAACCGGCGCCGGCGAGGGCCAGGACGAGCGCCAGCACGATGACCCCGACGATGCGACGTTTCGACCGCCGACGCGGGCGCACCGGTGCCGGCGTCGCGTCGACCGGCACGAGCGCCATCGGTGGGTCCGACGCCTCCGACAGCGTGTCCGCGACGACCTCGCGGGTGTGCTCGTCGGGTGCGGCCTGCCGGTCGATCCGCAGCGCCGACAGCGTCCGGACCTCGTCACCGAACTCGCGTGTGGTCGCGAACCGCTCGGACGGCTCGCGCCGGGTCGCGTGCCGCACGATCGCGTCCACCTCCGCCGGGACGCCGGCGGCGACCGACGACGGAGCCGGTACGTCGGAATTCACATGCTGGTAAGCGATCTGGAGCGGGTTGTCGCCTGAGTACGGACGTCGGCCGGTCACGAGTTCGAAGAGCAGGATGCCGACGGCGTAGACGTCGGTGCGCTCGTCCACCCGCCCGGAGCTGACCTGCTCGGGCGCGAGGTAGGACACGGTGCCGAGAACCACGCCGCGGGTGGTCGCCGTCGTGTCCGTCACTGCGCGGGCGAGACCGAAGTCGGTGACCTTGACGATCTGCTCGCCGTTGGCATTCGTGCCCAGCAGGACGTTCTCGGGCTTCACGTCACGATGCACGAGCCCGGCTGCATGCGCTGCCTGCAAGGCCGAACAGACCTCGCCGACGACGACGAGTGCGCGGTCGACGCCGAACGGCCCGTCCTCGCGCAGCACCTGCCGCAGCGTCGGCCCGACGATGCGCTCCATCACGAGGTAGAGCAGGTCGCCGTCGCGGCCCTGGTCGAACACCGCGACGACGTGGGGATGCGACAGCCGCGCCGCCGATCGTGCCTCGCGGACGAAGCGCGCCTCGAAGTCGGGATTACGGGCAAGTTCGGGATCGAGGACCTTGATAGCGACCAGCCGGTCGAGCCGCGTGTCGACGGCCTCGAACACCCGGGCCATCCCGCCACGGGCGATGAGGTCGCCGATGCGGTACCGCCCGTCGAGGAGCTGACCGAGTACGGGTGCACTGACCGACACGGGCGGCGACTCCTCACGACATCCGACGGCAGCCCTTACCGGGCGAGACCGCCCCGATTCTAGGCGTCGTCACACACTCCGGTCGGTTGCCGCGACGGCCAGCGCGGCGAGGGATGCCCCGACGTCGTCACCTTTCAGGCGTGCCGATGACAGCGCCCGCACGGCCTGGTCGGTGCGCTCGGCGATCATCGCCTCGACCCGGTCGAGCGCCCCGGTGTCGGTCATCACCGTCCGGACCGCGTCGGCCCCGGCGTCGGTCATCGAGGCGTTGCCCAGCCAGCGGTCGAGCACCGAGACCTGTGCGGCGTCGGCGGCCTGACGGGCCAGCAGGACGAGGACCGTCCGCTTGCCCTCGCGCACGTCGTCGCCGGCCGGCTTGCCGGTGACCGCCGGGTCGCCGAACACGCCGAGGACGTCGTCGCGGAGCTGGAATGCCTCGCCGATCGGTTCGCCGACCTCCCGGTAAAGCCGTAGGAGTGCCTCGTCGGCACCGGCCAGGACGCCGCCGAGCTCGAGCGGCCGCATCACCGAGTAGCGGGCGGACTTGAACCGCAGCACCCGCATCGCGCGCGGCAGTGTCGTGCCGGGATCGGTCTGGGCCAGGACGTCGAGGTACTGGCCGGTGATGACCTCGGTGCGCATGATGTCGAAACAGCGCAGCCCGTCGAGGACCCGGTCCGACGGCAGTCCGCAGGTCCGCAGCAACTCGTCCGCCCAGGCCTGGGACAGGTCGCCCAGCAGGATCGCCGCACTCGCGCCGAAGCGGCTCGCGTCGCCGGTGAGCCCGCGTTCGCCGTGCCGGCGGGAGTAGTGCACGTGGGTGGCCGGCCGCCCGCGGCGGATGTCCGAGTCGTCCATCAGGTCGTCGTGGATCAGCGCGCTCGCGTGCAGCAGATCCAGCGCCGCGCAGGCACGGACGATCGCGGTCGGCGACGAGGCCTCGTCCAGCAGCGCCGGATCGCCGCCGGCGCCGAGCCAGCCCTGGTGGCAGAACGCCGGCCGCAGCCGCTTCCCGCCGGCGGTGAAATCCACGAGGGTCCCGGTCAACTCGGCCAGGTCGGAGTCGATGGCGGCGACGATGCCGGTCTGCCCGGCAAGGAATCCGGCCAGGGCGAGGCTGACGGCATCGGCGATCGGCGCAGGCATCCGGGGAGCCTACGACCAGCCGCGCACGCGTCTGCGATCTGAGACGACGTCTCGCAGATCGGACGCTGCCGTCGGTCGTCATACTGCTCGGACCTACTCTGGCTCGCATGACGCGCGGAGCCGGGAGCACCCTGCCCACGTCGGGGACGAGCATCCCCGAGGTGCTGGCGAGCGGTCGGCGTTCCTACTCCTTCGAGTTCTTCCCGCCGAAGAACGCCCAGGGCGAGATCGCGTTGTGGAAGGCGATCCGGCGGCTCGAGAGCTACCACCCGACGTTCGTGTCGATCACCTACGGCGCCGGAGGTGGCAACCGTGGCGGCGTGATCGAGGTGACCAAGCGGATCGCGGAGGAGACGACGCTGACGCCGATGGCGCACCTGACCTGCGTCGGACACTCCCGAGCCGAGCTGCGCCAGGTCATCGGTGCGTACGCCGACGCGGGCGTCCGGCACATCCTCGCGCTGCGGGGCGACCCGCCCGGCGGTCCGGAGCAGCCGTGGGAGCGGCACCCGGACGGGTTCGACCATGCCGTCGAGCTCGTCGATTTCATCCGCACCCTCGGCCGATTCGACGTCGCGGTGGCCGCGTTCCCGGACAAGCACCCCGGCTCGCCCGACCTCGACTTCGACACCCGTGTGCTCGCCGCCAAGGCCGACGCCGGGGCCGCGTTCGCGGTGACCCAGCTCTTCTTCGACCCCGAGCCCTACCTGCGACTCGTCGACCGGCTCGCCGCGACCGGCCGGGACATGCCGATCATCCCCGGCATCATGCCGATCACGAACGTCTCCCAGATCAAGCGGATGGCGTCCTTCTCCGGCGCGCCGATCCCGAAGCGCGTCCTCGACGCGATCGAGCCGTTCGCCGACGATCCGGACGCGGTTCGCGAGATCGGGATCGAGCTGGCCAGCCGGCTCTGCACCGACTTGCTGGCGGCGGGCGCGCCCGGCCTGCACTTCATGACCCTGAACCGTTCGAGCGCCACCCGAGCGATCTATGCCAACGTGGTGGCGTCCGAGCCTGCGGCGCCGTCGATCGCGGCGGCGGCGAGCGCGCCCGACAGCAGTTCCGTCGGCAGCCCCGCCGGCAGGTAGGACGCGTGTCCCGCGACCAGCAACCCGTGCGAAACCGGTAACGGCGTGACCGGTGACAGCCGGCCGAAGACCCGCCACCCGGTGAGGGCTGCACCGCTGCCCCAGGCGACCGGCGTCAGATCGTGGCGTTCGAGGACCCCCGGAGTCAGGTCGAGATCGCGCCTCGCGGCGACAGCCACGAGGTCGGTCCTGTCGCGGGGTGGGGTGGCCGCCTCCAGGCAGACCCAGCTCGAGTTGCCGTCCGGATCGGCCCATACGTCCGCCGGTACCCCGCGCGCGACGATCCACGGCCGGCCCGGCAGCAGCGTCTCGTAGGCGTCCGGCACGAGTTCGCGGCGGACCCGGAGGAAGGTCGATCGTCGCTCCGCGGCCGGCCGGACCCGCCGGAGGCGACGCGCCAATCGGCCGAGGTCACCGTCGAGCAGGTGCAGCAGCGCGTCGACGCCGACCGCGCTGACGACCACGTCGGCCCGGACGTCCCCGTGCCCGGTACGGACGCCGGTGACCGCACCGTTGCGGACGACGAGGCCGGTCGCGCGGCAGTCGGTGCGCAGGTCGACCGTGCGCAGGGCGAGCCGCCGGATCATCACGTCGAGGAGGGCACCGGCGCCGCCGGCCGGATGCCATCGGCCCAGGTTCTGCTCGAGATAGGGCAGTGCGGCGAGTACCGCGGGCGCGTGCTCCGGGTCGTGACCGTCGCGTCGGAGTGGATAGCTGGCTGCGGCGGACAGGGCGTCGCCGCCGGGCACCGCCCTCAGCTGAGCGATCTCGTGCGCGAAGTGCCGGGGGAAGCCCAGCTCCCGGGCGACCTTGCGACCGATGGAGCGCAGGCGTGGTGCCGGCTCGTTCTCGACGAGTCGCCGCGCCGCGTCCCAGCGCCGGCCGAAGCGGTCGAGCGTCGACGTCCACCCATCCGCGGCGACCTCGCCGAAGCGTTCGGCCACCGCGGCACGTTGCACGCCGCGGCCGAGCAGTGGGAGGTCGATGCGTTCGGTCGGGGACTGACGGACGGTCCGGACCCCGGTCACCGGGGTGAGCTCGAGTTCGCGCTCGAGCGGCCGGCCGCTCTTGCGGAAGAGATCGCGCAGCGCCGCCGGCAACAGCATGTCGCCGCGGCCGTCGTCGAGCGTGAGATCGCCGACCGGGCGTGGGCGCATCGCACCGCCGGCCGCGTCGGCCGCTTCGAGCAGGACGACACGATGCCCCAGCTTGGCGGCTCTCAGTGCGACGGCGATCCCGGCCGGCCCGGCGCCGACCACGCAGACGTCGCAACTCTGACCGGACGCCCCGGTCACGAGCAGCTCACGAGCAGCTCACGGGGTGGCGAACGTGCGCCGCCGGTGGTCGCGCCAGCGTCGGTAGCCCCGCTTGATGGTCCGTGCCATCACCAGCGCGAGCACGCCGCCGAGCACGAGCAGCCCGGCGGTCACACCGAACGCGATCCAGGGGCTGACGACGGCGAGGCTCGTGAGCCCGGCGACGGCGAGGTCCTCGCCGGTGCTGGCGGCGATGTTGCTGGCGGGTTCGGGGGAGGTGTTCACCGCGAGCCGCAGGCCCGCCTTGGTGAGGTGGCTGACGAGTGCGACGACGCCGCCGATGGTGGCCAGCAGGATCTGCTCGCTACGGCCGGCGTCGCCCGCGATGAGCAGGCCGAGCACGGCGCCGACGGTGGGCCGGATCGCCGTGGAGATCGCATCCCAGCCCGAGTCGAGGTACGGGATCTTGTCGACGACGAGCTCGACGGCGAACATCGTCCCGGCGATCAGGAGGACGTCGGTCCGTTGCAGACCGGTGGGGACCTGCTCGACGTGCCCGAACCTGCCGAGGAGCCCGAGCAGGAGGACCGTCAGATAGGCGTTCACCCCGCTGGCCCAGCCGGTCGCGAACACGGTCGGCAGCATCTCCACGGGCGTGAGCGTAGTGCCGGGAGGCCTTGACGCATCCGGGACTCGACGCGCTAGAGTGCAGCCATGTTCGAACAGACGTTCGATACTGAATGGATGACGGCGGTATGCCGGTGTCCGTGGTTCTCGTCTCCGGCGCTTCCGAGGTCGTCGGGAACGAGAACTGTCGGTGGTGTGTTGGAACATGCGTTGTGCAGTCGGATCGGGGTCGCGACCCGGTCCAACGAATGGGCTCCCCGGTGGTGAGAAGGACTCGACCCCTTCCCACCACCGGGGTCAGACCACTACGACGAACCACTCGCCTGGGAGGAGATCGACCATGACCGTGACGACCGCCGGCAGCTCGGGCAGGACGACGGCAACCGGCACGACCGCGACCGCATCAGCGTCGGCGTCAGCCGGTACGTCGTCTGTCTGGACGTCCGGACGACCGCTGCCGGGTTCTGTGTACGCGGCCATGGATCGCGCCGCCCACTCGCTCACTACCGCCAGTCGCGCCGGCACACCGGGGGAGCGCTTCGTCGCGGCCCACGTCGCCGCCCTCCAGGTCGTCGCCGCCGTGCTCGCGGCCCGCCCCAGGCCGGCCGGTCGGGGTCGGACGATGAACGCCTGGCTGCTGCTCGAGCGATCCGCGCCAGACCTGGTCGACTGGGCCACCTACTTCTCGGCCGGCGCGGCCAAGCGTGCCGGTGTCGAGGCGGGGCTCGACCACATCGTCAGCCCGCAGGAGGCGGACGCATTGCAGCACGTGTCCGAGCAGTTCTTCCACGAGGTCGCCGATCGTCTCGGCCTCACACCGGCTGTGCTCCTGGGCGCCGTGGGATACGACGCCGCCTGACGGCAGCGCTGCCCGACCACACCGCTGCACGACGGGTCTCTGCTGCCTGACGGGCGCACCCGTCGCCGCGATTAGGCTGGCGATCGAGGTGCCCGACCGCGGTGGTCGCAGCACGCCCGAGGAGGCAGCGAGTGGTCGAGCGAGCCGAGCGAGCCGAACGCACCGACGGTCTGTGGCGGCTCGTCCGCGACGTGGTGGCCTCCCGGATGGCCGAGTCCGGCTCCCGTGAGCTCGAGATCGTCGACGTCGGTGGCGGCACGGGTCAGCTCGCCGTCCCGCTGGCGCTCGCCGGGCACCGCGTCACCGTCATCGATCCGACCCTCGATTCCCTCGCGGCGCTCGAGCGCCGCGCAACCGAGGCCGGCGCGCTCGACCGCGTCACCGCCGTCCAGGGCGATGCGGCCGATCTGCCGTCGCTCGTGTCGGGCGGCAGTGCCGACGTCGTCCTGTGCCACAACGTGCTGGAGATCGTGGACGACCCGGTCCAGGCGGTGGCCGCGATCGCCTACGCCCTGGCCCCGGGCGCCCTCCTCAGCCTGCTCGCCGCCAACCGGCACGCGGTCGTGCTCGCCAAGGTGCTCACCGGACACGTCGACGAGGCACGCCGCGCACTCGCGGATCCGAACGGCCGGTGGGGCGACGCCGATCCGACCCCCCGCCGCTTCACCATGGACCAGCTGCAGCAACTCGTCACCCAGAGCGGCCTGGTGAGCGAGGCGGTGCACGGGGTGCGGGTCTTCGCCGACCTCGTGCCGGGCCGCGTCGAGGCCGCTCAGCTGACCGAACTGGCCGCGCTCGAGGCGGCCGCTGCGAACCATCCGGCCTTCCGGGAACTCGCCGTCCACCTGCATGTCCGGGCCCGCAAGGTATGACCCGGCATCGCTTCAATCGGCCCGCAAGGTCTGACCTGGCACCGCTTCAATAGGCTTAGCTCAACTGTGACCAAGCCGTTCTCCACTTCGACCACCTCACACCTAGACTGAACTCGCGCTGCCCCCGAAGTCAGACTCCGGGCCGCAGCGTCATAATCAGGTCAGCACGCCGTGCTGGATCGTCGACTCAGCCACACTGAGGGGGTCACCGGTGCCTCTGTCAGACCACGAGCAGCGCGTGCTCGAACAAATGGAGCGCGCGCTCGCCGCCGAGGATCCGAAGTTCGCCTCGAGTTTCCGTGGCGCCGCGGCACGTCGCCATACGCGGCGACGACTCCTGCTGGCCTTCACCGGCATCCTCGTCGGCCTGGCCATCCTGCTGTGTGCGGTCGTCGTCGAAGGGATCGCCACCCGGCTGCCGCTGCAGATCGTCGTCGGCCTCGCCGGCTTCGCGATCATGCTCGGCTCGGCGTACATGACGGTCACGGGGCTTCGTCCCGGCCTGATCGCCGAGACATCCGCGGCACCGCCGGAGCCGAACAAGCCCGCGCCCCGGAAGTCCACCTCCGCGGGCAGCGGCGACTCCACCTCGTTCATGGGCCGCTTCGAGCAGCGCTGGCACCGCCGGCGCGACGGCGACCACTGACCTTCAGCCCGACGGGCAACACCGCCGAGTGACGCCGAATGCACCTCCCGGGACTCCGGCCTCAGCGCCGGCGGCCGCTCAGCGTGCTCGTCGGCAGCGTGTCCTCACGGTTCTCGTCGTTCGACTGGTGGGTGATCCTCGCCGACCACGCACCGGCCGAGTCCGCGAGCGACGCGGGCAGAAGGATCGCGCGCGCCTTGCGTCCGCGGGGCAGCGGTGCGCGCACCGACGTGATCACGCGGGCCGCCAGTTCGCCCACGTCCGACGTCGCAGCACTCGAGAGCGGACGACCGGAGTACCGGGCCTGTTCGACCAGGTGCACAAGCTTGTTCAGCGCTCCCTTGGCATCGTCGTCGAGAACGCCGCCCGCCCGGGTGGGTGTGGGTCCACGCAGCACCGACACGCTGTGCCCGGGCCCCAACCGGCCGGGCCCGTCGACCAGCACCCGGGCGGTCGCCCGGGGACTGGCGCCGGAGGGGAGCCGCACGCCGAGATCCCGGCAGGTGTCGAGGAGCTCGATCCACGCGAGTTCCGCCGCCCGCCCGGGAACCGGATCGCCACGTAGCCGGCGTCGACGGCGGAGGAGCCGCACGAAGGCCGGCGTGAGGAACAGCAGGACGACGAGGAGTGCGATGGCCAGCCCGAGCGGCAGCTTCCACCAGGCGGCCGGAGCGCCGGTGCCGGTCGCCAGCGTCGGGTCGAGGCCCGGGTCGGCGAGGTTCGTCGGCGCTGCGGTCGCGGCCGACGTGTCCACTGGTGCCGAAGCTGTCGTCGACGCGGTCGGCTCGGTGTTGCCCGCGTCCTGGTTCGCCGGGTTCAGCCACGACGGGGTGTTGCCCGTGCGGGTGGCGGGGGTGGGCTCGAACCGCACCCAGCCGGTGCCCGAGAAGTACAGCTCCGGCCAGGCGTGCGCGTCGTGCGAGCGCACGACGTACGTGCCGTCGGACTGCTTCTCACCGGGTAGGAAGCCGATCGCCACCCGCGCCGGGATGCCCTTGATCCGTGCCATCAGCGCCATCGTCGCGGCGAACTGCTCGCAGTAACCGCTCTTGTCGTTGAGGAAGCTCACCAGAGCCGCTGTCCCGGTGCCCGGCTCGCGGTCGAGCGAGTACTTGAACTGGGTCCGGAAGTAGTCCTGGATCGCGAGCGCCTCGTCGTACTTCGAGCCGTCGTGGCCCGAGGTGATGCTGTCCACCAGCGTTGTCACCTGGCCCGGCGGCAACGATGGGAGTGCGGTGAACCTGGTGACGACGTCGGCGGGCGCGGGGCCTGCGTTGCGCAACCTCGAGCCGACGGTGTCGACGCCCACGGCGTCCTCGCTGTAGGTGATGCCGGCGGTGGTCAGGCCGCTCGCCGCGGAGACGACGTCGAGGGTGGAGGAGTCGTAGCGCCAGTCGCCGGTGACGCTCACTCTCGACGGCGGGTACGCCAGCGGCAGCCAGGTCGAGGTGTAGTCGCTCGTCATGTCGAACGCGTAGTGGTCGCCGGGCTTGTCCTCGAGCGAGACGAAGCCAGGAGCCTGCGGCAGCGACGGGGACGACCCGAGCGAGTTCTGCGTCGGGACGGTGCGCGCGCTCGGCTTCCACGAGGCGCCGTCGAAGTCGTCGAGGACCACCGTGCGCAGGTAGTCCGGGGCGGTTGCCTTGCCCGCGGCAGTGGTGGCCGTGTACGTGAACAGCGGGATGTTGCGACCGCGACGGAGGTCCCGGTTCAGGTCGACCACCGGGTCACCCACGGCGATAACGCGTCCTTCGCCGCCGGTACCGTCCCCACCCGAGGACAGGAGCCGCGGGGTCAGGTCGGGAACGAGCGCCGGGATGGCGATCGCCAATGCCAGCGCCGCGAACCCGACCCGGCGTCCGGTCGAGCCCAGCAACGGCACGCGAACAGTCTCGTCCGGCTCCTCGCGGCTGCTCGCCCCGCGACGCCCGGACGTAGGTTCGGGGGCCGGTTCGCGACTCGGAAGCCCGCTGTCGGCCACCGTCGCCGCGTCGTCGGGAACCTCGCTGCCGGCACCTGAACCGGCGCCGGCCGCAGCCGCCCGGCCGGCACGTTTGCCGCGGCCGACGCCGAGGCCGATCGGAGCACCCCAGCTGCGGATGCGCAGGGAGCCCTCGGTCGCCAGCAGGAGCAGATAACCGACCGCCGGCCCGAGGAACGCCACCACGCCGAGACCCGCAGGGAGGACGGCTGCCGGGATCGCGTACACGGCGAGCAGCGGGAGCCCGGCCGAGGCGCCCTGACGCAGACCGGCCGTGACGAGGTCGACCAGGACACCGACGAGGCTGACCGTCACCGCTGTCAGCACCACGATGTTGCGGTCGTCGGGGATCGGCGCGGCGTACTGGTTCATCACCGCGAAGGCCTGGTGGATCTGGTCGGCCAGCGCGGCCACCGACGCCCGGGTCGGGACGACGTGCCGGACGAACGTGCTGGCGTCGGCCATCCGCAGCGACACCCACGCCACCCACCCGAGCTGGACGAGCACGACGACCGAAGCGGGCGTGCAGCGGCCGGCGATCTCGATGTGGCGCAGCGCCACGCCGATGGCGACGATCACCACGACGATGAAGAAGGCGCGGCCGAACCACGGGCTCGAGATCTTGAACAGCGGCGTCAGGCACAGGCTGGTGAGCATCGTGGCGCTGCCGCCGACGAGCGCCAGCCGGGTGGCGGGCGTCATGACGCCTCCCTCGGGAGACTGCTGTCGGCATCGCGCAGCGAGCGGCCGGTCAGGACGAGGTCGCGCCAAAGCAGCGGCAGTGCGTCGTTCGGGCCGGCGACGCAGGTGCGGAAGCCGGCCAGCTGGAGGCGACGGGCGGCCTCGGTGGTGCCGGGGTTGGGTGGGGTGCCCACGGCTGGGGCTGCGACGCCCGGCCCGTGCCGCCAGGCGGGGACGTCGAGCAGGATCGCCATCGTCGAGGTGGCCTGGCGTTCGAGCCGGATCAGCCCGTCGGTGTCGCTCTTCTCGAGGGCACCGGCGACCACGATCAGCAGGCCGATCGAGTCGGTGTCACCGGCCAGGTCGCGTTCGGCCAGGCCACGGTGACGGGCGGTCCGGATCGCGGCCAGCGCGTCGAGCAGCCCGAGTTCGGCGCCGCTCTCCGCGACCTCTGGCATCTCGGCGGCATAGCCGCGGCGCACGCCCGCCACATCAGCGACGAGCGCGCCGGACTCGTCGATCACGGTCACCTGGTAGCCGCGGGCGGTGAGGTGGACACCGACCGACGCGGCGACACTGACGGCCCACTCGAAGGACGACCCGAGGCCGCGGCCGGCGTGGGCGGAGTCGCGGGTGTCGAGCATGATCGTCGCGCGAGCACGCCACGGCTGTTCCTCGCGGCGCACCATCAGCTCGCCGCGTCGCGCGGTCGACCGCCAGTGCACCCGGCGCAGGTCGTCGCCGCGGCGGTACTCGCGGACGGTCAGGTCCTGGTCGCCGACCGCCGTGACCGAGCGCGCGGCGCTCTCGCCGGTGCTCGCCTGCTCGCCCGGCACCGGGAGGTACGGCAGCGCGATCACCCGCGGCACCACCAGGAGCCAGTCGACGTCGGCGAACCGCGACGTCTGCTCGACCAGCCCGAACGGGTCGGTCACCCGGATCGTCAGCGGCCCGATCGGGTACCGGCCGCGCAGATCGCAGTAGGCGCGGTAGGACAGCTTGTGGTGCCAGCGCGCGGACATCCGCTCCAGGACGAACCTCGGCGACGAGCCGAGCTGGGCGGGCAGGTGGTCCTCACCCAGCAGCACACCGGTCGGGAGGCGCCCGTCGTTGCGGATCATCAGGCTGACGTCGGCACGGCCGCCCGCGGTGATGCGGTGGCTGCCGAGCTGACGTTGGGTCTGCAGGTGCAGCCGGGAGCGCGAGAGGATCATCGCGGCCACCAGTGGCAGTGCGGTGAGCAGGATCGCGACACGCAGCAGATCGCGCTGGCCGAGGATCAGGGCCAGCAGCGCGACGGCCACACCCGACCAGGCGAACGCCCGGCCGCGTGGGGTCAGCCCGGCGAACGCGCCGCGGACCGCGCTGGCGACGCTCATCGACGAGCGGCGGCAGGGACCGGGACGCGACGCAGGATCATGTCGACGACCGACTCGGTGCTGCGGTGCCCGATATGGGCCTCCGCACTCGGGATGAGGCGGTGCGCGAGAACCGGCGCGGCGAGCTCCTGCAGGTCGTCGGGGAGGACATAGTCGCGTCCCGCGAGCGCCGCCCAGGCCCGTGCGGCGCGGACCAGCTGCAGGGTCGCGCGCGGGGACGCGCCGAGCCGGAGGTCGCTGTGCCGTCGTGTCGCGTCGGTCAGCGCGATCGCGTACTCCTTCACCGAGTTCGCGAGGTGCACGCCGGCGACGGTCGTGCTCAGCCGGACGATCGCGGCGGCGTCGGTGACCGGCTTGAGGTGGTCCAGCGGTGACGACCCGCCGTGGGCGTCGAGCATCTCGAGCTCGCTCGCCGCGCTCGGGTAACCCATCGACACCCGGGCCATGAAGCGGTCGCGCTGCGCCTCGGGCAGGGGATAGGTGCCTTCCATCTCGATCGGGTTCTGCGTCGCGATCACGATGAACGGCGGGGGCAGGAGGTAGGTGACGGAATCGACGGTGACCTGACGCTCCTCCATGCACTCGAGCAGGGCCGACTGCGTCTTCGGGGACGCTCGGTTGATCTCGTCGCCGACGACGACGTTCGCGAACACCGCGCCGGGCCTGAACTCGAAGTCGTGCGTCTCCTGGTTGTAGACCGACACACCGGTGATGTCGCTGGGCAGCAGGTCGGGGGTGAACTGCACCCGCTTCACGGTGCAGTCGATCGACCGGGCCAGCGCCTTCGACAGCATCGTCTTGCCGACGCCGGGCACGTCCTCGATCAGCAGGTGGCCGCCGGCCAGCAGCACGGTGAGCGCGAGCTTGATGACGTGCGGCTTCCCCTCGATGACCTGCCCGATCGAGTCGACGATGCGATCGGTGACGTCGGCGAGTTCGGCGAGTGCGGCGTCGCGGTCCTGCTCGGGGAGATGCTCGGTGACGATCCTGGGCCCGTCGGCCGGTCCGGTCTGCACAGTGGCTCCTGATGGTGGCGCGGATCGTGGGCGACTCCGTGGGTCACGAACACAGCCAGGTGGAGTCGATGGCTCATTCAATTCTGCCCGGTGGGGCAAGTGGTGGCCCGGTGATCGCCGTTCTGGGCCGATCCGTGCTCGACCCGTAATCAGTCGCCGGACCGGTTCAATCCGGCGGCATCCAGTTTCGGTCAGATTCGGCGCGTCCGCGGCGTGTACCCCTCCACTGCGCCCCCTTTCGCACATAGGGCCTCTGACGCGAAGATTCCCTTCACCCTGCGGCTGGTAGGGGGTTGAGGGTGACTTCG
>DAIQRJ010000045.1:0-30837 GCA_036786375.1 Actinopolymorphaceae bacterium
CCAGCGCCAGACCCACGAACTCGCCTCAGCCGCTTGACATCCATAGGAGCATCCCGTCACCCGCTCAACAAGCGTGTCGGCCATCACCTGACCCTTGGTCCGCTCATCACCCGCACCGTGCGCCGCCTCCGCCGCCGCCCTCAGCGCGGCATAGATAGCGACACCCTGTTCGACCGGGACCAGCGCGCTCACCCTCGCCACGCAATCGGCCAGCGGACGGATGCTGACATGCCGGTCCGTCCGCGCCCGCGCGACCCGCTTCACCGCCGCCTGCACGTCGAGCTGCTGCGCACGACGCCGGGTCGCCTGCTCGATCTCCCCGATCGACATGCCGTCCACCACGTCGGCGAGCTCACGATCGACCTGTCGACGGTCATCGACACCCAGGCACGCGGTCTCCCGCACCGCTATCGACGCCCCCAGCTCCGACACCCGCCCCTCAGCCAGCGCCGCCAGCGTCGCCGGCATATCAGCGACCATCGCCCGCGCATCAGCCAACCGCCGCGACGCAACCACCGGCGACCTCTTCGTCGCCAACCCGAGCTGATTCGCGATCCCCCGGCCACGACGACGCAGCGGAACACCCAGCCGCTCCTGCTCGTCCAGCTGCGAAGAGAAGAACTCAGCCGAGTCGCACACCTGCGACGCAGCGAGCGCGGCCACCGCCCGATCGACCGCACGGATGCGGTCGATACGCGCGGCGTCGTCGAAACACTCGCCCCGCAACGCGGCCAACGCCTGCGCGACGACATCGACGATCGCCGATCGCAGCGTGGCTGCGTCGCCCGGATCGCCGATGTTCAACATACGTTGACCATATCGACGCCCACCGACAGAACGAGCTGACCAACGATCGAGAATCACCAAGCAGGCTTCGAAGAACAGGATGTAAGCACGCGACTACGGCTGGGCGCCGGTCGTCAGCTCCCGACCTCGCTCGATAGCCCCTCCCGACCACCGACGACCCCGTGCACGCGGCAGTTCATGCGTCGGAGGGGTTAGCGGGCCGATCGAGCTGTCGTCAACGCCTCGTCCTCCTCTGCGTCGGCAAGCTGGGCCCTCCCGCCCGTTCGGCCACGAGAGTGGACGCCCCCACCCGAGGCACCCGGCGTGTCCGGTAGCGACGCGCCCACTTTGCGGGCTAGGACTCGGCGAGCAGCTTCTCCGTCGCCGCCAACAGCACGCAGGTGGCGAGACCGTCGATCGCGTCGGACACCTCGTCCGGGGACGGGAACGTCGGGGCGATCCGGATGTTGCGGTCCCGCGGGTCGTTGCCGTACGGGAACGCCGAGCCGGCCGGTGTCATCGCGATACCTGCGCTCTTCGCCAGCTCGACCACCCGGGCGGCCGTCCCGTCGAGGACGTCGAGGCTGACGAAGTAGCCGCCTTTCGGGTCGGTCCAGGTGGCGGCCTGCAACGAGCCGAGCCGGCTGGCGAGGATGGACGTCACCAGCTCGAACTTCGGCGCGATGATCGCCCGGTGCCGGGCCATCAGCTCACGCACCCCGACGGCGTCACGCAGGAACATGGCGTGCCGGAGCTGGTTCACCTTGTCCGGCCCGATGGTGCGCTTGGCCAGGTGCCGCAGGTACCAGGCCACGTTGGCGTCCGAGCCACCGAAGAAGCACACCCCGGAGCCGGCGAACGTGATCTTCGACGTCGACGCGAACACATAGACACGGTCGGGGTTGCCGGCCTCGGCGGCGAACCGCAGGATGTCCGCGGTCGGGGTCTCGACCTCGGTCAGGTGATGCACGGCGTAGGCGTTGTCCCAGAAGATGCGGAAGTCCTTGGCCGCCGTCGGCATCGACGCGAGGCCGCGGGCGACGTCGTCGGAGACGACCGACCCGGTCGGGTTGGCGTAGGTCGGGACGATCCAGATGCCCTTGATCGCCGAGTCGGCCGCGACCAGCGCGGACACCTCGGCGACGTCGGGTCCGTCGTCGTTGAGGGCGACCGGGATCATCTCGATGCCGAACTGTGCGCAGAGGGCGAAGTGCCGGTCGTAGCCGGGTGACGGGCAGAGGAACTTGACCGTCCCGCCCTGCACCCACGGGCCGTCGGAGTCGTCGGTGCCCTTGAGCAGCGAGTAGACGAGGACGTCGTGCATCATCGCCAGGCTCGCGTTGTCGCCGGCGACGAGCTGGTCGACGGCGATGTCGAGCAGCTCGGCGAAGATGCTCCGCAGCTCTTTGAGGCCACCGACGCCGCCGTAGTTGCGGATGTCGGTGCCGGACGCGTCGGCGGTGTGTCCGGCTCCGGGCAGCTCGAGCAGCCCGTTCGACAGGTCGAGCTGGGCCGGCGACGGCTTCCCGCGCGTGAGGTCGAGCGCGAGCCCGCGCGCCTTCAGCAGGTCGTACGCATCCTGCTGATCGGCACGCAGAGCGGCCAGGTCGTCATGGCTCAGAGTGGTCAGGGACGCGGTGGAAGCAGTCACGGCAGCAGTATCCGTCGGTGGGTATCGGCGAGGTTCGGACGCCGACGAGCTTAACCGCCGACGCGTACCGCGAGCTCCCTGGCCAGGTCGCCAAAGGGCAGCACCTGCACGTCGTCGCAGCCGAGCCAGCCGGCCATCCGGCGCAGCTCGCCCGCCAGCGCCTCGGCCGTGTGCGCCGGTGCGGCCTGCTCGCGATGGGCGGCCAGCACCCGGAGGACGCCGGCGGCGCGATCGGCCTTGAGGTCGACGCGGGCGACGAACCGGTCGCCGAGCAGGAACGGCAGGACGTAGTAGCCGTGCACGCGCTTGTGCGCCGGTGTGTAGATCTCGATGCGATAGGAGAAGTCGAACAGCGTCTCGGCCCGCGCCCGCTCCCAGATCACCGGGTCGAACGGGCTGAGCAGCGCCGACGCGTGCAGCCGGGCGGGCCGACGGGCGTCGACGTGCAGGTAGGCCGGCTTCGTCCACGCTTCGACCCGCACCGGCAGCAGTACACCGTCCTCGACGAGGTCGGCGACGGCTGCCGCGGTCTCGGCGACCCCGAGCCGGAAGTAGTCCTTCAGGTCGGTGATCGTCGCGACTCCGTGCGCTCGCGCGGAGCGGTCGACGAGCGCCCGGATCGCGTCGACCTTGGGTGGCGTCGGGATCGCGAGGATCTCCGGCGGCAGCACCCGCTCGGGCAGGTCGTAGCGGCGTTCGAACGAGCTCGTCCGCCCGGCGCTGGTGATCTCGCCGGTGTAGAACAACCACTCGCAGGCCACCTTCACCTCGTTCCAGTTCCAGCCCCAGTTCTGCTTGCTGGTGGCGCCGCCGGGGTTGAGCTGGCGTGCCGTGATCGCTCCGAGCGCGGCGATCTGGTCGCGTACCCGCTCGACCAGGCCGGGGTTCTCGCGGAAGACCCGGGCGATCCCGGGCCACGCGTTCTCCTGCGCCCGGCCCATCCGGAAGCGCAGGAAGGGCTGCGTCTCGACGGGCACGTAGCTGGCCTCGTGGGCCCAGTACTCGAACACCCGCGCGGGCCGCCGCGACGTTCCGGTGGCCGCCTTGTCGAGCAGCTCGCGTGGATACGGCCCGAGGCGGGAGTAGACGGGCACGTACTGCGCCCGGGCGACGATGTTGACCGAGTCGATCTGGAGCACCTGGGTGTGGGCGAGCACCCGGTCGATGGCACGGGCCGTCGTCGGCGGCGTGCGCTGGATGCCCGAGAAACCCTGTGCCGCAAGGGCGATCCGTCGAGCCTCTCGCAGTGACAGGACGTCGGTCGGCGCTGCGGCGGGTGCCGTCGGGTCGGCGGCTGGTGGGAGGCGGTCGGGCACGGCCGGAGCCTAACGGCCGGCTCCGACAACCAGTCCGACCGTCGAAATTGACCAGTCGCACCGGCCCGTGGACATCGCGTCCACGGGCCGGTTCGCGCAGGCTGCGAGCGTCAGCTCGCGATGTGTTCGGACGCCTCTTTGTGGTGGTTCTTCGCCGGCGCGGGCATCGCGGCCGGAGCGTGCGCGCCGCCCGGCGTGACGACCATGTCGGCCAGCCGGATCAGGCCGAAGTCGTATCCACGGCGACGGTAGGCCACGCTCGGCAGCATCGTCGTCGATTCGACGAACAGGAAGAAGTCGTGCCCGACCAGCTCCATCTGCTCGAGCGCCTCGGCCAGGCACATGGGTTTGGTGTCGTGGGTCTTCTCCCGGACGACGAGCGGACCGTCGCCCTCGACGGCGACCCCGGCGACGTCACGCTTGGCCGGCGGTGGCTCGTCGTCGGACCACTCGGCGTCGGCATCGGGCAGGTCGAGCAGCGATGCGGTCGCCTGTGCGACCGAGACGGGCGCATGCCGCCCCCGGTGCACCTTCGTCCGGTCCCGATAGCGGCGCACCTGCGCGGTCAGCCGGTCCAACGCGGCGTCCAGAGCGGCGAAACGATCAACGGCGGACGCCTCGGCTCGTACGACGGTGCCCTTTTTCGTGAAGAAGGTCAGCTCGACCCGCTCGGCCACCGACGACCGGCTCGGGTTGTTCTCGTGACAGACCTGGACGGCTACCCGTTCGACCCGCTCGTCGAAGCGCTCGAGCCTGCTGAGCTTGTCCTCGACGTGATCGCGGAACTGGTCCGTCACTTCACACTTCTTACCGCTGACCGTGATGTCCACTTAGTACCTCCGAGAGAGAGTGGATGGGTGGCATCGACGTCGCTGCACCTACGGGTGGCAACGCCCTGTCTGACTTCACATCGCACACGGCCCATTCGACCGTGGCGTGGGGCGGCACCCGACCGGCCGACCTGGTCTTCGACCCCACATCCGCCTGCTGAGACGTTCGCGGCGCTGCGATGAGCGTGTTGGCCCACTACTGGCCTTCTCCCGGCACACGACACATCTGATGTCGTGACGGGGCAGGACTTACTCCTAAACCGCACCGTGATCGAGCGACAAGAAGTCGCCTTACGTGGACCGCTTCGCCTGCGACTGGCATCGGCTAGCCAGGATCGGCCCGGCCGCGTCACCGCGACGGGAGAGATCCTGGAGCAACCACGGACCCGGACGGGTGCCATGAATTGACGCTAGCCCGTCAGGGCCAGTTGCGCGACTGTTCCGAGTCGTGACGGATCGTCGTATTTGCCCGGGGTGAGCCCATAGAACCGCGCAACGGGGTGTCGGCGACGGCCACGGCCGCCTCTACCTCGACCCCGGCCACGGCAAGCGCTCGCCGGCACTCGGCCAGGGTGGCGCCGGTCGTGACGACGTCGTCGACGAGCAGCACGGTGTCACCGCGGCTCGACGCGGCTCGGACGGCGTCGAGCATCGCGCCCGGCCGTGCCGCCAGCGCACCGGTCACGTTCGCCCGGCGTTCGGACTGGCCGAGCCCGGCCTGATCGGAAACGACGCGGACATGGCCGAGGACGCCCGTCGCCAGCCGGACGTCGAGGCCGGCGTCGTGCCGCAGGATCCGGGCGGCACGCCGGGACAGGAGGAGAACGGGCGACATCCCCCGCGCCCGCCGCGCGGCGCCGGACGAGGCGACCGGGACGAGCCATAGGACGGGCAGATCCGCCGGCGGCCGATTCCGGTCGCCGGGTGTGGCGACGGCCTCGCCGATCGCGGTCGCGAGACCGACGGCCAGCGGCCTGAGCAGATCCCGACGTCCGTGGTCCTTGAACGCCGGGATCGCCGCAGCAACGGCGTCCTCGTAGGGCGCCGCCGAGAACACCGTGAGACCGTCCCCGTCGGGCGTCATTACGACGCGATCCGCGGCCGGCCCGAACAGCGGGCCGGAGCAGCCGGCGCACAGGCCGGGGCCGCCCTCGCCGCACCCGACGCACCGATTTCCCCACAACAGGTCGGCAGCCGAGGCCCAGAGGGTGCCGAGCAACCCCCGCCTGTTCTGTCGTCGTCGACCGGCCACGACCCAGGATCGCGCCGTCGGGACGTCGGGGCCAGCCGCGGCGGCCGAGTGGTCGCGCCGGCGCGGGCCCGGCGGCGTGTCGGGTGGCGACGCGCCCACTCGACAGTTTCGGGCGGGAAGGTTGCGGGCAGGCTGGCCGGGCCGGGCCGGGGTGTATGGGTGGTCAGCCCGGGTAGCAGGGGTTCTCGCCGGGCGCCAGGTCCTGCCAGCGCACACCCTGCTCGTAGCTGTAGATGCGTCCGTCGGTGCCGCCGAGCAGCAGCGGCTGGCCGAGCTCCGCCGACAGCGAGCGGGCGCTCGGCGAGCTGCCGACGTTGTCGACCGCCGCCCCGTCCGTCGTCACCTGATAGGGCTGAAGCGGCGCCCCACGACGGGACGCGAGCAGTGCCAGGGTGTCGTCCGCGGACCACGCGAGCCCGTCGATCCGATCGAGGTCTGCACGGACCGTCAGCGGCGCCCCGAGGGCGGGCAGCGAGTCCGTCCCGGTGCGCTGCAGCCGCGCGATGACGAGACTGGACGTCTGGCCGGTCCGCACGATCATCGCGACCCGCGCGCCGTCCGCCGACACCCGCAGGGCCGCGATGTGTTGGCCGGCCAGCGACCCGATGTCGACCGCGAGCAGCTTGCCGTGCCGGTAGATCCACACCGACGACCCGTGCGCCGTCGTGTCCGCCAGCCACAGGTCGCCGGACGGGTCGAACGACGGCTGCGCGATCGAGGTGCCGGTGAAGATGACGCTCGGCTTCGTCCCGGCGGCATCCGCCAACCGCGCCATCCGGCCGGCCGTGTCGACGATCGCCAACCGGTCGGTCGTCGAGCTGACGGCACAGCTGCGGCCGTTCTGGCCGCGCAGTTGTTCGACCAGCGCCCCGCCGGTCGTGCCGGGGGCGAGCACGCTGATCCTGTTGTTCACGAACGCGAAGCGCACGCCGCTGACGTTCTGGTCGCCGAGTTCGAAGCCCGACCACGTCTGGACCGGGATCGGCCCGTCGGTGAAGCCGTCGAGCGAGAGCGGGACCTGGCGCACCACGATCGCCACCGATGAGATGCCCACCTGGGCGAGTGTTTCGCTGATCTGGGCATAGATCAGCCGTCGCTCGTCGTTGCCCAGGCTCGACACCCGAAGGTCGTCGATGCGTATGCGGGCGGTATCGCCGGTCACGGTCACCGTCGGGCTGGCGTTCTCACCCTCGGGGACGGCGCTGCGCACGACCGGCGCCAGCCAGCTGGACGGGCCCGCGAACAGCCGTGCCACGAGCATCGACTCCAGGCTCCCCCGGGCGGGCAGGAACCGCCGTTCCCTCACGAACCAGCGGAAGCCGGGGTCGAAGAACGCCAGGTCGTAGGCCGCGAACTCGCGGTTCGTGTCGAACTTCGACATCAGCACGCCGACCGGGGGCGTCGAGATGCGCCACTGACCGTCGACCTTCTCCATCGGGAAGCGCATCGAGGCCTGCCGGCCGGGAAGGAACGAGGTCCACCTGCCGTCGGCGCCGATCTGTGCGACCTCGTCGGCCCTCAGCACGATCGTGGACCCGTCGACGCTGAGCGCGGACGTCGGCAACTGGTCGAACACCTGCACGGTGGCTGTCGACCAGCTGGCCTGCGCCGACGGTGTCAGGAACTCCCGCGCCACCTGGTAGCCCGACTGGTAGGACGCCATCGACTCGAGGAAGCCGTCGACGACGCCGAGCGGGGAGGCGTCCTCGACCGGGCCGGCCGGGTAGACCGTGACACCGCCGCGCTGCTGCTGGCTCGGGCTCGGTGTGGCCAGCCGCACCGGCGAGGAGACCGGGACACCCGCGCAGCCGGTCGCGATCATCGCGGTGAGGACGACGAGGATCGCGAGGACGGCACGCACCGTGCGCCGACGGGCCGGGACTGCGCGCATCACCCGGCGCCGCCGCGGTCGCCGGGATCGGGCCGCTGGAACCGCTGGTAGGCAGCACCCACCCGCCGGACCTGCTCGAGCACGATGTCGGTCGGGACCAGCGGGAGCGGCGGATGGGTCAGCGTCGCGCCGAGCTTGCGCGGCAGCACCAACCGGAAGTTCGCGCCCTCGCCGGGCTCGCCCCACGCCTGCAGCCACCCCCCGTGCAGCTGTGCGTCCTCGTGTGCGATCGCCAGCCCGAGGCCGGTGCCGCCGCGCGTCTTGGCCCGCGCCGGGTCGGCCCGCCAGAACCGGTTGAACACCAGCGTCGCCTCCCCCGGCGCGAGGCCGATGCCGTGGTCGCGCACGACGACCGCCGCGGCGGTCTCGTTGCTCGCGACCCGGATGGAGACGTCCGACCCGTTGCCGTACTCGATGGCATTGGACACCAGGTTGCGCAGGATGCGTTCGACCCGGCGGATGTCGGCCTCCACCAGGCACGGCTCGGCCGGCACCGCGAGCGACACCTCGACGCCGCGCTTGCTCGCCAGCCCGCGGGTGATCGCCATGACCTTGCGGGTGACGTCGCGCAGGTCGATCTCCTCCGGTTCGAGCGCGGCCGCGCCGGCGTCGAAGCGGGAGATCTCCAGGAGGTCGGTGAGGAGCGACTCGAACCGGTCGAGCTCCTCGTGCATAAGCTCGGTGGCCCGGGCCGAGCCGGGGTCGAAGCTGTCACGTTCGTCGAACAGGACGTCGGCGGCCATCCGGACCGTGGTCAGCGGTGTCCGAAGCTCGTGCGAGACGTCGGAGACGAACCGCCGCTGCACGCCTGTGAGCTCCTCGAGCTGGCCGATCTGACGTTGCAGGTTCGTCGCCATGTGGTTGATCGACGTCCCGAGCCGGGCCAGGTCGTCGTGACCGCTGCCGACGGTCATCCGTTCCTCGAGCCGGCCGGCGGCGAGCCGCTCGGACACCTCGCGCGCCATCCGGACCGGCGCGACGACCTGCCGGGTCACCAGCCATGCCACCAGCGAGACCAGCAGTACGACGAGCACGCCGCCCGAGAGCAGAGCCCGCGACACCAGCTGCAGGGTGTCCTGCTCCTGCTGAACGGGGAACAGGTAGAACAGGTCGACGACCAGGCCGTTGCCGGATGCGACGACCTGCGTCCCGGTGACGATGCCGAGTTCGGTCCCGCCGTCCTCACGCTGCAGCGGTGCATAGCGGTAGGCGACGACGTCGGTGCGCACGGCCGCGCGCAGGTCGTCCGGCGCGCTGGACGGGAGGAACCCGCCGGAGAACCGGGTCGAGCCGGTGTTCACGCTGCCCGACCCGGGACCGTGCGCGACCAGGACGACGCCGTAGAGACTGCCACCGCCGCCACGGGTGGCGATGTCGGAGGTCAGCTGGGTCAGGAGCTGACTGGTGTTGCCGGACGTGTCGGCGCTGTCGATCTGCGCCTGCGCGCTGCGCGCGCCGGCACCGGCCTCGGCGACCACCGAGGTCACCCGGGCGTTCAGGAGCCCGGCCGACACCTGCTGCATCAGCAGCCAGCCGACGAGGGCGACCGACACCGAGGACAGCACCACCGTCCCGGTGAGCACGCGGAACGTGAGCGAGCGCCGGTAGAGCCGGACGAGGCCCATGAACGGTGCGACGAGCGCGTGCAGGAGTCCGTTGCTGCGGCGCGGCCGGGCCGCGACCGGATAGACGAGGGACGGGTCGAGCCGCGCCGGCAGTCCCGGCCGCATGCCAGCCGCCGGTGCGGACCCGAGCGGCGAGGAACCGGGCGAAGTGATGCCCGGCGCAGCCGCGGCGGCACCGGTTCGTGGCGCATCGCCGACCGGCCGCTCGGCGCCGGAGTCCCGAACCCCGTCGGCGGCGGGCTGACTGCTCCCGGTGGGAACGCTCAGGCCGTCCCCGCCTTGTAGCCGACGCCGCGGACAGTGACGACGATCTCCGGGTTCTCCGGGTCCTTCTCGATCTTGCTGCGCAGCCGCTGGACGTGCACGTTCACGAGCCGCGTGTCGGCGGCATGCCGGTAGCCCCAGACCTGCTCGAGGAGCTGATCGCGGGTGAAGACCTGCCAGGGCCGCCGGGCGAGGGCCACGAGGAGGTCGAACTCGAGCGGCGTCAGGTTGACCGACGCGCCCGCCCGGGTGACCCGGTGGCCGGCGACGTCGATCGTCACGTCGTTGATCGTGAGCGACGCCGCACCGGGCTCGTCGGTCCGACGGAGCCGGGCCCGCATCCGGGCCACGAGTTCCTTCGGCTTGAACGGCTTGACCACGTAGTCGTCGGCGCCGGACTCGAGGCCGATGACGACGTCGAGGGTGTCGGTGCGGGCGGTGAGCATGACGATGGGGACGTCGGACTCGGTGCGGATCTCACGACAGACGGTGATCCCGTCCTTCCCCGGGAGCATCACATCCAGCAGGACGATGTCGGGCCGCGCCGAGCGGAACGTGGCGAGAGCGTCGTTGCCGTTGGCGCAGAAGACCGGTTCCAGCCCTTCGCTGCGGAGAACGATGCCGAGCATCTCGGCCAAGGCGGTGTCGTCGTCGACGACCAGCACTCGAGACTTCATAGGCCCCATCGTGGCATCTGTGCGCCAGCGGCGGACGCAGCCGGCACATGGCGTCCGGTCGCGGACTCGGACGTGGTGCGCGGAGGCGCCGGGTTCTGTCCACAGCGGGTGTCGTCGCGTGCTCGGTGGGAGCCCAATCCGGTCATACTGGACCGCCGGGATGCACCCGACGCGGCTCGCGAGCCGTGCGACCAGTGGAGGATCGACGATGAGCGGAAACCCGCCGCCCGACGGCTCTCCCGATAGTGGCCCGCCCCAGCAGCCACCGGCCCAACAACCTGGCCAGTACCCACCCGCGCAGTACCCACCGCAGGCGTACCCGCCACAGCAGCAATACCCGCCCCAGGCGCAGTACCTGCCCCAGCAGCCGTATCCCCCGGCCGCCTACCCGGCACCGCCGTACCAGCCGGGCTGGGCGCCCGTCGTACCGGACCTGCCGAAGCCCGGCTCGATGCCGATCGGCCCGAACGACCTCGGCAGGACCTTCGGATCGACATTCGGGACCCTTCGTGCCCTGTGGAAGCCCGTGCTCGTCGCCGTCGCCCCCGTCGTCGTCCTGACCGCGATCCTGGTCGGCACGCTCGGGACCGCCATCGCACGGCTCGCTCCGACCCTCGGTGACCGGATGGACGGCGTCGACTCGGTCAGCGGCTTCATCCGCGCGGTACCGCACTTCCTGGCCCTGACCACTGCCGGATCCCTGGGTTACTCCGTGATCGCGATCTACGCCTTCGCGGTCGTGGTCGGCACCGCACGTGCAGCCGGCCGGGCCATCGTGGGCGACCACGTGCCGGCGATGTTCATCGTGCAGAGCGCCGCTCGCGCCCTTCCGCGCGTCCTCACCTGGATCGGCGTCTGGGCCGTCGTGGTCCTCGTCTTCGCCGCGATGGGGTTGCTGGCGTTCCTTGCCTCGAGCGAATCGTCCCAGCGCATCGCCTACTCCGGCATCGTCGCGCTCGTCGCCGGGCTGGTCGGTGTCGCGGCCGACGCCGTCTTCGCTCTCAAGCTCGGTTTCGTCATCCCGGCGATGATGCTCGAGCCCCGCACCGCCGACCCGTGCACGGGAGTCGTCACGGCCGGCCCGGCACGACCGCTCGGCCTGATCCATGCCGCCAGGCGCTCGTGGAAGCTGACGACCGACCGGGTGTGGCGGACGTTCGGCATCACCCTGCTGATCGGACTTCTCGTGGGCCTGGCGCCCGCCATCATCAACCAGATCCTCAGCGTCAGCGCGTCGGTGACGACGGCCGCCATCGGCGGCCCGGCGGTCTACGTGATCGCCTACACGATCTACCTCACTGCGGTCGCGGGTCTGTACCAGGTTGCCGCGATGGTCCAGACGATCGGCCAGACCGTCCTCTACACCGATGCCCGGATCCGGGACGAGGGCCTCGCCCAGGCGATCCTCGATCACGCCGCGAACGGCTCGCCTGCCGATCCGTGGGTGCGCTGGCACGAGCGGTACTGACCCGACCGCGCACCCGACGGCTCAGCTTACGAGCGGCCGCCCTCAGTAGCGGTAGTGGTCGGACTTGTACGGGCCGGCGACGTCGAGCCCGAGGTATCCGGCCTGCGCCGGCGTGAGCTCGGTGAGCTCGACCCCCAGCGCGCCGAGGTGGTAGCGCGCGACCTGCTCGTCGAGGTGCTTGGGCAGCCGGTGCACGCCGAGCGGGTAGGCCGCGAGGTTGGTGCGCAGCTCGATCTGCGCGAGCACCTGGTTGGCGAAGGAGTTGCTCATCACAAAGCTCGGGTGCCCGGTCGCGTTGCCGAGGTTCAGCAGCCGGCCCTCGCTCAGCACGATGATCGTGTGAGCGGCCCGGTCACCGCTCGCCGGGAACGTCCAGATGTCGACCTGCGGCTTGACCTGCTCACGTTCGACGCCCGGGAACGACTCGAGCCCGGCCATGTCGATCTCGTTGTCGAAGTGGCCGATGTTGCCGACGATCGCCTGGTGCTTCATGGCGGCCATGTGCTCGACCGTGATGACGTCCTTGCAGCCGGTCGCGGTCACGAAGATGTCGGCATAGCCGACGACGTCGTCCAGGCGGGCGACCTGGTAACCGTCCATCGCGGCCTGCAGGGCACAGATCGGGTCGATCTCGGTGACCAACACCCGTGCGCCCTGACCGCGCAGCGACTCCGCCGAGCCCTTGCCGACGTCGCCGTAACCGCAGACGACGACGACCTTTCCGCCGATGAGGACGTCGGTGGCCCGGTTGATCCCGTCGATGAGTGAGTGCCGCACGCCGTAGCGGTTGTCGAACTTGCTCTTCGTCACCGAGTCGTTGACGTTGATCGCGGTGAAGAGGAGCTGCCCGTCGCGCTGCATCTCATAGAGCCGGTGGACACCGGTGGTGGTCTCCTCGCTGACGCCGACGATCGAGCCGGCCTGCGAGCTGAACCGGCCGGGGGTCTCGGCCAGCAGTTTGCCTACGAGCCGCCGCACGACCTTCTCCTCGGCGCTGCCGGCACCGGCCGGGTCGGGTGCGACGCCGGACTTCTCCGCGTCGACGCCCAGATGCACGAGCATCGTCGCGTCACCGCCGTCGTCGAGGATGGCCGTCGGGCCCTCGCCGTTGCCCCAGTCCAGTGCGCGGTCGGTGCAGTCCCAGTACTCCTCGAGCGACTCGCCCTTCCAGGCGAACACCGGGACGCCCGACGGGGCGTCCGGAGTGCCGTGCGGGCCGACGACGACCGCGGCGGCCGCGTGGTCCTGGGTCGAGAAGATGTTGCAGCTGGCCCACCGGACCTGCGCGCCGAGCGCCGTCAGCGTCTCGATCAGCACGGCGGTCTGGATCGTCATGTGCAGCGAGCCGGTGATGCGGGCGCCGGCGAGTGGCCGCGCGTCGCCGAGGTCGTGCCGCAGTGCCATCAGGCCGGGCATCTCGTGCTCGGCCATCGTCATCTCGACGCGGCCGTAGTGGGCGAGGGAGAGATCGGCGACCTCGTAGTCGAGCTCGGTTCCCTGTGCGACGGCGCGGGTGCCGGGGCTGGTGCTCATGGCTGTTCTCCTACTTCGTCGGTGGCGTTCGTGTTGTCTGGACGGCCGCCCTGCGACTGGCGGTCGACGTCGGGCTCCAGGTAGATGATCCCTGCCGTCGGCACCACCTCGCGAATCCGCAGTTCGGCTGAGTCGATCACGTTCGCCACCGCGACCAGCGTCAGGCCCTCGTCGACGGCGATCTTCGCGCCGACCAGCAACTCGTCCGGGCCCAGATGCATGGTGCGCAGGTGGATGACCCGCGCGACGCCACGGGTGCCGCTCAGGGCGGCGCCGACGAGCTCGACCGTCCCCGGCTCGGCGGACTCGCCGACGAGCAGGCTCTTCGTCTCGATCGCGAGGATGACCGCGACGCAGACGAGCAGCGCCCCGATCGCGAGCGAGCCGATGCCGTCGAAGACCCCGTTGCCGGTGATCAAAGTGAGCCCGACGCCGACGAGCGCGAGGGCGAGGCCCGTCAGCGCGGCGAAGTCCTCGAGGATCACCACCGGCAGTTCGGGCGAGCGGGCACGGCGGATGAAGTCGAACCAGGTGCCGTCGCCCTTGTGTGGCCGGGCTTCGTGAATGGCGGTGCGGAAGGAGAATCCCTCGAGGAAGATGGCGCCGATCAGGACGACGACTGGCACCCACTTCCACGCCTCGATCGGATGCGGATCGTGCACCTTGTGGTAGCCCTCGTAGAGCGCGAACAGTCCACCCAGGCTGAACAGCACGATGCTCACGACGAACGCATAGACGTACCGCTCACGCCCGTATCCGAACGGGTGCAGGACATCGGGGCGTCTGCGTGCCTGCCGGCGGCCGAGCAGCAGCAGCAGCTGGTTGCCCGAATCGGCCAGCGAGTGGATCGACTCCGCGAGCATCGACGCCGACTGCGTGAGCAGGAACGCGACGAACTTCATGATCGCGATGCCCACGTTGGCCAGCAGCGCAGCGACGATCGCCCTGGGTGAATCCTCGCCCGCGCTCACGCGGTGGCCTCGGTGTCGGACGTGTCCGACGAAGACGACGCGGTTCGGGGTACGGCCGTCAACCGGCGGGGTGGCGCAGCCCGGAAGATCGAGGTGCCGGGTGCGACCTCGGCGACGGCGACGGGGCCGTCGACGTCCGGGACGAACACCGACTGGCCTGCTCCCAGTGCGCGCGACTCCCCCGTCCCGGTCGCGGTCACGTGCGCTGATCCGCTTGCACAGAACAGGATCTGCGGTGCGGCCGGCAGAGTGACAGGTCCATCGATGCGGCCGAGCTCGAACGACGGGGCGTCGGTGTCATAGCTGACCCACCCCGGTTCGACCTGCGTCGGTTCCACCGGCGTCGCGGGGCGCGGGGTGGTGTCGAGCACGTGCAGCAGCTCGTCGACGTCGATGTGCTTGGGGGTGAGCCCGCCACGCAGCACGTTGTCGGACGCGTTCATCAGCTCCATCCCGAGCCCGGAGCAGTAGGCGTGCAGGTTGCCCGCGGGCAGGTAGAGCGCCTGCCCTGGCTCGAGAACCACGAAGTTGCAGAGCAGCGACACGAGTACGCCGGGGTCGCCGGGATAGTCCCGCGCCAGTCGCGGAAGCAACGCGATCGACGGGTCGGTTCCGTCGGCGTCGGCGTCGGCGAGCGCGCGGGCGGTGACGACGGTCGCGTCGACGAGATCGCGGATGTCGTCCGGCTCGTCGGGTCTCAGCAGGCTGACGAGAGCCGCCGCGATCGCCTGCACCGGTGGACCGTCGAGCAGGGTGGCCCGCAGATCCCGCAGACCGGCGGGTGCACCCGCAGCCAGCAGGGCGTCGAGTCGCGTCGCCACCACGGTGGGTTCGGCGAACCCGCACAGAGCTTCGAACCTCGTCAGCGCCGCGATCAGTTCGGGCTTGGCCTGGTCGTCGCGGTAGTTGCGGTTCGGGTCGTCGGCAGCGAGCGCGCCTTCGGCCTGCTCGGCCCGGAAACCGGCCTTGGCCTGCTCGGGGCTCGGATGTGCCTGCAGGGAAAGGGGTTTGGCCGCGGCCAGCACCTTGAACAGGTAGGGCAGCCGGGCCCCGAACGCGCTGACCACGGCCGGTCCGAGGAGATCGGCCGCGTCCTCGGCGATGAGGGTGTCGAGGTTCGCCCCGTCCTCCGAGCCGCCGAATACTCTCGACGGCGCGCCGGGGTGTGCGCCCATCCACAGCTCGGCCGCGGGTTCACCGGTCACGGGCCGGCCGAGAAGGTGCTGGATCGCGTCCGGCGAACCCCACGCGTAGTCGCGGATCGTGTTCTCCAGCAGGAACATCGGACGCCTCTCCCTCGAGTCTGATCGTGTTCACGGAAAGCGGTCGGTGCTCCGGTCAGAGCACCGACAGCAGATCAGGGGTGCGGCCGAGGCCGATGGCGAGGTAGGCGGCGGCGTAACTGCCCTGCTGCAGTAGGGATGCGTACTCGTCGACGACCCCTGGGCCGGGCGGGGCGACGATCCGCACGACGCGCACGTCCGCGTCCTCGGCGGCCGCGAGCAGGCGGCCGTTCTGTTCGCGGATGGACGACTCGGTGCTGCCGTCGTCGAGGATCACCAGCACCGGGCTCGCCTGCGGGGACAGGTCGTCGAACGGGTCGGCGAACGGGTCCTTCGGGCGCGTGCCGGTGAGCACGGTGCGGATCTGCTCGGAATCGGCAGCCAGGACGGCCAGGCCGGTGGATCGGCGAAGCAGTTCAGCGACGCGGCGACCGGCGCGGGCCGCGAGGACGGAACCGCCCCACACCAGCGGAGTGTGCTCGGCGAGTGCGATCGCCATGTCCTTCGCGGGGTTGTCGCCCAGTTCGTGCCGCGGCGAGCACGCCGCGGCGACGTCGTCGAGCACGGTCGCGACCGACTCGAAGTCGACGTGCGGTCCGAGTTCCCACTTGTAGAGCACGGTCAGGACGTCGACGGCGACGGCGAACGGGTCGGTCGTCGAGGTCGGCAGCAGGACCACGTCGCGACGGCCCTCGAGACCGTCGGCGATGACCGCGTGCCGGGGAGCCGCGACGATCACCATGCAGCCGCGCCGGACGGCCTCGGCGACCGCGGACCGTCCGGTCTGGTCGCCGCCGTCACCGGCGAGGACCACCACCACGTCGAGCGGACCGGCCCAGCCCGGCAGCCCGGGACCCGGCCAGGCGACGAACGGCACCGGGCAGGTCGGTTCGAGGACGGCCCGGAGCAGCCGGGCGTCGGTGCCGGCGGCGACGAGGGCTCGCGGTGCGACCGGCTCACGCATCGCGGCGAGCGCCTCGGCACCGACCGCGGTCTCACGACGCACCCGGGCGCCGGACTCGGCCAGGTAGCGGAGGTAGGGGTCGGCGTCGGCGAGGGCGTCGGAATCGTCGAGCCGGGCTTCGTCGAACCCCACCGGCCCGCGGTCGGCGAAGGGGTCCTCGAAGCTGTCGAACGAGCCGCTCATAGTGCTGGGACGGGCGGCAGGTCGCGCGTGGGCCGGGCCTCGTCGATCAACAGGACGGGGATGCCGTCGGCGGTGACCGGGTAGGCCAGGGCGCAGTCGGGGTTGGTGCAGAGCAGCTCGCTCGCGGTGACGTCGACGACCAGGCGGGACCGGCAGTTCGGGCACACCAGGATCTGCAGCAGACCTTCGACGCGGGCGGCACCGCTGCGAGGTGCGGGTGTCGGTGAGCTCACGGTGCGATCTCCTCGTTCGACGTGATCGCGGCCAGCGCACGATCGCGCAGTGCAGCCATCATCGGGGCATCGGCGGCTTCGACGTTCAGCCGCACGACCGGCTCAGTGTTCGACGGACGCACGTTCACCCACCATGGTGGCGCGGTCAGGCTCAGACCGTCCAGATCGTCGACGACGATCTCGTCCTCGCGGACGCCGGTCAGGCTAGCGAGATCGGCGACCAGCGCGCGCACCCGCTCCAGCGCCGCCGGCGGATCCGCCACCGTGCTGTTGAGCTCGCCGGACGCCTCGTACCGGCTGAACGATCCGGCCAGGGCGGCGAGGTCGGAGACGCCGTCCTCGCCCAGCGCGGCCAGCACGTGCAGCGCTGCGAGCATGCCCGAATCCGCACCCCAGAACTCGCGGAAGTAGTAGTGCCCGGAGTGCTCGCCGCCGAACACCGCGCCGGTCTGTGCCATCACGGCCTTGATGAACGAGTGCCCGACGCGCGTGCGGATGGGCGTGCCGCCGTACTGGGTCACGATCTCCGGGACTGCTCTGGAGGTGATCAGGTTGTGGATGATGCCGGCACCCGGGTGCCGCGCGAGCTCGCGGGTGGCGATCAGCGCGGTGATGGCCGACGGCGGGACGACGGCGCCGTCCGCGTCGACCAGGAAGCAGCGGTCGGCGTCGCCGTCGAAGGCCAGTCCCGCGTCGGCGCCGTGCTCGACGACGGCGCGTTGCAGGTCGACGAGGTTCGCCGGCACCAGCGGGTTCGCGTCGTGGTTCGGAAACGTGCCGTCGAGCTCGAAGAACAGCGGGACGACGGTGATCGGGGTGCCGGCGAACACGGCCGGCGCGGTCATGCCGGCCATGCCGTTGCCCGCGTCGGCGACGACGGTGAGCGGGCGGATACCGGACAGGTCGACGAGTGAGCGCAGGTAGGCGGCGTAGTCGTCCAGGACGTCACGTGCCTCGACGGTTCCGGGCGGGTCGGCCCGCGGCGACCGGGCCAGCGCGCTCGGATCCTCGTCGAGAAGGCCACCGGCGAGCGCGGCGACTTCGGCAAGGCCGGACTCCAGCCCCATCGGAGCGGCCGAACGACCGGTGAGCTTGATGCCGCCGTAGTCGGCCGGGTTGTGGCTGGGCGTGAAGATCGCGCCGGGCAGGTCGAGGTGCCCGGACGCGAAGTAGACCTCGTCGGTGGACGCCAGGCCCAGGTCGATCACGTGGGCACCTCGCGACACCGCGCCTTCGACGAACGCCGCGCACAGCATCGTCGAGTGGGCCCGCATGTCCCGGCCGACGACGAGAGTACCGGTCTGCGGGAGCGCCACCAGCGTGGCGAAGGCGGCGCCGAACGCCCGTGCGACGGCGGCGTCGAGGTGGTCGGGGACGCGGCCGCGGATGTCGTTGGCCTTGACGATCGACGCCAGGGGCGCGCTACCGGAGGTCACGATCGACCACCCTAACGGGACCGGCGGCCGGGTCAGGTCAGGACTGGCTGTCATCCAGCGGCGGCACCGAGCGGAGATAGGGGTGGCGGGCGGCGCGCCGGGAGGCCGCATCCGGCGTGGTGGCGGGGCCGTCCGGCGAAGTCGGTGCGGTGGCCGCGGTGCCGGCGGCACCGGTCGCCGGCTGCGGATCGCGTGGCCGGCCCGCCTCGCGGACGGCATCGGCCAGGGCCTCGAGGTCGTCCGGAGTGGGTGGCGGTGGCTCGAAGTTGTCGGCGAGCCGGATGACCTGCCAGCCCCGCGGTGCGGTCAGCCGGCCGGCGTGCTGGTCGCACAGGTCGTAGCCGTGGGGTTCGGCGTAGGTGGCCAGCGGGCCGAGGACGGCGGTGGAGTCGGCGTACACGTAGGTGAGCGTCGCGACCGCGGGCTTCGAGCAGGAGGATCGCGAGCAGCGGCGCGACCGCGCGGACATCTGGCTGCTCACGTCCATCAGGTTAGTGCGAGCGACCGTGAGCGGCCGGTATTGCCCGACCGGTGCCGCGAGTCGGAGCGGCTGCCACGTGGCCGGGCCGACGCCGAGACCGGCTTGACTGACTTGTCTGACACGGCTTGAGTGCAAGTGGTGGCCGGGTAACCGGCCGCCAGGTCCGGGCGAGCGCCGCCTGGATCCGACGACGGAGAGGTACCACATGTCATTGCAAGCGAACCCGCTCGGCCGTACCGGACTCAACGTCACCAAGCTGGGCTACGGGGCGATGGAAGTACGGGGGTCCCGCATCTGGGGCGGTCGGCACGTCGAGGACGACCAGGCCGACACGATCCTCAACGCCGTGGTCGATGCGGGCATCACCTTCATCGACACCGCGAACGACTACGGCCGCAGCGAGGAGTACATCGGCCGCCACCTGTCACACCGCCGTGACGAGTACGTGCTGGCGACGAAGTGCGGTTGCACCGTCGTCCACAAGGACGAAACGACCGATGACACACCCCATGTGTGGACCAAGGAGAACCTCTTCCGCGGCCTGCACGAGAGCCTCGACCGGATGAAGACCGACCACGTCGACCTCATCCAGCTGCACAACCCGACCGTCGAGCAGGTCGAGAGCAACGACCTCGTCGCCGTCCTGCAGGAGATGAAGGACCAGGGCAAGGCGCGCTGGATCGGCATCTCCTCGACCGCTCCCCACATCCAGACCTTCATCGGGTGGGGCGTGTTCGACAGCTTCCAGATCCCGTACTCGGCGTTGCAGCGCGAGGAGGAGAGCTCGATCCAGGCCGCGCACGACGCGGGCGCAGGCGTCATCGTTCGAGGTGGCGTGGCACGTGGCGAGCCCGGCGTCGGACTGGGTGCCGAGAAGACGTGGGACATCTGGGGCACGTCCGGTCTTCAGGACCTGCTCGTGGAGGGTGAGACCCGCACCGGCTTCCTGCTGCGGTTCACGAACTCGCACCCGGGCATGAACACGAACATCGTCGGGACGCTCAACCCCGAGCACCTGAAGGCGAATGTCGACGCGGCCGCACGTGGCAACCTGGCGCCCGATGTCTACGCCGAGGCCAAGAAGCGTCTCGACGCGGCCGGTGTGACCGCAGGCTGATCTGCCCGTTGGTCTGAGCTTCGGTGGCTCGACGCCGGCGCCGGCCCGTACCCACTCGCGGGTACGGGCCGGTGTCGTCAGCTCCTAGGGTGGACCCATGGCACGTCAGCGAGAGCGCAAGCGCGACCGGCACGGACGTGGCGTCCGCGGACCGCTCAGCCTGCCCGGCCCCTACTCACCGGCGCGGCCGCCGATCGACGCCGGCCGGTCGGCCCGCTTCGACGGCATCGTCCTCGACTGCGTCGAGCAACTCGGACGGAAGCTGGGCGACAAGCTCGACACGGTGCAGTTCGCCGTCGAGGACGTCCCGGGCGAGCTCACCGAGGACCCGACCGAGCTCGCGCTCGGCACCGTCCTCACCTCCGTCGACGGGAAGTCGACGCGCGTCGTCGTGTACCGGCGCCCGATCGAGCTGCGATCCAAGGGCCGGCTCGAGACGGCCGACGTCGTGATGGACGTGCTGGTCACCGAGCTGGTCACGCTGCTGGCGATCGAGGCCGACCAGATCGATCCGCGACCGGCCGACTGACGTGACCCGCAGCGAGGTGCTCCTGATCGGCGGCCGGTCCGGAGTCGGAAAGTCGAGCGTCGGCTACGAGCTCGTGCACCAGCTCACCCGGGCACGCGTGCGGCATGCGCTGATCGAAGGCGACACCCTCGACGAGGCTTGGCCGCCGCCGTGGGAACACCACCTGGCCGAGCGCAATCTCGCCGCCATGTGGGCCAACTACACCGAGCTCGGGTACCACCGGCTCGTCTACACGAACACCGCGTCGGTCCGGGAGGAGGTGGTCGAGAGCCTCGTCGAGGCGATGGGCGACGACCCGCTGGTCGTCGGCGTGCTGCTGACGGCAACCGACGCCACCGCGCGCGCACGCCTCGGCGGCCGGGAGATCGGCAGTGCGCTCGACCTCCACGTCGAGCGGAGCAACCGGGCCGCGGTCGAGCTCGAGGAGCTGGCGCCGTCGTGGGTGCACCGGGTCGGGACCGACGGGCACGGTGTCGCGGAGGTCGCGCTCGAGGTCCTCGGGCTCACCGGCTGGCTGATGGCGTCCCCCGAACCGGTGGCCTCGCTGTGACGAATGCGGCGCTGATGCCATGGCCGCGGTCGCGGCGCCCCGCCAGTTGTCGATTTCGCTGCCCTGGTTCAGGGTTCCCCCGTTGCCGAATTGTCACCGCGTTCGTTCGTCCGGGCCGCGCATCGGCTGATCACGGAACGGATCACCGCCGTGTACGCCCTCGACGACCGCCAACCGGTGTCGGTGACCGTCCGCCGTGGCAGCGGCTCGTGCAGCCAGCGGCTGGCCGTGCTCGAAGCCGTCGCACGGTCGCGTGGAATCCCGACGCGCGTGCGCGGGCTCTTCGTCGACGGCTCGTTCTGGTATCCGCGGTTCCCCCGGCTGCGGGCGCTCGTCCCGCGGATCGTCGTGCTGGCATGGCCCGAGTTCCTGCTCGACGGTGAGTGGGTGGGCGCGGGCGACCTGTTTGGACCGATGGTCGCGCTGCCGGCGGGCTCGGCTGGGTTCACCAATGCCGACGGGGAGACGCTGTTCGATGCCGTAGCGCGGTCGGCGGTCGACTGGGACGGTGTGACGAGCCTGCCGGGGACCTGTTCGTCGTGCGACCTCTCCACCGTCGTTCGCGGGGATGCCGGGTACTTCAGCAACCGGGACATTCTCTTCGACGCCGCCGGGCAGACGCTGTGCCGGCCGGCGCTGATGATCGGGGATCCGTTCATGCGTCGACGCCGGGTGGTCGCTGCCTCGGCATAGCCAGGTCTGACGGCTTGGCCGGTTGTCGGTGGCGTCGGCAATGCTCGTCGCGTGTACACCGAGCGTCCGTCCACGTTGCCCGGCGGTGTCATCTGGACTCGGACTCCGGAGCCGGCGGCCACGCTGAACCGCGTGCTGCCGGACGGCTGCATGGACCTGATCTGGTACGACGGCCGCTTGCTCGTCGCCGGACCCGACACCTCGGCCGAGGTTGTGCACGTCAACGCCGGCTCGACTTTCACCGGCCTGCGATTCGCCCCCGGCTTCGCGCCCACCGTTCTCGGGGTACCTGGGTACGTCCTGCGTGACATGCGGGTCGAGCTCGGTGCGTTGTGGCCGTCGGCCGACGTCCGGCGCCTCGCCGACCTGGTGGATTCGGCGCCGGATCGCGGGGTGGCGCTCGAAGACGCTGCCCGGCTTCGGCTGGGTGGAGCCGGCCCGGTGGCGCAGTGGACCGCCCACGTCGTCCGGCAACTGGGGTCGGGTGCGCCGGTTGCCGCAGTGGCCGGATCGCTGGGCTACAGCGAGCGGCAGCTCCACCGGCGGTCGCTCGACGCGTTCGGCTACGGGCTCAAGACGCTGGCCCGGATACTCCGGATGACGCGGGCACTCGAGCTCGTCCGGTCGGGCGGCGCGCTCGCGTCGGTGGCAGTCGCGGCCGGGTACGCGGACCAGCCGCACTTCGCCCGGGACGTGAAGCTCCTCGCGGGCGTGCCGATCCGTGAGCTGCTGGCCGATCAGGGCGAGGTGCCCGGAAGTTGAGCGAAGACGTCGACGTGGTTGCCGTCCGGGTCGATCAGGACGGCGTAGCGCTGGCCCCAGAAGGCGTCCCACGGAGCTTTGTACGCTGCGTACCCCGCGGCGACGGCGGCGTCGTGGGTGCTGTCGACGTCGGCGTGTGAGTCGACGAGGAATGCGGTCGTGATGCCCGGGCCACCGGTCGGTGGTTCCCAGCCGGGGTCGAAGCTGCGGACGACGTCGATCGTGTCCCAGGCGAGCCGGATACCACCGGGGAGGACGATCTCGACGTGCGGCTCGGTGTCGGCGCTGGTCGGGATGTCGAGCCCGAGGGCGCGGTAGAACGCAAGACTGGCGGACATGTCGGCGACGACGAGGCCGACGAGATCGAATCGCGGTGTCATGTGACCGACCCTAGGACGGGCCCCGACCGGCCGGCTTGAAGAAATCGGACACAACTCCGACCCGAACCGACGGCAGCGATGCCCACGCTCGAGCCCGAGTCCCACCAATACGCCAGTCGTGCCGTCAGTTCGGGCCAGCGGTGTCGTCAGGTCCGCCCGTCAGTCGAAGAAGCCGGAGTCCCCTGATGCCAGGTACTTTGTTGCCGCCGGCACGTCGAACTCCAGGCCGAGACCCGGCGCATCCCACACGTCGATGAACCCGTCCACCACGATCTGCTCCGGCAGCCCTCGAACGATCGAGTACCACCAGTCCGGCTTCCCGATCGGGTACTCGAACGCGATGAAGTTGTCCGGCAGCGTCGCCCCGACCTGCACGTGCGCGGCCAGCCCGAACAGCCCGTCTATCACCCCGTGTGGCGCCATCAGGATCCCGTGCATGTCGGCGTACTCGGCGATCCACTTGAGCTCGGCCATGCCACCGACGTCGGAGGGATCCGGCCCGATGACACGAACGGCCTGCTTCTCGATCAAGTCCCGGAAGTTGTGCCGCAGGTAGATCTGCTCGCCCTTGTGGATCGGCGTCGACGTCGCACGGGTGACCTCGCGGTACTGATCCGCATGCACCCACGGCACGTAGTCGCCCGTCAGCATGTCCTCGAGCCAGGCGATGTTGTACGGCTCGAGCGCCCGCGCCAGCCGGATCGCATCCGGCACCATGAAGCCCGGTCCGAGGTCCAGAGCCAGGCCGATTTCGTCGCCCAGCACCTCCTTCATCGCCACCACGCACGCGATGATGTGGTTCAGCCCGCGCTCGGTGAGAAGCCCGCGGTACGGGTGCCGCGGCCCCGTCCGCTCCTCGCCGTAGAAGAATCCGGGCAGCACCTTCGGCATCGGGCTGTGGAACGCCAGCCCTCCTTGATCAGCGTGAAGCCCTGCGGCGCGTCCTTCATCAGCTGCATGTGCGCGGCGAAGTCCTCGGGCTGGTAGCCGGTCAGCGGCGGCCGGAAGCCCCCGTTGTAGACGCGGACCTTGTCCCGGACCTTGCCGCCGAGCAGCTTGTAGACCGGCAGCCCGGCGGCCTTGCCGGCCAGATCCCAGAGCGCGTACTCGATCGCGCTGACCGCACTGCCCCACGGCTTGAAGCCCGCGAACCGGCGGATGAGCTGCATGCAGCGTTCGACGTCGGTCGGGTCCTGGCCGATCAGGAATTCCTTGTACATCTCGACGACGGGCTTCATGTACGGCTTCGACGACTCGATCTCGCCGAAACCGTCGATTCCGACGTCGGTCGTCAGCCGCACGATCGGACTGTTTCCGATGACGGCACAGCGCAGGTCGGTGATCTTCACAGGGTTACCTCGTGGCAGACGGGACGCGGGAACGGCAACGGTCCCGTTCATCCTCTCGTCCGTGCGGGGCAGCGCTGGGAAGTGACGACCGGGGACGGTCGGCCGGTCCCGGCCGCCGCACGGACAGTGGACCGGCAACGGGAGACGGTCGGTCTCAGCGCAACGTGCGGACCAGCGCCGACCGGCCCGACTCGATCTGCGGCGGCGCCGGCTGCAGCACCGTCAGCTGTGGCGTCCGGCCTTTGGCCGCGGACGTCAGCGAACGCGCCACCACCACCGCATCGGCCTGGGGCGCCGTCACCACAACCGTGCCGCCGGTGGCCGACGGCGCGAGCTGGTAGGTGGCGGTCGAGCTTGCGCGGACACCCACCGTCTTCGAGCTCAGCAGCTTTCCCACGCTGTCGAGGACCTCGACCTTCGCGTTCACGGCTGGTCCGGTGGAGGTCAGCGACACGACACCGTTCGTGCCGGTCGACGGACCCGGCACGGCCACGGTGCTCACGACGGGAACCCCCGGGGCGAGCAGCGCGATGTCGGTCGGTGCGCCGCTGGCCGCTGCCGCGCTCTGCCGGACTCCCGCCACGACGTCGACGTCGGAGGTCACCCGCACGGCCGAGGCCTTGCGGTCGAAGACGCCGGTCAGGTCGATCGTGTGGGTCTGTCCCGGCGCGAGCGTGACGGTGTCCTTGCCGGCCGGACGAACCGCGCCGTCGGGTCCGAGCACCTCGATGGTCGCCGTGCCGGTGTCGGTACCCGGCACCATCAACGAGAGCGACACTGACGCAGCGCCGGCCACCACGCCGGGGATCGTGACGGCGCGCGCCGGTGCGCTGGTCGGAGCCAGCCAGTCCCAGCCCTGGCTGTTCTCCCCGGAGGTGCCGATCTGACGGGCCGCAGCGGCGATGCGGCCGGTTGTCACGTGCACCTGGACGGCGACGACTTTGCTGCCGGGCGCGAGCTTGTCGAGGTCGAGCGTGAACTGTGAGCGGGCGCCCACGGTCACGGTCTGGCTGCCGCCCGATCCGACCTGGCCGCTCTCGTCGAACACGTTCACCTCGACCGTCGACGCGGCGTCGTCGCTGTTGGTCAGGACGACGGCCGCGTGCTGGCCGATGTCCTCGGACAGACCGGCGAACCAGAAGTCGGTGCCGGGCGGTGTGCATGCGACCTCGGCCAGTGCGGCGAACGTGCCCTTTGTCGCACGGGAGGTCTGCGTCAGTGCCGCGCCCGGCGCGAGCGGGCCGGTCGACACCATCGCGAGTCCGCGCACCGCACCCACCGGCGGGGTCGACGATGCCCGGACCCCGCGGGCGATGTAACCGAGGCTTCCAAGAGCGGGGCCGGCCGACGACGGCGCACTGCCGTTGCCGGAGCTCGCGCCGATCCAGCTGGTGGTGACGTCACCGGTCCGCCCGGCGAGGCTCGCCGCGAGTGCTGGCGTGAGCCGTGCCGGCCAGGCACCGGCGCTCACGCTCGAGGTGACATCCGAGGTCGATCCGACGCTCGGGCACACGAGGGTCGACCGACCGACCGCGGCGACCTGGCCGGCGCCGCTGCCGGTCGCGCTCGCGACCGGCGCCGCGGGACGGACGATGAGCGGGAGGACGGCCAGCACGAGGGCCACCACGATCCCGGCACCGATCCGGATGCGGACGGCGGTCATCGGCCCATCCCCTGAGGCTCGCGCGCGGCCAGCTCGGTCCGGCGGCCGATGCCGGGGAACGCGAGCAGCACGACGCCGGCGAGGACGACGAGCTGGACAATCTGCCAGTTCCGGTGCGCGGGATCGTCGAACCACACGTGCAGGCTGCCGCCGGAGTCGGGCAGGCCGAAGGTCTGGGTGTCCCCGTCGACCGGGGTCAGCGGCACTCCGCCGAGGGTCGCCCGCCAGCGGGGGTCGGCCGCCTCGGCCAGCTCGAGCCGTCGCCCGGAGGATCCCGGCGCCGACACGACCGAGCCCGAACCACCCGAGCTGGCCGTCGAATCCGTACCGCCCGCCTCGGCGAGCCCGGGTGCGATCGTCACCGTCGCGTCGTCCCCGGGGTCGGCTGCGAGAACGGTGGTCGCGCCGGTCCCGACGACCCGCATCGGCCCGACCGGCTGCTCGAGCGTCCACACCCCGGCACCGTCGGGCGCGCTCGCGCGGACGAGTCCCGGCGCGGCGTCCATCAGCTCGGCCACCGAGCTTGATGCCACAGTGACGTACACGTACTTCACCCCGAGCCGGGCGAGGTGGTCGGTCGCCGCCTGGTCCTGATCGACCAGGACATCGCGCAACGCCGCATCGACGAGAGCCGCGTCCTTCGGACCCGGTGCGACCGCGACGTCGGCGAACGTCGACGCGTCGTCACGCAGGAGCTGGTAACTACCGATGTCGACCTGCCCGGCGGGCTGGGCTGAAGCACCGGCCACCGGCTGTTCGGCCGGTCGTAGGACGAGGGTCCGCGCGCCGGCAGCAGTCTGCTGGGCGGCAGCGATGTAGGCCGGGACCACGGCGCGCGGCTGAGCCAGGACCGGATCGGCGGCACCGCGGACGATCCACCAGCCGGCCGCGGCCACCGGCACGAGACCGGTCGCGACCACCAGCACGAGCGCGACCGGCTGCCGCCAGGAGAACGCCCGCGCCCGGAGCCGGTCGCCGGCACCCGCCGCGCCGATCGCGCCGGCGGCGACCAATCCGGCCAGCAGCAGGGCGACTGCGGTTCCGGGCCAGGCCGCCGACAGCGCGCCGGTGGGCGCGACCAGGGCGACGCTGGCGCCTGCGACCGCGGTCACGCCGGCGATGGCGACGAGAAGCCAGGCGGTGAAGGTGGCGCGTGCACGGTCGGTGCGGCCCAGGGCCACGAGCGCGGCGAGGAGGAGCAACGCGGCTCCGTAGAGCGGGACGCTGCCGACCCCGAGCGGATGCAGCCACCAGGTCAGCAGGTGCGCTCCGGACCCGTGCGCCGCTGGCGTCGCCGCCCCGGGCCAGCTGAAGCCGGGTTCGGCGAAAAGAGCCCGCCAGCCCTGGCCGGAGCCGGCGTCGACGAGGGTGAGAAGCCACGGGAGGGTGAGGGCGGCGGCGCTGCCCGCGATCACCACCACCCGGACGAGCCAGCGCACACTGCGCGTCAGGACGGCACCGAGGAGTCCGACGACGATGAACACCAGCCAGGCCACGGGGACGAACGACCCACATACGGCGAGCAGCAGAGCGGCGGCGAAGACGGCCGGCCACGATCCGCGGACGGACGCTCCGCCGACCAGCGCACGGCGGGTCGCCAGCAGCATCACCGGCGCCAGGATGAGCACCACGCAAGTGCCGAGGCGCCCTTGGGCGACGGCACCGGTGGCGGCCGCGAGCAGCCCGTACGTCCCGGCGGTCCAGGCGCGCAGCCACGGCTGCCCGATCTGGCTACGCGCGGCGAGATAGGCGGTCGCCCCCGAGAGCGGCACCGCGCCGAGCAGGACAACGACGACGACGAGCCAGGGCTGGCCTCCGAAGATCGTCGACAGGACGGCCATCACGGCGAGCCAAGGCGGCGAGCTCTGCGCCGAGCCGACCTCGACGCCGTGCCAGGCCTCGAGGTAGCGGCTCCAGAGGTCGCCGGCGTGCTCGGGAGCGGGCCAGAGTGCGCCGCCGGAGAGCTGGGTCGACCAGAGGTCACGGGTGGCGATGGCGGTGACGACGAGAAGCAGGATCATCGTCACGGCGAACGGCTGCCGGAGCCGCCGCGTCCAGGTTGACTCGCCCGAGCCGGCGTCGAGGATCTCGTCCTCGTCACCGCCGATGCCGCTCGGCGCACCGGCGGGTACGGACGCGGTCGCGGTCCGGTGCCGACCGCCACCCGCGATCGCCGAGCCCTCGGTGCCGGCGGTGGCCGCGAGGTCGACGACCGCCACGACGAGCCGCCGGAGTTGTGTCGTCGGCTTCGCCAGCAGGGGCCCGACCGGAACCGGCGGGCGGTCGGAGGAGATGCGGGCCCGGGTGCGGCGACCCGCGAGCAGCCGGCGCGGGTGCACGACGACATCGACGAGCGCGAGCAACTCCTGCCAGGCGGCGGTCGGCGCCTTGCCGATCAGGAGCCCGAGCACGCGGACGATCGACGCAAGGAACAGCCGCCCGTAACGGAACGGGAAGCGCGCCGTCGAGGCGTTCACGAGCACGACGTAGAGAGCGTTCGCCCGGCTCAGCTGACGACGCGAGTGGGTGCTCGCGTGCACGGGCCGGACCTGCTCGGTGGCGGCGTCCGCGTGATAGAGCACCGCCGCCGGGCACACGGCGGTCCGGTAGCCCAGCGCGGCGGCCCGCCAGCACAGGTCGATGTCGTCGCCGTACAGCACGATCCGTGGATCGAACCCGTTGAGTGCGTCGTAGACGTCGCGTCGGATCAGCATGCCCGCGGTGTTCACGGCGAGGACGTCGTGGACCGAGTCGCGCTGACCCTGGTCGCGCTCGGCCGGATCGACACCGCGCTCGCGGCGGCCTGAGCGGGCGAGGGTGAGCCCGACCTCGGTCAGCCGCCGGCTGTTCGGCCAGGCCCGGATCTTCGGGCCGAGGATCGCGACGTCGGGTTCGCGGGCGGCCTGCGCCAGCATCGCCTCGAGTGCGCCAGGAGCGGGTGCGCAGTCGTCGTGGAGCAGCCACACCCAGGCGTCCGCGGCCGGTCGTTCTTCGCGGGGGACGTTGTCGAGGGCCTGGGCGACCGCGGTTCCGAAGTCGGTGGTGCGTGCCGCGACGACGACGCCGGATTCGCCGAGCGCGGCGACCAGGTCCGCGCGGGTGGCGTCGGCACTGCCGGTGTCGACGGCGACGATGTGGTCGGGCCGACGGGTCGCGTTGTCGAGCGCGGTGAGGAGGGTGGGGAGCCACGGGTGACCGTCGTGGGCAACGATGACCGCTGTCACATGGAGCCGCGCGGCCGGATCGGTGTCGGGAGCTGTCGGGTCCGCATCGGCAGTCGAGGCGCTGGGGTCAGCGGCGGCGAACTGATCGGGCATGCGGCGGCGTCGACCTCGTCGATAGGGGATCAGACGGTCTGCCAGGCGGCGACCCGTCAGCATCGATCCGCACTGTGGCGGTCCGAGCTGCCCGGCAAGGGTACGTCAGGTCAGACGACGCGCCGCTTCAAGCGACGCCGTTCACGTTCGGACAGGCCGCCCCAGATGCCGAAACGCTCGTCGTGATCGAGCGCGTACTGGAGGCAGCTGTCACGGACGTCGCAGGAGAGGCAGACCTTCTTCGCCTCGCGGGTCGAACCGCCCTTCTCCGGGAAGAAGGCCTCCGGATCGGTCTGGGCGCACAGCGCGTGCTCCTGCCATTCAGGCGAACCCGGCGCGAAGTCACCGCCGATGCCCATGTCCGGCATCCCGTACGACAGTGCGGGGACCGCTCGTAGTTCGGGCATTCCGCCTCCTCGACCCTCGGCCGGCGATGCCGGCCTGACTGGTTGCCCGATGGGTTTCCGGGCTTGTGGCTCACAGGCGGACGCGACGCCTGCGAAACAACATTGGTGGAATTACATGCCTGAAATCCCCGTGAGTCAACCTCTGATCTGCTACACCGGTGACCGTTTGTCGAGGTACAGCTACTTTGCGTGACAATTTGACCTTGTTTCAGCGGGTTTCGATCGGGCGGCAGAACCAGTGGCCGACGGGACGCTCGTCGAGGCCTCTCCGTCGCCCGAACACGCTGGCCGGACGACGCGCCGAGGGGGGCCGACGACGGCCCCCCGGCGGGTCACCGCGGATCACCGCGGATCGCGTCGTCGCGCGGGGGTCAGCGGCCGGCGAGTCACCACGCGCCACGCGACTGGGCCCCGATGACGTGATCGTGGCCGATCAGACGGTGGGCCGATCCTCGCCGGAATTGTCCGGCTCGGTACCAGTCGCGGTGGAATCGCCGGACTCAGCCGGAGCCTCGGCCGGCGTGGACGTCTCAGCCGGCGCCGACAACGCGTCCGGTGCGGCGGGCTCGGCGGCGACGGGGTGGGCATCCTCGGCTGGGGCGGACCAGGCGGGCGTTTGCGCACCGACGACAGTCAGCGTCGTGGTGTCGTTCTCGGTTGCGGTGGGCGGGGCGGCCGCCGGATCGTTCGATCCGAACTGGTCGAAGAACCAGCCGCGCTCCGGCGGCGTCGCGACCGGTTCGGGACCGGTCGTCCCAGTCGCGGGCGCCTCCGCAGACGCCTCTGCGGGTGCGGTCGGCGTCGGCTCGGCGGACGGGTCCGGCCGGGCGAAGGGATGCGGTGTCGCCACCGGCGGCGCTGTCGGCGGCGGGTAGTCCACCGCCGGGGAGGGTGGGTAGTTCGGGGCCGGAGCGGGCTGGCCGTACTGCTGCGACGGCTGGCCGTACCCCGGTGGCGTGGGCTGGCCGTAGGGCGCGGGCGGACGCTGCCCGTACTGGGCCTGCCCGTACTGCGCCTGCCCGTACGGCGGCGGGGCGGTCTGCGGACCCGGCTGGCCGTACGGCTGCGACGCAGGCTGACCGTAGGGGGCCGGCGGACGCTGTCCGTACGGAGCCTGGCCGTAGGCCGGCTGGCCGTACTGCTGCGGGGGCTGGCCGTACGGCGGCGGTGCGGGCTGGCCGTACGGCGGCGGTGCGGGCTGGCCGTACGGCGGCGGTGCGGGCTGG
>DAIQRJ010000045.1:30937-33988 GCA_036786375.1 Actinopolymorphaceae bacterium
CCGTACGGCGTGGGCGGACGCTGCCCGTACGGAGCCTGGCCGTAGGCTGGCTGACCGTACCCCTGCGGTGACCCTTGTCGAGCCGGCTGGCCGTAAGGCGCGAGGACCGGCCGGGCGACCTTCGGGCCGAACAGCGGGACACCGGGAACGGCCTTGAACAGCCGGATCGCGTAGACGACGAGCGCGCCGAAGACCGCGAACGAGCCGAGCAGGTGCAGGAAGACCGAGAACCCGCCGCCGATGCTTCCGGCGAAGCCGACGGACGCGAGGCCGAGGATCAGGCCGAAGAGCCCGCCGACGCCGAGCAGGATGAGCGCGAATGTCGCGAGCGTGCTCGCGCGGCGACCGGGCTTGCGACCGATCCCGACGGCGAGCGCTACCCCGATCAAGAGCACCGTCTGCACGCCCGCGAAGTCGTACCAGGCGGCCGATCCGTTACGGAATCCGAAGCGACCCCAGTTGACGAATCCGCCGAGCATGATGAACCCGACACCGACCAGCACGAGCAGACCGATGATTTCTGCGCTGGACGCGCTGTTGGCCTGCTCGCTCGCGCCTCCGGTCGCGACGACCGCCTGCGACGACGGGACGGGCGGCGGGACCGGGCCGCCCGGGCTCGTCGCGGACTCCGACGGCGCGGCCGGGGAGGACTGCTGTCCCGGCGGTCCGGCTGGTGGATACGGCTGTTGCGACACGGTGTTCTCGCTCCCTGCTCGGCCGGCGACGGCGCACCGGACATCTACGGACAAGCGACCTGACCAGCCGTCGGCATCCCAGCGTGCCACACCCCCTCGTCATGCCTGGGTCATCAACGCTCCGTCATCCCGCGGGCGGTGCGTAGCGGCCGGGGTTCGTCCGTCAGACTGGGCCGCATGCCAGCGACTCCATCCGTCGACCCGTTCTCCCCCGTCGACCACCTCGCATCAGGCGACCCCGCGCCACTGCGGATCACCGCGCTGGCCGGCGGCATCGGCGCCGCCCGATTCCTCCGCGGCCTGATCGCGGCCGGCAGCGGGAGCGAGCGCCCACTCGAGATCACCGTGGTGGGCAACACCGGCGACGACATCTCCCTTTACGGGCTGCACATCTCCCCCGACCTCGACACGGTGATGTACACCCTCGGGTCCGGCATCGACGAGGAGCGGGGTTGGGGACGGTCGGAGGAGACCTGGCACGCGCTGGAGGAGGTCCGTGCATATGGCGCCGTCGAATCCTGGTTCGGGCTCGGCGACCGCGACATCGGCACCCACCTCGTCCGCACCGCCATGCTCGCCGACGGCAGGACCCTCAGCGAGATCACCGCGGTCCTGTGCGAGCGCTGGCAGCCCGGCGTGCGGCTGCTCCCGATGACCGACGACCCGGTCGCCAGCCACGTCCAGATCGACGCCGACGGCGGCTCCGACGAGGGTCGCCGGACGATGCACTTCCAGGAGTACTGGGTGCGGCTGCACGCGGAGTCGCCGGCCAGCGCCGTCCTCTACCGCGGCATCGAGACCGCTCGTCCCGCCCCGGGCGTCATCGACGCCATCCTGGGCGCCGAAGTGGTGCTCTTCCCGCCCAGCAACCCGGTGGTGTCGATCGGCACCATCCTCGCCGTCGCCGGCATCGCCGACGCGGTCCGGACCACCGCAGCCCCAGTGGTCGGGATCAGCCCGATCATCTCCGGCGCACCCGTGCGCGGGATGGCCGACAAACTGCTCCCAAGCGTCGGCGTGGACACCAGCTCGCTCGGAATCGGCCGCCACTACGGCGCCCGCTCGCGCGGTGGGCTGGTGGACGGCTGGCTCGTCGACTCGGTCGACGAGTCCGCCGTCGCCGCCCTCACCGACGTGGGCATCGTTGCGTCGGCGCGACCCCTCTGGATGACCGACGTGCCGGCCACCGCGGCCATCGCGGCCGCCGCGCTCGAGCTGGCCCGCTCGGTCGCCGGCCGGGTGGGATGAGCGAGCTGCTGGTCGTCGCACCCGACGGCATCCCCGAGGTCGACGCCGGCGACGACCTCGCCGCGCTGGTCGTGGCCGTGGTGCCCGACCTCGCCGACGGCGACATCGTCGTCATCGCGAGCAAAGTGGTGAGCAAGGCCGAGGGACGGGTGGTCCCGGGGCACGACCGGCTGGCCGCGATCGCGGACGAGACTGTGCGTGAGGTGGCCCGACGCGGCGACACCGTGATCGCCCAGACCCGGCACGGCTTCGTGATGGCCGCGGCCGGCGTGGACGCCTCGAACGTCGCGGTCGGCCGGCTGGTGCTGCTGCCGCTGGACCCGGACGGATCCGCCCGCCGGCTGCGGGCGGAGCTGTTCGCCGCGACCGGCGCGCGGGTCGGCGTGATCGTCACCGACACCTTCGGACGTCCCTGGCGGCACGGCCAGACCGACCTCGCCGTCGGCGCCGCCGGCCTCACCGTCCTCGACGAGCTGTCGGGGCAGACCGACCGCTACGGCAACCCGCTGGTCGTCACCGCGGCCGCCGTCGCCGATGAGCTCGCAGGTGCGGCCGACCTGGTCAAGTCGAAGCTATCGGCACGACCGTTGGCGGTGGTCCGTGGCCTGGGCGCGATGGTGACCGAGGACGACGGCCCGGGAGTGGCCACGCTGATCCGGCTCGGTCCGCTCGACATGTTCCGGCTCGGGACCCGTGAGTCGGTCGAGGAGGCGGTCGACCGGGCCACGGCCGCGGCGTCCTCGCCGGCATCGGCAAGCGTCGTGATGGCCGACGCGGACGGACCCGGGCTCGACCTCGCATTGCTCGCGGACACGCTCGACGCCAGCGGGCTGGCCGACGAGCTCGAACTCGGCGGGGACGGAAGCGTGCTGGTGCGGCTGCGACCCGAGCTGCTCGAGCTCGACCCGCTCGAGCTCGGCCTACGGGTCGGCCGGGCGTCGGTGCTGCTGGCCGGCAACGGCTTCGGGCTCGTCGGGCGTCCACCCGACCTCAGCGTCCAGCAGCTCCCGCGCTGACGCCCCCAGCACCTGTCTGCCCGATCTGTCCGAACGTGGGATGCTCCTATGGATGTCAAGCGGCTGAGGCGAGTTCGTGGGTCTGGCGCTGG
>DAIQRJ010000009.1:0-117419 GCA_036786375.1 Actinopolymorphaceae bacterium
CTACACGGGTGGACCCGGGGCTCCGGGGTGTCTCACGCCAGCCTGACAGGTAGGGTCGCGGCGCGAACAGATCGGTGGTGCCGTTGCGCTTGTAGTCATGGGTCAACGTGCCGGCGCGACCAGGAACCATCGGCAGGCTCGGTTGGGTGCGGTCCATCGCCTGGCATTGGGTTTACTCATCGAAGCTGAACACCACCGCCCGAGCCGGCGGGTTCATATAGAGACCGACGACGTCGACCAGCTTCTCCTCAAAGTACGGGTCGGTGGAGAGCTTGAAGGTGTCCACCCGCCAGGGCTTGAGGTTGTGGTCTGCCCAGACCCCGGCGATGGCCTCCTTGCCGATCCCGAAGCGCTTGGCCAACGACCTCGTCGTCCAGTGCGTCGAGGTGTCATCGGGGGCCTCGTGGCAGGTGACGCGCACAATCTCGGCCACTGTCCCCTCCGGCAGCCCGGGTTTGTTTGCGACCTTGTCCCTGCGCGATACCCCGACCCCGTCGGCCCCCTTCTGCGCGAAGCGGGCCCGCCACCGCCGCACCGCGTCCGAGTCGACGTCGCACCGGCGAGCGATCTCCTGGTTGGCCAAGCCCTGCGCGGCCCAAAGCAAGGCCTTCGCCTGCACCACCTTGCGGTGCGGCAACGTCGTGGACGCCGCCATCTTCTGCAACTGGGCCCGCTGAGTCTGGGTCACCGGCAACGCCGGTGCGGTCATCACTGGCATAACCAACGGCTACCGCACTATTTCACAGACAGCGCACTAGGTGAGTCTCGTCACCTCGTTTTCGGGACCTACGTCCTGACCGATACGCGTGCCGGGCAGAGACGATTACTCAGGTGAACCCGCAGAGGTTCACCTGGTCTGGTGCCGCCCGGCCTCAGATACTTCGTTTCCTCGAAGGGAACAGCAGACATGCCCACCACCAACCCAACGGTCAAGCTCATCGGCCTGATCACGATGATTGCCGGCGCCATCATGATCGTCGCGGGCGGGGCCACCTGGGGCATGGTGACGTCCCAGCTCAAGGCCGAGGACATCACCGTCTCCGCGGTGACCGACAAGGACCCGGGCTGGCTCGTCGGCAAGCGGGTCGCCGACCCGTTCACCGCCTACGCCCAGGCCAACGCGATCAACCACCACGCGCTCGAGGGGGCAGGCGGCCGGACATACGCCGAGATCGGGAAAGACGCGACGACGCTCAAGGCGAAGCTCGCGGCGGACGGTGCCACCGAGGCGGAGGTCGCGACGAACGCGGACGTGGTAGCCCTTGCCACCACGCGCACCTCCACGATGAACGGCTCGTTCCTGCGTGCCTCGCTCTTCACCTCGGTCGTTGCCTACGGTGTCGCGGCCCTGGTCATGGGCCTCGGCGTCCTGTTCGCACTGCTCGGCTTCGCCCTGCGGAAGGTCTCGACCACCACGGTCATCACCTCCGCTCCCGCCACGGCCGCCGTGCCGGGCGGCGCGAAGGCCTGACCCGCTCGGAGTCCTGACGCACGACCCCGGCAGCGCGTCGGGGAGCATGAGAAGCGGGCACCACGACGAACGACGCGGCGGCGATCAAGACCTTCAGGATCTCGTTGGCCTCTTTGAGGTCGCGCACCTGCGCCCGCAGGCGCTTGATCTCTGAGAGTTCCTCGCTGGTCGGCCCCGGGCCCCGGGCCGTGGCCGACCTGGGCCTGCACCATCCACTTGCGCAGCGTCTCCGCCCCTGGCTGTTCCGTTCCGCCCGCACCCAGCGAAGTAAGCCGCCGTCGACGTCAGCGGCAGGGTCTGCTCGAGTCACCCAACAAGCCAGCGTCCCTGAGTCGCCGCCGGCAGCAACACCATGAGGCGCTCTCGTCCGCGTCCAGTCTGGAAGTACGGCCGCTCTTCGCCGCCGCACGCTAACTCTGAGAAGGATCCTTCTGTCGACAGCGCGAATGACCGCGCCCCGATCGCCCAGCGCGGCCACGCCAAGCAGAAACGCAATGACCTGCGCCTGGTCGGGCTCGGGTTGGTCGTCACCCGCGACGGCGCGATCCCGGTAACCAGCCACGTCTACCCCGGGAACCGTCCCGATGTCACCCAATTCACCGACGTCCTAGACGAACTCACCTCCCGCTACGCCGCCTTGTTCGCCAGCCACGGCGACGGTGGGACCCGGCAGGTACCGACGGTGGTGTTCGACGCCGGTCAGAACTCCGCCGCGAACTTCGCCCACCTGACCGAGACCGGGCTGCACTTCGTCGGCTCGCTTCCACCAAGTGACTTCCCCGACCTGCTCGCCCTACCGGCCCGCCGGCGCCGCCCGGTCGAGCCCGACCGGTTCGCTGGGCTGAGCGCCTGCGACACCCGCGCCATCGTGTTCGGCACCGACCGTCGGGTGGTCCTGACCCACTCCGCGACGCTGCACGCCGCCCAGTCCCGCGGCTTCGCCCAGACCCTGGCCAAGACCACCCGGGCCCTGACCGAGCTGGCCGCGACCCTGGCCCGCGGCAAGACCCGCCGCGAACCCGCCGCCGTCCAGGCCACCATCGATGCAATCACCTGCCCTCGCTCTGGGTGGCCCGGGTGCTGACCACCGAGCTCACCGGGACCACACCGGCCCAGCTGCGGCTGACCTGGCGGATCGACCCGGCCGCCCGGAAAGCCTTGGAAACCGAAATCTTCGGCAAACGCCTCCTCGTCACCGACCAAGACCACTGGACCGTGCCCGAGGTCGTCGCCGGATACCGATCCCAAACGGCGTCGAGTCAGGGTTCCGGCAACTCAAAGACCCACACGTCGTCGGGTTCTCCCCGATGTTCCACTGGACCGCAGCCACGATCCGGGTGCACGTCTTCTAGTGCGTGCTCGCCCTCGCCGTCGCACACCTGATGCGCCGCGAGGCCCACCAAGGCGGCCTGGACCTCAGCGTCCGCGAGCTGCTCGCCAGCCTCGCCGGCATCGAAGAAACCGTCCTGCTCTACCCCACCGGGAACAAAGGCCGACCCCGCGCGCAACGCATCCTCACCGACACCGACCCCACCCAGAAACGCCTGTTCGAACTGTTCGGGCTCGACACCTACGCCCCCAAGCGCTCACATGAGTAATACACCCCAACACCCCCGCACCACCCCTGACCTGCACGTTTACCACTCAAGAACGAACCAGCCAGGAAAGTCCCGCTAGCACCAATCGAACAGCAGACGACGCCGGCTGAGGCGTCGCGACGCTCCAGCGCCCGCGACATTGGACGTCCGCTACGAATAGGAGAAACGCATTCGTAGAGACCAGTTGCGCAACTGCGCGAACGCTTCGGTCATCTCGATCAGTTGGTCGGCTGAGCCGAGCATTGCGAACGTCCGCAGCTCCTCGTTCTCGACGGCCTCCCGGCAGGCCGCGGCGAAGCGGCCGGCGTTCGGCGCCTGGTACGGCTTCACCGCACCGTTGATAGGGCCGGGGCCACGATTGGCTGAGGGTCTACCGCCGGCGAGGTCTGATGCTCAGCGTGATGACCAAGGTCACGGTCCCGGTCACGGCCACCCGTGAGCGCTGTTCAGCGTCGGGATGCCAGACTCCTATCAGGCGTCAGACGCAACCCGGTACAACTGCCCAGGCTCCTAGGTCCTTCGGCTCTTGTTCTTGTTGGGAGCACATCTACAGAATGCGGTGGTGCGGTCTCGTACTCGCCTGACTGTCGTGGCTGTTCCCTTGGCGTCGCCGTTCACGCCAGATATGTACGTCCCCGGCAACTCAGATGGAGAGCCATGCCAGAGAAGGTGACACGTCCGCTGCCCGGCGACGAGCTCGTCACGCGGCCAACATCATCGACAACCTCGGGCACCCCAGCGCGCGCCACATTGAAGGTTGGGGTGCTGCGCGAGTCCGCCGTGGGTGAGCGCAGAGTTGCGCTCACCCCGGACGGCGTCGGCCGGCTGAAACCTGCCGGCCTCGAGGTCCTCGTCGAATCCGGAGCGGGGCAGACGGCCTGGTTCCCCGACATCGCCTACAGCGCGGCCGGCGCCCGAATGGTGAGCCGGGACGACGTCTATGCGGGTGCCGACGTGCTTGTCTGCGTGCACCCACCGGCCGACCTCGCAAGGATGCGGTCCGGGCAGGTGCTCGTCGGCTTGTTACGACCGCTCATCGATCCCCACCTCGCGGCCGACCTGGCGGACGCGAACGTGATCGCGATCAGCCTGGACTGTCTGCCCCGGACATTGAGCCGGGCACAGCCGATGGATGCACTCACCTCGCAGGCCAACGTGGCCGGTTACAAAGCCGTGCTGGTCGCGGCGGACGCCTACGGTGGGTACTTCCCCATGCTCATGACCGCGGCAGGCACGACCCGACCGGCGCAGGTGCTCGTCATCGGCGCCGGTGTGGCCGGCCTGCAGGCGATCGGTACGGCACGCAGGCTGGGCGCGATCGTCACCGGTTACGACGTCCGCGACGCGGCCCGTGCGGACATCCGGTCGGTGGGTGCGAGCTTCCTCGACCTCGGCGAGGTCGACTCCGGAGCCGGTACAGGCGGTTACGCCGGGGAGCTGACGGAGGCTGACCGCAGCACCCAGCAGGACGCGATGACCACCGCGATCGGCAAGTTCGACGTCGTCATCACCACCGCGCAGGTGCCCGGCAAGCGTCCGCCGCTGCTGATCTCGGCCGCGGCGCTCGCCAGCATGCGGCCGGGCGCGGTGGTCGTCGACCTGGCCGCCAGTGATCTCGGCGGCAACGTCGAGTCGTCGGTGCCCGACGCGAGCGTGGTCACCGACAACGGCGTGACGGTGATCGGCGGAGGAAATCTTCCTGCTGCCGTCCCTCAGGCCGCCTCGACCGCCTACGCCCGCAACGTCGTCGCCCTGCTCACCCACCTCGTTCACGACGGCGCCCTGGTCATCGATCCGCTCGACGAGGTCCAGGCCGGTGTGCTCATCACCCACGACGGCGCGATCGTCCATCCCGAGGTCAAGGATGCCGTCGCCCACTCCCGGAAGAGAGCAGCCTCATGACTGCGATTCTGTTCGCTGACATCACGATCTTCGTGCTCAGCCTGCTCGTCGGGTTGGAGGTGATCACCAAGGTGCCGGCCACGTTGCACACTCCGCTGATGTCGGGCTCCAATGCCATCCACGGCGTCGTCGTGGTCGGCGTGATGGTGCTCGCCGCCACCGTCGACACGCCGCTCGGTTACGGTGTGCTGCTGGTCGCGGCGGCCTTCGCGGCAATGAATGTCGTCGGTGGATACGTCGTCACCGATCGGATGCTCGAGATGTTCCGCGCCCGCCCCTCGACCGCGAGCGCAACCCCGGCCCAGCGTGAGGCGGACCGGACATGACCGTCTTCGACACCGCGTTCCACACTGTCTACCTGGTGGCCGCCGTCTGCTTCGTGCTGGGCCTGCACCTGATGACGTCGCCGGCGACGGCCCGGCGCGGCAATCAGCTCTCTGCCGCCGGCATGGCGCTCGCCGTGGCGAACACCATCGTGATGCTGGCCTACGACCACGTCATCACCGCTGTGGCGGTCTCAGTGCTCACGGTCGGTCTGTTCGGCGGAGCTGCCGCCGGACTGATCACCGCCCGGCGGGTCAAGATGACGGCCATGCCGCAACTGGTCAGCCTGTTCAACGCCGTCGGTGGCGGAGCCGCGGCGCTGATCGCCTTCGGCTATGCGGTGAAGCATGCGGGTTCGGTCGGCCTCGGCGAGTTGCCGATCCGCACCACCCTCTCCACCGTCCTGGACGTGCTGATCGGCGGCATCACGTTGTCCGGCTCCTTGATCGCCTCCGGAAAGCTGGCCGGAGTGATTCCCGGCAAGCCACTCACCTTCCACGGCGCTCGTAGCGTCAACCTGGTGCTCGCCCTGGTTGCGCCCGCCGGTGGGGTCGCGTACATCGCAGGCTACGGCGGGGCGCCGCTGCTGTGCGTCGTCGCAGCCGCTGCGCTCGGGCTCGGCATCCTGGTCACCCTGCCGATCGGCGGTGCCGACATGCCCGTGGTCATCGCGCTGCTCAACGCCTGCACCGGCACGGCGGTCGCGATGGCCGGTTTTGTCATCGACAGCACCCCGCTGATCATCGCCGGCGCACTCGTCGGTGCCGCCGGCGGCATCCTCACCAAGCTGATGGCCGACGCGATGAACCGCTCGATCGTCAACATCGTCCGCGGCGGTTTCGGCACCGGCGACAACGAGACCGGAGGCCCGACCGCGTCGACCACCGGCACGGTCCGGGAGATCACCGTCGACGACGCGGCGCTGCAACTCGCCTACGCCAGCAAAGTCGTCATCGTGCCGGGTTACGGCCTTGCCGCCGCGCAGGCGCAACACGAGCTGGTCTTGCTCGCGCAGGCACTGACCGAGCACGGTGTGGAGGTCAGCTACGGCATCCACCCCGTCGCCGGCCGGATGCCCGGACACATGAACGTCCTACTCGCCGAAGCCAACGTCCCCTACCCCCAGATGAGAGACCTCGACGAGATCAACCCCGAGCTCGCCCGCACCGACGTCGCACTGATCGTCGGCGCCAACGACGTGACCAATCCCGCCGCCCGCCGGCCCGGTAACGCCGTGTCCGGCATGCCGATCCTCGACGTCGACAAAGCCAAGAGCGTCATCGTCATCAAACGCTCCCTCGGTCACGGCTATGCCGGCATCGACAACGAGCTCTACGCCGACCCGAAGACCGCCATGCTGTTCAGCGACGCCAAGATCGGTCTCACCGCCCTGCTCGGCGGCCTGCACGCTTACGTGTCCTGACGTTGTCCCCGAGAGCGTGATCGATCGCCACACCCAGGCCATCGGGCAGGTGACCGACCGGATCGAGCAGGTGATCGAGCCCTTTCGCGCCCGCCAGGGACACCACGGCACCGGATGACCCCGGCCGTGAGCGCACCTTGGGATCGACTCTGCCGGGGTAGCGGTGGAGGTCGCCCGGCGTCACCTCGGGCGGTGTCGATGCCGGCCGCGCGTCGGCATCACGATGACCTTCGGTAGCCGACCGCGGGACGTTGGCCCCTAGCGGTCAGGGTGTCGTCCTTAGAGGATCGCTGTGGAGGCACTCATGGATGACAGTGGAGGGATGGTCCTGCTCGTTCCCGGGCTGCAGTCGCTCATCGACCTGCTCCGTGAGCGCGGGTGGGCGGTCATCGGGCCGACCGTCAGGGACGGCGCGGTCGTCCACGCCGAGATCGAGTCTGTCGATCAGCTGCCGCGGGGGGTGGGAGATCTCCAGGACGCCGGCACCTACCGGTTGCGTGAGCGCGGTGACGAGGCGCTGTTCGGCTACGCAGCCGGTCCGCAGGGGTGGAAGTCGCTGCTCTTCCCCTCTCGCGAGCTTCTGTGGAGCGGACGACGGGTCGGCACCGAGGTGGAGATCGAGGCCGCGGTCGCCGACGCTCCGCGCCTCGCCCTGCTCGGCGTCCGGTCCTGCGACCTGCACGCGATTGCGATCCACGACCGCGTCCTCGCTGAGCGGGCCGTGACCGACGCAAGCTACGTCGCCCGGCGCGAGGCCACCTTCGTCGTCGCGCTGACCTGCTCCGATCCCGGGGGCACGTGCTTCTGCGTCTCGATGGGCACCGGACCGGTGCCGGACAAGGGCTTCGACCTCGCGCTGACCGAGCTGCTCGGCCAGGGCGGGCACCGCTTCCTCGTCGTCGCGGGCAGCGGCCGCGGCGAGGAGGTCCTGGACGAGCTGAGGGCACGCGCGACCAGTGACGAGGTCCTGTCTGCCGGCGAGCAGGACCACCTCGCAGCCCGGGAGGTCGGCGCTGCGGCGGCGCAGCGCATGGGGCGGTCGCTCGACACCGATGGACTGCGCGACCTGCTGTACGCGAACACCGAGCACCCGCAGTGGGACGACGTGGCGAGTCGCTGCCTGTCCTGCACCAACTGCACGCTGGTCTGTCCCACCTGCTTCTGCACCTCCGTCGACGACGTCGGCGACCTCACCGGCAGCACGACGGAGCGGTGGCGGGTGTGGGACTCCTGCTTCACCACCGACTTCTCCTACCTTCACGGCGGCAGCGTCCGCACCTCGGTGCAGTCGCGCTACCGCCAGTGGGCCACGCACAAGCTCGCCTCGTGGGTGGACCAGTTCGGCACGTCGGGATGCGTCGGCTGCGGTCGCTGCATCACGTGGTGCCCAGCCGCGATCGACCTCACCGCAGAGGTCGCTGCCATCCGCTCCGGAAAGGACTGACATGCGCACCATCGCGCAGTACCTGCCCGACCACCCCTTCTTCGAGGGACTGGACGCGCCGACGCTGGCGCTCGTCGCCGGCTGCGCGACGAACATCAGCCTCGCCGCCGGCGAGTACTTGTGCCGCGAGGGTGACCCGGCTGACCGGTTCTTCGTCGTCCGGCGCGGCCGGGTCGCCATCGAGGTACACGGTCCCTCCGCCGGAACATTGGTGATCGACACTGCCGACGAAGGCGATGTCGTGGGCTGGTCGTGGCTCGTGCCGCCATACCGCTCCAGCTTTGACGCACGCGCAGCCGAGGCCACGGGCGTGGTCGCCTTCGACGGGGCGTGCCTGCGCGGCAAGTGCGAGGCAGACTCCCGTCTGGGATACGAGCTCATGCAGCGGGTGACCCAGGTGATGAACCTGCGGTTGGAAGCGGCGCAGGTGCGGCTGCTCGACCTGTACGGCGCCATGGGAACCACCAATGCCGCTGCTCGCTGAGCCAACCGCGGTGCAGCCGGGCGCAAGCGAAATGGTCCCGCGGCTGTTCCGCCTGGTCGAGCGGCGCCAGGACACCGCGGACACTTTCACGATCCTGCTCGAGCCGAACGACGGTGTCCCGCTGGCCTTCAGCCCCGGCCAGTTCACGATGCTGTCGGCCTTCGGCGTCGGAGAGGTGCCGATCTCGGTCAGCGGTGACGCACACGCGACCGGCCCGCTGCAGCACACGGTGCGCGATGTCGGCGCCGTCACCCACGCCCTATCCCGCGCATCGGTCGGCGACGTTCTGGGCGTCCGTGGGCCGTACGGCACCGGCTGGGATGTGGCCGACGGTCACAGCCGGGACGTGGTCTTCGTCGCTGGCGGCATCGGCCTGGCGCCGCTGCGGCCGGCGGTGCTCGAGGTGCTCTCCCACCGGGAAGACTATGGCCGGGTGGTGCTGCTCTACGGCGCCCGCAGCCCCGAAGAGCTGCTGTTCGTCGACGAGCTGAAGCAGTGGGAAGGCCAGGGGATGGAAGTCCTCGTGACCGTTGACTACGGCCGGGAGTCGTGGCCGGGTCGCGTCGGCCTCGTGACGAAGCTCATCCCGCGCGCCGGGTTCGACCCCATGTCCACGCTCGCCCTCATCTGCGGCCCCGAGATCATGATGCGGCACACGGCGCTGGCGCTGGTCGGGCGGGGCGTGCGCTCCAACCACATCCGGGTCTCGCTCGAGCGCAACATGCGTTGCGGGGTCGGCCTGTGCGGGCACTGCCAGTACCGCGAGCTGTTCATATGCGTCGACGGCCCGGTGCTGCCCTACGCCCAGGTCACCGGCCTGCTCGGACTCCGGGAGGTGTGACGTGACAGAACACGGTCGCCCGAAGCTGGCCGTCTGGAAGTTCGCATCCTGCGACGGCTGCCAGCTCACCCTGCTCAACTGCGAGGACGAGCTCATCCCGCTGGCGGGCGAGGTCGAGATCGCCTACTTCCCGGAAGCCACCCGCTCCGTGGTCGAGGGCCCCTACGACGTCTCCCTCGTCGAGGGCTCGGTGACCACTCAAGCCGACGCCGAGCGCATCCTCGAGATCCGCCGCGTCTCCCGCCGGTTGATCACGATCGGTGCCTGCGCCACGAGCGGCGGTATCCAGGCTCTGCGCAACTTCGCGGACGTCGCGGAGTACCGCTCGATCGTCTACGCCCACCCTGAATACGTGGAGACGCTCGGGCGTTCCACGCCGATCGCCGCGCACGTGACCGTCGACTTCGAGCTGCACGGCTGCCCGGTCGACTCCAAGCAGCTCCTGGAGGTTCTCGCCGCGTTCGTCCAGGACCGCCGTCCTCGGATCCCGGCATACAGCGTGTGCGTCGAGTGCAAACGTCGCGGCGCGCTCTGCGTCGCGGTCGCTCACGGCACGCCGTGCCTCGGGCCGGTCACGCTGGCCGGGTGCGGCGCCCTCTGCCCGGCATTCGCGCGTGGCTGTTACGGCTGCTTCGGCCCGCAGGACACCGCGAACACCGGCTCCCTTGCGGACCGGCTGCGGGTGCTCGGCATGGACGAGTCCCAGGTGCTCCGCGTCTTCCGCACGTTCAACGCCGGCGCCGAGCCGTTCAGACGCGAGAGCGAACGGCATGGACCTGAACGCCATGACATTGAACAGCACGAGGAGGCGACCCCGTGACGCACAAGCTCACCCAGGGTGATCACGTCCTGCATGTCGACACCCTGGCCCGGGTCGAGGGCGAGGGAGGCATGCACGTCGTCGTCAAGGACGGCCTCGTGGCCGACGTCGAGCTCCGCATCTTCGAACCGCCGCGGTTCTTCGAGGCGTTCCTGCGCGGCCGGGCCTGGACGGAGCCGCCGGACATCACCGCCCGCATCTGCGGGATCTGCCCGGTCGCCTACCAGATGAGCTCGTGCCTGGCGATCGAGGATGCCTGCGGGGTAACGGTTCCCGAGGAGCTGCGCCTGCTGCGCCGGCTGCTCTACTGCGGTGAGTGGATCGAAAGTCACTCGCTGCACATCCACCTGCTTCACGCGCCGGACTTCCTGGGCTACCCCGGGGCGATCGAGATGGCCGCCGACCACGGCGCCATCGTCGAGCGTGGCCTGCGGATCAAGAAGGCCGGCAACTCCCTGATGACCGTTGTCGGCGGGCGCGCCATCCACCCGGTCAACGTCCGGGTCGGTGGCTTCTACCGCCTCCCGACCCGGGAGGAGCTCGGCAGCATCCGTCCAGCGCTGGTGCAAGCCCGCGATGACGCGGTCGACACTGTCGCCCTGGTGGCAGGCCTCGAGTTCCCGGACATGGTGCAGCCGCACGAGTACGTCGCGCTGCGGTCGCCGCACGGATACCCGTTGGAGGGGGGCTCGATCGTCACGAGCGCTGGCCGCGCGTTCGAGGTCGCGGACTTCGGCACCCACGTGGTGGAAGAGCACGTGGCCAGGTCCAACGCGCTGCACGCACGCCTTGACGGCGAGACGCCGTATGTCGTGGGGCCGCTGGCACGCTACGCGCTCAACCACGACCAGCTGGGCCCCTTTGCACAGGAGGCGGCGCACAACGCGGGGCTGGGAGCCGAGTGCCGCAACCCGTTCCAGTCGATCGTCGTGCGGGCTGTCGAGCTGGTCCATGCGACCGACGAGGCCCTGCGGATCATCGACGGCTGGGACGGTGCCTCGGCAGCCTCGGTCGACGTCCCGCCACGCGCCGGGGTCGGCTACGGAGCGACGGAGGCACCGCGCGGGTTGCTGTACCACCGCTACGAGCTCGCCGATGACGGCACGATCCTGGACGCGACCATCATCCCGCCGACCTCGCAGAACCAGCCGAGCATCGAGGCGGACCTGCGGGCGTTCGTGCAGGACCGTCTCGACCTCCCCCACGACGAGCTGGTCCGGCAGTGCGAGCAGGCGATTCGCAACTACGACCCCTGCATCTCGTGTGCCACGCATTTCCTCGACCTCACGGTGGAGGAGCAATGACCTTGCAGGCACTCGTCATCGGGCTCGGCAACCCCGACCGCGGCGACGATGCCGTGGGCGTCAACGTGGCCCGCCGGGTGGCGGCCGAGCGCCTTGATGTCAGGGTTCTGGAGCTCGACGACCCCAGCGAGGCGATCGACGCCTGGTCAGGCGCCGACACCGTCGTCGTCGCGGACGCGGTCAGCTCCGGCAGTGCCCCCGGCGAGATTCACGTGGTCGACGCGGCCGCGCGGACGCTGCCCTCAGGGAGCTGGGCGGCCGGAGGCACCCACGCGCTGGGCCTGGCCGCCGCGGTGGAGCTGGCCCGCGCGCTTGGCCGGCTGCCCCGAAGACTCGTGCTGGTCGGCGTCGAAGCCAACCAGTTCGACCACGGCATGCCCATGTCAGACGCCGTCGCGGAGGCGGTTCCGGCCGCTGCCAACGCCGTGCTCGCCGCGATCGATGACCAGGGAGGTGAGCCCTGATGTGCCTCGGCATGGTGGGCCAGGTCCTGGCGATGGGGTCACCCGGGTGCATCGAGGTCGACGCCGGCGATCGGGTCATCACCGCGTCACTGCTCATGATGACCGACGCCGTCGGGCCCGGCGACTGGGTGCTCATGCACTCGGGCCTGGTGCTCGGCCGGCTGACCGAGCATGAAGCCAAAGACGCGCTCGAGCTGCGTAACCCGACCAACGAGGGACTCCGATGAACCCGACCCGGCTGAACGTGACCCCACCGAACCCGACCCGAGGCAGGGCGAGCCGACGAACCGGACTGCTGCTGGCATTCGGCACGGCCTGCATCAGCGGCGTGGCCGTCTTCCTGAATGCCTATGGGGTCAAGGCTTTCGGTGACGCCTCGACCTACACGACGGCCAAGAACGTGGTCGCCGCAGTTGTGCTGGTCCTGCTCACCGGTGCGATGTCCGCGCGCCGACCCGGGTCCGTCCTGACCCGACCATCGCGGCCGCGGCAGTGGGCGGGCCTCGCGGTCGTCGGCGTATTCGGCGGCGCGGTCGCCTTCCTGCTCTTCTTCGAGGGCCTGGCCCGTGCGTCCTCGACGGATGCCGCCTTCCTGCACAAGACCCTGCTGGTATGGGTGGCGCTGCTCGCGCTGCCCCTGCTGGGTGAGCGGCTCGGAGCCATGCACGTCGCCGCCATCGCGCTCCTCGTGGTCGGGCAGATCGGGCTGGCCGGGGGTGTGACGACGCTGTTCGGCCAGGGCCAGCTGATGGTGCTGGGGGCGACCCTGGTGTGGGCGGCCGAGGTGGTGGTCGCCAAGCGGTTGCTCGCCGATCTGTCGTCGTGGACCGTCGGGCTGACCCGCATGGGCGTCGGATCCGTTGTCCTGGTTGCCTGGACGCTGCTCCGCGGCCAAGGTGGAGCGCTCACCGCGCTGACGGGTGAGCAGTGGATGTGGGTGCTGTTGACCGGCGTGATCCTGGCCGGTTACGTCTCGACGTGGTTCGCGGCTCTGTCGCGAGCTCCGGCGGTCGACGTCACCGCGGTACTGGTCGTCGGAGCGGTGGTCACCGCCCTGCTCGCCGCTGGTGTCAAAGGGGCGCCGCTGGCCCCGCAGCTCGGCTGGGTGGCCCTCGTGCTCGTGGGCGCCGCCCTTGCTGCGGTGCCAGGGCGGCGCGGTCGCGACGCCCTCGCCGGTGCGAGGTGAGCGGACCTGGACCGATGGCCGACGGCCCCCTGCTCTTCGCTCGCTACGCATACCCGCCCAACGAGCTGGGGTACTGCGGTGGCGACGACCACCGGGCGCTGCTCGAGCAGACCTCTGCGGGTGTCGTCGACGGGGGCCTGCGTCAAGCGTTGCGGGCCTTCGAGGGCGCTTGGCCGTACCTTGAGCTCATCGCCGCCGCCAACGGCCTTGACGACCCGCTGGACGCACGGGTCGTCGAGGCTTACTGGCTGGGCAACCCGCTGCTCGAACGGGTCGGACCGGCACTGCTCGGCGGCTCGCTGGACGAGCGCTTCCGTCACCGGGCCGGCTGGTCCTGGCCTCGGCTCGCGGAGGCCATCCCCAACGGCGCGCTGCCCCACCACAGCTTCCACGTGCTCGGCGTGTACCCGTTCGTGGGGTTGCTGCGCAACGGTGTCGTCAGCGAGCCTTTGCACGTGCTCGACCGTTGCCGGATCCGGTGGGGCCGGGTCGTCGCGGTCACCGGGGACCACGCCGTCGTGCAGTCCCGGCCGCTGGAGTGGGACGGTCACCGCCTGGTGCTCGGTGCGGTCCGCGACGAGGTCGCCGTGACCGGCGAGGGGACCATGCGCCTGACTCGTGCGCTCGCAGCGGGCGACTGGTGCTCACTGCATTGGGACTGGGTCTGCGACCGGCTGGAGCCCGCCCAGGTGCGCGCACTGCGTCACTACACGGCAACGCAGCTCGCCGCCGTCAACGACGCGCCCGCGGCGGTGCTGGCCTGACGTGTCGGCAGCGTCACCGATGTGCAGCCCCGACTTGGATCGGGGCGCGGTCGACTGGCGTCGTGTCGCGTTTCCCGGGTCCGCGGCGCAATCCGTCGCTGCTCGCGGTCACCAGGGACCGTGAACGCTGCGGTTCGCCGCTCGCATGGCGCGGACATACCCGCCACGCTCGTGTGCGGCCTCGTCGGTGCCCGGCGGCACGGACAGCAGGCCACGTACCTGGTCGATCGCGGTGAATCCCTTGCGTGCCATCCACTCGGACAAGCCGTCGAGCAGCACCGTGGCATGCTCCGGGCCGTGCCGCAGCAGTGCCGACGCCGTCATCACGACATCCGCGCCGGCCAGGAGATACCTCGCCACGTCGTCCGGGCCCTCCACCCCGGTGGTCGCCGCGAGCGCCGCCGGCACTCGTCCCCGCAGGAGCGCTATCCACGCGCGCGGCAGCCGGGCGTCGGCCGGGTTGGAAAGGCCGACGCCGGGAACGACGGCGAGGGTTTCGGGGTCGATGTCGGGCTGCAGGAACCGGTTGAAGAGCACCAGCCCGTCCGCTCCTGCCTCGGTCAGACGCAGCGCCATCTCGCCGATCGAGCTGAAGTACGGACTGAGCTTGACCGCCACCGGGACCGTCACCGCGTCCTTGACACTCATGAGGACATCGAGGTATCGCTGCTCGACGTCGCGACCCGACATGTGCGGGTCGCCGGGAAGGTAGTAGACGTTGAGCTCGATCGCGGCGGCACCGGCACCCTGCATCGCCGCGGCATAGGTGACCCAGCCACCGGGCGTGACGCCGTTCAGGCTGGCGATCACCGGGACGTCGACGGCGGACGCGGCGCGCTCGAGCAGGCTCAGGTAGCGGCGCGGGCCAGGTTCCTCCTCGACCGCATCCGGGAAGTACGAGAGCGACTCGGCGAAGCTGTCCGTTCCGGCGTCGACCAGCCGTGCGTTCTCAGCAGCTTCGGACAGCAGCTGCTCCTCGAACAGCGAGTAGAGCACGACCGCTCCGACGCCGGCGCCGGCCAGGCGGCGAACGCCGTCGACGGTGTTCGACAGCGGGGACGCCGACGCAACGAGCGGGTTGCGCAACGCCAGGCCCATGTAGTCGGTGGCCAGCTCCATCATCGATCCTTGCGAGCGTCGGGAGGGAACCGATGGGCGGCATGGGTCGCCATCTCCTCATAGACCTCCCAGCGCTGCGCGACCGCCAGCTCGGCCAGGCCGTGCAAGCGCTCGGCCTCGGCAGGGTCGGTGTTGCTGAGCGTGCGGTAGCGCAGCTCGCGGTTGGTGTAGTCGGCCAACGGGATGCGCGGCCGCGGCGAGTCGAGCAGGAACGGGTTGCCGCCCTGTGCGCGTGCCATCGGGTCGTAGCGGATCAGCGGCCAGTACCCGCTGGCCACCGCGCGGTACTGCTGATCGAGCCCGTTCCGCATGTCGATGCCGTGCGCGATGCAATGGCTGTAGGCGATCACCAGCGACGGCCCGTCGTAGGCCTCCGCCTCCCGGAACGCCTCCAGCGTCTGCTGGGGATCCGATCCCATGGCCACCCGGGCCACGTACACGTTGCCGTAGGCGATCGCCTGCAGTGCGATGTCCTTCTTCTGCGTGGTCTTGCCGGCGGCGGCGAACTTGGCGACAGCGCCGAGCGGCGTGGCCTTCGACGCCTGTCCGCCGGTGTTCGAATAGACCTCCGTGTCGAGCACCAGCACGTTCACATTGCGCCCGCTGGCCAGGACGTGGTCAAGTCCACCGGATCCGATGTCATAGGCCCAGCCGTCGCCGCCGACGATCCACACGCTGCGCCGGACCAGGTGATCCACGACGCTGAGCAGATCGGTCACCGCGGGGCCGGCCATTCCGTCGAGCCGCCGCATGAGCTCGGCAACCCGGTCGCGCTGCGCGGCCAGCTCCGACTCCCGCAGTTGAGGAGCCTCCAGGATGGCGTCCACCAGCTCGCCGCCCACCGCGTCATGCAGCTCGGCGAGCCGCCGGCGCGCGAGTTGGGTCTGTCCGTCCGCCGCGAGCCGGAAGCCGAGCCCGAACTCGGCGTTGTCCTCGAAGAGGGAGTTCGACCACGCCGGACCGCGGCCGTCGGCGTCGGTCGTCCACGGCGTGGTGGGCAGGTTCCCGCCATAGATCGATGAGCATCCGGTCGCGTTGGCGACCATCAGCCGATCGCCGAACAGCTGCGAGAGCAGCTTGACGTAGGGCGTCTCACCGCAGCCCGTGCACGCACCGGAGAACTCGAACAGCGGCTCGAGGAACTGGGTGCCGCGCACGGTGCCGAAGTCGACGCGGGACCGATCGCTCACCGGCAGCGTCTCGAAGAACGCGATGTTGTCGCGTTCGGCGACGAGCAGCGGCTCGCCCTCGGCAAGGTTGATCGCCTTGCGGACCGGCTCGCCCGGCACCACCACCGGGCAGGCCTCGACGCACAGGCCGCAACCGGTGCAGTCCTCGAGGTAGACCTGCAGCGTGTAACGGCTGTCGGGGTGTCCGGGGGCCTCCAGTGGCGCCGAGGAGAACCCGTCCGGTGCGCCGTCCAGGCTGCCGGGGTCGTAGTACTTGGAGCGGATCACGCTGTGCGGGCAGACGAAGCTGCAATTGCCGCACTGGATGCACTGGTCGGCGTCCCAGACCGCGACCAGCTCGGAGATGTTGCGCTTCTCATAGGCCGTCGTGCCGCTCGGGTACGTGCCGTCGGGCGGCAGTGCGCTGACCGGCAGGTCGTCGCCCCGACCGGCCATCATCTCCGCGGTCACGGTGCGGACGAACTCCGGCGCGTGCGCGGGCACGGGCGCCGGCAGCTCGCGCGTCGCCGTCACCCGGTCGGGCACCTCGATGCGGTGCAGACCCTCCAGCGCACGATCGACCGCCGCCTTGTTGCGTTCGACCACGTCGGCGCCGCGCCGCCCATAGGTCTTCGTGATCGCGTCCTTGATCCGACTGATCGCGTCCTCGCGCGGCAGCACGCCGGAGATCGCGAAGAAGCAGGTCTGCAGGACGACGTTGATCCGCCCGGCGAGGCCGACGTCGCGGGCGATCCTGCCGGCGTCGATCGCGTAGACGTCGATATGCTTGGCGAGGATCTGCGCCTGGACGGGCCGCGGCAGCGCATCCCACACATGGTCCGGTGAGTGCCGGCAGTTGAGCAGCAACGTCGCGCCGGGTGCGGCCCGGCCGAGCACGTCGAGCTGGTCGAGCAGTCCGAAGTGGTGGCAGCCGATGAAGCTCGCGTGCTGAACGAGGTACGGAGCCCGGATCGGCTGCGGCCCGAAACGCAGGTGGGAGACGGTCTGCGAGCCTGACTTCTTCGAGTCGTAGACGAAGTAGCCCTGGGCGTTCAGGTTCTCCTCGGCGCCGAGGATCTTGATCGTGTTCTTGTTCGCGCCGACCGTGCCGTCCGCGCCCAGCCCGAAGAACACCGCGCGGACCGTCTCGGGTGGCTCGATGTCCAGCGCCGACTCGTAGGCCAGACTCGTTCCCGAGACGTCGTCGTTGATGCCGATGGTGAAGCGGCGCCGCGGCTTCGAGGAGGCGAGCTCGTCGAATACTCCCGCGACCATGCCCGGGTTGAACTCCTTCGACGACAGCCCGTAGCGACCACCGGACACCCTCGGCATGACCCGCTCGCCGTCCTGCGCCGACTCGGTCAGCGCGGCGAGCACGTCCAGGAACAGCGGCTCGCCGATCGAGCCGGGTTCCTTGGTCCGATCCAGCACCGCGACCCGGCGCACGCTCGCCGGCAGCGCATCGATCAACGCTCGGGTCGGGAACGGCCGGTACAACCGCACCTGGGCCACGCCGACCCGCTCACCCCGCGCGTTGAGCCACGCGACGGTTTCCCGAACGGTCTCTCCCCCCGAGCCCATCACCACCACGACTCGATCGGCGTCGGGATGCCCGCTGTAATCGACCAGATTGAGGCGGCGGCCGGTGCGCTCGCTCAGGCGCGTCATCGCATCCTGGACGGCGTCCGGGACGCGGGCGTAGAACGGGTTCACGGTCTCACGAGCCTGAAAGTAGACGTCGGGGTTCTGGGCCGTGCCACGGATGAACGGCCGCTCCGGGGACAGCGCCCGGCCGCGATGCGCACGGACCAGCTCCTCGGGCACCAGCGCACGCAAGTCGTCGTCGGAGAGCATCTCGATCGTGTTCAGTTCGTGCGAAGTGCGGAACCCATCGAAGAAGTGCACGAACGGCACGCGTGTCGCCAGCGTGGCGGCCTGCGCCACCAGCGCCAGGTCGTGGGCCTCCTGGACCGACGCCGAGGCGAGCATCGCGAATCCTGTCTGCCGCACCGCCATCACGTCCGAGTGGTCGCCGAAGATCGACAGACCTTGCGTCGCCAATGACCGGGCGGCGACGTGCAGCACGGCCGAGGTCAGCTCACCGGCGATCTTGTACATGTTCGGGATCATCAGGAGAAGGCCCTGCGATGAGGTGAACGTCGTCGAGAGCGCCCCACCCTGCAAGGCGCCGTGCAACGCCCCGGCCGCCCCACCCTCGCTCTGCATCTCCACGACGGCGGGCACCGTGCCCCACACGTTGGGCCGCCGATGGCTCGCCCACTCGTCCGCCAGTTCGGCCATCGTCGAGGACGGTGTGATCGGGTAGATGCAGCAGACCTCGTTGAGCCGGTACGCCACTGACGCGGCCGCCTCGTTGCCATCGATCGTCGAGCGCTTCATCCGGGCTCCGCGAACATGTCGATCGAGTGCACCGGGCACTGCTCGTAACACGCGCCGCAACCGGTACAGCTGTCGTAGTTGAACTCGTAGCCGTGCCCGACGCCGAGCTTGATCACCGCGTCCTCCGGGCACGCGCCCAGGCATCCGTCGCACTCGCAGCAGTTTCCGCAGGACAGGCACCGACGCGCCTCGAACGTCGCCTCCACTTCGGACAACCCGCCGAGGATCTCCCCGAATCCCTCGACGCGCTCCTCGGGCTCGGCCTCGGGCTGCTGCCGGCGAGCGGCATCGCCGAAGAACCACGGGTTCAGCATGTCGAACGTCACCGACGGATGTTTCGGGCCGCTGGGCGCCACCGTGCCGCGCAACCACGCGTCGATGTGGCGGGCAGCCTTCTTGCCGTGCCCCACGCCGACCGTGACGGTGCGCTCGCTGGGCACCATGTCCCCGCCGGCGAACACGCCCGGGCATCCGGTCATGAACTCCGTCGACACCTTCACGGTGCCGTCGCGCTCGAACTCCACTCCGGGCACCGAACGCAGGAATGCCGTGTCCGTCTCCTGTCCGAGCGCCAGGATCACGGTGTCCGCGGCGAGCGTCTCGAAGCGGCCGGTCGGCTGCGGGTAGCCGGACTCGTCGAGCTCCATCAGCTCCACCTGCAGCTCCGGTCCATCGAAGGCGGTGATCGTCCGCAGCCAATTGATGCGCACGCCCTCGCGCTCGGCGTCCTCCGCCTCGTCGGAATGAGCGGGCATCTGCGCGCGCGTGCGGCGGTAGACGATGAGCGCCTCGTCCGCGCCGAGCCGGCGCGCCACACGGGCCGCGTCCATCGCGGTGTTGCCGCCGCCGTAAACCGCCACGCGGCGCCCGATCACGGGCCGCTCGCCTGAAGCGACGCTGCGCAGGAACGACACCGCGTCCACGATCCGCCCGGCATCGCGGGCGGGGATCTCGACTCGCTTGGACAGGTGGGCGCCGACCGCGACGAAGACCGCGTCGAAGCCTCCCTCGTCCCGCTCGGCGGCGAGGTCCTCGACGCGGTGGTCGGAGGTCATCCGGACGCCCATCGCCGCGATCCGGGCGAGCTCACCGGCCAGGACGTCACGCGGCAGCCGATAGGCCGGAATGCCGTAGCGCATCATCCCGCCGGGTTCGGCGCCCGCGTCCCGGATCTCGACCTCGTGGCCGCGCCGGGCGAGGTGGTAGGCGGCCGACAGCCCGCTCGGCCCCGAGCCGATGACGAGCACACGCTTGCCAGTGCGGACCGGCGGGGGATCGAACGCCCAGCCGCGCTCCAGCGCGAGGTCGCCGAGGAACCGCTCGATGGAGTGGATCGAGACCGCGCTGTCGAGGTCGGCCCGGTTGCAGACGCTCTCGCAAGGGTGGTAGCAGACACGCCCATGGATTGCCGGCAGCGGGTTGTCGGCAACCAGCACGCGCCACGCCTCCTCATGGCGGCCCGCCACGGCAAGCGCGAGCCAGGCCTGGATGTTCTCCCCGGCCGGGCAGCCGGCGTTACAAGGTGGCATCAGGTCGACGTAGACAGGATGGCGCTCCCGGACCGGCCCGGAGCGAGAGTGTCCATGCAGCAGATCCGGCAGCGCCGTGACGTCCCGCGCCGGGCCGCTCATGCAGCACGCCCCGGCGCCGACGACCCAGCGTTTGGCAATCCCGCGGCGACCATGGCCAAAACCCTATGTGCCTACCGTCGATGCACCCAGGGCCTTTGGTCCTCAACGCGGTGGCCGTTGGCAGAGGTCACCGCCGGAGTGCCGTCCTGAGATCAGGACGTTGGACCCTGCTGCGCGCGCCCGACCGCCAGGAAGATGGAGTGTAAACGGAACAGCGCACAGGAGGTATCTCGACATGACCCGGCAGTCGTTGGATGAGCTGGCACTCGGCGTGGGCAAGAAGGCACGGCTTCGACGGATATTGTTCAAGCACGGCGCGGGCAATGGCACGGCTCTCTTCTTGCCCTATGACCAGGGGTTGGAGCACGGCCCACGTGACTTCTTCGCCAATCCCGCAGCGAGCGATCCTCGCTACATCCTTCGACTGGCCGTGGAGGGGGGCTTCAACGGCGTGGTCCTGCAGATCGGACTCGCCGAGAAGTTCTTCTGGGAGTACGCCGGTGAAGTTCCCTTGGTCCTCAAGCTGAACGGAAAGACTGACATCCCCTCGGATGCTGAGGCGTTGTCTTCTGTTCACGCGTCGGTGGAGGAAGCGGTACGGCTAGGTGCGGATGCGGTGGGCTACACGCTTTATGTCGGTTCGCCGGCGTACGACACGGACTTCCGCGAATACCGCAAGATCCGGCAGGAGGCTGCGCGCCTCGGGATGCCGTTGATCGTGTGGGCCTACCCTCGCGGTTCCGCCATCGCCGCAAAGGGCGGCGACAACTCCTTCTACGCAGTCGACTATGCCGCGCGTACGGCCAGCGAGCTCGGTGCCGACATCGTAAAGGTGAACTTCCCCCATCCTGACAAACGTGGGTCTGGTCGAAGCGAGTACGAGGTCGAGGTGTCCACCCAGCAGGCAATCAACGCCGTGGTTCGGTCGGCCAACCGCACTCTCGTCCTGGTGTCTGGTGGTTCACGGGCCGGCGACGACGCGATGCTCGAGAAGGCGCGTGAGTCGATGGAAGCGGGGGCCACCGGCCTGATCTTCGGGCGGAATGTGTGGCAGCGCGAGCACGACGAGTCGCTGCGCCTTGTCAGTCAGCTGCGCAACATCCTCGAGAAGTACCCCACCGCGTGAGAACACCTCTAGGCGCAGGTCCATCGGTTCGAGGCAGCCGATCTCGAGGTCGGTGGTGCCCGCGGGACGTACCGGCAGCATCAGGTTACAAGGAGGCGGGCAACATGCACATCAAGACTTGGCACGTCGAGTTGTTCATCTACGAGGACGGCGACGACACGTCGGCGCGCGCCGTTCTGCACGGCGACTCCCCCGAACATACCGAGGGACGCGGGCTCTCACGACGAAAGCCGATGGACACCGACGTTCCCGAGATCGGTGACGAGGTCGCTGCCGCGCGTGCGCTGTACGCCTTGGCCGTCGCTCTCTTGGCGACCGCCTCGGACGACATCGAGGACACCTGGAACGGGCCGGCTCACCTTGGCTTCACTGATCCGGTGGGGGTCCAACCGCACACGTAGACGGCAGTCGGAAGACAGCCCGGCTGCCCATTCAACCGTCCTGTGCGGAAGGGTGCTCAACCTTCGCGTCAGGACCGGGAAAGAACAGCGAGCTGTGCCCGCTGTCCGACCACCGCACGACATACGGCGGTGCGCCGTCACTCTGACGGATCTCGAGGATCTCGCCGTCGCGCACCGGACCGTCGACGTGGTTCGCTGCGATCACGATGCGATCTCCAACGGATGCTTTCATGGCAACCTCTCCCAGTCGACCCCGTGGTCGTGCCGTCCGATGTCCAGTCAACCTCCCCACAGGTCCACGCGGTAGGTACTGAAGTCCTGAAAACCCATCCGCGCTGTCTACAACGCGTCGCCCGGTCGGTTGGATCACAGCAGACCCAGCGCCAGCACTCCCCCGGTCACCGCGAGGGCGACGCAGCCTGCGAGGGCGAGAGCCGGCTTGGCGATCCATGACCTACGGCACACGGTCCCCGGTGTCCATGGGTGTCTCTCTGCATGTCGTGAACGAGCAGCAGGCCAGGTGTCGCGGGAATTGCCCCGAGCCCAGCAGCGGAGCACGGGCTCCTGACGCGAAGACAGTGGAGCTCCTCGATCGGACAAATCAGCCCGGTCGCCTCGATCGCGATCACCGGCGGACCCACCACAGACGGATGCGCGGCGAGCAACCCTTCCAAGCCCGCAACCCCCGCCCGCGAGACCGGTAGCGACACCGGAGCCTCCAGCAGCCCGGCGCCGTTACTGACCCAGACCCGATTCATCACCTTGCCCGGATCGACCGCAACGATCACCCGCGCGGGATCGAGCGCAACACCCAACATCGACACATGAACCGCCTCCTCTGATCGGACCCACCAGAGTCCTCTCAATCACGGCTCATGACCTATCAGCTACCCACCCACGTCATCAACCTCACGCACCACAACATCTAGCAGTGCCCGAGGGCGCGACTGAAAGGTCAAGTGCCCACTGACCCGTGCTATTTCGACGGTTGAGGCACCTCGCAGCGGATCCGCGGGTTGACGCCGACGTAGTTCAACGGGCCAGCAAGGATCGTGACCACGATCGTTCCAACGTGGGCACAGTTTGCGGCCGATCCAGTGAAGTAGTTGCGCTGCCCCGCCGCCACGCCTCCGATGACCAGCCAGATGACGACGACTGCCGCCACGATCCGCATCCGCATCGCTACCTCCCACGCCCATCTGATCGCAACACCTACAAAGGACAATGGCCGGGCGCCTTACGACCAGCGGCTCACGAGCGCGCGGCGCCTGACCTCGACAGGCAAGCGTCAGAAGTAGTGCCTTCGGCCGCCGATGGCCCGTCCGGTTGATCCCAGAATGAGCAGCACCACGCCCACCACCAGCAGAATGGCCCCGAGGATATAGAGCAGCTGGATCCCGAGGAAGAGGCCCAACACGAGCAGTACGAGACCAAGGATGATCATGATGCCTCCACGGAAAGTTCTGCTTGCGCGCCTTCTTGGGGAGTTGATCGTACTGCGGTTCATGCGCCCGCCGCCACTTCGCCGGGTGCAGACTGAGCTTGCCCATCGGGTCGCTGCTTCCTGGTTCTCGCCGTGGAACGGCCGCCAATTGCTGCACGGCATCGGGTTCTCCCAGGAACCGGCCGGGCGATGGGACAATCTGTTCCGCGGCGCTACGCTCGGCATCGAGCGGAGGGCCACTGCGATGGCAGCCAAGGGGCGGCGGCAGGGCCGAACAGGCTGGCGACAGCGCGTCGCTGGAGGTGCTCGCCCGACCGCCCATCGACGTCGTGCTCGTCGGGGCCTCTGGGATCACCCAGGTCGAGTCCAACATCGCGGCCGCCGACGGGCCGACTCCCGACGAGGAGACGATGGCGGCGTGTGACGAGGTCTGGCATGAGCTTCGCGGACCGGCGCCGCACTACAATCGTTGACCGCCGCGGCCCCAGGGTCCATGCCCGGGTCCTACCGGCACTCACCTTGGTCGCGACTCAGGTGGTCCACTGATCTACGTCACGACGCGGAGGGTGGCTCCATAGTCAGCCTCACGGGTTAGCCTCCCGCGCGAGGGTCCGGGTGGCGTCGCCCCGGGCCGAGGGCCACGGGCTGGAGCAGGTGCCGAGCAGGAACCCGAAATAGTGGAGAAAGGGCTTCAAATGAAGGTTCTGGCTCAACTATTCCTTCGTAGGCCTTGCGGGACCCACGCAATCGGGCCAACTCGGCGTCTCCTTTGATACTTGAGGCCGACCTACTCGCTGGTTTCCCCGTCGAGGTGCCCGTCACAGCCGCGGCCGTCGCCGCTTCCGTGGCCGCCGCGGACCGGGTACTGGTAGTCCTCGACGACGACCCCACCGGTACGCAGTCCGTGTCCAACGTTCCGGTGCTCACTCGCTGGGAAGAGGATGACTTCCGCTGGGCATTCACGTACCGGGTCGGGAGGCAACCCGCCCCCGCCGTGTACGTGCTGACCAATACCCGCAGCCTGGAACCGGTCGAGGCCGCAGCACGGAACCGCGAAATCGTCACCAACGCACTGGCAGCGGCGGTGGAGACTGGCACAACACCGGGTTTCGTCAGTCGCAGCGACTCCACGTTGCGCGGACATTACCCCCTGGAACCGGACGTGATCGCGGCAACGCTGAAGGAGGTAGCCGGGCAGACGACCGATGGCGTCGTGATGGTCCCAGCCTTCCCCGACGCCGGGCGCATCACCATCGGTGGCGTGCACTACATGCGGGACCACGGGGTACTGACCCCGGTGGCGGAGACGGAGTTCGCCAAGGACGCCAGTTTCGGTTTCCGGCACTCGGAGTTGGCAAGGTATGTCGAGGAAAAATCCTCCGGCCGGTTCAAGGCGTCGGATGTCATCGTTTTGGATCTGAACATCATCCGTGGCGGGGCGGGCGGTATAGCCGACGCTGTGGCTGGGGCCACGGGCTCCACACCGATCGTGGTGGACGTTGTCACCGAAAATGACCTGCGTGCTTTGGCGCTGGGCCTGGCGGAAGCGGAATCACGGGGAAAGAAGCTGCTTTACCGCGTGGGCCCGCCGTTTGTCCGGGCCCGTATCGGCCAGGAAGAGCGCGCGCCGCTGTCCGGGGACGAGGCCTTTGCTGGAAACAGCCCTGCGCCAGGCGGCGGCCTCATCGTCGTCGGTTCCCACGTCGGCCTCACGACCCGCCAACTCAAGGTGCTGACCGACCGGCATCGGTCCGCCAGGATCGTGGAGATCCAGGTCGAGGCCCTGCTGGACACAACGCTGGCTTCGGACCACGTTGGAGCCGTCGTATCGGCGGTCGTCACCGCTCTCGCTGACGGGGACGTCATCGTCCACACCAGTCGGCTGCTCGTCAAGACCGATGATCCGGCCGAGAGCCTGCGGATCGCCCGCACTGTCTCCACCGCCGTCGTCGCGGTTGTGAGCCGGACACTCAAGGCGCGGCCGCCGCGTTTCGTCATCGCCAAGGGCGGCATCACGTCTTCCGACGTTGCAGCCCACGGGCTGGAAATCCGCCATGCCGTCGTTCGGGGCCCGATGCTGCCCGGCATCGTCTCCCTCTGGGAGCCGGTGGACGGCCCGGCCAAAGGGATCCCCTTCATCGTTTTTGCGGGCAACGTGGGCGATGATCAGTCTCTCTTCGACGTCGTTCGCAAGCTCAGCAGCAGTACCCTCTAACCCTTCAACGCCGGAGATATCACCCATGTCAACGCAGATGGTCACCCATTCCAGCGGCTATACCGTCGCCGTCCTGGGCCTGGGCGCCATGGGCCTTCCCATGGCCACCCGCCTGGCCAGCAAACTCATCGTCCACGGTTTCGATATCTTGGAGAACCGCCGCAAGCTGGCCGCCGAGGTCGGCGTGACCTGCTTCAGTTCCGCCCGCGACGCAACGAAGGGAGCCGATGCGGTGCTGGTCGCAGTTCGCAGCGGCGAACAGCTCAACGATGTGCTTTTCGGTGCGAACGGCGTGGCCGAGGTGCTTGCCCGCGATTCCGTCGTAATCCTGACCAGCACCGTCGGGACTGAGGCGATCCCCGCGACGGTGGAAAGGTTGGCCAACTGCGGCGTCGCACTTGTCGACGCGCCCCTGTCTGGTGGCCCGGTGCGAGCCGGCCAGGGTGATCTTCTGATTGTTGTGGGTGCTGAACCCGACGCGCTGGAGCGGGCCCGCCCGGTCCTGGAGCTACTGGCGTCCACATTGACAATTGTTGGTAACAAGCCCGGTGACGGCCAGGCGCTGAAGACCGTCAACCAGTTGCTCTGCGGCGTGCACATTGCGGCGGCAGCCGAGGCGCTGGCTCTGGCCGATGCCCTTGGGCTGGACCAAGCGAAGACCCTTGCGGCCCTGGAAGCCGGGGCCGCGGGCTCGTTCATGCTGTCCAACCGCGGCCCACGCATCCTTGGGGCCTACGAAGAGGACGGCGCCGAGGTGCTGAGCCGGCTGGACATCTTCGTGAAGGATATGGGCATTGTCGGCAAGGCCACTCGCGCAGCCGGGCTCCCTTCCCCGTTGGCCGCGGCCGCCGAGCAGCTCTACCTGCTGGGTCAGGCCCAGGGCCTCGGCGCTGCGGACGATTCCGCCGTCATCAGGGTTGTGGCCCCGACGCGGCGTTCCGACGTCAACAGCTGACCGCCACGAACCTCGACGACAATCCGAGTGGTGCCGACCATGGCGTGCTCGTACCACGTCATGCGGTAGTGACTGGGCGCAGCGCTGGCCCAACGGGCGCGGGCTTGTGTCGTTGCCGAATCGGACGTCAGCCGAGAGCGCTTCGTTCCGACCGACCCCCAAACGAGGGGTCGTTTCGCGACCTCCGCCGCCGTCAAGGTCGCGAACTCTCGCCTTGCCGCGCAGTCGGGACCTTCGCCTCTCATGCGGCGACTGAGGGCTTCGTAGTGTCGAAGTGAAGACACACGAAAGGGTGCCGCCGTGAAGAAACGCCTCTTGGTCTTGGGTGCGGGTACTGCCGGCACGATGATCGTCAACAAGCTCAGGCCCCGTCTATCGCCGGACGACTGGGACATCACCGTCGTCGACCGCGACGACCAGCACCGCTACCAGCCCGGCTACCTGTTCCTCCCTTTCGGCACATACTCCGAGAAGCAGGTCACCCGCGCGAGGCACGCCTTCCTGCCCGACGGGGTCGACTTCGTGATCGGCGACGTCGACGTCGTTCACCCCGACACACACTCGGTGGCGCTCACCGACGGCCGGGACCTGGCCTACGACTACCTTGTCATCGCCTCAGGCACCTCGCCGCGTCCGGACCAGACGCCGGGCATGTTCGAAGAGGAGTGGCGCCGCAGCATCTTCGACTTCTACACCTATGACGGGGCGCTGGCCCTGCGCGAGGCTCTGGCGAACTTCGACCACGGTCGGCTCGTGGTCCACATCACCGACATGCCGATCAAGTGCCCGGTGGCTCCGTTGGAGTTCACTTTCCTGGCCGAGGCGTGGCTGCGGGAGCGGGGACTGCGCGACCGGGTGGAGCTGGTCTTCGTGACGCCTCTGTCCGGTGCCTTCACCAAGCCGATCGCCTCGGCGCGCCTCGGGTCGATGCTCGAGGACCGCAATATCGTCGTCGAGGCGGACTTCCTCGTCGAGCACATAGACGCCAAGAACAAGACCCTGGTGTCCTACGACGAGCGAGAGGTGCCGTTCGACCTGCTTGTCACCATCCCTCTGAACATGGGTGCCGACTTCGTCGCGCGATCCGGCCTCGGGGACGAGCTGAACTACGTGCCGGTCGACAAGCACACGCTGCTCTCCACCGCCCACGCAGATATCTTCGCCGTCGGCGACGCCTCGGACATCCCGGCGTCCAAGGCCGGGTCCGTCGCCCACTTCTCGGTCGAGATCTTCGTTGACAACTTCCTCGAGCACATCGCCGGAAGGCCGATGACCGGCTCCTTCGACGGCCACGCGAACTGCTTCATCGAGTCCGGGGATCACAAGGGGCTGCTCATCGACTTCAACTACGACACAGAGCCCCTGCCTGGCAAGTTCCCGCTGCCCGTCATCGGGCCGATGGACCTGCTGAAGGAGACCCGCATCAACCACCTCGGCAAGCTGGCGTTCCGCTGGATCTACTGGAACGTCCTCCTGCCGGGCCGCCCGATGCCGTTGCCGTCGCACATGTCGATGCTCGGCAAGTCCACCGGAGATCGACCGAAGAACGAGGAGTGAGTGCCATGCCTGTCACGACCATCGACGGCCACGAGATCGCCGTCGACGCCGAAGGCTTCATGACCGAGTATGCCGAGTGGGACGAGGCGCTGGGCACGGCTCTCGCCGCCCAGATCGGCATCGACCTGACAGATAAGCACTGGGAAGCCATCCGGTTCCTGCGGCAGGACTTCGCCGACAAAGGCGAGACGCCCACCCTTCGCCGGGTCAGCGTCGTGGGCGCCATCCCGACCAAGACCCTGTTTCAACTCTTCCCGCAGAAGCCGGCCAAGAAGATGGCCTACATCGCCGGTCTACCCAAACCGCGCGGCTGCGTCTGACCCTAGAAGGAGAAACGATCATGACCTCCACTCCGCAGGCCGCCCCCATCGTCCCGTCGTTCGGCGACGTGCCGACCGGTCGCAAGCTCGCCATCATCTGCTCCAAGGGAAGCTTGGACATGGCCTACCCAGGCTTGATCCTGGCCAACGCCGCACTCGGCGAAGGCGTCGAGACCCACCTGTTCTTCACCTTCTGGGGCCTCGACATGATCAACAAGAAGACCATGGGCGACCTCAAGATGACCATGCTCGGCAACACGGCGACCCACCTGCCCCAGGGCCTGGGCGGCCTACCAGGGATGACCGCGATGGCCACCTCGCGCATGAAGAAGTCGATCGCGGCACTCGACGTCCCCGAGGTGCCCGACTTCCTCGAGCAGATCGTCGCCTCCGGCGGCCACTTGTGGGCCTGCCGGATGTCGGCCGACATGAACCACCTCACCGAGGAGGACCTCTACGACGAGGTCGAAGCCATCATCAGCGCCGGCGACTTCATCGACAAGACCGAGGGCGCCCAGCTCCTCTTCATCTGACGGAAGCGACGAGGAACGACGAGGGTCGGCGATACCTGACCTACGGATCGTGGAACCCGCGGGTCTAGTCGCGGTCTTGCCGCGCGTGGCTTCGAGCTTCCTCATGCGGGTGATCTCTGATGCCTGGCTTGTGACCCCCGTCGTCATCTGGTCACGACGGGCGCCGGTCACAGGCGTCGAGGCCGGTTGATCGCGGGGCCGAACTCGAAGCGTGACGACCGAACGAACGCATGCAGACGCGTGAGACGGGACAGCCTCACCCGGTGGCGGCGCGGTAGATGACGAAGGCCGCTACGGCGAACACCAGGTAGGCAAACCAATGTCGGAGCTTGGACGCAGGCAAGCGGCTGGCGACTCGGCCGGCGACGAGAGAGCCGGTGATCGCGGCGAGAATGAACGGGACTGCGATCGGGGCCTGCAGGTGCGCGTCGCCGAGGTGGGCGACGAAGCCGGATGCGGAGTTGGCCACGATGATGACCAGCGACGTGGCCACGGCCTCGGGCATCGCGAGGCCCAGCAGCAGGACGAGGGCGGGGATGATCAGGAACCCGCCGCCGACGCCGAACAAGCCGGTAAGAAACCCGACGACGAGTCCGGCGCCAACGGCTTTGGGAAGGCAGCTTCGCCAGTCGACGCCGCCGCTCGGGAGCGCGCAGGATCCGCCGCCTTCGTTCTGGCTGGCGAGCATGCGCGCACCGGCGGCGACCATGAGTACCGCGAAGCCGACGAGGACCACGGCGGGATCGAGGAGCCGGTTCACGGCGGCCCCGCCGAAGGCCGCGATCGCGCCCGCAGCGGCGAAAATGGCGGCGAGTCGCCACTGCACCCGGCGTAGCCGGGGGATGACCGCTGTGGCTGAGGAGATGCCGACGACCAGCAGGGAGGTGGGGACGGCGGCTGACAGCGGGAGGCCCGCACCGTAGACGAGGGCAGGAACGGCCAGGATCGAGCCGCCCCCGCCCAGGAGTCCGAGCAGGACCCCGATGGCCAGGCCGAGGAGGATCGAGACCAGCAGCGTGGTGGTCACGAAGGCGACGCCGTGCTGGTAGGTAGCTCGTCGAGCAGCATCTGACCGCTCTTGTGCTTGGGTCCTCGGTTGTACGGGAGAGCCGAGAGGATCCTCCTCATGGTGCAGGTGTCGGTCAGGGCCGAGATCGTCAGACCGGCGCCGAGTCCGCCGACGAGGATGCTGACCTTGGGCGCCTTGCGGCTGGCCAGCACCCCGGCGAGTACGAGGGACCCGGCGACCAGTCGGACCTGGCGGTCCAGCGCCCAGCGGGCCCGGCCACGAACGACAGGTCCACCGGAAGCCGCGAAACCGGGGAGGCCCGTGTCGAGGATGTGGAGGTTGTCCATGCCGGCTGCCGCGAGTCGCTGGCGGGCTTGGCGGGCGCGCACGCCGGACTGGCAGACGAGAACGACCTTGTGATCGAGCCGGGCGGCCAGTTGCGGAGCGTGCTCACCGAGCAGGTCCAAGGGCATGTTGTAGGAGCCGGTGATGTGGAGGGTCTCGAACTCTGCGGGGCTGCGGACGTCGATGACCGTGACCGTCTCGGGATCGGCCATCCAGGCAAGGACGGTGCTCGCATCGACGGTGTCCGGCAGCTGCCGCCCCGTCAGGGATGACGTCGTGGAGGTGGTCATGGGGTTCTGCCTCCTTCAAGGGTTGGCGAGCAGGGTTCAGGTGATGCGGCCTGGCTTGTTGCGCGCACTGACGACCGGCAGCCCGGCCGCGGCCCAGGCGGTCATGCCGCCAGTCAGGTTGGTTGCGTGGTAGCCGCGGCCGTTGAGCACGTTGGCGGCAATCGCTGACCGACGCCCGGATCGGCAGACAGCGACGATGGGTCGTCCGGCCGGAATCCCCTCGAGCCGGGTCTCGAGCTGGCCGAGCGGGATGTGCTGGGCTTGCGGCGCGTGCCCGGCTCGCCACTCATCGAGTTCGCGGACGTCGAGAAGCAACGCCCCGTCGCTGATGGCCTGCGGGGCTTGAGTGACGCTGATGGCCGGAGATCGGCCGAACAGTGCCCGGAGCTTGGCGATCACCGCTCCTCCTCCTGGTTGTCGGCGTCGGCGATGAGGTGCAGGCCGGCCGACTTGGCATTGTCGAAGCTGTCGTCGATGGCGACGAGGTGCCGCCCCTCGACGGAGAGGAAGGACGCGGCGACCGAGGCGCGGTAGCCGCCGGCGCAGTGCACCCACACTTCCGCGTCGGGTACTTCGGCTATCCGCTTGGGCAGCTCGTGGAGTGGAATGTTGAGTGCGCCCTCGATGCGGCCAGCGGCGAACTCAAGCGTCCGTCGGACGTCGAGGACGACGACCTCGCGGTGGTGACGGACGTGCTCGAGGTCGGCGAAGGTGGCTCGGGGGAACGACTGCAACGGCTCGGTGGTCCACTGGCCGGGTCCTCCGACGGCGGCTGCGGCCGGCCGGTCGATCCCGATCCGCACCAGCTCGCGCTGGGCCGTCCTGACGTCGTCCTCGGTCTCACCGAGCAAGGTCAGCGGCGTGCCCCACTCGATCAGCCAGCCGAGGTAGGTGGCAAAACCGCCGTCGAGGCCGAAGTTCAGCGTCCCCGCGACGTGGCCATCCGCGAACAGGGTCCGCGACCGCAGGTCGACGACCCACTCCCCTGCCTCGATCCTCCGCCGCAACTCGGTAGGTTGCGCGAGCTCGGGCAGCGACAGATCCGGGGCGGCCGGTCCCGCGATGTTCGCCGGCGCCATGTGCACGTAGTAAGCCGGATACACATCCAACCCGCTGAGCAGCGCCTCCACATACGTGTTCTCTGATTCGGTCAACACCGGGTTGGATCGTTTCTCCCGCCCGACGGTGGATTCACGGGCATCGGACTGAGTGGCCGAGCAGAAGCTGCCGAACCCGTGGGTCGGGAAGACCCCCGTCGCATCGGGCAACTCCGCCGCCAACCGCTGCGCCGACGCGTACTGAGCGTGGACCAGGTCGTGGGTGTGCTCTTGGCCGAGCAGGTCCGGCCGTCCCGTTGCGCCGAACAGCAGCGAGCCTCCCGTGAACACCGCCACCGGCTCACCCTGCGCCGTCAAGGCGTAGGAGAGATGGGTGAACGTATGCCCGGGCGTAGACAGTGCCCGCACGACCATCGACGCGCCGACCGCGACTTCGTCGCCGTCACCGATCGGCGCCCGGTCGTAGTTGACCTTGTCCGCCGCGTTCACGAAGTAGCCCGCACCGGTCACGTCAGACAGGGCCAGGCCGCCAGTCACGTAGTCGTTGTGGATATGGGTCTCGAAGACGTGGGTGATCCGCACACTTTCGCGCGTAGCGAGGTCGAGGACGCGGTCGATGTCGCGTTGTGGGTCGACCACGAACGCCACCTCGCCGTCGTGGACGAGGTAGCTGCGGTCACCCAGTGTCGGCGTCTCGATCGGGACGATCGTCGGCCTCGTACCTACACGCAAGGACTGGGCGGCGGTGATGTTCATCATCCGGGTCACCTCCCTCGCGTGATGGACGTATTGGTGTCGTAGTGGACCGGTTGGCCCGTCTTGGTCCACGCTCTGGTGCCGCCGACCACGGAGTAGGCGTCGAAGCCGCGCTGGACCAACACGTCGCTCGTCACCGCACTCCGGCCGCCTGATGCGCAGATCACGTACACCGGTTGGGTCTGGTCGATCTCGGCCAGCCGGTTCGTCAGCTGACCCATCGGGATGGACACGGCGCCGGGCACGTGCCCGGAAGCGAACTCGCCGTCCTCGCGCACGTCGACCACCTGGATGCGACCGTGCTGACGGGCCGCGGCGAAGTCGGTCTGGCTGATGTCTGACACAGATTGCTCCTCTCGTTCGTATACCCCATGGGGTATCAACACGAGGACGATAGCGAAGCCGGCAAGGCGTTGCCAAATGCCCTCTGGATGCCGCTACCGCTTCCGACTCGATACCCCCCAGGTATATGCTGAACATCGAGCAGAAGGAGCCAGACCATGGGCTACGCCCTCACCACCACCGTTGACCGGCCCTACGACACGGTCCTGCCCGAGGTTCGGGCCGCCCTGACCGACCAAGGGTTCGGCGTCCTCAGCGAGATCGACTTGCAGGCCACCATGAAGGCCAAGATGGACACCGACATCCCCTCACAGGTCATCCTCGGTGCATGCCGGCCGCCACTCGCGCTGGCCGCACTGCTCGCCGAACCCTCGATCGGGCTGCTGCTGCCGTGCAACATCGTGGTTCGCTCCACCGGCGAACAGACCACCGTGGTCGAGGCGGTCGACCCACAGACGATGGTGTCGATCACCGGCACCTCGGCCCTGCAGGAGATCGCTGACGATGCCACCAGCCGCCTCAACGCTGCGCTCGCCGGCCTCGCGGGCTCAGCGGTCAAGAGGGCCTGATGGTCCAGCTCGATCCAGCCTCGACGAAGCCGATCAGCAACCGGCTCAAACGCGCGCAGGGGCAGCTGGCTGCCGTCATCCGGATGCTCGACGAGGGCCGGGAGTGTGAGGACGTCGTCACGCAGCTCGCCGCGGTCAGCCGAGCCCTGGACCGAGCCGGGTTCGCAATCGTGGCCACCGGCCTCAAGCAGTGCATCTCGGAGGACGGCGCCGAGAGCCTGGACACGAAGAAGATGGAAAAGCTCTTCCTGTCTCTGGCCTGAGCAGCGCGAAGGATCGACGATGACACCTGATCCCACCGCGCACCGAACCTGACGCAGGTCGTACGAGAGGCTACGTCCGGTCACGCTGCGGACTCGCTACCGCACGGTGTCGTCCCTGCGCCGCAGAACACCCTTACGCAATTCGCTGGCCCACAACACGGAACTGGCCATCGCTGTCGCCACCAGCCATTGATCCCACGTCAGCCGAACCGTACCGAATGCGACGTCGAGGAAACCCACATCGACCACGGCGAACTGAAGCAGAAGCGAGGCGCCCAGGGCAGCCCACAGCCAGCGGTTGACGAACAGGTGGTTGATCGCGCTCGTCGTCTCGGACCGCGCGTTGAAGCAGTTGAACAGCTGAGCGAGCACCAGCACCGTGAACCCCGCCGTCCGCGCGTTGCCCAAGTCCCGATTGCCCTCGATCAGGCCGCCCGGCAGATAAATGTCGATCGTGAGCAGGGTGGCGGCCGCCATCACCATCCCGAGGATCATCACCGGGATCCACATCCTGGCGTCGATAACGCGGTCGGTGAGCCTGCGTGGAGCACGGGCCATCACGTCCTCGACTTCGGGATCGACACCCATCGCCAGCGCAGGAGCGGAATCGGTGATGAGGTTGATCCAGAGGATCTGTGTGGCCAGGAGCGGGAGGACCACCACCTCGCCCTTGCCCGAAAGCCCGAACACTCCGGCCAGGACGACGCCGAGAAACACCGTCAGGACTTCGCCCATGTTGGACGAGAGCAGGTACCGGAGGAACTTCTGGATGTTGTCCAAGATGCCACGGCCCTCGCGCACGGCCTCGACGATCGTGGCGAAATTGTCGTCGGCCAGGATCATCTTGGCCGCTTCCTTCGTCACCTCGGTTCCGGTCATACCCATCGCGATGCCGATGTCGGCTGCCTTGAGAGCCGGTGCGTCGTTGACGCCGTCTCCCGTCATGGCGACGATGTTGCCCTCAGCTTGGAGCGCGTCGACGATCTGGAGTTTGTGCTTCGGTGCGACCCGCGCATAGACCGACGTGGTCCGCACCGTGTCGGCGAAGGCTCCGGCGTCGAGGTCGTCGAGTTCGAGCCCGGTGACAGCGCGGGCTCCTGGCGAGACGATGCCCAGATCGGTGGCGATCTTGATTGCCGTGCCCGGATGGTCGCCGGTGATCATGATGACGCGGATTCCGGCGCGGTGAGCCTCGGCGATGGCGACCGCTGCCTCGGGACGCGGCGGATCGATGATGCCGACCGTGCCGACGAAGATCAGATCCGTCTCCAGTGCCGGCGAGTGGAGGCTCTCGGTGCCGGCCAACGGCCGGTAGGCGACGGACAGCGTCCGAAGTGCCTCGCCGGCGAGGAGCGCGACGTCGGCGCCGATCCGGCCTCTGAGCTCGTCGGTCAGGTCGACGACATCCAGTCCCACCCTTACCTGGCTGCAGATTCCGAGCAGCACATCCGGTGCACCCTTGGTGACCAGCACGTGCTGGCCACCGTGTTCGTGGTCGGCTTCGATCGTCGACATCAGCTTGCGTTCGGACGTGAAGGGCACCTCGCCGATGCGCTCGAATCGGCGCAGCCGGCGTGGGATCACCCTGGATCTGCCAGGAACCGTCTCGGCGGCTCAGGTCGGCGTTGTTAGCGAGACTGCCGCCGCTGATCACGACGATGTCCTCGGCGAGCTTCACGCCGGCGATCGCTGTTCCGCGATGGCGCAGGCTGCCGGTCGGGGAATAGCCCGCTCCGGTCACCTCGGTGATCCCGGAGGCAGTAGCCACGCGTCTGATGGTCATCTCGGACTTCGTCAGGGTCCCGGTCTTGTCCGAAGCGATAACGGACGCGGATCCGAGCGTCTCGACCGAGGACAGGTTCTTGACGATCGCATGGTGGGTCGCCATTCGCTGAACTCCCAGCGCCAGCACGACGGACAGGATCGCGGGCAGTCCCTCCGGGACGGCCGCGACCGCGAGTGACACGCCCATCAGAAGCACAGTGACGGCGTCGCTGAAGGTGCTGACGTCGGAGATCAGGAAGACGGTGACCACGACCACGACTGCGATGACGAGTACGGCGATGCCCAGCATCGCGCCGATCCTGCTGATCTCGCGCTGCAGCGGGGTGGGTTGTCGTCGAGTGTCCTCGAGCATCGTGGCAATGGCACCGACCTCGGTGTCCATGCCCGTGGCAGTCACCACCGCCCGCCCGGTGCCCTGCACGATTGCGGTGCCCTTGAACACCATGCCGAGCTGATCCCCCAAGGTGGCTGGACCATCCGGGGTGCACACGCCCTTGAGCACCGCCTCGCTCTCGCCGGTGAGTGACGCCTCCTGAACGCGCAACGCGGCCGTCTGCGTGAGCCGGGCGTCCGCACCGACGGCGTCGCCTTCGGTCAGTGCGAGGAGATCACCGCGGACCAGCTGCTCGCTGGGCACGCGCATCAGGCGGCCGTCGCGAACGACCGCCGACGTCGCGGCGGTCATGTCCTGCAGAGCTGCGACGGCTCGCTCGGCCTTGGACTCCTGCGCGTAGCCGAGAACGGCGTTCAGCAGCACAACAATGCCGATCACGATCGCGTCGACCGGAACACCGTCGCGACCTTCCACGATCCAGGCAACCAGCGACACCAGGACAGCACCGAGCAGCAGATAGATCAGCGGATCACGGAACTGCGCGACCATCCTGCGCCAGGTCGGTTCGGCCGCAGCGGCCCGAAGTTCGTTCGGACCGTCCGCGCGCAGGAGCCGAGCGGCCTCTGACGTGCTCAGCCCACGCTCGAGGTCGGTGTGGAGCTGTACCACCAGATCCTCGATCTCGACAGCCGATGGGTCTCCGTCCGTCACGGGTGCGACGACTCTCGGGTGACGAGCACTGGGCACAGGGCGCGTCCGACCACCTCGTCGCTGACGGATCCGGGCGATCCGTCGTGTCCCACCACTAGCCTGCCGCCACTCACCGGTCGTCCTCCCTTGTTGTCGCGGTCACGACGTGATTATGTGCGGGCGAGCTTCTTCTCGGCAGAGGCGAAGGGCCTCAGATCCCCCGTCGTGAGGCCCAAACCCGAACGTCCCGACTGCATCGACGTGCCAATTCTCGACGGTTCAGCACGTCCCGATCAGACGGAGCTGTCCACACGGAAGCCGGGTCAGATCAGCTCACTCATCGAGGAAACAGTCCGGCGCCCGACGTCAGGACCCCTCGGTCCACTCGGCGCGCAACCCGACGCTGTCGTCAGCTTTCGAACTCGCGAAGCGCTGCGGTCATCTCACCGCCGGCGTCTCCGGTGTTGACGGTGCCCTTCGGCTCGAGAGAAGGGCCGAGACAGGCCCCGATCGCACCAGGAACAGCTCGTCGGTGTCCGGGTGCGTGTGCCACACGAATTCGCCGAGCAGCTTGACGATCTTCACGTCGTAGTCGTTGATGCTCGTGAGCCGATGCGGCTGCCAGTGCTCGGAGATCTGGTCGAAGGCCGTAGCCAGGTTGCTCACGTCGTGGCTCATCTCACGACGCTACCGCGCCGGCACCCAGCCGTTCGGCGAGGAAGTCTTCCCACGTCCGGTGGCCAACGGTCCGTTCGGGAGCGAGGTTGGCACCCGCTCGCATGGCTCGGGCGGCCTTGCCGGGGAGCCGGACCGGCACCAGCAGCCGGTGCCGGTGACTGGCCTGCAGATAACCGCGCAGAAGCTCGTCCATCCCGAATATGCGTGGCCCGGCGATATCGGGCACCAGGCCGGACGGCGTGCCGAGGGCGAGTTCGACGAGCCGGGCCGCCACCTCACGTGCATCGACCGGCTGGAATCGGACGCCAGCCGGGACGGGGATCAGCGGCAACTTCGCCATCTGGGTTGCCGTCATCAGCGCGAGGTCGTGGAACTGGGTGGCGCGCAGCGTGGTCCACGGCAGTCCGGAGTCCTCTACGACGCGCTCCGCCGCGCGCTTGGACGCGAAGTAGCCGAACATCGCGCGGTCGATGCCGCTGACGACGGGTACCCGTTCGGCACCGACGACCGAGATGTACACCAGGTGCCGGACGCAGGCTCGGGACGCCGCCTGCACCAGGGTGCGCGTCTTGTCCTCGTCCCCCTTGGCGCTGCCGGCGCAGTGCACGATGGTCTCGACTCCGTCCACTGCGGCTTCGATCCCCTCACCGGTGGCGAGATCGCCGGTCACGAACTCGGTGCCGGTGGAGTCGTGTCGACTCCGGCTGAGCACCCGCACCTCACGGCCGGCATCGCGCAGAAGCGGGACGACGAGGCGCCCGAGCGTTCCGGTGCCCCCGGTGAGCAGGATGGGCGATGTCATGACTCTCTCCGATCAGTTCTGGTCGAGCGTTGGCGGGCCAGTCACATCAGCAGGGCTTCGTGGGTCTAGTGCTATGACACCCCGCGAGAAAGGAATGTGACGCCGTGGACGAGCGTGACCTGCTGGCGGAGCGATTCGAGGAGCATCGGCCGCGCCTGCGAGCGTTGGGCTACCGGATGCTCGGCGACGTCAGCGAGGCCGATGACGCCGTCCAGGACAGCTGGCTGCGCCTCAACCGCACGGACATCAGCGCTGTCGAGAACCTCGGCGGCTGGCTGACCACGGTAGTGGCACGAGTGTGCCTGAACAGGCTGCGTTCGCGCGGGCAGCGGCGCGAGGAACCGCTCGACGTCCATGTGCATGTACCCGAGCCGATCATCAGCCCGGAGCACGGGATGGACCCCGAGGACGAGGCGCTGCTGGCCGACTCGGTCGGGCTTGCGTTGATGGTGGTGCTCGAAACGCTGACCCCGCCCGAGCGCCTCGCATTCGTGTTGCACGACATGTTCGCCGTCCCGTTCGACGAGGTCGCGTCGCTGATCGAGCGCACGCCGGCCGCCGCCAGACAGCTCGCGAGCCGCGCACGCCGTCGAGTGCAGGGACAGGCACCGACTCCCGACCCGGATCTCGCGCAGCAGCGCATCGTTGTCGACGCGTTCTTCGCCGCCGCCCGCGACGGCAACTTCGACGCGCTCGTTGCCGTCCTCGATCCCGACGTCGTGCTCCGGTCCGGTGGAGGGACAGCGCGTGCACGCCGAACCGTCGTGATCCACACCGCGCGCGAGGTGGCCGCACAAGCGGTCCTGGCCACGAGACTGGCCCCGTTCGTGCGACCGGCGCTGATCAACGGGACCGCCGGAGCTGTCATCGCCGCGGGCCCGCGAGTGCTGTCGATCATGGCGTTCACCGTTACGCACAGGAAGATCGTCGCGATCGACGTGCTCTACGACCCCGAGCGCCTGGCCGGCATCGACATGACAGTCCTCGACCGCGCAGCGAGTGTCCGCAAGCGCAGGATTGGGCAAAGTCCTTACCAAGAAGGCCGCGACGAGGCACTCTTGGGTACGTCGTCGGGATGGCCGGCGCGGTGCAGACAGGCGGATCGACGTGACCCAGACGACACCCATTCCCAGTCCCAACGAGGTCAACCCAGACCTCACCGAGCCGGTGAACCCCGACCCGGCGACGGAACCGGCGCTGACGGACGAGCCCGACGTCGACGAACCCGAGGATCCGACCGGTGCCCAGCCCGGGTACCACGGCGCACGCGCGAGCAGCGACGGCGACCGCAACTGACCCCACGAGCGGTTTCCTCAAGCCGGCCATGACATCACGTCACGGTTGGCCGGTGTCGAGGGCGTTGCCGTCTCCGACCACCGGCCCAGCTGCCCGAGGAAATCGGCGCGGGCGGCGCTGAGGTAGCCGTAGCCGCCGAGGGTCGGTACCCCGAGCAGCGGCTCGAGCGCGTCGAGTCCCGCTTGCGGCCCGTCCCGCATCCCGATCGCGACAGCACGATTGAGCTCGACGACAGGCGACGGCCACAGCCGCCGGAGCACGTCGTAGAGCCCGACGATCTGCGCCCAGTCGGTGTCCTGCCACGTCGGCGCCTCGGCATGGACGGCCGCGAGTGCCGCCTCGACGGCGAACCGGTCGGCCGGTCGCCGACGAAGCGAGTCGACGAGCAGGGCCAGTCCCTCGTCGATCTCCTGGCGGTCCCAGCGCTCGCGGTCCTGATCGGCGAGAAGGACGAGTTCACCGGTGCCGGAAACCCGCGTGGCTCGGCGTGCGTCGATCAGCAGCATCAGCGCGAGCAGCCCGGTCACGCCGTCCTCAGCCGGCAGCAGCGTGTGCAGGGCTCGGGCAAGGTCGATAGCGCTGTCGACCAGATCCTGGCGCACGAGTCGGGCACCGTCCGGCGCGGCATGGCCGGTGGTGAAGACGAGATGCACGACGTCGAGGACCGCGCTCAGACGTTCGGGCAGCTCGTCGTGTGGCGGCACACAGTAGGGGATCCGCGCCGCAGCGATCTTCTTCTTGGCACGGGTGATGCGCGCGGCCAACGTCGACTCCTGCACGAGGAATGCCCTTGCTACGTTGGCCGTCGACAGCCCGCACACGAGCCGCAGCGTGAGAGCGACCTGCGCGTCGCGCGAGAGCGCCGGGTGGCAGCAGGTGAAGACGAGGCGGAGCCGGTCGTCGTCGATGACGTCAGGATCGACCACGTAGTCGGGCTCGGGCACGACGTCATCGGTGGCGAGTTGCGGGAGGGCCCGGCGAAACGCTGCTTCCCGGCGCAATACGTCTCGCGCTCTGTTGCCGGCGACCGAGGTGAGCCACGCTCCCGGTCGGGCCGGGATGCCGTTGCGCGGCCAGGTCCGCAGCGCCTGGGCGTACGCGTCCTGGGTGCATTCCTCAGCCAGGTTGATGTCGACCTCGGCGGCGTCCGTGGTCAGTTCCGCTCCTCGATGGGACGGATCTCCACGCCGCCATGGGTCGTCGACACCTCGGGCAGCATCCGTGCCAGTGCGATCGCCGCGTCGAGGTCGGGAGCCTCGAGGAGGTAGTAGCCGCCGATGACCTCTTTCGTCTCGAGGAACGGCCCGTCGGTGATCGTGGGCACTCCCGCCGCGGTGGAGTGAAGGCTGGTCGCCGTGTCGGTGGCCTTCAGCTGGTGCCCGTCGAGGTGGCCGGAGCCAGCTGCTGCGACGTACGCACGGTGCGCCTCGCCCTTCGCTTGCTGCTCGTCGATCGACTCCTCGTCCCAGAGCTGCTCGTTTCCGTAAATGAGGATCAGGTACTTGGCCATGACAACCTTCCCGTTCGTCGAAGGCCGGGTCCGTTCCCGACCAACCACTCATACGACGAACCGATTGTCGCCAGATCGACAGCACGACGTGCCGTCCCGTCTTTTGCTCTTGTCCAGATCAACGGGGCCTGTCGGTGTCCGCTGTTAGGACTTGGGCCCCATTCAGGTGCTCCCGGAGGCGACCACATGGACAGCGACGATGCCGCTACAACAGACCGACCGCGAGTGGTCGTGTCGGTGACGTCCACCCCCGACGGCCGGGTGGCGCTCAACCGCAGTCACGTGCTCATGGACGACGGAGCGTCGAGCGCATGGCAGTCCATCCATCCACCGAGCGCCGGCGACGTCGACGCTGCGCGGGAGTCCGAACTCAGCCGGCTGTACGACCCGGAGGTCGTGCTCGAAGGCAGCGGAACATTCGTCCTCGACAGTGCTGGTCCGCTCGCGGATCTCCCGCCGGTCGAGGACGAGTCGGTCGACCTCTACACCGACTTTCTTCCAGCCGATGTGGACGTTTCGGCACCGCCGCAGCGGTGGTTTGCGGTGGTCGACGGACGCGGTCGTGTGCGTTGGACGCAGACGGGCGGCGGCGGCATGGATCTGCTCGTGCTGGTCTGCCACTCGACACCCCGCCCGTACCTGGCCTATCTCCGACGGTCCGAGATTCCGTATCTCGTCGCCGGCGATCACCGGGTCGATCTGCTCACGATGCTTCGGCGGATGGCCGATCGGCTGGGAGTTTCGTGCGTCGTTTCGAGAGCCGGCGGCGGACTCAACGGAGCACTGCTTCGAGCCGGGCTGATCGACGAGGTGCAGGTGATCCTGCTACCGGCGCTCATTGGAGGGCTGGGAACGCCCACATCCTTTGACGGTCCCCGGCTTCTCGACGGCGAACTCCCCACGCCGCTGCGGTTGCTGACGGTGCAGACCACGGCAGACGGCGTCGTCTGGCTCCGTTACGAGGTAGAGCGCGTCTGACCAGCTCGGCTACGTGCGACGGGCCGATGCCAGCGGTACCGGTTCGGTCTGACCGGCCCACGTAGCGACAAGGTCCGGGTCGGCGGTCGCCAGATTGCCGTTCACGTCGATGATGCGACGGACCTCGAGAGCCCACGCCGGCGCGGTGATCGTCGACACCGAATCGACGGTCGACACGGAGAGGTCGTCGACGTCCCCGACTGCGGCGAGCTCCTCGTCGGACGACCCGCTGCCCTTCACCGAGACGCTCGACACCCGCAAGGTGGGGCCGGCGTCGCCCTCGACGAACTCGTCCGCCTGGGTGCCACCTTGAAGGATGGCGGTGGCGAGCCCGCTCGCATAGACGGGATCAGCACACGCGTCGTAGACCCAGCGCTGGCCCAGCACCGAATGCTCCATGGTCCCCATCAGCCGCGCCTCGGCCCCGGCGAGCGGGGCGCCGCAGTAGGTCATCGGCACCTGCATCACCTCGCCGGCCACATCGAGCAGGAGCGTCTCGATGCCGACAACACCCGAACCACGCCTGGCTCGGCAGCCACGACCCGATCAGTTCGAGCTTGGTCGGACGGATCTCGGCTCTGTAGATGATGGCCACGGCGAGAGCCTAAGGGCATGCCGATAAATAAGCGCTCTATTTAGTTTTGCATCCGTCATGCTGTGGTAGTGGCTGTTGATGCGGACGTGGTGGCGTCGTTGCGGGCGAAGTTCGAGGCGGTGCTGCCGCATCTGGACGAGCGCCAGCAGCGGCTGGTGATGGCCGGTGAAGCCCGGTCGCTGGGACACGGCGGCATCGCCGTGGTGGCCCGGGCGAGCGGAGCGTCGCGGTCGCGGATCTCCGCGGGGGTGGCCGAGCTGGAGTCCGGGCAGGCGCCGCTGAAGCGGGTCCGGCGCGAGGGTGGTGGCCGCAAGACGGTGACCGCAACGGACCCGGCACTGCTCACGGCGCTGCTGGCGCTGGTGGAGCCGACCCGGCGTGGAGATCCCGAGTCCTCGCTGTGCTGGACGACGTTGTCGACCCGCAAGCTGGCCGACGAGCTGACCGCGGCCGGGCACCGGGTCGGCGCGGACACCGTGGCCCGGCTGCTGCACCAGCAGGGTTTCAGCTTGCAGGGCAACGCCAAGACGCTCGAGGGCGGCCAGCATCCAGACCGCGACGGCCAGTTCTCCTACCTCAACGACCAGGCCAGCGAGCACCTGGCTGCGGGCGATCCGGTGATCAGCGTGGACACCAAGAAGAAAGAACTCGTCGGGCCATACAAGAACGGTGGGAAGGAGTGGCGCCCGGCCGCCGACCCCGAGCAGGTCAAGGTCCACGACTTCATCGACCCCGCTCTGGGTAAGGCCAACCCCTACGGCGTCTACGACCTGGGCACGGACACTGGCTGGGTCAGCGTGGGCACCGATCACGACACCGCCGCGTTCGCCGTCGCCACGATCCGCCGCTGGTGGCAATCCGCAGCAGACTCCTACCCGAACGCGTCCCGGCTGCTGATCACCGCCGACGGGGGTGGATCCAACGGCTACCGCACCCGACTATGGAGGACCGAACTGGCCGACCTGGCAGGCGAAACAGGGCTGAGGATCACCGTGTGCCACCTGCCGCCCGGCACGTCGAAATGGAACAAGATCGAGCACCGGCTGTTCTCCCACATCTCGATGAACTGGCGTGGCCGGCCACTGATCAGCCACGACGTCATCGTGCAGTCCATCGCCGCGACCACCACCCGCACCGGGCTCACCGTCCACGCCGAACTCGACACCGACACCTACCCGGTCGGCGTCAAGATCCCCGACGCGCAGATGAACGACCTCCACGACAGTGGCATCCTGCACCGCCACGACTGGCACCCGGAATGGAACTACACCCTCAACCCGCCCGGAACATGAGCGTGTTGATCATCGGCAGGCCCTAAGCGGAGGTCACGGCGAACGTTGTCGATAGCTCCGCCGTCGAATCCCCGCCTGCCCAGACGTCGAAGGTCGACGCATCGATCACCCAGTCCCGCACCGCCGCGTTCCAGTAGCGCAGCTCCGCCGGACCGAGCGGGAACTCGACGCGGCGCGACTCCCCGGCCCCGAGGCTGATGCGCTGGAACCCCTCGAGCTCGCGAACCGGACGCGACGCCGACCCGTACCGCTGATGGATGTAGAGCTGCACCACCTCGTCGGCCGTCCGTCCACCGGCATTGGTGACCTCGACCGAAACCGTCAGGGCCTCACCCGCACCGATCGAGGATCGATCCACGGTGAGGTCGCTGTACTCGAACCGCGAGTAGCCGAGCCCGTGGCCGAACGGGAACAGCGGCGTGCTCTCCTCGTCCCAGTAACGCTTTCCCTGCTGATCGGGGTCGTGCGAGCGGGTGTGCGCGTAGACCATCGGCACCTGCCCGACCATGCGCGGCCACGTGAAGGGCAGCTTCCCGCCCGGCGAGACCTCGCCGAACAACAGGTTCGCGACGGCCGAGCCGCCCTGCGTCCCCGGATACCAGATGTCGAGGATCGCCGGCACATGCGTCGCCGCCCAGCGCAGGTCGAGCGGCCGTCCGTTCATCACCAGCAGCACAACGGGTGTGCCGGTCTCGACCGCGGCTTTCAACAGGTCGAGTTGGCGGCCCGGCAGCTCCAGCGACGACCGCGACGCCGCCTCGCCGATCATGTTCTGCGACTCGCCCAGGACGACCACCGTCACATCGGACCCACGGGCCAGATCGACCGCCCGCTTGAGCTCCGCCTCCTCGTCGAAACCCTCGGGGTCCACCGGCGCGTTCCCGCCGAACATGTCGAATATCGACGGGAAGGTCCGCTGCGCGGGGCGGATGCCGGGTGCGTACTGCACCTGTGCGCCTTCACCGGCCTTCTGCTGGATGCCGTCCAGCACGGTCACGGTTTCGTCCAGGTCGAAGTCGAAGCACCACGGCCCCAAGGTGTCCCGCTTCGAATCGGCGAGCGGACCGATCACCGCGATCGACCCGAGCTTCCCGGCGTCGAGGGGAAGCAGGTCCCCCTCGTTACGGAGCAGCACTGCCGCCCGCTCGGCCGCCATTCGCGCCACGTCACGATGTGCCGGGTCGCCCAGCACCTCGCGAGCGTGGTCCTCATCGACGTACGGCACATCGAACAGGCCCATCCGGAGCTTCGCCTCGAGCACCCGACGCACGCTCGCGTCGAGAGCCGCCCCACTGGCTGCGTCGTTCGCCACAGCGTCCGGCAGGTGGTGGTAGGCAGGGTCGGAAATCGCCATCTCCATGTCCACCCCGGCGTTCAGGGCCCGGACGCCGGCATCGCGAAGGTCAGCGGCGAACCTGTGCGTCAGCAGGTTGTGCACCGCTTGGGCGTCGCTCACGACGAAGCCCTCGAAGCCCCACGTCCCCCGCAGGACATCGGTGAGCAGCCAGCGGTTCCCCGTCGCCGGGATGCCGTTGAGGTCCATGTACGCCGTCATGATGTTGCCGGCGCCGGCCTCGACCGCCGCCCGGAACGGCGGGAGATAGACGTTCCAGAGTTCGGAATCGGAGAGATTGACCTCGTCGTAGTCACGTCCACCGAGGGCGGCGCCGTAGCCGGCGAAGTGCTTGGGACCGGCGATCACCCGCTCCGGCATGCCGATCCGCTGCCCCTGGAAACCACGGACCTGGGCCCGGGCGACCGCGGCGCCGAGGAACGGATCCTCGCCCGCGCCCTCGATCATGCGGCCCCAGCGTGGGTCGCGGGCGATGTCGACCATCGGCGCGAACGTCCAGTGGATGCCGACGGATCGTGCCTCACGGGCGGCGACGGACTGAGCGCGTTCGATCGTCGCGGGATCCCAGGACGCCGCCATCGCGATCGGTACCGGGAAGATCGTGCGGAACCCGTGGATGACGTCGAAGCCGAACAGCGCGGGGATGTCGAACCGGTTGCCGTCGATCGCGAGTCGCTGCAGGCGGTTGGTCTCCGCCGGGTCGGTGACGAAGAGGAGCGAGCCGGCCTCGCCTCGTCCGAGCGCCGCCTGGACCATCGACGACTGGCTGGAGAGCTCGATGGCGCCGACCGGCTCCGCGCCGGTGTCCGGCAGCGCACCGAAGTAGAAGTACTGGGTGAGCTGCCCGGCCTTCTCGGCGGGCGTCATTCCCGCGATCAGCTCATCGACCCGCGACCGGATCGCCGCATCGGTCATCTCTGTGTGCTCGGAGCCCGACACCTGGTCGTCGGCCATCTCGCATCTCCCTCCCGGCGGCATTGCCGGCTGTCGCGGACGGTGAAAGTAGGGCCAACCTATCCCCGTTGCGACGGTGAGTGATGGGACAGCCCGAACGCAGCGGCGATCGGTTCCGCCAGTTCAGGGCCCAACGTCACCCCGGGCTGCGCCGCGCCGGTCATCGCTCTCCGTTCGTTGTCGCCATCACCGACAGGGTGATGATGACCTATCCGGGCTCGATGACCATGTGCCCGTGCTCATCGGATCGGAAGGAACCGCTGATGACACGTTCGATCGAGTCGTTGCGGCATTACGGGTGGCTCGCCCGGCTCGGTGGTCGATGACGTGGACGGACGGGTCGTTCTCGAGTTCGTCAGCCTCTTCTTCGCCGGCCTCCTCGCGGGTGAGGAACTCGTGGTCCGCTACGGCGTCCATCCGTCGCTGGCCATCCTCGATGAACGCTCTCAGGTGCTCGCCCGGCAAGGACTCATACGCCGGCTCCGTGTGCTCGTCCCGTCCATCCTCGTGCCCACGGTTCTCGCCGGAATCGCGACGCTCGTCTTCGCCGGCACCGGCGCGGGATACGCATTCCGATGGACGGGTGTCATCGCGTTGGTGGCTTTCGTTCTCATCACGTTCCTCGGCACGGTGCGGATCAATGAGCAGATCGACACCTGGTCGAGCGATGCTCCACCACCGGGCTGGAAGGCGACAGTTCACCGATGGGAGCAGCTGGACGTATTCCGTTCCTCTGCGGCGATCCTGGCGTTCGCGTGCTTCCTCGTGGCCGTCGCCGTGCAACTGGCGGACACGTAAGCAGCGCTGCGACACGCAGCTCGCTCCGCCACGAAGCCGCCAACTCTAGGAAGCCGGTCCGTTCGACAGCTGGTCTCCACGAACGCCGAATCGGCGACGCAGCGCCAGCGACACGTAGACCAGACCCACCAGTACCGGCACCTCGATCAGCGGGCCAACCACACCGGACAGGGCTTGGCCGGACGTCACGCCGAACGTGGCGATCGCCACGGCGATCGCGAGCTCGAAGTTGTTGCTGGCTGCGGTGAACGCGAGAGTTGCCGTTCGCTCGTAGGGGAGCCCGATGCTCTTGCCGAGCAGGAACGACCCGCCCCACATCACGGCGAAGTAGACGAGCAGAGGGATCGCGATGCGCATCACGTCGGCAGGTCGGGACGTGATCGTCTTCCCCTGCAGGGCGAACAGGATGACGATCGTGAACAACAGCCCGTAGAGCGCCCACGGGCCGATCCTCGGAAGGAAGCGCGCCTCGTACCACTGGCGGCCCTTGCTGCGTTCCCCGATCCGACGGCTCAGATACCCAGCCAGCAAGGGGATGCCGAGGAATATCAGCACGTTGACGACGATCTTGCCGACCGAGAAGTGCAGGCCGCTGCTGTCGAGTCCCAGCCACCCGGGCAGGACGTCGAGATAGAACCAGCCCAGCAATCCGAACGCGATGACCTGAAAGATCGAGTTGAGCGCCACGAGTACGGCCGCCGCCTCGCGGTCACCACAGGCGAGGTCGTTCCAGATGATGACCATCGCGATGCAACGGGCCAGGCCGACGATGATCAGGCCGGTGCGGTACTCGGGCAGGTCCGGGAGGAACCCCCAGGCCAGCGCGAACATGAGCGCCGGGCCGACGATCCAGTTGAGGATCAGCGACGAGACCATCAGCCTGCGGTCCGACGTGACCGTCCCGAGCCGGTCGTAGCGGACCTTCGCCAGCACCGGGTACATCATCACGAGCAGTCCGAGGCCGATCGGCAGCGAGACGCCGGCGACCTCGACCTTGCTCAGCGCGTCGTTGAGGCTCGGTACCGCACGGCCGAGGCCGAGCCCGATGGCCATGGCGGCGAGGATCCACACGGGCAGCAGCCGGTCGAGTCGCGAGAGCTTCGCGACGAGCTTGCCGTCGGCGTCAGTGGCGCGGGCAGCCGCCTCGGTGCTCACGAGCAGGGCCTCTTCCGGTTCAGGGTGGTGGTGTCGGTCGCCTGGTCGACAAGTGCACCGATCGATGCAGCGACGGCACGCAGGCCGGCGGGGAGCAGGCGGTAGTAGGTGAAGCGACCGCACGCCTCGGTCTCGACGAGACCGGCATCGCGCAGGACACGCAGGTGGTTCGAGAGGTTCGTCTGCCGTGCACCGGTCGCCTCGGCGAGATGGCACGTGCACAGTGCCTCGCCGGCCAGCAGGGACACGATCTGCAACCGGAGCGGATCACCGAGTACCCTCAACACGTCACTATCTACTGACATCATCATCGACTGATACGTTACGGCTCGGCTGGCCCAACACCAAACCCGCCGGGTCATCGACCTCGAAGGAGATGCATGTCGGTTACCTCGCGCCCGACGGTTCTGTTCGTCTGCATCCACAATGCCGGCCGCTCGCAGATGGCGGCCGGATTTCTCAGCCACCTGGCCGGCGACCGCGTCGACGTCCGCTCCGCCGGATCCGAACCGGGCAATGCGATCAACCCGATCGCCGTCGCGGCCATGGCCGAGGTCGGCGTCGACATATCCAACAACACACCCACGATCCTCACGCCGGAATCGGTCCAGACCGCTGGCGTCGTGATCACCATGGGATGCGGCGACGCCTGCCCTTTCTACCCCGGTAAGCGCTACCTCGACTGGCAACTCGACGACCCCGCGGGCCAACCGCTCGAGCGTGTACGACCCATCCGCGACGAGATCGAACGACGCGTCACCGTGCTGATCGATGAACTAGCCAGGAGTGTCGTCGTCGACTGACGATCCGCGCACGCCAGACCGGAACGCAGGACACGTCGTGACCCACGAGCAGATCGCCACCCACGTCTGGCACGGTGACCTGCTCGACACCAACACCGTCGTCGTCCACATCAAACGACTCCGGGCCGAGCTCGAGCGCGACCGCGCGCACCCCGAACTCCTGCAGACGGTCCGCGGAAAGGGCTACCGGTTCGTATCACCCGCACACACGAGCGGACCGCGCCGCGCTTTAGGCTGACGTCTATGAGTGCACGCGCCCGGCAGCCCGACGGCACACCAGCGCGCGCCGAGAGCATCGACGACCGTCCTCTCAATCGCGACGACGCCGAACGCCTCGCCACCCTCCTGAAGGTCGTCTCGGACCCGACGCGGCTGCAGATCCTGAGCATGATCCACGGCAGCGCCGATGCGGAAGCCTGCGTCGGTGATCTCTACCCAGGCTTGGGACTTCGGCAGCCCACCGTCAGCCACCACCTCAAGCTGATGACCGAGGCGGGCCTGCTTCGACGTGACAAGCGCGGCCGCGAGGTCTGGTACTCGATCGAACCCCACCGCCTGCCCGCGATCGCGGACATCCTTCGCTAGTCCGGGTCTGGGCGACCCATATCGGACTGGACAGATACATCGTCGCGCATCACAATAGATGCGTGTCTAATCGTCACGTCGGCTCGCCGCTCGACCGGCCCACTGCCGAAGCTCGCGCGAGCCAGCTCTCGGCAGTCGCCGAGCCGGTTCGCCTCCGGCTCCTCAGCATGGTGCTGCATCACCCGGACGGTCGGATCCGCTCCGGCGAGCTCGCGGCCCAGTTCCGGCAGAGCGCGCCGACGATCTCGCATCACCTCCGCGTACTGACCGAAGCGGGACTCCTCGAGCGGGAGCGCGTTGGAACGGCGATCTACTACCGCCCGACCCACATCGCTGTTGCGCACCTGTCGGCTCTGCTCACCAGCACCGACGACGACACCGAGTCGAGTTTTCCTGCGGTCCCCGTCCTGGAGTCGGCACTGGCAGATCCCGCCGAGGTCCTCGCACGGATCAGCGCTCCGCTCGCCGACCGGTTCGCCGGCACGTTCTCACCCGAGACAGTCAACCGGTACGTCGCCGAGAGCTATCGGATGTTGGCCGAGCGATCCCGCATCCATCGCTTTCTTCCGTCGCTGACAGCCAGCTTCGCCGCCGACCGGCTGGCCGCCCTTGCCCGAGCCAACGGATCGGCCTCCACCGCGGCCGCCGACGTCCTGTTCGTGTGCGTCCGGAATGCCGGCCGCTCGCAAATGGCGGCAGCACTCCTGCTGCAACGTGCGGGGGGACGCATCACCGTCCGATCCGCCGGCTCGAATCCGATCGCGGCTCTGGACGCGAACGTCATGAACGCCATGGACGAGATCGGGGTCTACCTCGGCGGCAGCTATCCCAAGCCGCTGACCGACGAGGTGGTGCGCGCTGCGGACGTCGTCGTCACGATGGGCTGTGGCGACGCGTGCCCCGTCTATCCGGGCAAGCGGTACCTCGACTGGCCGATCGACGACCCGGCGGGCAAGAACCTCGAATCAGTACGTGCAATCCGCGACGCGATCGCCTCGCGGGTGAACGATCTCGTCGACGACCTACTCACCCCCGCATAGGAGCAGGCGATGCCTGATCGACCTTCTGTCACGTTCATCTGCGTGAAGAACGGCGGCAAGTCGCAGATGGCCGCCGGGCTCATGAGCAAGCTTGCCGGCGACCGGATCGAGGTGTACTCGGCCGGAACCCAGCCCGGCAACGGCGTGAATGCACTCTCTCCCGAGGTGCTCGCCGAAGTGGGCGTCGACATCAGCCAGGAGACGACGAAACCGATCGACCCGGCACTGCTCGAATCAATGACCACGGTCGTGACGCTCGGTCGTGAAGCGCACGTCGACCCCGTCGACGGCCCGCGCTTCGGAGAGTGGGACACCGACGAACCGTCCGAGCGTGGCATCGACGGGATCGAGCGCGTGCGCCTTGTCCGGGACGATATCGCCGCCCGCGTGGCGATTCTCAGAGACAAGCTCATCGCCCCGCACACCGGCTGGGCACCTTCGCTCAGGTGACGCCGGCGACGCTTGCGGCTGAAGTCTCAGCCTGGCTTCGACGCTCGGGGAACACCGTGTCGCGCCAGACGCCGTTCTGCTGGACGATGCGTTCCCGAACCGCGAACGTCCTGAACCCCGCCGAGTGATGCAGCCGCAGGCTCGCCTTGTTCTCCGGGAAGATCGACGTCTGCAGGGTCCACATGCCGACGACGGGATCTGACGACGGCCGGAAGCCGACGTGGATATTGCCCGTCGAACGACGTAGCCGGGCCGAGCAACCGACGTTACGATTTCGACGCTCGGAGTCGGCCGATGCACTAGCCGATGATCGGGCGCCCGTGCAGGAGAGCCGATATCCGAAGGCGGTGCGGCGGTGGCGAACGACCAGCGGCAGTACTGGGATTGGGCGAGTGAACTGCTCGACACCCGCTCCCAGCGCAAGTGGACGAACTTCTCCTGGATCACCACCCGAGCACTGATCTCGTCCTTGAACGACCGTCTCAACACGCTGACACCACGCTTCGTCGACGAGCTGCGGGCACAGTGGATGGCCAGCCCGGTCATCGCCGAGGAGCAGCGCGAGCACCGCCTCGTCATCGACCGCCGCGACTGCACGTCCTTCATCGTGGTCGGCGACACCGGCGAGCAGGACGCCTCCCAGTACGTCGTCGTGCCGGCACTCGAGAACGAACTGCGCGACCACCCCGACATCGGCCTCATGGTCGTATGCAGCGATGTCATCTACCCCTCGGGCGACGTGAACGATTACGTCGACGGCTTCTACGTGCCGTACCAGAACCTCCGCACACTGCCGATCTACGCCCTGCCCGGAAACCACGACTGGTACGACGGTCTGGCCGGCTTCATGTGGAACTTCTGTGATCAGCCCCCGCTGCCCGCGTCGGCCTACGGGATCAGCGGCTCGCCGTCCTTCGAATGGCTCGGCCGGCTGTTCTGGCGCCGGCCGTCACGGCGGACCCGCACCGAGGGCCTCGACGCCCGCCGGCGGATGCACCGGGTCGCCGCCACCGTGAACATCGGCCAGCGTCGCCACCAGGTGCAGGCCATCGACGCAGGCGGACCGATGGTCGTCCCGCCCCTGCAGGTCTCGCCCTACTTCGCGATCCAGACGAAGGACCTGCTGCTGGTGTGCATCGACACCGGCATCGACGGGACCATCGATCACGCGCAGGGCGAATGGTTGCTGCGGGTCTCGCAGCTCGACGGCCCGAAGATGCTCCTCACCGGCAAGCCTCTGCTCGTGAACCAGGCCGTGCATGCCTGCGCGATCGGCGGCGCCGTGGTGACCGACGACGACGGCAACAGCTTCGCGTCCGTGCTCGAGATCGTGAAGCACCCGACGCACACGTACGCGGCGACCCTCGGCGGTGACATCCACAACTACCAGCTCTACAAGGACGACGAGATGCCGCACATCGTCTCCGGCGGTGGCGGTGCCTTCATGAGCGCCACCCACACGATCACGGAGGCGGCGAACAGCCCGACCTACGCCGAGAAGGTCAGCGAGCCGCCGCTGCGGCTCTCACCGACCGAACCCCAGTCGCTGAGCCATTTCGCCCAGCTGATGCTGCCGCGTGTGTGGCGCCTCGAGCGCTTCCTCCTCGCGTTGTTCATCGGTGGTGTCGCCGGTGCCGTTCTCCCACAGGTGATCCAGGGCGGTGCTGCACGGGTGGCAGCCGTCAGCGCGATCGTCCTCGGCGTCGTGGTGGCCGTCCGCTCGTTGTTCGTACCGCACTCGTGGCTCGGGTCGGCGCCGTTCCGCGCTGCCGTGGCCGTGACGGGTGGCCTCGCCGGGGTGGTGCTCACGTCGACGACGGCGTGGCTGGATCCTGTCCACCACGCGGGTGATCTGGTGCTCGTCGTCCTCAGCCTGGCGATCACGATCGTCGTCCTGCAAGCCGTTCGCTGGACCGGCTGGTCGTCGCCCGCACCGCCGTCGGAGTTGACGCTCGAACGTCAGGAGCAGAGCAAGGGGTTGCCGAGTGAGCCGTGGGTGCCCGCCCGGCCGCAGTCCGGCGACAACTTCGTGCGCCGGATGCTGGTCGTGGCTGCGGTCCTCGCGGTGGCCGCGATCGTCGTAGCGCTGCTGGGCCAGACGATTCTCGCCGTCACGATCGGCCTCACCCTGGTCGTTTGGCTGGTGGGTTGGTTCGTGGGTCGCCGCTGGTCGGCCTGGCGGAGCCTGGGCGCCCCGCTCGCCTTCGTCGTCGCCGGTGGCGTCGTCGCCGTGTGCGGATGGCTGGTGGTGGGGGTGCATCCCGGGGTGATCGTCCACGTCGGCGTGACCGCGATTCTCCTGCCTGCGATCGCGATGCTGGCGGCCCTGATCGCGACGTGCGTGCTCGCGGCGATCATCGCGGTCGTCGTCGGCGGTGGTCCGCCCACACCGCTCGCGGTGGCTGCCGGCGACACCGGCCACACGCCCGATCCGGAGTTCCCGAAGAAACGCTTCGAGACCGGCTGGGGAAGAGTCGGCTCGGTCGCTCCCTGGCTGCTGGCCGCCACCTTCGTCGCGGCGCTGGTCGTCTTGGCTGTGTGGTGGCCGCCGATCGGCTCGCACATCTGGCCGCTGGCCCGGCTCACCGGCACCGTCGGCGAGATCGTCACCCGCCGGGCCGGCGTATCCGCGGCCGTGGCGATCTCGACCACCGGGCTGCTGATCTTCCTCGTCGACTCGCTCCGCCGCCACACCGGACGGGCGTTCAAGGCGTGGGCGGCACTGCTGGCATTGGTCATCTGCGTGTTCGGGGCCCCGTCGTCGTTCTGGTCCGGCTGGCTGCTGCACGACGTGATCGGCGTAGTCGTCATCGCCACCTACCTCGGACTCCTGGTGCTGGTCGGCAACCTGGTACTCGTCGGCGGGCCCGGGCTCGCACTCGACGGCGACGCCCACTCCGACACCGAGACCGTCCTCGACTACGACGCTGCCAAGGACGTTCTCGCCTGGCGGCGGCGCGACGACGTGGAGCGACCGGCGCAGAAGTTCCGCCGGCGGGCGAACATCGTCTCGCCCGGTTCGGACAAACCCCAGGGCCCGCTGCAGAAACTCGTCGCCGAGATCTTCGACTCCGACAGCCCGCCGTTCTTCAAGAACTTCGTCGTGATCAACCCGAAGCCGGGGACTGGTGACGTGGCGATCGATGTCGACGTCGTGATCGTCACCGGCACGAGCAACGACCCGCCCTATCTGCCGCCCGACCAGACCTTCGGCGCGGTGACCGTCCGGCACCGGTACTGACGCGCTGACGTGCCCACGCAGAGCCGGGTCGACCGCTCAGCGGTAGGCCCGCGCCTGCAGGTCGAACAGCTCGGCATAGCGCCCACCGCCGGCCAGCAGCTCGGCATGGGATCCCTGCTCGGCTATCCGACCGTCGGCGACCACGACGATGAGGTCGGCCATCCGCACGGTGGAGAACCGGTGCGACACCAGCACCGTGACCGCACCGGTGGTGCGTGCCAGCTCCCGGGCGGTGACGCCGTACTGCTCGTAGACCGCCTGCTCCGCTTCGGGATCCAGCGCCGCCGTCGGCTCGTCGAGAAGCATCAGCAGCGGCTGCCGGCGCATGAAGGCGCGCGCCAGCGCCAGCCGTTGCCACTGGCCGCCGGACAACCCGACTCCCCCGCTGAACTGGGTGCCGAGCTGGGTCTCGAGCCCGTCCCGCAGGTTCTCGACGACCGGCCTGGCCTGACCGGCGTCCACAGCGCCGTCGACACGGTCCCGATCCGTGCGGGTGGACAGATCCCCGACGCCGACGCTGTCGGCGGCCAGCAACTCCAGGCTCGCGAAGTCCTGGAAGCCGGCGCTCATCCGTTCCCGCCACCGCACCGCGTCGATGTCGCGCAGCGGGACACCGTCGATCAGCACGTCACCCCGGGTGGGGTCGTAGAGGCGCGCCAGCAGTTTCACCAACGTGGACTTACCGGCACCGTTGTCGCCGACGAATGCCACCGTGGTGCCGGCCGGCAGATCGAGGTTCACGTCGGTGAGCGACATCGCGGGCGAGGTGGCGGCGTCCCCGGCGGCGGCAGCGCTCGGATAGGCGAAATCGACGTGGTCGAAGCGGATTCCGGTCGTCAGGCGGTCGGGCGGGCTCAGCGTGCTCTCCGACCACGAGTGCGCAGCCGAGTACTCCCGCAGCCATTGATAGCGGCCGAAGGTCTGAAGGGCGCCGAGGATCATCCGGACGTTGGCGCTGATGGCCTGCCCGGTTGTGACCACCTGTGGGCCGATCAGCAGCAGCAGCGACAGATCACCCACGCCGGCAAGGCCGTTCCGGACCCGCTGGAGCAACCAGAGAACAGCCGCGGCGTAGCTCAGTCCGAAGGCCAGCCAGCCGATCGCGGTCAGCTTCGCGTAGCGGCTGGTGATGGCCATCCACGGGCGGTTGCGCATCCCGAGTGCCTCACTCGCCACCCCGGTCAAGGTCGCCGACAGCCCGAAGCACCTGACTTCGACGCCCTGACGCGGATCGGAGAGCACATCGATCGTTCGGTGCGCGACCCTGCGGAAACGCTCGCTTCCCTTCCACAGTTCGTTCCGCCGGTACTGCCCGAGCCCGTGCACGACGGACGGGACGGCGGCCATCACGAGAAGCACCGACAGTCCCGGACCGACCGACCAGAGCAGCGCGACGACCGTCGCTGTGCCCGTGACCGCGCCGACGGTGGTCAGCAGGCGGTAGATGCCGCCGAGCTCGTGCGCGTCGCGTTGGACCAGCGCCAGCCGGTCGGCGAGAGCCGGATCCTCGTGGTGGGCGATCGTCGGCACGTCGGCGGTGAGTCGCAACAGGTCGTCGTGAACGTGCCGGTAGACCTTGTCGTCGACGGTGTCGCCGATCGGGTACGACACGTTCGCGGCCATCGCCGAGACGAGCAGACATCCGCCGGCAAGGAGAATCCCCGGCCAGAGCGAGGCATTCCGGCCGGCCGCCGCCACGGCGAGGCTGACGCCGTAGATGCTCAGCGGGCTCAGCACCGACGACACGATCGTGGTCAGGCACGTGAACGCGGTCAGGAGCGGCGCCGCTCGAAGCGCGGTCGTGAGCCACAGCCCCAATGTGCGCAGGACATTCACGGCCGGCCCCCGTCGAGTTCGTGCTCGGCGTCGACGTACCGGCTCGCCTGCAGGCTGAACATCGTGCGGTAGCGGCCGCCGAGTTTCATCAGCTCGTCGTGCCCGCCCTGCTCGACGATGCGGCCGTGCTCCAGCACGCAGATGATCGGGACCGGCCGCACGACCGAGAACCGGTGCGAGATCACCAACGACGTGACCTGGCCGGTGAGGTCGAGGTAGCCGGCGACGAGGCGGGCCTCGGCTTCGACGTCGAGCGCGACTGCCGGCTCGTCGAGCACCAGCAGGCCGGCGCCGACCTCCACGGCGCGCAGGGCGCGGGCGAGGCCGATGCGCTGCCATTCGCCGCCGGAGAGGTCGGTGCCGTGGGGAAGGGTCTTGTCGAGCGGCGTGGTCCAACCGCCGGGGAGCCGGTCGATCAGCTCGGTGATGCCGGCGCGCCGGGCCGTGTCGTCCAGGGCGTGGGTGTCGGGCCAGACGACCGCATCGATCCGGCCGGCCCACACGTGACCGGTGCCGAGTTCGACGTTGTCACCTGCAGACAAGGGGAGCCGGATGAAGTCCTGGGTGATCGGGGCCACCCTGCGCTGCCAGCCGCGCAGCTCGTCGACGTCGAACGACGCGAGGTCGACGCCGTCGACCAGGACGCGGCCGCGGGTGGGCCGGTAGCCGCCGGCGAGCAGCTTGACCAGCGTCGACTTGCCGGCGCCGTTCACTCCGACGAGCGCGACCGCCCGGCCGGCCGGCACTTCGAAGGTGAGGTCACGCAGGATCTCGCGATGCGCACCCGGGTAGGCGAAACGCACGTCCTCGAAGGTCACCGACGGCGGTGCGGAGGAAGGGTGCCGGCTCGGCATCGCGGGCATCACGGGCAGACGAGGTGGTCGCAGGACGAGTCGGGACGGGGTCGTCCAGGTGGAGCAGCGGGCCGCGCGGGGAGAGGTCGTCCAGCCACGCCAGCGTTGTCGCCGCGCGTTCGACCATCCCGATCATCCACATGTCCGCCGACCCGACCGTGAGGATCAGCGGCAGCGCGGTGGCGAGCGCGGTCAGGGTCAGCTCGCCGCGACCCGCCTGGCTTCCGGCATAGGCCAGTGCCCCGACGGTGACCGCGACCCGGCCGCCACCGATCAGCAGGCTGATACCGCTCTGGCGCCATCTCGTGTGCCAGTAGGGCGCCAGCGCGGCGGTCATGTTGTCCCAGTGGCGTCCACGCAGGTAACCGGCGAGTCCGAAGACGCGGACCTCCTTGGCGGACTTGCCCATTCCCTGCTCGAAGGCATAGCGCGCATGCTTCTGATCCTCGGTCTGGCCCGACCACACGTCCATCTGCGCGTGCACGGTGTGACGGAAGAACAACGCCTCGACCACGGCACCGACCACCATCAGCACGGCCACCCACCAGCTCAGCACGATCGACAACGCGATCGCGCTGCCGGCCAGCCCGAGTACCTGGGTGATCAGCTGTCCCTGCGCGTTCCGCACCCCGGCCCGGATCTCCCACTGACGGCTGCGCACCTTGGCCAGCCGGGTGGCGATGTCGGGATCGTCCAGTGTGCGCAGGGAAGGCTCGCTCGACAGCGCCAGCCCGACCCGCAACAGGATGTCCCGCTCACCCAGCGCTTCGAGCTTCTCGACGAATGTCTCCGACACCAGGCCGACGACGTTCGACAGCGGGATCGTGAGCAGCAGAAACGCGAGGAACACGACGAAGGTGGCGTCCATCAGCCCGCCGGCCACATCGGCGAGCCGGCCGATGATCTGACCGACGAGCAGCGGCGCGGCGATCGAGAGTGCCGCGGTGACGACGCTCGCGAGGCAGATGACGATCGACGCCGCGGGTGCGAGCCGGTAGCCGTAACGGTAGATGTGGATCACGTAGGACCACCTCCAGACACAACCCGGCCGAGCCTAGGCAGCCCCACCGACAATCGCGACCCGGTTTCGGGTCGCCAGCCGACGACCGGGTCGTCAGCCGGGCTACGGTCGTCGCGATTCCCGGGAAGTCCGATCGACGAGGAGTGGTGGCCGTGAGCGAGACCGACGCCGACAACCAGCAGCGGCCCACCGCCGGGACCCCGGCGCCGGCGCCGTCGATCAGGAGGCTGACATCCGGTGACCTCGAGGCCGTGGTCGCGCTCTCCCTGCGTGCCTGGGCGCCGGTATTCACCTCCTTCGCCGAGGTACTGGGCGAGCGCATCTACCAGCTGGTGTACCCGGACTGGTTGACGATGCAGGCCGCCACGGTCCGCGGCGTGTGTGCTGGTGAGCACGTCTTCGTCGCCGACAGCGGCGGCCGGGTGGCCGGCTTCGCGGCCGTCGTCATCCGCGACGACGATCCCAGGACGGGCGAGATCGACATGATCGCCGTCGACCCGGGCTGCCAGCGGCAGGGAGTCGCGACCGCGCTGATGACCTACTCGGTCGACTACATGCGTGCCGCGGGAGTCGTCGTGGCCGACATCGGCACGGGTGGCGACCCCGGCCACGCACCGGCACGGCGCACGTACGAGAAGGCCGACTTCACCGCCCTCCCGTTGGTCCGGTACTACCGAGCGCTGTAAGGACGGCAGCGACGGCTCGGGTTGCGTGTCGGCTTCCCCGATCCCGACCCCACCAACTGTTGCCGCCGACCACAGGCAACGAGGATGCTGCCGACATGGCCAAGAAGTCGCACGCCCACCTCCGAGAGTCCGTTCACGCCGTCGCTCACCGGACGGTGCCCATCGGTGAGTACGGCTTCCTCAGCGACGGCGAGGTGTCCGCCCTCGTCGCGCCGGGTGGGTCGGTCGACTGGATGTGCCTGCCCCGCTTCGACGGACCGAGCGTGTTCGGGCAGATCCTCGGACGCCATGCCGGCTCGTTCCGCATCGGCCCGATCGATCTGGCCGTCCCCTCGGACCGCCGCTATCTGCCGGGCACGATGATCCTCGAGACGAGCTGGGGGACGGCGACGGGCTGGATCATCGTGCGCGACGTCCTGCTGATGGGCCCGTGGCGGCACGAGAACGACCGTTCGGCCACCTACCTGCGCACCCCGAACGACTACGAGGCGGAGCACATCCTGCTGCGCACCATCCGCTGCGTCTCCGGCGAGGTCCAGACGGTGATGGAGTGCGAACCCGTCCTGGACTACGGCCGGTCCCGGGTCCGATGGGAGCACGCGGGCGACGGGTACCACCAGGGCGTCGCGACCGCCGAGGGCTCGAACGTCGAACTCCTGCTCACCACCGACATGCGGCTGGGATTCGAAGGCGGCCAGGCGAGTACCCGCAGCCTGCTGAAGGAAGGCGACTACCGCTACGTCGCGCTCTCGTGGGGCCGTAAGGAAGCACCGGCGACCTACGACGAGGCATACGCGCGGCTCGTGTGGACAGCGCACCACTGGCAGCACTGGCTGGCCCGCGGCACGTTCCCCGATCACCCGTGGCGCCGGTTCCTGCAGCGCAGCGCTCTCACGTTGAAGGGCCTGACATACGCGCCGACCGGGGCGATCGCGGCCGCCGGCTCGACGTCGCTGCCCGAGACGCCGGGTGGCGAACGCAACTACGACTACCGGTACAGCTGGATTCGGGATGCCACTTTCGCCTTGTGGGGCTTGTATTCGCTCGGATTCGACTGGGAGGCGTTGGACTTCTTCGCGTTCATCACCGACGTCGCCGCACGCGACGACAACCTGCAGATCATGTACGGGATCGGCGGTGAGCGTGACCTCGAAGAGCACACCCTCGACCATCTCGCCGGGTACGCGAACTCACGTCCGGTCAGGATCGGCAACGCGGCGTATTCCCAGGAGCAGCACGATGTCTGGGGCGCACTGCTCGATTCGGTGTACCTGCACGCGAAAGCGGCACAGCACCTCGACGCCAGGATCTGGGACATCCTCGACACCCAGGTCGCGAAGGCGCTCAAGCACTGGCGCGAGCCCGACGCCGGCATCTGGGAGGTGCGTGGCGAGCTCAAGCACTTCACGTCGTCGAAGATCATGTGCTGGGTGGCGGTCGACCGCGGTGCCCGGCTGGCCCGGGTGAGCGGCGAGGACGGCAAGGCGGCCGAGTGGGAACTGGCGGCCGAGGAGATCCGTGCCGACATCCTCGCGAACGGTGTCGACAAGCGTGGCGTGCTGACCCAGTACTACGGCACGTCCGCCCTGGACGCGTCGCTGCTGCTGGCGCCGCTGGTGCGGTTCCTGCCGGCCGACGACCCGCGGATCCGGGCCACCGTGCTCGCGATCGCCGACGAGCTCACCGTGCACGGGCTGGTGATGCGCTACAAGGTCGAGGAGACCGACGACGGCTTCACCGGCGAGGAGGGCAGCTTCACCATCTGCTCGTTCTGGCTGGTATCGGCATTGTGCGAGATCGGTGAGTACGAGCGGGCGCACAAGCTGTGCGCGAAGCTGCTGTCGTTCACCAGCCCGCTCGAGCTCTACGGCGAGGAACTCGATCCCCACTCCGGTCAGCAGCTGGGCAACTTCCCGCAGGCCTTCACCCACCTCGCGCTGATCAACGCCGTTCTGCACGTGATCAAGCTGGAGGTGGAACACGAGGGCGACGACCCGGCGTCGTGGGCAGGATCAGCCGACGGCGAAACCTGACGTGCGCCCGCTGCTCGACGTCTCGGACGCGGTCGACCCGGCGGCGCCCGGGCTCTGGTGGGCGCGGCGGGAGCCGTCGCCGCTGGTCGGGATGTTCGCTCCGACGGCCGGCTTCCGCTTTGACCTACTGGCGGATCGGCAGGTCGGGGCGATCGTCTCGCTGATCGGACCGCAGACCTACGACGCCGGATCGCTGCGTACGTACGTGTTCTCGCTGCACGACCTCTATCGGCGTCGCGAACCCGCAGATCCCGTTGCGGAGCGGGCCGAACTGGCAGCAGCGGCCGGGCAGGTCGCTCGGCTCGTAGTCGACGGAGTGGGTGTCGCCGTGCACTGCCGGGCCGGCATCGGGCGCACCGGCACGGTGATCGGGGCTGTGCTCGTCTCGCTCGGGTATCCGTCCGCGGACGTGGCGGCCTGGCTCGATGCGGTGCAACGGGCAAGAGGTTGCCCCGGATGGCCGGAATCGCCGTGGCAGCTGGACAGTCTCGACATCCTCAACAGTTCGTGACGCGGGAAGCCCTCGACCATCGCCGGGGCGTACCTTCGCAGAGCCGTCGCACGCGTGTCACGATCTGACCATGTCGAACCTGCGTCGACCACTGGTGTTGACGGGCGGACCGGCGGTCGGCAAGACGACGACGGGTCGCGCTCTGGCACAACGCCGCCCTCGTGCGGCCTTCGTCGACGCCGATGACGTGCGGCAGCTCGTGGTCGCCGGAGCGCGGCCACTCTGGCGTGGGGACGAAGGCGCGGCACAGCACCGCCTCGGAGCGCAGAACACGAGCCTGCTCGCCGAGTCCTTCCTCCGCGCAGGATTCGAGGTGGTGGTGGCCGACGTCGTCACACCGTCGACGGCGGCGGCCTACCGCACCAGACTTCCGGACTGCCTCCTCGTGCACCTGGTCGTCCCGGTCGACGAGGCACGACGGCGGGCGGCGACGAGGCACGTCTGGCTGACCGACGACGAGTTCGCCCTCCTGCATCGTCGAGACATCGACGACCCACCCGACGTCGACCACCGTATGGATGTCGCGTCGATGTCGTTCGAGGAACAGGTTGACGCGGTCGACGACCTCTGGCGTGCCTGACTCGCGTCGAGCGACGGCCGACTCCGGCCGTCCACACGAACCGGAAACATCGTGGAAATCCCTTGCTGCTGGCGCGAAAGTAACGATTCATGGTGTCGGCGGGTCGCTGGTTGACAGCGCAACGGAGCCGGGCCTACGTTGCGTCCCGGAGGCCCAAACAGAGAATGATTCACCCATTCCAGAACGTGCCGATGCGGCCCGTCTCTCGCGAGCGGCTGACCGATCAAACGGCGGCGGCACTGCGTGAGTACGTTCTCGCGAACCATCTGGCCCCTGGAACGCGCCTCCCCGCCGAAGCCGAACTGGCCCGCTCGCTCGGAGTCAGCAGGAATGTCCTCCGGCAGGCGGTCGCTTCGCTGCAGGTGTTGGGAATGCTGCGGGTCGCCCAGGGCAGCGGCACCTACGTCGCCGACGTGGCCGACACCGACGTCTTCCGCCAGATCGCGGCCTGGATGGGCTCGGCGCCCGTCAGCGAACGCGACTACCTCGAGGTCCGTTCGATCTGGGAGCGGGGCATCTACGCCCTCGCCATCGAGCGGGCGGAGCCCGCCGACCTCGACACCCTCGACGCGACCGCGACCGCGATGCTCGAGACCACCGACCAGGGCGAGGCCGACGTCTTGCACCGCGAGTTCCACGAGGGCCTGCTCCGCTCCACCGGCAACACCTTCCTCGTGACGCTCGGAACGATCCTGCACCGCTTCTTCTGGGAGTTCGGCTACCTCGAAGGCGCCGTGCGCAAGCCGCCCGAGCCTCGGCTCCACTCCAGCCACCGTGCGATCGTCGCGCTGTTGCGCTCGCGCGACCACGACCAGATCCAGAACGTGATCGACCTGCACCTGTCGCCACATGTGAGTGCCGACGACCACAGCGGGAACGCGTCTGCCGGTTCGCAACCGGCGTCGAGCAAGAACCGAGAAGGGTAGACACCATGACCGACCAGACCGACGACGTGGACCAGACCGACGACGTACTGAGGCGACTGCCGTACCTGACCAGGCGCGGCTTCGTCGTCGCGAGCGGTGCGACCGCGTTGAGCGTCTTCCTCGCCGCGTGCGGCGGGTCGAACACGAAGTCGACCTCAGGACCGAGCGGCGCCGGCACCAAGAACGACCTCGGGCTGGTGCTGCCCGACGGCGCGGCGCCCGCGACCGACCAGTTCTACGTGCAGGCGTTCGACTCCACCGGCGCCAGCTACAAGGCGATGGACTTCTACGAGACCGTCTACTCCCGCGCGCCGCTGGCCGACCAGTTCAACATCCCGCTCGTCCGGCTCGACCGCAACTACAAGATCCAGCCCGGCGCGGCCACCAGTTGGGAACAGTCCGCCGACAAGCTGAGCTGGACCTTCACCCTCAAGCCCGGGATCATGTGGTCCGACGGCAAGGAACTCACGGCCGCGGACTTCGTCGAGACCATGCGGTACTCCGCGGATCCCAAGCACGCCTGGGACTTCAGCTGGTTCTGGTCCGGCGTCATCAAGAACTACACCGAGGCCGTCGCGGGCAAGGTACCGACGAGCTCGATCGGTGTGAAGCAGGGCAAGGACAAGTACAGCCTGGTGATCCAGACCGCCGGGCCGATCGCGTACATCCCGTCGGCCTGCCTCTACACCACCCCGCTCTCGGCCGCCGCGCTGAGCAAGTACGGCTCCGGCACCTACAACATCAACCCGGACACCTGCGTCACCTGCGGGCCGTACGTGCTGACGAAGTTCGACCCGACCGCACACATCGTGCTCGAGCCGAACAAGAAGTACACCGGCCCCTACGCACCGCCGATCACGACGCTGATCGGCAAGATCTACTCCGGCGGCGACATGCTGCCGCGCTTCCAGACCGGCGAGATCGACACGATCAGCCTGTCCCCGCTCGACATCAAGATCGCCGCCGGCAACGCGAAGACGAAAGACCTGCACCTGTACAAGAATCCGAACGACTTCGAGATCTGGTACTCGTTCTTCGACACCACGAAGCCGCCGTTCGACAACGTCAAGGTGCGTCAGGCCCTGGCCCACTGTGTCGACCGCGACCCGCTGATCAACAGCGTGCTCGCACCACTCGCCACCCCCGCCTACGGATACCTGACCCCGGGCTACCCGTTCGCCGTCGAGGATCCGCTGAAGCCGCTGACGAACTACGGACCCGGAGAAGGCCAAGTCGCTGCTCGCCGACGCCGGTTACCCGGGCGGCAAGGGCTTCCCCGAGGTCACGTTCAGCTGGTGGGCCAACGCCGTCTCCAAGACAGAGACCGTCGTCCAAGCGCTGTCGGAGGGCTGGAACAAGACCCTGGGCATCAACATCAAGCTCCAGGAGCTCGACAAGACCACGTTCTACGACCGGATGAACAAGAAGCCCACCACGCTGCAGATGGGTTTCGTCTCCTACGGCATGGACTTCTTCGACGCCTCGAACATGCTCAGCGTCTACAAGAGCGGTGGCCGGCACAACTGGGACAACGCGACCTACGACGGGCTGCTCGCCAAGGCTGCGGCCGAGAGCGACCAGACCAAGCGGCAGGATCTCTACACCCAGGCGCAGGCGCTGCTGACCGGCGACGCCCCCGGCGTCTTCGTCTTCCACCTTCTCTACGGCACGTACTTCGCCCCGTACATCAAGGGCGCGGCGCTGGACAAGAACGCGTCCGGCTTCGACGGCCTGCAGTGGCCCGGGTTCAGTGCCACGAGCACGTCGCTCCAGGAGCTCTACGTCGCCTCCGACGTCACAGGGAGCGCACGCCAGAGCGTGAAGGACCTCCTGTGATGCGTCGCCACGACATCGGTCAGGTACCGGCCGGCCTCAGGGAGTAAGCAGGTGATCGCCTACATCGTCCAGCGTTTTCTGACGCTGCTGCTGGTGATGCTCGCTGTCACCGTGCTGATCTTCGGGCTCATGCACGCAGTGCCCGGCGGTCCGTTCGACATCACCCAGCAGCCGTTGCCCGACTTCGCCATGGCCAACATCATGCACAAGTACGGGCTGGACGAGCCGATCTGGCGCCAGTACCTCAAGTGGCTGTGGGCGTTACTGCACGGCGACTTCGGCATCCCGTTCGAGCAGCCGACGATGACCGTGACCGGGCTCATCGCGAAGGCATGGCCGATCACGCTCGCCATCGGCGCCTGCACGATCGTGTTGTCCTACGTGTTGGGCCTGGCCATGGGGTGCATCGCCGCGCTGCGGCACAACACCTGGCTGGACTGGGTGCTGACGTCGGCGATCTCGACGGCCGGGATCGCCTTGCCCAACTACGTGGTGGGATTCCTGCTGATCGAGATCTTCGCCGTCCGGCTGGGGTGGCTCCCGACCGGCGGCTGGGGGCAGCCGCAGGACCTCATCCTCCCGGTGATCGCGTTCTCGTTGTATCCGATGGCGTTGATGGCCCGCTTCACCCGGGCCAGCACGCTCGAGGTGACCTACGCCGACTACGTGCGGATGGGTCGGGCGCGCGGTCTGCCGGAGGGTCTGATCACCCGCAAGTACATCCTGCGTGCGTCGTTGATCCCGCTGATCACGATCATGGGACCGAACATCCCGAACATCCTGACCGGCTCTATCTTCATCGAGGCCACGTTCGCCCTGCCCGGCATGGGAAGTTACTTCACCACGGCCAGCCTGCACCGGGACTATCCGCTCATCCTGGCGCTCGTGCTGATCGTGGCCGTGCTCTGGGGAACCTGCTACATCCTCAGCGACATCGCCTACACGATCGTCGATCCCCGCGTGCGCCTGGACGGACTCTCCCGATGACGACGACAGAGATGGTGCCGGTCGCCCGCAGGTCGAGCTCGAGCTTCTGGCACGCGGCGTGGTACCGCTACAAGCGCAACCGGCTGGCCCTGGTCAGCGGTGTCATCGCCGTGCTGATCCTGCTGGTGTCGGCGCTGGCGTCGGTCATCGCGCCCCACGGCTACACCGCTCAGGACCTCAGCCAGTCCCTTGTCGGTCCGAGCTTCCACCACCTGCTCGGCACCGACGAACTCGGCCGGGACATGCTCAGCCGCGCGATCTTCGGTGCCCGGACCTCGATGACCATCGCCATCGGCGCACCGCTGCTCGGTGCGCTGATCGGCATCCCGATCGGCATCGTCGCCGGCTGGTTCGGCGGGGTGGCCGACTTCATCACGCTGCGCGCCTTCGAGGTCTTCACGATGGTGCCGCAGATCCTGATGGCACTGCTGCTGATCGCGCTGTTCGGCAGCGGCGTCTGGAAGTTGGTGCTGTTCCTCGGGGTGACGTCCTGGGTCGGTTTCGGACGCCTGTCCCGGGCCCAGTACATCGCCTTGCGGGACAGGGATTTCGTTCAGGCCGCACGCGCCATGGGCGTCCCGACCTGGCGGATCATCATCGTCCACGTGCTGCCCAACGCCCTCGGCCCGATCATCGTGTTCTTCGTCCAGGCGATCCCGGCCACGATCTTCGCGTCGGCCGGGTTCAGTTTCCTCGGCCTCGGTGTCCAGGATCCCCTGGCGGACTGGGGAAAGATGATCAACGACGGGCAGGCGTACCTCCCCATCGCACCTCTCGTCGCACTCCTCCCCATCATCTGCATCGCGCTGGCCACCCTGAGCTTCAGCTTCGCCGGTGACGGCCTTCGCGACGCTCTCGATCCGACGTCGAGGTAGGCGCATGTCACAGCCAACAGTCATGACCGAACCCGCGGCACCCGACTCGTCGCCGGCACTGCTCGAGGTCCGCGATCTCAGCGTGTCGTTCCAGCTCGAGCGCAGCACGGTCTATGCCGTGCAGGGCCTGAGCCTGGAACTGCACGCGGGCGAACGTCTCGGCGTGGTCGGTGAGAGCGGATCCGGGAAGACCGTCTCGGCACTCTCGATCATGCAGATGGTGCCGTCGCCGGGAAGGATCACCGGCGGGGAGATCATGTTCGAGGGCCAGGACATCCTCACCATGGGCAAGTCCGCCCTCCGGCACGTCCGCGGCGCGCAGATCGGCATGATCCCGCAGAATCCGCTGACCTCGCTGAACCCGGTACTGACGGTCGAGGAACACTTCCGCGAGGTGCTGTCGATCCACCTCGCGCTGACCGGGTCGTCGGCGCGGGACCGGACGATCGAACTGCTGCAGTTGGTGGGAATCCCTGACCCGGGCACGCGGATGCGCGAATACCCGCACCGCCTCAGCGGGGGCCAGCGACAACGCATCATGATCGCCTTGTCGGTCGCCTGTGAACCACGCCTCCTCATTGCCGACGAGCCGACCACCGCGCTCGACGTGACGATCCAGGCGCAGATCCTCGAGCTGTTCGACGACCTGGTCGTCAGCTCCAACTTGGGCGCCATCCTCATCACCCACAACCTCGGCATCGTCGCCGGGCACTGCGACCGGGTCGTCGTCATGTACGCCGGCCGCGTGATGGAGGCCGCGGCGGTCGTCGACCTGTTCGCGCGTCCCGCCCATCCCTACACGCTGGGCCTGCTGCGGTGTGTGCCACGTCTGACCGCGACGAGATCGCGTGTCTTCCATGCGATTCCGGGGTTGCCGCCACACGTGACGCAGCTGACGCAGGGGTGCCCGTTCGCCCCACGATGCGATCGTGCGACCGACGTGTGCCGGACGACCACCCCGCCGCTGGCCGAGATCCGGCCCGGCCACGCGATCGCCTGCTGGCATCCGGTCGACGAACCCGTAGAGGCGGCGACATGACGGCGACAGCTACCGGCCGGGAGCCTGGCCTCGTCGAGGGGCCGGCTCCGTTGCTCGAGGTCGACGGGCTCGTCGTCCACTACAACGTGCGCGGTGCCGGCACGGTGTTCCGCCGACGCGAGACCGTCCATGCCGTCGACGGTGTCAGCTTCACCCTCGGCGCGAACGAGACCCTGGGGCTCGTCGGTGAGAGCGGCTGCGGCAAGAGCACCACCGGCCGCTCGGTGTTGCTCCTGGAGCGACCGACCGAGGGCACGATCCGCTTCGAGGGCAAGGATCTGGGCGCCCTGAGTGCAGGCGAGCTGACCGCCCTGCGACGCCGCATGCAGATCGTCTTCCAGGACCCGATCGGGTCGCTCAATCCCCGGCACACGGTCGGCCAGCTCATCAGCGAGCCGCTGCGCATCCACAATCTGGTGCCGAGGAACAGCCAACGCGAACGGGTGGAGGAGTTGCTCGGGCTGGTGGGCCTGCCGGCCGATGCCGTCTCCCGCTTCCCGCACGAGTTCAGCGGCGGCCAGTGCCAGCGCATCGGGATCGCCCGATCGCTCGCGGCCGAGCCCACGCTCCTCGTGCTCGACGAACCGGTGTCGGCGCTGGATGTCTCCATCCAGGCACAGATCCTGCAGTTGCTCGACGACCTGCAGACCCGGCTCGGCCTGTCGTACCTGTTCATCGCCCACGATCTCGCGGTGGTCGGCGAGATGAGCGACCGGGTCGCCGTCATGTATCTCGGCAAGATCGTCGAGATCGCCGACCGGGACCCGCTGTACGCGTTGCCGCATCACCCTTATACGCAGGCGTTGTTCTCCGCGGTGCCGATCGCGGACCCCCAGCTCAGCATCGAACACAAGCGGGCGGTCGTGACCGGCGAGGTGCCGAGTTCACTCGCGCCGCCGCCGGGTTGCCGGTTCCACACCCGCTGCCCGATGGCCCAGGAACGCTGCCGGGCGGAGGAACCGCTGCTTCGCATCGTCGGGACCGGTCACGAGGTCGCGTGCCACTTCGCCGAGGAGGCCGTGCTCAGCAACCCGTTCGGGTCACCGGTGACCGAGGGCTGAGCCCGTCTCAGCCGGCGACGAGGTCGGGCGTCGAGGTGGACGATCCACACGCCCGGCCGCGTTCGGGGCGATGACTTTCCCGGGCCGCGGAGTCAGACTCCACAGACGGATGCCCGTCCGCTGCGGCCGCGTGCCGCAGCCGAGAGACCTGGAGTCAGCCATGGAGCACGTCGTTTCCGCCGACGGCACGCCGATCGCGGTCGAGCGGACGGGCACGGGTCCCGCGTTGGTGTTCGTGATGGGAGCGCTCTGCGACCGGACCACGACCGCCTCCCTCGCGGCGCTGCTCACGGACCGGTTCACCGTCTACGAGTACGACCGGCGGGGACGCGGTGACAGCGCAGACACTGCGCCCTACGCCGTTGAGCGGGAGGTCGAAGACCTCGCCGCCGTCATCACTGCGGCCGGCGGATCGGCCTACGTGTACGGGCATTCCTCGGGTGCGGCACTCGCGCTCGAGGCTGCTGCTGCGGGCGTGCCGATCGCGAAGCTGGCGGTGTTCGAGCCCCCGTACACGGGCGAGGAGGTCGAGGACGGCTCGGGCACGATGCTGTCCCGGATCGACGGTGCGCTCGCGGACGGCGACCGTGATCTGGCCGCCCACTTCTTCATGCAGGGCGTGGGTACGCCGGACCCCGTCATCACGATGATGAAGGCGGGGCCCGGTTGGGGGCGGATGCGCGACCTCGCGCCGACACTTCCGTATGACCTGATCCTGTCCGCCCGCGGGGACGCGCTCCTTCCGAGCCTGGCCTCGGTCACGATCCCGGCGCTGGCCATGGCCGGCGGGGCGAGCTTGCCGTGGGCGGTCCCGGGGGCGGAGAAGATCGCGGCGACGGTGCCGAACGGCCGGGCGCTGCGTCTGCCGGGCCAGTCGCACGGACCGGCCGACGACGTCGTCGCTGCCGCGCTCGGGGAGTTCTTCGTCGAGGGCGACGTCTGAGCGAGCGCTGTCAGTCCTACGGATCGTGCGTCCGAGCGCACGCAACGCAGGACAACTCGAGCGGCCGATGCGTTCAACCGGCCAGGACCGCGCAGGCCGCGAGGAATCCGAGCGCCGCCACGTACCCGCGCCACTGGTCACCCCGACGGTGCGTCGCCTGCGCAAGCATCACCACACCGACGAGCAGCGTCGCGACGATCGGGTGGCCCAGCACGACCAGAGCGACCATCGCGGGCCCGCAGGCAAGGACGCACGCCTGCCCGTTGACCAGCCCGAGCCGCAACGCCGAGCGATCCGCGGCCCGTCCGCTGTACCGGATCGGCAGCGTCCGATGGCACCGCCGCAACGCCCGCACCTTCATCGGCGTCAGCTCCCAGACCCCCGCCGAGATCAGCGCGACGGCCGCCACGACCGCGGCCGCACCGGGCGCGACGCCGAGCACGTGCCACACCGCCGTCACCGCCCCTAGCGGCAACCACGCGAGCAGATATCCCAGGCAGAGCAGGGCGATCGACCGTTGGCGACGCGTCCGACGGGTCGCGAACGCGACGTGCCGGACGAGCGGGATCGTCGCCGGCAGCATCATCGCCGCGACCATCACCTCCCACATCGCGATCCCGCGCAGATAGGCAGCCGCAGCTGCCCAGTCGGCTGTGGTCGTCGCAGGACCGACGCCGTGGCCGGCCATCCGCCCGGACGACGACGCCACACCCGAGGACGACGACCCCATCGCCATGCCGTGTCGGCCCGGCCCCCAGGCCAGCAAGGCAAGACCGGCCCACGCCACGATGACGGGCAGCACGACCGACCACTCCGGCCGACGGTAGAGGTACCTGCCCACCGATCCGGCCGGCCGGACGACAGCCCGACGTGAGGAGGCGGTGACGAGAGCCACGGTGCGCCCTCGTCAGGCAATCATCATGCTGATACTGCCGATGTTGACGTCGGGCCACTCCTGCTCCACCGCGTCCGTATCGTCAGCCAGGCTGCGGATCTGCAGGCTGAGCAGCGACGGATCCCACTGGTCGAGCTGCGACAGCCGCATGACCACATTCGTCACGTCGAAGACGAACGCGAGCCCGTGCTCGGCATCGTCCTCGGACGCCTCGTGGACACCGAACATCGGCAGCACCCCGGCCATCACGCCCTCGCTGCCGTCGGACGGCTGGACGAACACACCGAAGTTCGTGTCCACCTGCGCGGCAGCCGTGACGTGCTCGATCATCAGCACGAGCCGGCTCGCATTGACGACATCGTCGAGCGCACCGACCGGGTCCAGCGCGATCGACACGTCCGCAGGGTGCCCGGACACCATCGCCATCCCGCTCTGCATCGAGCCGATCGTCTGTGACGGATTCTCGTTCAACGCGCCACCACCTCGTGTCGTGACCACCCCGGCCGACGCCGGGACGGACGTGTCGTCATACACATACTGGAGCTGCGTGTCGGTGGTGACCACCCCGGCCGGCGTGTGCGGCGTCCGGGTGCCGTCCGGAGCGAGGAACGTGAACGTCTGCCTGAGATACGCAGTCTCGGCGGCGTCGTGCCCGACACCGGTGTTCGCCCGCCAGACCTCCCACAGGCGGTCGATGTTGGCGTGGTGCAGCCAGAAGATGGGATCGCCCGCAGCCTGGTTGGAGTCATTCATCCGGCCACCGATCCGCGAGTGGACCGAGTTGTGCGGGCCGCCTTCGAGCTGACCGAACGGGAATCCCCCGATGGGGTGATGGAAGCCGGTCTGGAAGCCGCCGAACGACGGTCGCGCGCGGTCGGTCACCGAGAAGTCCGTGACCGGGAACCAGCCGGCCGCAGTGGTGATGGTGGACGGCATCTCCGTCGTCGCGGCGTTGATCCCGGGTCCGCGGTTCGACTCGAAGAGCGGGTTCGCCCTGCCCTCGAAGGTCGGATCACGGAATGCCGGCGGGATCGCCCGGGAGCCGTCCTGGTCGTAGTTCCAGTACGGCAGCGCCCAGGTCCGCCTGGTCTCGTCGTCGATGTCGGGCAGCCCGGCGATGATCGACCGGCAGACCGACTCGAACCAGAAGATCTCCATCCGGTGCCAGGGCAGGAAATACCAGGTCGCGTGCTGGCACTGGTTCCGCAGGCCGTCGCCGGGATCGGGGTTCATCCCGTGCACCTGGGTGTGGTGGTCCCAGGTCAGCTGTGGTGCCGCGCCCGCATTCCCCTTCAGGACTTCGACGGCGCGTGCATAGGCGCGGATGATCGGGTGCAGCGGCGCGCCCTCGGGCTGGAGCGCGTACACGCTCTGCCGGGTGAACACGCTGGGCGGTGGCGTGGGCGGTGTGGGCGGCTCCGGATTCTCGGCGGCTGCCTGGATCTCGTCCAGCCGGACCACGGTCTGCGGGCCGACGTCGTCGACGACGCTGGATTCGTCGACGCCGAGCTCGGTGACCTTGAACCGGTGCACGGCGGCCTCGGTCTCGCTGCCGTAGATGCTGTCGGCGCCGAAGCGCGGCAACGCGGCCGGATCCCAGGTCAGCAGTGCCTGCTGGACCTTGCCGACGGACGGGCTGCTGGCGTTCTGGGTGGTGGAGATGCGTTCCGGCCCATCGGCGGCGATCGCCTCGAGCAGGGCATCCCCGGCGAAGAGCTGGGATGTGAGCATGCCGACCTCCTGGTGACGGTCAGAGCAAGAGGCCGGACGACGCGCGAGTGATACCCGTCGCACCAGAATGTCGAAGCGAAGTCCGGACGAGGAGAAGACCCTCACTGTCGCGCTGACCTCGCTCGACCCGTCAGCCGCCGATCCCGGCGAGTGGTTCGGCACGCTCAGTCGATGAGCCTCGTTCGCAGGTCGGCCAGGGTGGGCTTGTTCGCGCCGAAGACGACACGCTGATGTCGATCTTCTCCTTGCCGAACTTGGGCACCCCCGCCGGCGACGGCCCGAGGGGTTCCCGCGGCGGCCCGGTGGATGATGGCGGCGTGGCCCTCACCCGAACCGAACTCGAGACCTACCGATCACGTGTCCGAGGGTGTCTGCTCGGTGGGGCGATCGGCGACGCGCTCGGCGGGCCGGTGGAGTTCTGGTCGCGTCGCGACATCGTCGATCGCTTCGGCAGCAGGGGTGTCCGGCGGTTCGTCGCCGAGGAGGTCCACGGCCGGCCGGTGTACGGGCGGATCACCGACGACACCCAGATGACGTTGTTCACCGTCGAAGGCATCATCCGCGCGTCGGTGCGTACCGATCGCGGCCTGGGCTTCACGGTCGGCGTCCTGGCCGGGGCGTACGACCGGTGGCTCGACACCCAACTGCTCGATCGCCCGAGCGGTGAACGTGACGGCTGGCTGATCGGCGAGCAGTGGCTGTACTCGCAGCGGGCACCCGGACTGACATGCCTCTCGGCGCTCGAATGGGCGCGCGACCCGAGCACCCAGCCGGGCATGGGACAACTGGCCGCCAACGACTCGAAGGGCTGCGGCGGGGTGATGCGGAGCGCGCCGTTCGGGCTCGTCCTCGGAGGCTTGATCCGCTGGCAGTTCGACGCGGCCGGTGAGGCCGCCGGCTATACCCACGGGCACCGGACCGGACGCCTCGCGGCGGCCACCTTCGCCGCGATCGTGGGCGGCGTCGTCCGCGGGGAGCCGTTGGAGAAGGCCGTCGTCGAGGCGATGCAGCTGCTCGCCCACTACGAGGGTCACGAGGAGACGATGGCGGCGCTGCAGCGGGCCCGGGCGGCCGCGCGCGACGAGCCGAAGCCGAGTCCCGAGGCGCTGGAGAGCCTCGGCGAGGGGTGGATCGCGGAGGAGGCGTTGGCAATGGCGGTCTACGTCGCCCTGACGCACCCGCGACCCGACCGGATGCTCGACGCGCTGGCGCTCGCGGTCAGCCACTCGGGCGACAGTGACTCGACCGGCTCGATCTGCGGCCAGCTGTTGGGTGCTCTTCACGGCGAGACGGCGTTACCGCCCGAACTGGCGTTCGCGGTCGAGGGTCGGAGCACGATCGTGGAGCTCGCCGACGACGTCGCCCTCGAGTTCACCAGCGGCGGGCGATTGCACAGCGACGGCGGCCCGCACACAGGCTGGACGGAGCGCTACCCAGGCGGATGAGTTGTCAGGCGTTCCGTGCGCCCTGGCGCACTGTGAAGGCTCGCGCACTCTTTGCCGGACAAGTCAGCCGAGCCCGATCAGCGTCCCAGCGGAGCGACCGCGAGCACCTCACGTCCGCCCTCGCGCTGCCCCGGATCCATGTCGACCAGCGCGATCTGCCGCAGCTCCAGCCGATCCCCGGCGGTCACGCGCTGGTGCCGCTTGACCGTCACATGCGGCCGGTAGCCCTCGTCCATGTACTCCGGGTTCTCATACACCGGGCCGAGCCGGTCGAGCGCCATCACGCAAGCGGCGTGCAGCGCGTCGAGCTCGACGGACGGCTCGATCACCGTCACCGGAATCGTGCGTGACGGACCGAAATCCTCATCCTCACCAGCAACGGCCGTGATCGGGGACGCCGCCGCCGCAACCACAGCGAGGCACGACCCGACCCGCGCCGGAGTCGCGTCACTCGCGAACACCTGGACGAGCGTCACGTGCAGCGGCCACTCCCGGGTGATGAACCGGTCGCCCACCGCCATCGGCGTCAACGGCAACACGACGACATAGCGCGACATCCGGCCATGTTATTGATCGGACCGCCGGACGGAGGACGAGGGACGGCGGACCGCCGGAGGACTGGACGGAACTCCGGCTACGGAGTAGTGCCCGGCGGCAGCACCGTGGGTGTCGGCCCCGCCGTCGCACCGCGGACGTAGCCGCCGACGAGAACCCCGACGTTACAGTTCTGGTTCGGCGTCACCGCAGTCGTGTCCGCGCGCGGGATCGCGCCGGGCTGCGTGCAGGTGATGCGCACCTGCAGCGTGTCGCCGGGAACGAGCGCGACCGGCGGAGTCAGGGCGACCGACGGATTCGCCTGGTTGAACAGCGATTGCCTGATGAGGTTCGACGGCGGGTCGTCCGGATGGGCCGCGTCGATCCGTTGGACGGCGATGATGCCCGCATCGTTGAACGGGTTCTGGACGAGAACACTCGCGACGGTGAACGTCGGCGACGAACCGGGGAACGCGAGGACGACGGTCTTCACCGTCCCCGGCGCGACTTCCACGCTCACCGGCACGCTGACCGCGTTACCCAGCGCCGTGGTCACGCCGGCACCGCCGGCACCGCCCGCGCCGGTCGCGTCGGTCGGGGTCGGGCTCGCCGAGGAGCTCGGCGCCGGTGTCGCCAGCTTGACCCCGGTCTCGTCGGCGACCTGCTGGATGTTGCGGTTCGCCGTCTGCACGGCCGGCGCGTTCGCGACCGTCTTCACGACCTGCGGCTGCAGGATCCCCTTCCACACGGCCACCGACGCCAGGACGAGGACGAACAGGACCGCGATCGTGCGTGGGATCCAGGCGGCGATCATCGGCTGCCGCTGGAACGACGCGTCGAGACGTATCGGCGGCTGGCCGACCGGGGTGACGGTGACGGCGAACGGCACCGACTGCGGTGTGCCCCGCCACAGCAGTCGGTGCGCGGACACCCGCACCTTGGAGAACGACGCGGTGCCGGGTGCGGCAGACAGGACGGGCCGGGTGAACCGGAACCGCAACGCACTGTCGGGGTCGGTGGCCGCCAATGTCACCTCGGCCGAGGCATTCCCCCGGTTGTCGACGGCCACCTCGTGTGTGGCGCTGCGGCGGCCGTGTGAGGTGTGCGGGACGAGTTCGGCCGACAGCTCGACGAACGGGACGACGTCGACGTTGCCCTCTTCGACGACCGATCCGACGGCGTCCTCACGTGAGGAAACCCTTACCCCGAAGGGCATCGTGCCCTGACGGGTGGTGGCATCGCGGGATGGACTGAACCGGACCGACACGGTGCCCTCGCCGTCGGGGAACAGCGACAACGACGCCGGCTCCACCGTCGTCCACGCGGCGGGCTCACCGAGCACGACGAACGTGAACTCGTCGACGACCGCACCGGTGTTCCGCACCGTCACGGTGGTGAGGGTTTCCTTCCCGCAGTCGACCCGGAGCAGCTTGTCCGACAGCCGCGCAGTTGCACCCATGCCCGGACCTTAAGCCGCGCGCAACCGGACTCGCCATCACCGTCCGGTCGCCCTTTCGGGCAGACCTGCCGCCCGTTGAGTCCACGTGGAGCGGGCGTTGAGGCAGATCCGGCAGCCTCGGCAACGCTGGAAAAACGTCCGTCCGGTAGGAGTCGTCGTGTCTGCGCCAATCCCCGTCGTCATCCATGCTCGTGACCCCATCTCCCGATCGGGCATGGCGAGCGCACTCAACTTCCGTCCTGAGGTGCGGGTGGTCGGCGAGGACGCACCCGCCGGGCCGACCCCACCCGGCGATCGTCGTCGCCGACGAGGTGGACGACGAGGCCGTCTCGCTGCTGCGGCGCATCCAACGCTCGGGTCACGGCCGGGCGCTGCTTGTCGTCACCCGGATCGACGACGCCGCGCTGCTCTCGGCCATCGAGGCCGGCGCGTGTGGGGTGCTCCGCCGCGCCGACGCGAGCGTCGAACGGCTCGTCACCGCGATCCGGACCGCGGCGGCCGGCGACGGCACCGTGCCGCCTGATCTCCTCGGCCGGCTCCTCGATCAGGTCGGCCACCTGCAACGCACCGTCCTGGCGCCGCGCGGGCTGTCGCTGACCGGCGTCAGCGACCGCGAGGCGCAGGTGCTGCGGCTGGTCGCCGACGGCTTCGACACGGCCCAGATCGCCCGCCAGCTGTCGTATTCCGAGCGGACGGTGAAGAACGTGCTGCACGACATCACCGCTCGGCTCCAGCTGCGGAACCGCTCGCACGCTGTCGCCTACGCCCTGCGCGCCGGCATCATCTGAGGCTGCCCGAACGGGCAGCCAGCAGCGCCCGTGTCGGTGCCCGCGTGCGGCTGCCGCCCAGGAGTGCGGGAAGGAATCGTCGCATCGTGATCCAAGAAGTTGATCAGGCGCTGATGACGCTGGTGAAGCGCGAGTCGTTCACCGGCGACGGTGTCGACGTGGTCTTCGACGCGCCGACCCGCGAGTGGGCGTCGCGCCGGAACGCCCCCACCGTCGACGTGTACCTCTACGACATCCGTGAGGATCTGCGCCGCCGTGAACGCGGGATGCTCAACGAGTACGACGCCGATCGACGGATCACCGCCCGCCGGTTGCCTCCGCGCTACATCAAACTCGCCTACCTCGTCACCGCGTGGACGCAGCGGCCCGAGGACGAGCACCGGCTGCTGTCCGCGGTGCTCGGAATGCTGCTGCGGCACGAGAAACTCCCCGACGACACGCTCACCGGCCAGCTCGCCGACATGGGTCTGCCGGTCGCTGTCACGGTTGCGCTGCCGCCGCCGGAGGACCGGTCCTGGTCGGATGTGTGGACCGCGCTGGGCGGCGACTTGAAGCCGTCACTGGACGTGCAGATCAGCGCCCCGATCGACAGCGGGGTTCGCTATGAAGCCGCGCCGCTCGTTCGGGAGGACCCGCGGTTCGTGCTGGACGGCGAGAGCGCGAGCGGCCGTCGCCGAGCCGGCGCCGGCGAACCAGCGGAGACATTCACCATCGACGAGACGGTCCAGGCCGGGACGCCGTTGCAGCCCGGGCGGATCCTGCGGGTCCGCAACCGGTGAGCGGCAACCGGTGAGCGCCGACGCCGGCGTGGATCATCTGCTCGCCCGCATCACCGGCCTCGAGGGCCTGGTGCGGCGGGCCGTCGACCGTCGGCGCGGCCTCGATCCGACCCCCGACGACCCGTTCCGCGGGCTCTACATCTCCGACGACCAGATCGACCGCCTGCTTAGTGATCCGGCCCCGCCTGCGAGCCCGGACGCAGACTTCCTGCAGGCCGAGGCGGACGCCGACGCGCATGCCGCAGCGGGCTCCGACGGGCTGGCCGGGCCGCTGCGGCTGCACGCTCTGGCGGCTGCGTTCGCGCTGGACGAGAGCGACGTCCGGCTGCTGCTGGTCGCGCTCGCCCCCGACCTCGACCCGCGGTTCGAGCGGTTCTACGGCTACCTCAACGACGACGTGACCCGCCGTCGCGCGACGATCGGGCTCGCGCTGGAGCTCTCGGGCGGCGACCCCACCGACGCGGCGGACCGCAGCCGGGTGACGCGGCTCGCGGACGCCGGCCTGATGCTGGTGGAGGAGCCCGACCGCCCGTACCTCGGCCGGTCCCTTCGTGTGCCCGACCACGTCACCGCTCACTTGCTCGGCGACGACCGCCTCGATCCGGCGATCCGCGGCTACTGCCCGCCGCCGTTGCCCGCTGAGCCACTCGCGCTGGCCCCACACATCCGGCTCGTGTACCTGCGTGAGCCGGTGACCGGGATCGCCCGGAACCGCGTCACCGCCGCCGGGCCGACCGTCGTGCTGGACGCCGAGCGGATCGGTGCCGACGCCGACATCGCCGTGCTGGCACGGATCGCGGCACGGGAGGCGCTGATCCTCGGCGCCCATCTGGTGGTCGGGCCGGTCGAAACCCTCGCCGAACTCGACCCGGCTGCCATCCGCGCGTTCGCCGACCAGGCCTGCCGGGTCGTCCTGACCGGACGCGGCACCTGGGACCCGAGGTGGTCCCGCAACGTTCCGCTGACGCTCGACGTGGCCGAGCCCGGCCCGGCCGAGCAACACGCGGTGTGGACGGCGTATCTGGCCGGCGCCGACGTCGACGCGGCGGCCGAGACCGTGCAGTTCCGGCTGTCCCCGGAGCAGGTGGGCCGCGCGGCGCAGGCCGGGTTGCTGCAGGCGGCGCACGACGGCACCGCCGTCACCGGCGAACACCTCCGGGCCGGTGCGCGCGGCCAGAACGCTGCCGGGCTGGACCGACTGGCGCGTCGGGTCCAGCCGGCGGTCGGCTGGCCCGACCTCGTACTGCCGGCCGAGCACGTCCGGCAGTTGCGCGAGCTGGCCGACCGCGCACGCAACCGGCAGCTCGTTCTCGGCGGCTGGAAGATGCGACCCGGCGGTGGCCGCGGCCGCGGCGTTAGCGGCCTGTTCGCCGGCGACTCCGGCACCGGCAAGACGCTCGCTGCCGAGGTGATCGCCGCCGAGCTCGGCCTCGACCTCTACGTCGTCAATCTGGCCACGGTGGTGGACAAGTACGTCGGCGAGACCGAGAAGAACCTCGAGCGGATCTTCACCGAAGCGGCCGGGGTGAACGGGGTGCTGCTGTTCGACGAGGCGGATGCGGTGTTCGGCAAGCGGTCCGAGGTCCGCGACGCCCACGACCGCTACGCCAACGTCGAGACGGCCTACCTGCTTCAGCGGATGGAGAGCTTCGACGGGATCGTGCTGCTGACCACCAACCTGCGCGCGAACGTCGACGAGGCGTTCACCCGCCGGCTCGATGCGGTGGTGGACTTCCCGATGCCCGACGACACGCATCGGCTGCGCCTGTGGGATCGCTGCCTGGGTTCGGCATTGCCGCGCGCCGGGGATCTCGACCTCGAGTTCTGCGCCAAGGCGTTCGAGCTGTCCGGGGGGAGCATCCGCAGCATCGCCCTCACCGCCGCCTACCTGGCAGCGTCGGCGGATCGCCCGGTGGAGATGGCCGATCTGGTCCGTGCGGTGCATCAGGAGTACCGCAAGCTCGGCCGGCTCTCGGGCGAATCGGAGTTCGGTCGCTACCACGAACTCCTGCGGCGATGAGAAGCCGCCGATGACCGACCGGTCGGCACCGCACGCACGTGGGGCACGACCAGCACGCGCACACGGATCGGCGCGTGCCGCCGGCCCGTCCGGGAGTCCGCAACGCCTTCTGCTGCCCGCACCCGCCGCCACGTCCGCGTCGGCTCTGGATCTGCAACGCACAGCGGGCAATCAGGTGACCTCGCTCGTCCTGCAGCGCTACGACATCACCGTCAACGGCGGTGGCCGTGTCTCGGATTCCGATGCCTTCGGCGCGAACATGCGCGAGAGCGTCCTGCTCGTGATGGACCGCCTGCACAGCATCTGGGCGATGCCGGACGCCGCTTACGGCCCCGAGCACGCGCTGGTGTCGGCGCTCCCGGCCGGCGCCATCGTGCCCGTCGGGAGGATCCCGGCCACCATCGCCGCACTGCTGCGCAGCCGGGACTCATCCCTGGCCGCGCCGGTCGCCCAGACCCAGTTGCGGCTTGCGCTCAGCGACGGGGTCGGCGAGGGACAGCCGAATGTGAAAGCCGACGTCGCCGCGATCCAGGACTTCGTGCACGCGAACGGCCTTTTGAGCGACGCCGCATATGGAACTCCCGACGCGCACGGTGAACGTGCCATCCTCGACGCGTCCGGAGCGAACGTGATCCCGATGCTCGTCCCGCAGACGATGGCCGCGGTGTCCGCGGTCAAGGCACGGCTCCTTGCGGGCACACCGCTCGCGCTCGGCGCGTCGCTGAGCGGGCCCCTCGCGGCGTCCGAGACGGCCGACATCGCCGCGTACGAAGCGGCGAAAGCGCGACACGACGCCAACCGAATCACCGTGCGGCAGTGGATCGACGCCGGCTTCGCGCAGAACGCCGACCGGCGGCTGAAGAACACCTGCGAATGGATCCACTCGCGGCGCACACCGTTCTTCCTGCTGACGCGCACGCACGACTCGGCGGCGCGTGCGGCCGCCGCCGGCAGCCCGGGTGGTGCAGCGTATTTCTCCTTCCCCGACGGTGATGTGTACTCCCCGACCGTGTACTACCGGCGGAAGATGCCGTCGGAGACGTTCGACAACACGGGCATCAACGTGGAGGCGAGCCCGACTGTCGACGGATTCCAGGATTCCTCCGGCCACCTGGCCGAGATGGAGTCGACGATCGCGCAGGGCCGGGCCTATCTGCTGGGCGTCCTCATGCACGAGGTCCAGCACGACGCGGACGCGCACGGCGGCGGCGCCCTGGAGCTCTACAAGACCGAGTTCCGGGCGTACTGGCTCGGGAGCAAGGAGTTCAACGCGTTGTCGCCCCGGCGATGGGTCTGGCGCAAGGGTGCCGACTGGACCGCGCGGCAGTGGGGCATCTTTCAGAATCTCTACAATGACCCGGTGTACGGCTACGTGAAATCGACCTGGGACGCCGAGGCCGCGCTCCCGCCCGCGGCCCGGGTGTTCCGCAAGGGTGTGCTGGCATTCCGGTTCCCGGCCTCGGTGAACCAGAACAACTCGATCCGCATCGCCGCTCTCACGACCGCCGTGACGGCCACGTCCCATGCCGATTGTGCCGCCGACACCGTCGCGGCGCCCAACGCGAATGTCGGCGCCGTCCGCGCGGCCGCGCTCGGGCTCGCTCCCGATGACAAACGCGACGTCGCTGCATCAGCGCCGATGCAGCAGCTGCTCAGCGCGCACCTGAACGGCCGCCCGCTGCGCCAGGTCAGGCGATCGTTGCGATGACGCATACCCCGGTGCCGCCCCGTCCGATCCTGAGTGCCGACGGGCGTCGAATCGCCTGCCCTGCGGGCGAAGGCGTGTGGCTGATCGACGCGGCCGCACCGCGGCGCGTGCCCGTTCCGCACGTCGTCGAGCTTGCGGCCTGGGGCTCTTCCGGGCTGGCGGTCGCCGGTGGTGGGAGCGTGTCGGGGCTCGACTCCGACGGCCGGGTCTCGTGGACGCGGACGGTACGCGGTGAGGTGCCTGCACTCGCACTCGCCGACGGCGTGCTCGCGATCGCCGTGTCCGGCGACCGTTCGTCGGTCGACCTCCTCGATCCGGTGACGGCCGGGCCGATCGGACGCATCGACCTCGGTACCGCCGAGTTCGAGGGCCTCCTGGCGTCCGGCGACCGGATTCTGGTGTGGGGCGTCGAAGGACCCGACGACGGTGCGGCGGCACCGTGGCTCGGACGGCTCGTTTCCACGGCCGGCGTCGAGCTGTGGGCGGGCGACGGCGCGCCCGCCGAACCACAGGGGGTGCTCTGGCCGCTGTCGCGCGGAGCGTCGGCCAGACAACTGATCGGCGTGTTCGACGTGTCCTCGTTGACGATTCTGCAGCACGCGGCCGACGGCTGGGCGGTGCTCGACACCCGGCCGTGGGCCGGCCGGGGTCTCACATCGTCGTCGCCGGGCGGGCGTTTCGTCGCAACTCTCACCGCGGACTGGGACGGGAACGCCGACCTGTACTCGGTCGGGGTCCTCGATCTGCACACCGACGCGACCGTGTTCGAGACCGCCGTCGAGGAGCCCGGGCAGTTCCCGGCCGTCGCGGTCGACGACGACGCACGGCTGACGCTCGCGTCCGGGTTCACCGGCGCTGAACTCAGTGTGCTGACATTCACGGCCGAGGGGTCGGGCACCGTCCGCCACCGGCTGGCGTAACTCACCGGGGCCGTGCGCGGACGATCGTGACGGCGCGGCCGTGTGCGATCAGCCCACCGACCTGAGCTCCGAGCATGCTCAACGCGGCATAGAACGGCGTGATGATGACGACCTGCGCCTTCGGGAGTTTCGTCAGCAGGACCCGCTTCATCAGCTCGGCGTCGTCGCGCCCGTACAGCCTCCGCGACACCGCGCGCAGCCGGTCCCGGCTCGCCGCCGCGACCGCGTTGTCGGAGCGTAACAACTGCTCGGCCGCGTTCTGGGTCCAGTCCAGGCCGGTCTGGGCGCCGTGCTGCGATCCGCCGAGCTGCACGAGATGGCCAGACGCCGGACTCACGTACTTCATCTCGATCTGGTAGATCCGTACCCGGGAACCGTCCATGGCGAAGCCGATCCGGTCCACGCCCCAACCCGAGCCGTTGTAGTGCCCGGGCACGACGAACGGCATCGTCGGGATGCCGTGGTCGCGGAAGACACCCGCGACGAGGGCCTGTTCGGAGATGAGCTCGAAGGTGTCGCCGGTGAACCCGGACAGCGCCGCGGTGGCGGCGCCGGCCGGGGGAACACGCTGCACCGACAGCTGGACGTCGTCGCGTTGGATGGCGTCGAGGTCGAGCGTCGCCTGCATGCCGCCCACCTGGAAGCCGCCGCTGTCGGCACTGCCGAGCTGGTCGGCCAGCATCGTGATCTCCAGGCCCAGCAGCATCTCCACGGCACTCTCGGCCAGGCCGCTGCGTTCCGCCAGGATGCTGCGGGCGGTTCCCTTCGCCAGGTCGGGTGCCATCTCACCGGCCTGCGCGAGTGCGGCCTCGGTCTCGCGTGCGACCACACCGCGCCAGTTGTCGAGCCGTTGCACGGCAGCGGTCTCGGCCTCGACGGCGGCGGTGACTCCGGCCCAGCCGCCTGCCCTGCGCAGGGCTTCGGCTGGCCGATCAGATCGATCGCACTCTCGACGACGGCGGCCGCCTCGGTACCGGCGAGCGTCTTGAGCACCGGGAGCTTGGTGGCGATCTCCTCTGCGCCGCGGGCGCCCGCCGCAGCGAAGGTCAGCAGTTGACGGCCGACGTCGGACTGCTCCCCGACGAGCTCGATCAGCTCCTTCGCGGTCTGGCCGGTTTCCCTCAGCACCGCAGCGATCCCGCGTTCCTCGATCGCCTTGCGGAGAACGGTGAGACGTTCCGCCGCGCTGAGGGCGGCCAGGCCACGCATGGCGGTCCGGACGGCGAGGGAGGCTTCGAACGAGGCGACCTTCGCCACGCTGGCAGCCGATCGTGCGGCCTTGCCCAGCCCGAACACGTCGAGCAGGGCGAACGCGGTGTCGACGATGGCCTTGAGTGACGCGGCGTCGACCTGATCCTTGCTGACCACCGCGGTGCTGTCACTGACCGTCGACTGCGCGGCGGTCTCGAGTTTCGACCACTGCTGCCAGCTGTCGGCCGCCGTGGCGGTGGAGGCGGTCAGCCCGATGACCGCGACGGTCATCAGTGTGCTGGCATTGTCGGCGTTGCCGCTCTCCTCCTCGACATAGCCACGCGCGGCCGCCTGTTCGAACGGCTTCTGGTAGGTCGGGTCGGACTCGAAGAGCCGTTGGTGGACGGGCTGGAGATCCTGCCAGCCCAGGTCCTGGGAGTTGCTCGCCGCGGTGGTCTTCGTGATGTTGTCGAGGACCTTCAGCAGCCCGGCGGTGAGCGCGGCACGGACCTCGGTGAGGTCGGCGCCGACGAGCGCGTCGGTGTTCCCGGTGGCCATCAACGCGTAGATCGCAGGATTCGCGTTGGCGATCGTGTTGATCTGGGAGTTGATGTTCTGATGCATCGCCATCACGGTCTCGTAGCTGCCCATCGCCTCGCCCGGCCGCGGCCGTTCGTAGGGTGGCGCGGCCGGGTCGAAGGTGGCGATCTCGGTCGTCTTCTGGTCGCCGGCCGGCGGCGACCCGGTGCCCCACGGCGGCACCGTCCACTCCGAGACCGAGACGTTTGGCCTCGTTCCGAATGAACACGCCATTCTTCTCCATGTTGCGCAGGGCCAGGTCCCTGGTCCGCTCCGCGAAAGTCGTCTGCAGCTCGTAGAGCCACGGGACGTAGCGCACCTCGGCACCGCGGTCCTCGCACTTCTTCCAGTACGCGTAGTCCGCGGCGGTCAACGTGGGCGGGCGATACGCCTTCCAGGCCTCCTCGAGGGTCCGCTCGCCGTCCGGCCCGACCCACACGTTCTTGAGCACCGCATCGCAGATGTCTCACAGCTGTTGGGGAACCAGCGCGGGGAACGGACGGAACTTCTTCAGCGCATCCGGGTCCTTGGCGGCGATCGCGGCTTCCAGGGTGTCCGGCTCCTTGTCGCGCGACACCAGCACCTGTCGCTGCACGCCGCCGGGCAATCCACCGTCCGCACCCGGGCCAGGTGTCGGCGCGACCGGCACGCCGCCCTGGAGCCGGTCGTTCACGGCGACGCCCAGTGCGTGCGCGTCCGCCTCCTCCGGCAGCGCCTTGTACTCGTCGTTCCGATTGGCCAGGTCTCCCAGAACCTCCTCCCGGTGTGGTTTGCCCGCCCCGAACTCGCTCTCATACCAGCTGACGGCCGCCTTCGCCTCGGCGGAGTCGGGCGCGAGCTTCGCCTGCGCCGCGAGCCCGGCGATCCGCTCGGGGAGCTTCAGCTCCGCCACGACCGCCGCCGGTGCACGGCCGGAACCTGAACGCGCACGGGCCATCGTGAACATCTGCTCGGCATGCCGCGCCTCGTGCAGGAACGTGGCGGCAGCACGCCGGATGAAGTCGCTCTGCTCCGCGGCGGTGAGGTCGAGCCGGCCGAGCCTGGTGGAGATGGTCATCGTCCAGGTCTCCGCGTCGAACGACCCCCCGGTCGCGATCGCCTCCACCACCACGGCGACCGGCGGAACGCCCTGGATGCCCAGTTGGCGGTTGACGAGGTAGCCGAAGTTCCCGGCCCGCTGCTCGGCGGTCGTCAGGTCGTTCCAGTTGGCGAAGATGTCGCCTACGTCCTTGACGTAGTCGTTGATCGCCTTCGGAGTGAACAGCCCGAACGCGCCGACGAACGTGGCGACTTCCTGCTGCTGGTCCTCGGGCATCGACATCGACTGCATCTGCCGGTAGATGTCGCGGAGCTGCCAGTCGTGCGCACCGCCGAGCCTCTTCATGCCCGCCGCGGACAGCATCACTGCGAGCCGGTCGGCCTGGACGTCGGCGTCGTGCGCATGGTCTTCGAGTTGCTTGAGCTCGGTCGCCGGCAAGGCGTCGATGTCACGGAGGACCCCGGCGACCCAGCCGTGACTCCAGTCGACCGCGCGCTGGTGCCCCTGGTCTGCCGACGTCGGCGCGGCGGGAGTCGCAGCCGCGGGTGTCGTCGGTGGTTGGCGGGCGACCACCGGGGTATTCGCCTGCAGGGCTCGACGTCCGAGCATGCCGGCGACAGCCGTTGCCGGTGGCACGCTGCAGGCCGGCGACCTGCGCCCGGGACAGCAGCCGCCCGGACGACGCCGTGAACGCCGTCCCGAAGCCGGATTCGACCGCTACCTCCGCGACGCCGGCGGCGGTGCCCCGGCGGGCGGTCTTCTGCGCGTCCTGGTGCTCGACCTCAGCGCCCATACATGACCCGCGCCCGGCCGACGGCCACCCTCAGCCCCCGAGGAGCTCGTCCTCGGGCTTCTCCTCGTCGGTCTCGCCGGCGCGCTGGAGCGACATCGCCTGCAGCAATTCGTCCTCGGGCTTCTCCTCGTCCATCTCACCCTCCCGCTGGACCCCCATCGCCGCGCCACTGACGGCCGGGGCTTCCGCCGGCGCGCTCGTCACGCGGTCGGCGACGCGCTCGGCCTCCTGCTCGAACCGGTCGCTGGGATCGCTGACGCGGATGCCACCGCCGGCAGGCGTCCCGTCGACGTCGCCCGCGCGCTGCTGGACCACGTGCGTGAGTTCGTGGGCGAGGGTCCGTTGACCCGACGCGCTGGACGGGTCGACCCCATCGCCCAGGACCACGTCGTCGCCGACCGTGTAGGCCTGCGCCTGCACCGACCGGGCCGAGGCCGCCGCCGATTCGCCTGTGTGCACACGTACTCCGTCGAAGTCGGCCCCGAAGTGCGCCTCCATGCCGGCGCGCGTCTGCGCCGGCAGGGCGGAGCCACCACCGGAGCCGACGACGTCGAGCACGGGCGACCGGTCGTCCTCCATCAGAGACGCGACCGCCCCGTTGCCCGCCTCGCGTTGCAGCCGCAGGACGGCCGCGTGCTGCGGGTTGACCGAAGCGTCCGGCGTCGCCCCGACCAGCCGGGCCGGGTGCAACGCCACGTCGTCGACGTGGTCCCTCATCGGAACTCCCTCGCTCGCCGGGAAGGCACCCTCGAACGCTAGCCCCGGCACTGGTCGCTGCACAGGTATCCGCGGCTGCCCCTTTGTGCAATCCCCTCTCTGGTGTACCAAGGACGCATGCGCACGCACGGACACCGGACGCCGCACCGACACACGTCGGCGCCGGTCGAGCGTGCGGCGCCGGCGGTTCCTCCCGCGCACGTGCAGCACCTCACCCACCTCCAGCACACCGCCGGCAACGCCGCCGTTGCCCAGCTGCTCTCGACCATCCGGGCCGCCACCCTGCCCGACATCGCGGCCGCCGACGGTGCGGCTGGACGCCTCGACCTGCATGCCGGAACGGTGGCCGCACAGGCACCGCCGGGAGGACTCAACGCCATCCAGGCGAACGAGCCGAGCGCCGCGGGCTGGACCGGCATCAAGATGGCCGGCGCGTTCGTCTCCCCCAACTTCTCCACCACGACGGCCCCGGCGAAGCCGGGCGAGGATCGCTTCGTCACCGTCGATCCGCCGGTCGCCTCGCCCGACGCCGTCCACGAGGCGCTGTTCCCGGCTCCGGGCGACCACCGATGGGGCGATCGGACCGTGGAGGCCAAGGGCGGTCCGTTCACCGCCTGGCATCGCGTGAGTGCCGCGATGTCCGCCCGGATCGCCCAGGGTGAGCAGGAACATCTGGCCGATGCCCAGCGCGCCTACGCCCTCACCTACGGCCTGATCACACGGGTCGTGACCACGATGGCCGGACAGCGGTTCGGGCCGGCGAAGACGCCGATGGCGGCCGAGGAGCTGGCGGTGGCCGCGTTCGACTCGCAGCTCCCACCCGCCCTGTCGGTACGCCAGCCGGGGTTCCGCGGTGTGTGGCTGGCGATGCTCGAAACACTGCTCCGGCAGAGCAAACTGCGCGACCTGCGTGGCTGGCACGACATCGAGGTCGGCCCGACGCTGACCGAGGGCAAGCGGTTCATCTACCCGCTCGAGCCGACCACCCACACGAAGATCGGGACGGAGCCCTCCGACACCGTCGTGAACTACCCGGCCGCACCCTGACTCCTGCCGAACCCCCGACTCGGCAGCACGTGAGCCAGGCTGCCTGATCGGGCAGCGACGTGTTCCCTCCCGGTCGGCCGCTCGGGCGTTGCCCGCGGCTGCTGGGCGCGCGACTGTCCTCCTGACCATTACGCAATCAGGAGGCCCGCATGCCGACGTATCTGTCCCCCGGCGTCTACGTCGAGGAAGTCGAGGCCGGCTCGCGGCCCATCGAGGGCGTCGGCACGGCCGTCGCTGCCTTCGTGGGTATCGCGTCGCAGGGCCCGTTCCACAGCCCCACCCTCGTGACGAACTGGACCCAGTTCACCAGCACCTTCGGCGAATTCGTCGAAGGCTCGTACCTCGCGCACTCCGTCTACGGCTACTTCATGAACGGTGGCGGCAACTGCTACATCGTCCGCATCGGCCAGGACTCCGCCAGCGGCAGCAAGTCCCGCGCGCAGCTGACCAGCGGCGCGTCCGCCTCGCTCGGCGGCTACCAGGTGCGCGCGATCGACAACACGACCGCAGGCAACGGGATCACCGTCGAGGTCGGCCCGGCGACCGGCGACGCACCCCCGCCGGACGCGTTCACGCTGACGGTGAAGACAGCCGACGGCCAGACCGCCGAGACCTTCGAGAACGTCACCGTCAAGAAGGGCCGTCAGAACGTCGTCACCGTCGTCAAGGCCCAGTCCAAGCTGATCGAACTCGTCGAGACCGACCCGGCCACCCAGCTCGAGCGGCCGCCGGACGGACCGACCACCCTCGCGGGCGCCACCGATCCGCTACCGAGCACCCTGGGTGCCGACGACTACGTCGGCGACTCCGCCGAGCGGACTGGGTTCAGCGGCCTTGAAGCCGTCGACGAGGTCACGATGGTGTGCGTCCCCGACCTGCTGGCCGCCTACCAGCGTGGGCTTCTCGACCTCGACGCCGTCCAGGCCGTTCAGCTCGCGATGATCGCGCACTGCGAGCTGATGGGCGACCGGATCGCCATCCTCGATCCCCCGCCGGGCCTCAATGCCCAGCAGATCAAGGAATGGCGCGTCGAGCGCGCCGGCTACGACTCGAAGTACGCCACCCTCTACTGGCCCTGGATCAAGGTGTTCGATCCGCTGTCCGGCACGACGATGTCGGTGCCCCCGAGCGGTCACATGGCTGGCATCTGGGGCCGCAACGACGACACCCGCGGTGTCCACAAGGCCCCCGCGAACGAGATCGTGCGCGGCGCGCTGTCACCCGAACTGCAGATCACCAAGCCCGAGCACGATCTGCTCAACCCGGTCGGGATCAACTGCATCCGGTTCTTCCCCGGCCGCGGTGTGCGGGTCTGGGGCGCGCGCACGCTGTCGAGCGACCCGGCCTGGCGCTACATCAACGTGCGACGGCTGTTCAACTACCTCGAGGAATCCATCATGGGTGCGACCCAGTGGGTCGTCTTCGAGCCCAACGACGAAGCGCTGTGGGCGAAGATCAACAGGACGATCAGCGCCTTCCTTGTCAACGAATGGCGCAAGGGCGCGCTGTTCGGACTCACGCCGGACGAGGCGTTCTACGTCAAGTGCGACAGCGAGACGAACCCGTCCGAGGGACTCGACGCCGGCCAGGTGGTGTGCCAGATCGGCATCGCCCCGGTCAAGCCGGCCGAGTTCGTCGTCTTCCGGCTGGCGCAGTTCTCCGGCGGCACCAGCCTCGTCGCCGAATAGCCAACCCCGTAACGGACAACCCCAAGCGAACAGGAGAAACAGATGGCCCTTCCCGATCTCGACAGCTCGGTCGGTCACTCGTTCGGACTCGAGGTCGACGGCGTCGTCATCAAGCAGATCTCCGAGGTCAGCGGCCTGAAGATGGAACAGGACGTCATCGAGCTCAAGCAGAACACCAGCGACGGCAAGTACGTCATCAAGAAGCTCCCCGGCCGGCCCAAGGCCGGCGAGATCACTCTCACCCGCGGCCTGACCGGTGACCAGAGCTTCGAGAAGTGGGTGAAGGACTCCCAGTTCGGCAAGATGGCGGCCGTCCGCAAGGGTGGGGCCATCATCGTCTACGACTTCGAGGGCAAGCCGCTCAAGCGCTACAAGCTGACCAACGCCTGGCCCAAGAGCCTCGAGATCGGATCGCTGAAGGCCGGCGACACCAGCGTGCTCACCGAGAAGCTCGTGGTCACCTACGAGCATCTCGAGGTTGCATGATGCGTCGCGAGACGGCGACGGCCGATCCCGCCGCCCACGCGTCGCACGGACTGTCGGCGGGAGCCGATCCACTCCGTACGTCGTTCAGCTTCGAGCTCCCCCGCGGCTACGTCGACGACGCCGGAACCGTGCACCGCTCGGGCGTCATGCGGCTCGCCACCGCCCGCGACGAGCTCGTGCCGTTGCGCGACGACCGGGTGCGGGAGAACCCGGCGTACCTGACCGTCGTCCTGCTGGCCCGCGTGGTCACCCGGCTCGGCTCGATCGACGACATCCACGTCGGGACCATCGAAGCCTTGTTCGCCAGCGATCTGGCCTTCCTGCAGGACCTCTACCGCCGGGTCAACACCGAGGGCACGACGCGGGCATCCGTCCGCTGTCCCGAGTGCCGTCACTCGTTCGCCGTCGACCTCGCGGGCAGCCGCCTGGGGGAATCGTGACGTACGCCCCGGACGCGCTCTATGAGGAGATCGCCTACGTGGCTTACCACCTGCACTGGCCGCTTGACGATCTCCTCGACCTCGAGCATCCCGAACGCAGGCGTTTCGTCGACGAAGTGGCCCACATCAACCAGCGGCTCTCCGGCAAAGGCCGGTGAGCCGCATGTGGCTGCCCTGGCGGCGAGCCGCGGCACCGGTGGCGGCGCCACCTCCGGCTCCGGCACCGCTGGACGCTCCGACGCGGCCGGCGCACTGGGCGGGGCTCCCGCCGATCCAGCGTGTCGTCGCCGAGCAGCCCGTCGTGCTCGAGCCCGGCGTGTTCGAGGCGGGTCTGCAGTCGTGGCACTCGCTGACATTCCTTGCCCCGCTCGAGCATCTCGTGTCCACGGAGGGACCGGCCGGCAGCGCCGACCTGGCCCGGCCACGGCCGTACGCGCCGACCGCGGACATGCCGCTGCGCCAGCCCGCGCCCTCCCGGGCTCCGGCGCTTCAACGCGTCGTGACCTCCGCGTCGGCACCGCAGTCGGCCGGTTCGCCCCGGCCGGCACTGCTCTCCGCACCGGCCGTCGAGCACCCCGTCATGGAGCTGCGCACCGAATCCCTGCCGCCCGCCGAGACCGACGCTGCAGCTCCGGACGTCCAGCGCGCTCAAGCCGACTCGGCCATCGACACCGCGCCGCTCCTCGGAGCCCGCGACGACGCCGTCGCGGATGGCCAGTCGATGCCGGTACCGGAAGTGTCGACGCCGGATTCGCTGCCCACGTTGGGCGAACGCCCGGCTTTCGACACCAGCCTCGATACCGACACAGGTCCGATGACGATGCCGACGGCGGCCGGGCAGGTCGACTCGACACCATCGAGCGCGACACCGGCGGTGTCGTCACCGGCGCCGACCGCCTGGCGGACCCGGCCCGGTGGCATCGGCGCGCCACTGCGCGAGATGCCGACGCGGCCGGCATCCGCCGCCCAGGTTCCGATCCAGCGCAGCACATCGGGCCCGATCGTGGCACCGACGCCGGCGCCGACACCTGCTTCGCCGCCCCCCGGGCTCCCGATCTCCATGCCGGCTGCCGATTCGGCGCCGGACGCCGCACCGGCGCACAGCGAATCCGCTGGCGAACCGACGCCGGTGGCGATGCCGTTGGTGGCGATGCCGTTGGTGGCGCCGACGTTGGGGTCCGTCCCGATCGGTGCGTTCGACCTGCCGGGTAGCGCGGCCGACCCTGGCGCTACGGAGTCAGCCGCCTCCTCCGCCTCATCGGCCTTACCGCTGCAACCGTCCGGTTCCGCCGATGTCGGGCAGTCGTCGGCAGAATCGTCAAGCCCGCAACGCCTCGTGCTGCCGGCCCTCGGTGGATCCTGGCGTGAACCGGCATCTGCATCCGTCCAGCGCCGCTCGCTCGTCGGCGAGGCTCCCCTGCGTCCGTTCGCGTCCCCGACCGGCCCGGACGGAGCGTTGCCGTTCGCCTCGTCACCGACCGGTGGATCACCCGCGCCGCAAGCGCCCGCGCTCCAACGGCTGAGCGTCGGTACGAGCGGCCCTGCTGCCGGCGACGGATCCGGTGTGCGGCTGGACAGCTTGACCCCGGTCGATTCCGCTTCGATCGCTTCGCTGCCCTCCCCCGGATCGTCCGCGCCGTCGTCACGTCCGACCGCCGCGCCCGGGTCGATGCCCGCCCTGGCTTCAGTTACCAGCTTGACGACTCCGATCTCAGCCTGGCCGACCTGGACCGGATCGACGGCTCGGAGCCAGACGACAGCGGTGGCTGTCTCGCGACTCGGCCTCGGCGAGGCATCCTCGGCCGCCCCCGCGTTGGCGTCTGTCCCAGAGCAGGTCCCGATTGTGTCGCGAGAAGCCGACGCCGTCGCCGTCGCGCCCAGCGATACCGCACCCGCAGCCACCAACCCGGTGGCGAGCGCCACGACCGCAGCCGACGCGGCGGCACCAGCCGCACCGTCGCCCGCGGGGGGAGCGGCCGCGGCCGGTCCGGATCTCGACGACCTTGCCCGCAAGCTTTACGACCGACTGCGCGGACGGCTCGCCGCCGAGCTCCGGCTCGACCGCGAACGCATCGGTTCACTCACCGATCTCCGCCGATGACCACTCCCCTGATGCACTGCATGCACTGCCCATCGGAAGGATGAGAGATGGCCGATCCCAACGCCGATCCGGCGGTCAGTGTGTGCTTCAAGGTCGAGATCGACGCGTGCCCGCTCGGGACGTTCACCGCCTGCGAGGGAATCGGCGTCGAGGTGGTGATGGAGCAGCGTGAGGAAGGCGGCAACAACGCCTTCGTCCACCAGCTCCCCGGCCGGATGAAGTACACCAACGTGAAACTCACCCGTCCGGTCAATGCCGACACGGCGAAAGTCGCCGCCTGGTTCGCGAAGATGTCCGGCACTCCGGAGCGGACGACGGCCCGCATCGTCGCGATGACGATCGACAGCCAGGAGGTCTGGCAGTGGAGCCTGACCGGCGTCCTGCCGGTGCGCTGGCAGGGCCCGTCGATGTCGGTCGACTCCGCCAAGGTGGCCACCGAGACGCTCGAGCTCGCCCATCACGGATTCCTGGCGGGCTGAGCGATGGCGGCCAAGCTGGAGAAGGCCCGCATCGTGTTCCTCGAGTCGTCGAAGAAGGGTCCGGGCGGACGGACGTCGGTCAACGGGAGCCGCGAGCTCGAGTTCGGGTTCAACCCGAAGGAGTACACGATCGCCAAGTCGGCCGAGTGGAAACGCACCCCAGCGAAGGGCGCGACCCAGACGGCGATGCCCGAATTCGTCGGTGCACAAGGGCGGACGCTGACTCTCGAGCTGTTCATGGACGCCTCGATCGGCTCCGGGAAGGACGTCGCCAAGGACGTCGAGACGCTGATGGCCTGCCTGGTGCCCCTTCCCGGCTCGATCCCGAAGCAGAAGCCGCTGCCGCCGTTCGTGCAGTTCGTCTGGGGACCGGCGGTGTACTTCAACGCCTACCTCAAAACCGTCAGCGCGAAGTTCACGATGTTCCGCCCGGACGGCAAGCCGATCCGCGCGGCGTGCCAGGTCACTCTCGAGGAGGTCCCGAACGGGCCGGGCAACCAGAACCCGACCTCCGGCGCGCTGGAGGCGACCCGCAGTCACACCGTCGTCGCCGGTGACAGCCTCGCGTCGCTGGCCTACACCGAGTACGGCGACCCGACCCGCTGGCGGGTGATCGCCGAGGCGAACCGGATCGAGGATCCGATGCGGTTGCGCCCGGGCCGCAGCCTCGTCATCCCGGCGTCCGCCGAGCCCGCGACAGCCGATCCCGTCACGGCCTATCCCGTAACCCGGGGATGAGGACGTAGACGATGGCCGAGCAGCAGCAGGCGAGTAACAACTTCCTCGTCACGGTGGAGGGTCAGGCCCTTCCCGCCGAGGTGGCGAAGGCGATGGTGATCGCTGTCGTCGACTGCTCCGTCGCGCTCCCGGACGCCTTCTCGCTGACGTTCCGGGACCCGGCCCGATCGGTCCTCGCCGACGGGAAGTTCACCATCGGCGCGAAGGTGAAGATCTCCGTCACCAGCGAGGCCGATACCGGGAAACCCCTGCTGAGCGGCGAAGTGACCGCACTCGAGGCCGAGCACGACCCGGGTGGCACCTACACGATCGTCCGCGGCTACGACCAGTCGCACCGGCTTCTGCGCGGACGCCGGACCGAGACCTACACCGATGTCACCTACGCCGACGTGGCGAAGCGGGTCGCCCAGCTGGCCGGTTTGACGCCCGGCGTCATCGACACCACGCCGACGACCCATCCCCATGTGGCACAGGGCAATCAGGCCGACTGGGACTTCCTCTGGGGACTCGCCCGCGAGGTCGGCTACGAGGTCGCGGTCGCGGAGGGGAAGCTGAGCTTCCGCAAGCCGGTCCCGGCCGATGGAGGCCCGGCTGCCGGGACGCTGACGACGAGCAACCCGCTGCAGCTCTCGCTCGGCACGAACCTGCTGAGCTTCCGCGCCGTCGTCACCGCCGCCGAGCAGGTCAATCAGGTCCAGGTCCGCGGCTGGGACGTCGCCCAGAAGCGGTCCGTCGTCGGTGTGGCCGCGGCCGCCGCCGGCAGTGCCGAGCTCAGCCTGACGCCGAAGGACGTGGCGACGAAGTTCGCGGCGCCGCCCTACATCGGTGTGGACGTGCCGTACCGCACGCAGGCCGAGGTGGACACGGCCGCGAAGGCGGTGGCCGAGCAGATCGGCGGCGCGTTCGCGGAGTTCGAGGGGGTGGCCCGCGGAAACCCCGCACTCAAGGCAGGCAGCGCGATCAGCCTTGCTCTGGTCGGCGCACCGTTCGACGGCAAGTACACGCTGAGCGCCGTGCGGCACCTCTACGACTCCGTCACCGGCTACACGACCGCCATCACCGTCAGCGGCCGTCAGCAACGCTCGCTGCTCGGCCTGGTCAACGGCGGCCGCAGCGCGAGCGGCAATCCGGGCACGCTGCCCGGCGTCGCGCCGGCGCAGGTGACCGACGTGCACGATCCCGACGACATGGGCCGGGTGAAGGTCAAGTTCCCTTGGCTCTCCGACACCTACGTCAGCGACTGGGTCCGGGTGGTGTCCATCGGCGCGGGTGCCAACCGTGGCGGCATCTGGCTGCCGGAGGTCAACGACGAGGTGCTCGTGACGTTCGAGCAGGGCGACCTACGACGGCCCTATGTCCTCGGCGGGCTGCACAACGGCGTCGACCGGCCGAAGCTCGGCGACGGTCTCGTGGACGCGTCCAGCGGAGCGGTCACCAGGCGTGGATTCGTGTCCAAGAAGGGCAATTCGCTGCTGTTCTTCGACGACGACGCCGACAACGGCGTCGCCATCCTGACTGGTGACTCGAAGCTGCGGCTCTCGCTCAACGGTGGCATGTCGACGATCAGGATCTCCAGCAACGGCAAGGTCGAGATCGACGGCGACGGCGACATCCTCATCAAAGCCGGCGGCAACCTCACCCTGCAGGCACAGGCGAAACTCGCCCTGTCCGGCGCGCAGGTCTCGATCAGCGGCTCCGGCCCGGTCGAGGTCAGCGGCACGCCGATCAAGCTCAACTGACGCACCGACCAGAGACGAGAGACGAGACAGCAGATGGGTACCCCGGCAGCGGTGGCAGGTGACCAGATCACCGGCATCTGCACGATGCACCTGATTCCCAACCCGGCCAGCGGAATCCCGCAACCCGGGCCGCCGTTCCCGTTCAGCGCGCCGCTGACCGTCGGCCTCGCCACCCGCACGCTCATCGCCGGCAAGCCGGCCGCGACGGTCGGTTGTTCGGGCATGAACACCCCGCCGCACGTCGGCCTGCACCCGGCCGACCCGTTCATGGCCCCGCCGATGCAGCTCGGGCAGGTGGTCGGCGGATCGGCCACCGTCCTGATCGAGGGCAAGCCCGCCGCGACGACGGCATCGAGCGTCACCATCTGTGCCGGCCTGCCCGGCACCCTGGCCGGCACGGCCGCGACCGTGCTGATCGGCTGAGCGACATGGCGGTCGAATCGATCGGCGTCGGCTGGGCGTTCCCGCTGCGCGTCGACTCCACCGGCGGCATCGGGCTCGTCCGCTCCGACACCGAGATCGAGGAGAGCATCCGGCTGATCCTCGGCACCGCCTTCGGCGAACGGCCGATGCGGCCGGACTTCGGCTGCGGCATGCACGACCACGTCTTCGACTCCCTCGACGCGACCACGGCCGGGCAGGTCTCCTACGAGGTGCAGGCATCGCTGATCCGCTGGGAACCGAGGATCGACGTGACGAGCGTCGACGTGAACTACGACGAGAACAGCCAGGCCACGCTCTACATCGACATCAACTACACGGTCCGCGGCGACAACGACCCGCGCAACCTCGTGTTCCCGTTCTACGTGATCCCCGCCGACGGGGAGGGATGAGCCATGGGTCTGCCCGCGCCCAACCTCGACGACCGCCGCTTCCAGGGTCTGGTCGACGACGCGAAACGCCTTGTCCAGCAGCGTTGTCCGGAGTGGACCGACCACAACGTCTCCGACCCCGGCGTCACGTTGATCGAGACGTTCGCCTACATGACCGACCTGCTGCTCTACCGGCTGAACCAGGTGCCGGACCGGATCTTCCTGTCCTACCTGGATCTTCTCGGGGTCACGCTGTTCCCGCCGACGGCGGCGCGGGTCGACGTGACGCTGCGGCTGTCCGCGCCGCAGGCCCAGCCGGTGGCGGTGCCGCCGGGCACGCAGGTCGCGACGATGCGCCAGAGCAGCACCGGTGGCGAGCCGGTCGTGTTCAGCACCGTCGACCCGCTGTCGATCGTGCCGTGCTCGGGGGCGGCACTGGCGGTCCAGCCTGCCGGGCAGGCCGCGGTCGACAAGACCGGCAGCTTCTCCACCCGGCAGCCGTTCGAGGCGTTCTCGAGCCCGCCGCAGCCCGACGACGCGCTCCTCGTCGGCCTGTCCACCGCGGTGCCCAGGTGCCTGGTCGTGCTCCGGTTCGACTGCGACATCGAGGGTCGCGGCGTCGACCCGCTCCGCCCGCCGTTGGCCTGGGAAGCCTGGACCGGGCGCGCCTGGGAGAGCTGCGAGGTCGACCTCGACGAGACCGGCGGGCTGAACCGCGCCGGCAGCATCGAACTGCACGTCCCGGCCGGGCACACCGCGTCGAACCAGGGCGAGCGGCGGGCCGGCTGGCTCCGCTGCCGGGTCGTCACCGCATTCGCCGACCAGCCCACGTACAGCGCGCCGCCGCGCATCAAGGACCTCCGCGCACACACGATCGGCGGGACGACGTCGGCGGTGAACGCCGAGGTCGTGACCGGCGAGGAACTCGGCACGTCCAGCGGCGCGCCGGGGCAGCGGTTCCCGCTGATGCACGGCCCGGTCGTGCAACCCGACGGTCCGCTGGTGCTCGAGGTCGCCGCGGACGACGGCTGGCAGCAATGGCAGGAGCGGGACGCGTTCGCCGACTGCGGCCCGAACGACCACGTCTTCACCATCGACGAGACGACCGGCGAGGTGATGCTCGGCCCGGCCGTCCGGGAGCCCGACGGGTCGTTGCGGCAGTACGGCGCAGTCCCGCCGAAGGGCGCGGTCCTGCGGCTGCCGACCTACCGGACCGGCGGCGGGCGGCGCGGCAACGTCGCCCGGCACGCGATCAGCGTCCTGAAGACGTCGATCCCCTACATCACCGGCGTCGACAACCGGCGGCCCGCGGCCGGCGGCGTCGACGGCGAGGACGTCGAATCGGCCAAACTCCGCGGGCCGCTCCTCCTGCGCACCCGCGACCGCGCGGTGACGTCGGAGGACTACGAGCAGCTGGCCCGCCAGGCCGCGCCAGAGGTCGGCCGGGTGCGATGCGTGCCGGCCGGGACCGACTCCACCGGGGTGCGGCTGCTGGTGGTCCCCGCCGCGGAGGACGACGCCGAGGGCCGACTCGCGTTCGAGCAGCTGGTGCCGGCCGACCAGACGCTGGCGGCGATCGCGAGCTACCTCGACGAGCGCCGGGTGATCGGCGCCCGGGTTACCGTCGAGCCGCCCGTCTATCAGGGCGTCACCCTGGCGGTCCGGATCCGCGCACGGCCGCGGGCGAGCATCGACCGGCTGCACGACGACGCCGTGCTCGCGCTCTACCGCTACTTCCACCCACTCCGCGGCGGGCCGGACGGGACCGGCTGGCCGTTCGGCCGGCCGGTCAACGTGGGCGAGGTGTACGCGGTGCTGCAACGGCTGGAGGGTGTCGAACTGGTCGACGAGGCCCGCCTGTTCCCGGCCGATCCGCTGACCGGGCGACGTGGCGAGCAGACCCAGCGGCTGGTGCTCGACGAGCACGCGCTGGTCTTCTCCTACGAGCACCAGGTCCTGGTACAGGGCGGCTGAGGTGAGCATGCGCGCGACGATCCCCGGCCTGATCTCACCGCACCCACTCGGTGCGGCGCTGCCCGCCATGTACGTCGAGGACGACTTCACCCAGCGACTGACCGCTGCGTTCGACGATGTACTGGCGCCGATCCTGTGCACCCTGGACAATCTCGAGCACTATCTCGATCCCGCCATCGCACCGGCGGACTTCGTCGAGTGGCTCGCGACCTGGGTAGGAGCAACGGTGGACGAGAACTGGCCGGACGGACGGCGACGGGCTGCGGTGGCGCAGGCGTCGTCGTTGCACCGACGGCGCGGGACGCTCAAAGGGCTCGAGGCGCAGATCAGCCTGTTCACCGGCGGCGCCGCCGAGGTCGTCGACAACGGTGGGGTGGCCTGGTCCCCGGTGCCGGGTGGAGCACTGCCGGGCAGCGATGCGCCCGCGCTGACCGTCCGGGTCCGCGTCGCCGACCCGACCTCGGTGGACGTCAACCGGATCGACACGCTCGTCAGCCAGGCGAAACCCGCGCACGTGCCGCACACGCTGGAGGTGACCGCCGCATGATCGTCTGCCGTAACTGTGGGCACAGCAACCCCGACGGCACCGCCTGGTGCCAGAAGCCGGGGTGCGGCGCGTTCCTCGAGTTCGACGGCGACCCGCAGGCCACCCAGCAGGTTCCGACGGTCCCCGGCACCCAGCCCGTCGCCACGGCACCCACGCAGCCGGCATCGACCACGCGACCCACCACAGCGGCGCCGGCCGTCGGGCCGCCGTTGATCGGGCCACCGGCACGCCCGACGACGAACACCGGCGCGGCCCGTCCGATGGTGCGGCCGGTCGCCACTCCGGACTTGTCTGCGCCCGCACGTCAGCCCGGCACGCCGGTGCCCCAGCCGACGCCGGCACCGACCGCGCAGGCCAGTGGCATCCCGCCGATCCGGCCGGGCGACATCATCTGCCCGGTCTGTGGATGGGGCAACGAGCCGACCCGGAACTTCTGCCGGCACGACGGCGCGGTGCTCGCCCGGCCGGGCGGGACCGTCCCGCCCGGCGGCGTGCTCAAGGCCGGTGAACGACCTGCGACCGGAGGTGGTGGCGGTCGCGCAATCCTGGTGGCTCTCGTCGTCCTCGCGGTCGTGGCGGTCGTCGTGGTCGTCGGCGGGTACTTCTACGTGACCCATCGCAAGGACAACCCGACGGCCGGCGGCGGCGCCACCCCGACACCGACGGTGGTCGTGACACCGGTCCCCGCGGGCGTCGTGTCCATCGACAAGGTGAGCAGTTTCGCCACCTACAACGGCGTTCCCCGGCCGCCGAAGACGCTCCTCGACGGCCAGGCCTCGACGTTCTGGTCCGCCAGCTACCGGGACAAGAACCCGTCGGTGCGATTCGGGTTCAGCAAGTCGCAGACGGTCGAAAGGATCGACATCATCAACGGCGCCGCGGGCAAGGGCTTCATCGACCGGCCCAGCGCGAAGGACATCACGCTGACGTTCCCCGACGGGCGTGAGCAGACCGTCCAGCTCAAGGACGAGCTCGGGACGGTCCAGTCCGTGGTGATCGACTCGCCCCATGCCGGGAAGTGGGTCGAGCTGTCGGTGAACAGCGTCTACGACCGCCCGCACGGCTCGAACAACATGTACCTGCGGACCTCGATCGCCGACGTGGCGTTCTTCAGCGTGGCGCCGCCGCCGTCCCCGACGCCTGGGTCGTGACCGGCGTCGCGACAGGAACCGCAACCCCGAGCTCGGCCAGCATCGCGCGGTAGCGGAGCTCGGCGCGTGCGCTCGCGGCCAGGTCGTCGCTGCGCGCCAGCGACTCGATCAGCAGCCGCCACAGGTCGTCGCGATAGCGGTCCACCCGAAGTCCGGCCTGGCATGCCTGGCTGGCGTCGCGCGGCAGCCCGGTCGCCAGCAGCAGGTCGGCGAGCGCGACCGCGGCGTCCACGAGCTCCGCGCGCGACGACTCCCGGCGCTCGGTGACCCACTCGGCGGCGGCGTCATCGGGCAGCAGATCGCCGGTGTAGACGGCGAGCGCGGCCTCCAGTTCGATGCGCCGGACGGCCGGGTCGTGGCTGCGCCGGGCGGCCGCGAGCCGCTCGGTGAAGACCAGCACATCGACGGTCACGCACTCGGGGGCGGCGATCCGGTAGGACGGGCCGGCGCGGACGACGAGCGGGTCTCCGACCGCCTCGGCCAGGAACCGGCGCAGCGACGAGACGGCGACATGCAGGTTGTGCAGGCCGCCGTCGGCATCGGCGTTCGGCCACAGCGCGGCGATCAGCACCTCGCGCGGCACCGGCCGGCCGGCCGCGGCGGCCAGCGCGCGCAGCAGTTCCTGCGGCCGCGGCTTGAGCCCGGTCAGGTCCACTTCACCGGCCGGGCCGTCGAGCGCGAAGCCGCCGAGGCAGCGGATGGCCGGTCGTCCCAGTCCCGTGACGGCGTCGGGAGTTGGAACGACAGGGGTCGTGACGACCGCCCTGTCGGCGGCCGAATCGGCGTCGGAGCCGAAGCCCCCGTCGGTCGTGGTGGCAGTGCCGGCCTCCAGCAACGCCGAGCGCACGGCGTCGATCGACACCCCGCACTCGTCGGCCAACCCGCGGGCTTCGGGGCTCGACCCGAGCGCGAGGGCGCCGAGCAGCTGTGCCCACCGCGACCCGGTGCTGCGTCCGGTCGCGCGTGCGCGGGCCGGAAGGTCGCTCGCGCGGTCGTCGAACCGGGCGGCTCCGACCGCACCGATCCCGATCGCCACCGCCTCGAGGACGCCGGCGCCGAGGCCGTGCAGGCGACGCTCGGCAACCGCCGCGACCGGCCGCGGGTCGATCCCGTCCCGGAGTTCCGCGACGCCGTGCAGCAGCGCGACCAACGCCGACCCCCAGGTGTCACCGACCGCGTCGCAGGCCGAGCCGATGGCCGCGAGCTCCGCGCGCATCACCGGCTGCGCGCCGGCGGCGGCGACGGCACGGAGCTGGCGGCCGAGCCAGGTCAGCCCGCCGTCCTCGGCCTGTCGTGCCGAGAGCAACAACGGAGCGGTGGCCTGCCCGCCGCCCTCGAGCAGCACGCTCACGGCGGTCGCCAGGGTGGCCGCGCCCTGCACGGGCGCTTCCGCTCCGGGGTGGGCCATCAGTTCCGACAGCGCTCGCCGTGCGGCCGGGAGCTGCCCGTACAGGAGCTGGATCAGCGCCCGTACGAGCCTGTCCTCCGGCATGTCCGAGGTGCCGGCCACCGGCATCGCGGCCAGCGGGTTGCGACGCAGCGCCGTCCGCAGGGGCGCGGACCAGTGCGCCGTCGGCACCGGCATCGTCCATTCCCACATCGCCGCGACGTGCCGGGCCCGGCGGGCGACGTCGGCGGCCGGCAGCGCTCCGAACTGGTCCTCGGCGCGCTGGTAGGCGTTGATCGCCGTCGCCAATCGGCCGTCGGCCTCGGCATGCCGGGCACGGGCGAGGACGAGCCACGGATCGTGGTCGGCCATCTCGGCCGGGAGCATCTCCAGCCAGTTGCCGGGTTCGGCGCCGAGCCGGGCGCCGCGGTCGCCGAGCAGCCGGCTGGCGTCGGCGCTGCGACCGGCCCGGCTGTAGGCGAGCAACGCCTCCGGCACCGCGCCCGCGTCCTCCAGCAGCTGACCCGCCCGGGCGTACCGCCGGAGCGCTTCGGCCGGCCCGACCGCGCCCAGGAGCAGCGCCTCGAGGTGGGAGCGGAGTACCTCGTGGACACGGTAGGCATCGGGTTCGTCCAACGGCATCAGGAAGAACTGCCGTCGGGCTACCTCGTCGAGCAGCTCCAGGCTGCCGGTGGTGTCACGGAGCCGGTCGCACAGCTCGGGGCTCAACCGGCCGAGGACGGACGTCTCGGTGAGGAAGGTCCGCAGGTCCGGCGGCATGTCCTCGAGCACGTTGCGGGCGAGGTACGCACGGACCAGCCGCGACCCGCTCACCAGCGACGACACGGCACGGCGGCGTTCGGCGACCGGCTTGCCGACGGTGGCGAGGTGGAACAGCTGCAGGCCGGCCGCCCACCCCTCGGTGCGACGGGACAGCTGCGCCAGCTCCTCCGGTGGCAGCGGCTCGCCGTAGACGGAGCCGAAGAGCTGCTCGACCTCCCACGACCGGAACCGCAGATCGCCGGCGTCGACTTCGAGCAGGTCACCGGCCACCCGGAGCCGCGACAGGTTGAAGGCGGGTGCGCGCCGCGACGCCGCCAGGATGTGCAGGCACGGCGGGGCGAGTTCGATCAGCCGCTCGAGCTCGCCCTCGGCCTCGGTGCCCTCGAGCATGTGCAGGTCGTCGATCACGAGCAGGACGGTGGTGGCCGCCGATCCCTCCAGCGCGTCGGCGAGGCTCTCGACGTCGGTCTGGCCCGCGGTCGGCTGGTTCAGCACGTCACCGAGCGCCCGTGCCAGGTAGGCGATCATCACGCCGGCGTCGCCGTCGGTCGCCTCGGCGCGATACCAGGCGACCGGGATGTCGACGCTGCCGGCGTACTGCGCGAGCGCAGTCGTCTTGCCAGCGCCGGGCGGAGCCAGGACCAGGCCGAGTCGGTGGTCCCAGATCCGGTCGAGGGTGAGCAGCACGCGCTCTCGGGTGAGTCCGCGGATGGTCGGGATGCGCATCTTCGCCGAGGCAAGCGGCCGCATCGAGCCGGCCATGAGCAAACCTCCCCGACGTCTCTGAGACTGTGGTTACCGACAGTGTGAGACGTGGCGGGGCGCAAGGATAGCTTTCGGACCGACTCCTGTCGCGGTGACGCGTGGTCGTCGGCCTTTTCGGGCACGCGCCGCGAGTTCGTCACCCGTGACGGGTGCCTCGACGTCGGTGAGTAGTCGGCTACGTACGTTCGTGCGATCCGGCCGGGTCGACGATCCGTCTGACCGCCTCTTCGAGCCCGTCGTCCGCGCCGGCCTCGCGTTCGGGGTGGCGAGCAGCAGCGGCAGCAGCCGGTTGGTGAGAGCAAACGGGCCGAGGTAGTTCGTGGCGAACTGCAGCTCGAAGCCGTCGACCGTGAGCATCCGGGTCGGGACGGCCATCACGCCGGCGTTGTTGAGCAGCAGCTCGAGCGTCTGCGTCTGGGCGGTGAGCCGGTCGGCGAACGCGTGGACGGAGCCGAAGTCAGCGAGGTCGAGCTGTTCGACCGTGACGTCCGCGGTGGGGACGGCGTCGAGGATCTCGGCGCGAGCCGTCTCACCCGTGGCCGGTGTGCGAGCCTCCGCGACCTCACGCCGGACCTGTCGCCCGGCAGATCCGCTGAAAAACCCACACTCGATGACGGCTCGGAGGGTGGGTTGAGCGTGGGCGCCGAGCGACGACCACATCGAGTGTGGGTATTTCAGCGGATCGACTCGCCGATGCCTGCCACCGGCACCCAGGTATCAGGAACCGTCGCGCCGACCCTTCGCCGTACCGAGTCTGCCCGACCCAGGAGCTGCCGCGATGCCGCAAACTGTCCGTGTCTACTGGGGCCACATGCGCGGCCGCACCCCGCCGAACTTCAACTGGCCCGACATCAACCGCACGTCCACCGTGCTGATCTCCGCCTGCGAATGGCACACCGACGGCAACCACGACCCGCGGGACCACGACTACACCCGCTTCGTCGGCGACGCCACGATCCGAGTCGACAACATCGCTCCGCACGGCCCGCCGTCGGACCCCAACAACGGGGTCACGTTCGTGGTCGAGGTCGACTGGGAGGACGCGGTCTCCATCTGCACCGACATCACACTGCTCGACAACGTCCCGGTCCAGTTCGTGCACCTGGAGAATGCGAGCGATCTCTGAGCCCGATATCGACGAAGCGCTGCGTCCGTGGAGCTGCCTGGCACACGGGTTTGTCGAGGCGGCCGTCCATCTGCGGTGGATGCTCGACCCGGAACGCCCGATAGGTGCCCCCTGCCCAGCCGTGCCGGGCCGCGTCCGTTGGCATCCGCTCTCCGCATCGTCGCCGCACGGGCGACGGCATGAGCTGACGTGCAGCAGACCGTCACCCTCGTCGACCACGAAGCTCGCGCACTCCCGGGTCAGGTCGTGCACCGCCTCGCGGGGACCGGTCCGGACGCTGATCGTGGCGCTACGCATCGTGTTCTCCAGGCGTGAGAATTGGCCCGTCCGTCATCACACGGTCGAGCCTCGCACGCGCCTGTCGGTGGGCATCGCTAGGTTTGACCTGTCTGGAACCGGAGGGATGGAGGGCGTCGCGCGGATGAGCGAGAACGACACCATCCGGTGGGCGCTCGGCGCCGAAACCTTCTCTCGCGGTGTCCGCTATGCGAACTCCGGCGCCGTCCGCGAGATGACACCGAGCGGCGACGGCCGTCGCGTGATCGCCCGCGTGCAGGGCAACGCGCCCCAGGCCTACTCGACGATGGTCGACGTCCGCCGCGATGCAAGCGGACGGCTCACCAATGTTTCCGGCGTCTGCACCTGCCCGATGCGCACGAACTGCAAGCACGTCGCCGCTGTCGCCCTCGCCATCGTCGGCGCCGCGGCCAAGGAGCGGGAGAAGGACGAGAACAGCTGGGAGAGGACCCTCAACGCCATCCTCGGCACCGACCACTCGACCTCGCTGGAACGGCCGATCGGCCTGCAGTTTGAGCTGATCACCGAAGCGGGCCTGAGGAATCTTCGCAACCGCACCTGGAGCACCCGGCTGGCCCGCGTCGCTCTGCGGCCGGTGGTCGCGGGCGCGAGGGGCGGGTGGGTGAAGACCGGCATCAGCTGGAGCACGCTGCACTACCACCAGGCCACCCGGTCCGCGCACGGGCAACTCGTCGACGAGATCGCCCAGCTGCGCAGCGCCGACTCCGCCAACTACTACTACGGCCGCAACGACGGCTGGATCTACCTCGACGAGATCAGCCGCCGGGTCTGGGCGGTGCTCGCCGAGGCGCAGGCGGCCGGACTTCCGATGGTCGACACGAGCAAGGAGCGCCGGCCGGTGCGCATCTCGGTCGAGCCCGCGACCCTCCGCCTCGACGCGACGAGAGACGGACGCGACCTCCGCCTCGATCCCCGGATCACCATCGGCGAGGCACTGCTCGACCCGACACTCGGCACGCTGATCGGCGAGCCCGCTCACGGAGTCGCGTCGCTGGTCCGGACGGACGGCTCCGAGTCGCTCCTGCTCGCCCCGTTCGATCCGCCGTTGACTCCACCGCAACAGGCCGCCGCATCCCGCGGTGTGCTGCGCATCCCGCCGGCGGCCGAGGACAGGTTCCTCGACGAGTTCTATCCACGGCTCCGTCGAACTGTTGCCGTCTCCTCGTCCGACGACTCGGTGAAGCTGCCGGAGCCGGAGCCACCGATCCTGCTACTGACGCTCCGGACGACCTCAGCGCAGCTGATTCGCCTGACCTGGCAGTGGGCCTACCGGGCCGGCGACGCGCGCCGGTTCGAACCGCTACACCCCACCAGCGGGGACACGTCCTTCCGAGACGACGCGGCCGAGGCGACGGTCCTGCGTCAAGTCGAGGAGTCGCCGACGGTCGCCGCGATGTGGACGGTCACCACGGCCGGGTCCCAACTGGCTGCCTCCGCGACGCTCGGGCAGGCCGACACCATCACCTTCGGGCGCGATGTCCTCCCGGCGCTGCGCGAGATCGACCAGGTCGAGATCGACGCAGACGACCTGCCCGACTACCGCGCGGCGGCCGCCGAACCGGTCGTGAGTGTCACCGCCGATCAGTCCAGTTCGGGCAACGACTGGCTCGACCTCGATGTCACGGTCACCGTCGACGGGCACCAGGTCCCGTTCGACGAGCTGTTCGTCGCGCTCGCCCAGGGCCAGGACACGCTGATCCTCCCGAGTGGTGTCTACTTCCCGCTCGACCAGCCGGTGTTCACCCAGCTCGCCGCACTGATTGCCGAGGCCCGCGCGCTGCAGGACCGCCCCGACGGTCCGCTGCGGATCCACCCGATCCAGGCCAGCTTGTTCGACGAGCTCAACCGCCTCGGCGTGGTGAGCACCCAGGCTGCGCAGTGGCAACGGATGGTCGCCGGCCTCGTCGACGACGACGCACCGTCCGAGCCGCCACCGTCCACGTTGACCGCGAGCCTGCGTCCTTACCAGCAGGCCGGCTACGACTGGCTGCGGTTCCGCTACGACCACGGGCTCGGCGCAGTCCTGGCCGACGACATGGGGCTGGGCAAGACGATCCAGACCCTCGCGCTGATCTGCCACGCCCACGAGGCGGGCGCTGCGCCGTTCCTCGTCGTCGCGCCGACCAGCGTCATCCCCAACTGGGCAAGCGAATGCGCGAAGTTCACACCCGGGCTGAAGGTCGCGACGATCCAGGAGACGACCGGCCGCCGAGGGAAACCATTGGCCTCGGTGATCGCCGACGCGGATGTGGTGATCACGTCGTATGCATTGTTCCGCCTCGACTACGACGAGTACGAGGCGGTGTCGTGGTCGGGACTCGTTCTCGACGAAGCGCAGTTCGTGAAGAACCACAGTGCCAAGGCATATGGATGCGCGAAGAAGCTGCCGGTTCCGTTCAAGCTGGCGGTGACCGGAACGCCGATGGAGAACAACCTGATGGAGCTGTGGGCGCTGCTGTCGATCGTCGCGCCCGGGTTGCTGGCGAGCCCGCAACGGTTCACCGACTACTACCGGACCCCGATCGAACGCGGCGGCGACGCGGTCCTGCTGGCGCAACTGCGCCGGCGGATCGGGCCGTTGATGCTGCGACGCACGAAGGAGCAGGTCGCACCCGAGCTGCCGCCGAAGCTCGAGCAGGTGGTCGAACTCGAACTCAGCCCACGACACCGCCAGATCTACCAGACCCATCTCCAACGGGAACGCCAGAAAGTCCTCGGCCTGCTCGGCGACGTCGACCGGAACCGCATCGAGATCCTCAAATCACTCACCCTGCTACGCCAACTCAGCCTCGACCCCGCACTCGTGGACGAGAAGTACGCGACCGTCGGCTCGGCGAAACTCGACGCGCTGATGGAGCACGTCGACGAGATCGTCTCGGGCGGGCACCGGGTACTGGTGTTCTCCCAGTTCACCGGCTTCCTCGCCCGCGCGCGTGCCCGGCTCGACGCCACCGACGTCGACTACTGCTACCTCGACGGAGCCACCAGGCGGCGGGCCGACGTCCTGTCCCGCTTCAAATCCGGGACCGCGCCGGTGTTCCTGATCAGCCTCAAGGCCGGTGGCTTCGGGCTCAACCTCACCGAAGCCGACTACTGCATCCTGCTCGACCCGTGGTGGAACCCCGCCACCGAAGTCCAGGCCGTCGACCGCACCCACCGGATCGGACAGACCAAGACGGTGATGGTCTACCGGTTCGTCGCCACCGGCACCATCGAGACCAAAGTCATGGAACTCAAAGCCAACAAGGCGAAACTGTTCACCAGCGTGATGGAAGGCACCGAGATCAAGCGCGCCGGGTTCAGCGCAGCAGAGATCGCCGCGCTGCTGAGTTGACGGCTCGCCTCGACCGGTCTCGGCCTGCGCACGTGCTTGACAGGAAATCTCCGCCGGGCGAACGATCGATCGCAGAGGTGAACCGTAGTGAGCGAAAACGACGCTCGACCGCGCATGAGCGGAGTGGCGCTGGTGGGCCGGGAAGGCGGCCGGTTCGCCCTGGAGGAGATCGTCACGGCGCCGATCGGCCCGACGGATGTCGGCGTGCGGACCACCTGGTCGGGTGTCAGCATCGGCACCGAGTTCGCGGCGCTGACCGGCAAGCTCGACTACGGCCCGTTCCCGATCACCACCGGCTACATGGGTGTCGGCATCATCGAAAAGGTCGGCTCGGACGTCGCCGGGTTCGGCATCGGCGATCGCCTCTACTACGGGTGCAACAACGACCTCCGCACGCGCGAAGGTGACGAGCAGATCACCTGTGCCTCCGGCGTGCACGCATCGGTGGCCGTCGTCGACCCACTCGGCCCAGGGATGGGCGGCGCCCTCGTGCCCGACGGGGTTCCCGACGATGTCGCGAGCATGTTCGTCATTCCCGCGGTTGGGCTGTTGGGCGTGGACATGGCCGACGTGAACGTCGGCGCGAGTGTGGTGGTCATCGGTGCCGGGATGGTCGGGCTGTCCGTCGTCGCGGCCGCGTCGGCACGCGGAGCGAAGGTCATCTCGGTAGACCTGCGCCAACAACCACTCGAGGTGGCGCGCCGGCTCGGTGCGGGGCACGTCATCAACGCATCGACCACTGACGTCGGTGCGGAGGTACGGCACCTTGTCGGTGAGGCGGGTGCGGACTTCGTGTTCGAGGCGACCGGCCATCCGTCGATGATCGACCCGGCGATCGATCTGTGCCGTGAACGCGGATGCTTTGTCTGGCAGGGCAACTACGGCAAAGGGCAGATCTCCTTCGAGTTCCTGCACGCCCACGTTCGCCGCATCCGGATGGTGTTCCCGTGCGGCGACGGGGGCCGGCCGTTCGAGGAGGCCGTGATGATCTCGCTGGCACACGGATGGCTGTCGTGGGAAGAGACGATCACTCATCGAATCGATGCGGCGGACGCGCCCGCGCTCTATCGGAAGATCCGCGCGGACGGCGCAGGCGACATCCTGGGCGCGACGATTCACTGGAGTTGACGGGCGGTCGCCGGGACCGGCCATAGTGACGTCCGATCCTCACTGACGCCGGTCGGCTCCGATAACGTCCTGCTATGGCGCAGCTGACGGCTTCCGAAAGCGGCCTCTCAACCAGAGTTCCGAGTCCGCTCGAGGATTACCTCTTCGACCTCCGTGGCTATCTCGTGCTCGAGCAGGCTCTTGAGCCGGGCCTCGTCGACGACCTCAACTCAGCCCTGAACGGCGTGCCGCCGATCGAGCCGCGAGGATGGTGGGGAAACGTCCAGCGCTCCGACTACGACAGTGAAGCCAAGGGGCTGGAGTTCCAGAACATCGTGGAAGGCGGCGAGCCGTTCGAACGGCTCATCGACCATCCGTCGTGGATCAGCCATGTCCGGCGGTATGCCGGCGAGTCCAACTCTTACGTCGAGGGTCTGTTCATCGACGAGTGTTTCGCCTCGATCCGCCGCTCCGGCGGGCACTTCGGTGTCCACTCCGGTGGCTACCGCGGCGCGATGCGTGGCCAGTACCGCTACCTGGACGGAGTGTGGCGCTGCGGTCAGGTCAACATCCTGATGGCGCTCACCGACATCGGTCCGGGTGACGGCGCCACGATGATCATCCCGGGTAGTCACAAGTCGCGACTCGAGCATCCCGACTTCGCGCGCTACAAGGACGGCCCAATGGATGCGATGGAAGGCGTTGTCGAGGCGCATCTACGCAAGGGCGATGCATTGCTCTTCTGCGACGGGCTCTCGCACGGTGCGAGCTCACGCATCAATCCCGGCGAACGGCGCGTGGTCATCTACCGCTACGGGCCGCTGTGGGCCTCCACCCGCCACGGTTACCAGTACTCCGACGAATTGCTGGCCCGCGTCTCGCCCGAGCGACGCAGGATCCTGCAGCCGGTACCTCCACTGCGTCCCACCAGCTGAAGCTGGGCGGTCAGCGACGCAGGCGTTGCTTGGCCGACACCGACTTGATGATCAGCTCCCGTCCGTCGGATGCACCCATCGGTACGGCGGCGAGCTCGAACGCGGCATCGATGAGTGAGCTGACTCGTGCCTGTCGAGGTCGTCGGGCGAACTCAGGGCGATGTTGCGGACGACCTTGCCGCTCCCGCGCAGGATCGAGGTCGGATCCGGTAGCTCGGGACCGCGCTGAAGAAAGAACAGATTGACGCCGCGAGCATCGAGTCGGCACCGATCGATCATCAGGTGCCCGAGGGCGTCAACCGGCGCCGTCGGTATCCGACGACTCGGCGGAGCTTGGTGATCTTGCCGGAGTCGAACGGCAGCCCTGCCAGATCGACCAACCACGAATCGACGCGGTCCACAAGATCGGAGAGCACGCGTCGAACTGCCCGCTCGGGAACGCCGAGCCGGTTACCGAGCCCCACGAAGTCGTCGGAACCGAAGTCGCCTCCCGACCGGCCGCCGATCGACAGCGCCATCGTCGTGTCGCCATACGGATACGAGCTCGGGACGTCGTAAACCGGCGAGACCCGCCGTTCGCCGTCCACGCCTTGCAGTACAGAGAAGTTCTTCGCGTGCGCATCACCGTTGCCGGTGAGATAGGCGAAGGCGAGTTGTCGGATCAGGTCGCGCGCAGCGAGCGTCGCCGCGTCGCACACCGCCGCAAGCGCGGCGAAAGTGTGATCGGTGCCGACAAGGTACTTGTCAGCCGGCGGACGGTTCTGCACCTGACAACCGTCCTCGACGGCCAGAAGGTGCAGCCCACCGTCGACCGTCGTACGGTCGAACCGGCGGACGAGCAGGCATGGACGGCGATCGGCGTCGAACACAAGCTCACTCGGAGGGACGGTGAGCCCCGACCTGCGCGCCGCCTCGAGGAAGAATGCCTCGTTCTCCACCAGATGCGGGTACTCGGTCGGGTCCAGCTTCAGGATGTGGCGCTCACCCGCACGCGCGATCGGCACGTTGATCATGGCGGCGCTCGTCTTGTCCTGCGCGCCGGGCAGCGCCGACCGTTGCGCTCGGATACCGAGTTCGACCAGCAGGTCGGCGAACCTGGTGTCCCCGATCTGTTCCAGCGCGACCCGTGCCGGGACCTCGGTGGGCGCAACACCAGCCGGAGTCACCTGCACGTCACCGATCGCATCCGCACCAACCGCAAGCAGAAGCGTGAGCTCATCGTCCGCCGAGGTCTTCACCGCGCGCCGGAGTGCGCCGAGGCGACGGCCTTCTGGTAGCAGCCCGGTGAAGTACGCGGGCAACGCCCCTCCCGGCCGCAGGATCGGGTCACTCGTCACCGCAAGCGTTGTTGCCACCGGCGGGTTGCCCGCTGAGATCCAGCCGGGGAGATAGCGGAACTCCACGCCGTGATCGGTACGAGTCAGCGTTCCGGTGCGCTCGCCGGATTTATAGACATCGGCCTGTTCGACGTTGCGCAGTTGCTCGAGGTCATCGAGGTTCGGTTCCGTCATGAGATCACCGGTCCCGTAGCTCCGCGGTCGCCTCGATGCGCTCTGCCGCGCCGCGGTGGAGTTCGAGGTGCAGGCCGAGCGCTGCCAGAACTGCGATGACCTTGTCGAGTTGCACCGATCCTTTTCCGTGCTCGAGCGCGTACACGAACCGCTCGGACACCCCAGCCAGATCCGCGAGCTCGGCCTGACGGAGGCGCAGCTGCCGACGGCGCACGCGCACGGCACCAGCCAGGGTGTCGCCTGGGACTTTCGTGTCAGTCGTCGACATCGCTCGCCAACCCTCCTGATCCGCACGAACGCGCGGTTAGAGCGAGTCTAGTCACGATTCGTGGGATGTCCCGGCATTATCCGCACGATCATGCGGTTTAGGTCGCATACTCAGCTAATCGGGGTGCCATCCATGGCTTAGCCACACGTACGTGCTGATTGCCCGCATGTCCTCGCTGGCGCCCGGCGATCTCAGCGGACCTCGAGGGGTCCCCGCGGGCGGAGTGCGCAATTCAACCTTCCCGGCCCTGATGAGGTTGATTCACGCACTCTCGGCGAGGTGGTTAGCCGAGTGATGTCGAATCCACCTGGTTTAGCCCTTGGGCTCAGGGAGGTGGATTTGCCATACCTCGGCAGCCCGGCGACATCCCGACGTGGGAACGCTCGCCGCCGAGTTCCTCCACGTGGGCGATGCCTCATGTTGGTGCAGTGGACGACGAATCGGCGGATCGCGCTCTGACCTTCGAGCGAGCCATGCGCGGCGTCTATTCGCGCGCCAAACGCGAGGCCGGTTACAACGCCGCCTACTTCCTGCGCATGCTCGCCGACAACGGTGGGCTGGAGACTGCGCGGACGTTGCTGCACAACACGGGGACCTCCGAAGGCTTCACGACCTTGTGGAAGAGGGGACGTCTCGATCTCACAGTCGAGGCACTCGTTCTTCAGGAGGAGTTCGCGCCGCTGTTCACCGACGAGGAACTCGATACCGCTCGACACCGCCTCACCGAGTTCGGCGTCACGATCTAGCGCGCTGACCGGCATCCAGCGTCGGAACGACCATCAGAAGTGACCTCCGCAGCGTCGCACCGCGAGGAGTAAGAGTGCCCTCGTGACGCGGATGACCTCCGCCAACTCGACCTGTTCGCGCGGGGCATGCGCGAACCGCACGTCGCCCGGACCGTAATGCAGGCAGGGGATTCCGCCGATCCCCGCGTACAGACGCAGGTCGCTGCCGTACGGTGCCGCTGACCTGGTCGGGCTCCGGCCGCCGGACAGATCGGTGATGGACGTCGCGACCTCGTCGATGAACGGGTGATCGTCACGGAGGCGTCCGCTGGCGAACTGACCGCCGGGCCACGTCACGACCGCGGGGTTGTCCCGAAGCCACGGATCGGTCGAGCTCACATCAGCGATGGCGGCTTCGAATGCGGCTCGCGCCGCTGCCGGGTCTTCCCCCAGCTGCACGCCCAATCGTCCTTCTGCCACGAGGATGTCCGGGACGCTGCTCGCCCAATTCCCTGCGGTGACACGTCCGACCGAGATCGGATATGGAAGCGGCAGATCGCGAAACAGCGGGTCCGGGTGAGCATTGCGCTCGGTCTCGAGTTCGCGGAGACGCCGGTAGATCGGCAGGAAGGCATCCAACGCGTTCACGCCTTCGAGCCGCATGCTGCCGTGGGCGGCACGTCCGGGAACCGTCAGCGCGAAGGTGAGAGCGCCTGCGTTGGCGGTGACGATCCGGCCGCTGGTCGGTTCGGTGATGACGGCGGCGTCGCCGGTGTGGCCACGCAGCATGGTGGCGAAGGCGCCGAGTCCGCCGTCCTCCTCGCTGACGACCGTGTGCACGGCGAACGGTCGCTCCAAGGTGAGCCCCGAGGCGCGCAGAGTGCGGGCGACAGCCATGTTCGCGGCGAGGCCGGCCTTCATGTCGCACGCTCCGCGACCATGCAGAATGCTCTTGGAAACAAGGGCACTGAACGGGTCACGGTCGACCCACTTGCCGAGCTCGCCGGTGGGGACGACGTCCACGTGGCCTTGCAGGACAAGTGCCGGTGAGGTGGTTCCGGCCTCGCCGGCCAGCATTGCGACGACGCCGTACCCCTCGGTGCGGTCCGCCTCGGTACCGGGGAACGACGGATTCGCGTGCAGGGCTTCGAGATCGAACGCCCAGGTGTCGACGTCGAAGCCGTAGCGGGCGAGCTCGGCTGCCTGCCGGTGCTGGAGGTCCGACTCGGCTGCCGTCCCGGTCACACTCGGAATCCGGACCAGATCTACCAGGCTTTCGACGAGTGCATCCTCGTCGAGCGAGTCGAGGACGCGTGCTTCGACGGACGAGACTTCAGTCGTCGAGCAGAACCCTCGCCTGGCACGTACGAGACGAACTGCGACAGCCGCTCACCCGTCAGCCCGTCGCGCTGGGCACGAAGGCGAGGATCGGCAGCCGTCTCAGCACCACTCGCATCAGCGACACGCACCGTGGTGTTCGGGCTCGTGTCGCCGATGGCACGGCTGCGGATGAACGCAGCGCCCTCGGCCGATGGCTTCTCCATGCGCCAAGGATGGCGCACCGTCGACGAACCCTGCCTCCAAGACAGGTCCTGGCTTGCGCAGGGAGTCGACTGTGTTCATTATTAACGCATGTTCATTTGGAATGAACGCAGTGGGTTATTGAACGTGCCTAAGATCTACCACACCGCGCTGTCGACTTTGGCAGAGCACGGGCTCTCGATCGACGTGCTCGATGACACCCCGCAGGGGCATCTCGGCCAGCAGCCGGATGTGATCGCGCGAGTCGACGCCGCATCCCGCGGCGACCGCGTGTACGAAGTCGCCTTCCGAAGCCGAGTCAGCCCCGAGACCGCGACCGCGCTACGCCGTGCCACCGATCACCCGTTGCTTCTCGTCGCCTCGCACATCGGCAAGGCCTCAGCGGATGTCCTGAAGGAGTTGGGCATCGACTGGGTCGATTCCGCGGGCAACATCCGGCTGGAGTGGGACAACCTCCTGATCGACATCCGCGGCAGATCCACACGACCCGGGCCGAACGTCGTGGTCTCATCGCGTGCTCCGCGTGCGTTCAGCCGAGCCGGCCTGCAGGTGCTCTTCGTGCTGCTGAGTTGGCCCGAGCTCGCCGATCAGCCTCTTCGCGCCATCGCCAAGATGAGCCGAGTGTCGCTTGGGACCGCGCAGCTGGTCGTCGAGGATCTGTCGTCTGCCGGGTACTTATACGAGAGTTGCACCGGCCGACGGCTGACCCGGACCGGTGAGCTGCTGAGTCGATGGGCTGAGGCTTACACGATCACGCTGGCACCGAAGCTTGCCCTGATCAGCCTGCACGCCGGCAAGTCGGAGTGGTGGAGGGCCGCCGGAGCCGACCTGCTCGAGCACGGTGTCCAGATCGGTGGTGAGGCAGCCGCAAGTCTGCTCGACGCCCATCTCCGTCCGGCAGGCGTCTCGCTGTACGTCGAGTCCGTGCCTGACGAGATCCTCGCTCGACACCGCCTCAGAGCAGCGAAAGGCGACGGTAATGTCGAGATCCGGCGTCGCTTCTGGGAGGAGCCGGCGCATGAAACCGAACTGGTGCCTACGACATTGATCTACGCGGACCTGCTCGCATCGGGTGACCCGCGGCAGCGTGAGCAAGCCGATCGACTACGGGAGAGTGATGATCGACTTAAGCGCCTCGACCAGCCCTGAGCTGATCCCTGCTGCGAACATTCTGGCCGAGCTCGACGTCACCGCTCGGGAGCTGGGAATCGAGTTCCTTGTCATCGGCGCAACGGCACGAAACATCATGTCGATCGGGCTTTCCGGCCGATCCCCGGATCGAGCGACAGATCGACGTCGACGTCGCAATCGCCATTGGGTCCTGGCAAGAGTTCGAGCGTCTCGCGTCTCGGCTTGAACGCCGACGCTCGCACCAACACACGTTTCTGGTGCTGGGCCACGAGGTCGACGTCGTGCCGTACGGCAGAATCGAGGCGGTCGACCAGACGATCATGTGGCCGAACGACTATCGGATGAACGTGCTCGGACTGCAGGAAGCATTTGATAGCGCTGAAGTGGCGAGCCTGCCCGGTAACGTGCTCGTACGTGTGCCATCGGTCGCGGCGCAGGCCGTCCTCAAACTCATGGCGTGGCGTGATAGGCACGACGTGGACCGACGCGACGCGATCGATCTCGGCACAATCATCAACTGGTACAGCGAAGATCCGTTCGTGGACGAGCTGTACGAAGACAGCGCGGATCTGCTCGCGGCACACCATTGGGATACCGCACTCGCAGGAGCTGAGCGGTTGGGTCGTCACATGGCGGGACTCATCAGCGGGGACTCTCTCCAGACACTGCGGGCAACAGTCGAGGATGACGCGATCCTCGAACGGCTCGCTCGGGATGTCGGTGGCAGCTTCGCCTACGACCTCGAGCGCGTCAGCGCACTTCGCAGCGGATTGAACGGCGCGAAGTGACACGCGACGGCGAGAATGACGGCATGGATGAACATCACCCCGGTCCGACCAAGCTGCAGCGGCTCGTCGCAGCTGGGCGGGTGAGACCGGCGTCGAAGCGTAAGCGCCCATCGGAGCAGCCAGTTGCCGCGTCGGGATCCGTCAGTGAGCTGATCGAGCAACAGCGTCGGTGATGCGCTCGGTCACCGTCTGGGGGCGTCCAGCGAGTGTCGGTGCTTCGGTGCACACTCCTTGTGACCCGGGGGAGGTGAGCTGTGTACGAGTCCGATGAGCTGCTGTTCGTGAGTCCGACCGACCTCACGAAGTACCTGGGGTGCCGTCATGCCACGTACCTCGACCTAACCGTCGCTCGTGGCCAGCTCGCCAAGCCCGGCTCGGGCATCAGCGAGACCCTCGAAGCGCTCTTCACCCGCGGCGTCGAGCACGAGGCCGCCTACCTCCAGATCCTGCGCGACCGCGGCCTGTCGGTCGTCGAGATACCGCAGCTCGGCTCCGACGCCGCCAGCCTCGACGCGGCCGAACTCGCCACCGAAGCCGCCATGTCAGCAGGAGCGGACGTCGTCTACCAAGCCACCTTCTTCGACGGGAAGTGGCGCGGCCACGCCGACTTCCTCCTCCGCCGTGACGACCGACCCGGCCGCTGGGCCTGGTCCTACGACGTCGCCGACACCAAGCTCGCCCGCCGCATGAAGGTCCCCGCCCTCCTCCAGATGGCCACCTACGCCGACCGTCTCAGCGACCTGCAGGGCATCGAACCCGAACAGTTGATCGTCGTCACGGGCGACCGCATCGAACATACCTACGCCTTCGCCGACTGCGTCGATTACGCCCGCCTGGTTCGCGATCAACTCCTCGAGTTCATCGACGCCGGCGACGATCCGCATCCCCGCCCGGTCCCCCAATGCGACCAGTGCCGCTGGCAACCACGTTGCCAAGCACAGTGGCGACGTGAGGACGACCTTTCCCTCGTCGCGTTCATGAACGGCGCGCACGCGGAGACGCTCCGAGGAGCCGGGATCGGGACGGTCCGGGAACTGGGCGGGATCGCGCCGGACGACCTCCCCCAAACCATCGGCAAACCCGCCCGCGAACGGCTGGCATCCCAAGCACGACTGCAGCTCGTCGAACGCGACACCAACGAACCAACGTACGAACTCCTTGCGCCGGAGGAAGGACGCGGGCTCGCCCTCCTGCCGGAACCCTCGACAGGCGACGTGTTCTTCGACATGGAAGGCGATCCCTTCCTCGGAGACAACGGGCTCGAGTACCTGTTCGGCGTCGTCGATCACGACACGTTCAAGGCCTATTGGGCGTTGACCGAGACGGACGAGAAGAAGGCGTTCGAGGACCTCGTCGACCACCTGATCGACGCCTGGGCTGGCGACCCGGACATGCACGTCTACCACTACGCGCCCTACGAACCGTCCCGGCTGAAATCGCTGTCGGGCCGCTACGACACCCGCGGCGCCGAGATCGATCGGCTGCTCCGCGGGCAACGTCTCGTCGACCTCTACACCGTCGTCCGCCAAGGCATCCGGATCAGCAAGGAGTCGTACTCGATCAAGAAGCTCGAGGCCTTCTACTGGGGTCAGGTCCGCGCCCACGAAGGCGTCAGCGACGCGTTGGGCAGCGTGGTCGCCTTCGAGCGCTGGATGGCAAGTGGTGATCAGGCCTTGCTCGTCGACATCGCCTCCTACAACGAGGACGACTGCCGGTCGACGGAGGCGCTGCGGGACTGGCTGGAGAAGCTCCGCATCGAAGGTGACGGCGACGACTCCTACGTCCGGCCGGCGCACAACGACGGGCTCGGATCCGACGCCGCCGCCGAGGTGGCGACCGAGGTCGACCGCATTGCCGCGCGGCTGGTCGACGGTGTTCCGGAGGAGGGCCGAGACGAAGCCCAGCAGGCGCGCTGGCTGCTTGCCGGCCTGCTCGATTGGCACCGCCGTGAGTCGTTGCCCGAGTGGTGGGAGTACTTCTCACGGCTCGAGATGAGCGACGAGGAACTCATGCTCGATGCGGCCTCGGTCGGGGAGCTCTCCGACCCGGTGGCTGTTCGGACAGCGAAGCTATCGACGGTCTGGCGGATGAGATTCCCGCCGCAGGACACGAAGATCAGCATCGGAGCAGTCGGCATCGATCCGGCGACCGCGAAGGGCGCGGGAACCGTCGTTGCGATCGACGCCGAAGACGGCTGGCTCGAGCTCCGGCTGGCCACGAAGCGCGGCCGGCCCGACTGCACATCCCTCGTGCCCCCGGCTCCGATTCAGGACACCGACCAACGGGCCCGGCTCCGCGATCTCGGCCAGTGGGTCCTCGACCACGACATCGACAGCCCGGAGCCGGAGTGGCGGGCTGCGCGTGATCTGCTCCTGCGACGGCATCCGCGGGTCGCGAGCAATGTCGGGCCGCTGCGGGCAGCCGGCGAGCCGGCCGAGGAGGCGCTGAGCCGGCTCGCCGACGAACTTGACCGCAGCGTGCTGCCGGTTCAAGGCCCGCCCGGGACGGGCAAGACCTGGGCCGGCGCGCGGATGATCCTGAAGCTCGTGGCGGCGGGGAAGACCGTGGGCGTGACGGCGTCGAGCCACAAGGTGATCACCAACCTGCTGGACGCGGTCTGCACTGCGTCGACGGAACTGAAGCAGCCGGTGCGGATCATGCAGAAAGCCGGTGATCACGAGCGCTCGTTCGGCGACGGTGTGACCGCGACGGGCACCGCCGCGGATGTCGAGGCCGCGCTCGCCGCGGGGGCTGTCGATATCGTCGCGGGCACGTCGTGGCAGTTCGCGCGTCCCGGGATGGCCGGTGCGATCGACGTGCTTGTGGTCGACGAGGCCGGTCAGC
>DAIQRJ010000046.1:0-31267 GCA_036786375.1 Actinopolymorphaceae bacterium
CGCCTGGATGCACACGTTCTCGCCAGCCAAGATGTGGATCTCGGGACTGGACGCGCTGCGAAAGCCGTTGCTTCACCTGCATACCCAGGCCAACGTCGACCTGCCGTGGGGCGAGATCGACATGGACTTCATGAACCTCAACCAGGCCGCTCACGGGGACCGGGAGTTCGGCTACATCCAGACCCGCATCGGCGTGACCCGCAAGACCGTCACCGGTCACGTGAGCGACCCGAGCGTCTCCGATCGCGTGGGGACCTGGGCCCGCGCGGCCGCTGCCACGACGGCGCTGCGCACGATGAAGCTGGCCAGGTTCGGCGACAACATGCGCAATGTCGCCGTGACCGAGGGCGACAAGATCGAGGCCGAGCTGCGATTCGGCGTCTCGGTCAACACCTATGGGGTCAACGACCTGGTCGAGTCCGTCGACGCCGTCCCCGATGCCGAGATCGACTCGCTGGTCACGCAGTACGAGGACCTGTATGCCGTGTCCGCCGAGCTGCGCTCCGGCGGCGAGCGTCACAAGTCGCTGCGCTACGGCGCCCGCATCGAGCTCGGCCTGAGATCCTTCCTGGCCGCTGGCGGGTTCACCGCGTTCACCACGAACTTCGAGGATCTTGGCGGGCTCCGGCAGCTGCCCGGCCTTGCGGTCCAGCGTCTGATGGCTGACGGTTACGGCTTCGGCGCTGAGGGCGACTGGAAGACCTCGGTCATGCTCCGCACGTTGAAGGTGATGGCCGACGGGCTCCCCGGGGGCACCTCCTTCATGGAGGACTACACCTACCACCTGGCTCCGGGCCACGAACGGATCCTGGGCGCTCACATGCTCGAGGTCTGCCCCTCTATCGCCGCCGGGAAGCCGACACTGGAGATCCATCCGTTGGGCATCGGCGGACGTGAGGACCCGGTACGTCTCGTCTTCGACGCGAGCCCGGGGGGCGCCGTGATCCTGGGCATCGCCGACATGGGCGAGCGCTTCCGGTTCGTGGCCAACGAGGTCGAGGTGGTTGAACCCGATCATCCGCTGCCGAACCTGCCCGTCGCCCGCGCCGTATGGAAGCCGACCCCCGACCTGCGCACCTCCACGGAGGCCTGGCTGACCGCCGGCGGACCGCATCACACGGTCCTGTCGACGGCCCTGAGCTCCGAGCACCTGTGGGACTTCGCTGAGATGACGCACACGGAGCTGGTCCTGATCGACGCCGACACCCGCCCCCGCCGGTTCCTCCAGGAGCTGCGCTGGAACCAGGCGTACTACCGCCTGGCCCAAGGCTTCTAGGACAGCACACAAAGACAACTCACCAAGACAAGACACCTGTCTGCGCTCGGAGCCCGGCCGGGATTCGCACTCTCGCGCGAGGAACTCTCAGAAGACGAGCTCGTTCGATCCAAGGTCGAGGTCACCCTCTCGGTGCAGCCACTGCACAGCCTCCGCGACCGCCTGCAGCGAGGTGCAATCTGTCTCAGCAGTACAGCAGCGAAGTACAGCAGCGGGGCCACTCTTCGGCAATACCTAGGGTCGCCCGATGCTGCTCTCACCTGCTCAACGCCCGTTGGCGACGTCCTCGCTCGTGGTTCGGGACGAAGAGGTCGCAGGTTCAAATCCTGTCACCCCGACCAATCAGCCCTCTCCTTCGGGGGAAGGCCGTTCTTGGGTTGCCGGGCCACCGCCGTCGGCTCGTTTGCCGCGGTACGGGTCCGGCCGACTACCGGTGGCGGCTACATCGGGATCACCTCGTTGTGGTGACGCGTCTTGCCCTACGAGCTTCCGGGTGAGTCAATTCGCTATGACCGTCAACGACCCCCAAGACGCCGACACGCGGTGGCTGACCGCACTCCTGGCGCGCGACGTCGAGACAGCGGCCGGTTTCGTCCACGACGACTACGCACTGACCCTGGTGTATCCGCGCAGGTCGGTCGTGAGACGAGTGGAGTGGCTGGAAACCCTGCCCGACTATGTGATCGCGCGATGGGACGTCCAGCAATCGATGTGGGACGTCGAGGGTGACGTCGCCAGCCACCTGCACCTTGTCGACATGACCGCCACCGTGTTCGGCACACCACGCAATGGCTTGTTCGTCCTGACCGACACCTGGCTCCGCACCGACCAGGGCTGGCGGGTCTGGCGACGTCACTCGACCCCACTCGCCGCCGGCGCCTATCCCCACGACAGTCAAACCACTACCTGATCTCAGGTCCAGGCCGCGCCGCCGGGTCTTTCGACCGGCCGCCCGTACCGCCGACGACCAGTGCCCGCTACTTCGGGATCACCTCGTGCAGGCACAGCACATTCCCCGCGGGGTCGTGGAACCAGGCCGCCTTCTCGGACCCGAGAACACAGACGTGGTCGACCGTGGTGAGGTCGGGCAGGTCGTAGTCGGCGAAGGTCACTCCTCGGCCCTCGAGATCACGGATCTCGGAGGTGATGTCGGGAACCTCGAACGACAGCTCGGTGCGACCGGTCGGCGTCGCGTCCGGACCGGGCATCAGGGCGATCGACGACCCTCCGGCCAGCCCGAACATCTCCTGGCCTTCGGTGTTGCGGCCCTTGTAGTCGAGCCCGAGCCGGTCCCGGTAGAACTCGACCGACGCGTCTGCGTCGGTCACCTGAAGAATCGTTGTGACAACTGAGCCTGACAACATGGCGCCTCCTCGTCGAGGACCCCGTCAGGAGGAGGATCGCGCTTGAACGCGACGGGCGCAAGGGGCGGACGGATGGCGGCACGCATGGGCTCGGCGCGGGGCCGGGTCGTCGTAGCGTCGGTCGCGGCAGTCGTCGCCGGATGCGGACCACCCCCGGCCTTCCATTCCGCGCGTGAGCTCGCGAAGGCCATCGGCTGCCAGCACTTCGTCGCGGGCCCTCGCCGCCGTCGGAGGATTCGCGCTCGCCGCCTCCCTCGGGCTGCTGCCGGCCAACGCCGCGCCGACCACCTCGTCGCTCACCACCATCGGCAAGGCTGCCGCGGCCCAGCCGACGATCACCAAGCAGCCCACATCGATCACCAGGTACAGCACCAAGACCGCCACGTTCACAGTGAAGGCCACCGGCGCGACGAGCTACCGGTGGCAGACGCTCAAGAAGTCGACGCGGACCCCGATCTCGAAGGCGACGACGTCGTCCTACCAGCTCAGGGTCACTGCGAGCCTCAACGGCGCCAGCTACCGGGTCGTTGTCACCAACAAGACCGGCAGCGTCATGTCGAAGACCGCGAAACTCACCGTCAAGGCGTGGCCCGGCTCGGGTAACCCCAAGGACCCGTTCATCGTCAACCACACCTTCGCCAGCGGTGACTGGACGTTCAACTTCGGCGTCTTGAACACCAACGCGTGGTCGACGATCAAGGCCGCCAAGCTCGGCGGCCCGGCCCCGAAGAAGGGCTACAGCTACATGATGGCCAAGCTCACCCTGACGAAGAACCGCAAGAAGGCGCTCGATCCGCGGGACCAGACGGCTCTGCTCATCGCTTCCGACACCTCGGGTTACTACGACAACTGCGGCAAGCTGCCGAGCGACTTCGCTGCCAAGCTCGGTGTCCTCAAGGCCGGTCAGACCAGGTCGGGCAACGTCTGCCTCTCGGTCAAGCCGAGCGACCTCTCAACCGCGCTCTGGACCGTCATCGGCGCTACCGACGCCGGCGGCGCCGGAGACTTCGACTCGGTCAAGCTGCACTGACCTCAGCACCCGGGCCTGGGCTCGCCGGTTTGCTGGTCGATGGCGACATAGATCTTCGTCACCCCGTCGACCGGCACGGCGAGCCTGCACTCGGTGCCCATCCCGCGGACGGTGAAGACAGCGGTACCCGAGGGGAGACCGGTGGCAGTCCGGTCCGGCCAGGGGCCGGGCGCGACACGCTTCCCGGTCTTCTCGGTCAGTTCGGTGATGCTGCAGCCGACTGTTGTCAGCTGCGTGCCGAGGTGGACCGATTCCGCCGAATCCCCCAGACTCCAGTAGTCCACCCCGTTCCAGCGGAACGAGTCGGCGTAGTCATCCTGCCCGTTGCTTCCTCCGTGAACAGCCGGGCATCCGCCGGCGGCAACGGTGCGCGGCCGCGAACCCGTCCAGTGAGCGATCGCGGCGACTGCCACGACCGCAATCGCAAGACCGACCAGCACGAATCGACGCGCCATTGCTGCACGAGGTCCCATGGGTGTTCAGACGTCGAACGTCCGGTTCGCGTTCCGCCGGCCTGCTCGGCGCTCGAAACGGCTTCGGCCGGGTCGCTCCCCCGCGGCGACCCGACCGAAACCTGGTGGAAGATCGGCCTTATCGGCTTACCGATCGCCGATTGCCGACACGGGTCCAGATCAGGAGCACGATGATCGCGCCGATGACCGAACCGATGATCCCGGCGGGCTGGAGGTACCCGCTGCCGGAGTCCTTGCCGAAGATCAGGTAGCCGAGGAATCCGCCGACGAACGACCCGATGATCCCGAGCAGAATCGTCATCGGGATCGAGATGTTCTGCCGTCCGGGCACGATCAGACGTGCGAGCGCGCCGGCGATCAGGCCGACGACGATGATGCTGACGATGAGTCCCAGCATGGTGGTTGCTCCTGGTGCAGACGTGCGGGGGATCAGCTCTGCGGGGCTGACGGTCAGCGTCTCTGACCTCACTCGACTCAATCACCCCTAGGGGAGGTCCGGCACACCCCTAGGTAGGTTAATGTCGGCGCTGTGTCCACCCGGAAGGCTCCGATCACCGTCGCCTTGGTCGATGACTATGACGTGGTCCTCGTCGGCGTGGCCCACATCCTCGAGCAGTACCGGGACCGCGTGGTCATCGCCGAGATCGACGCCAACACGACCCTGAGCGAGCCGATCGACATCGCCTTGTACGACGCCTTCGCCCAGCCGGAATCCGATCAGGACCAGATCCGCGTCCTGATCGACAACCCTCGCGCGCGTCGCGTCGTCGTCTACACGTGGAACTTCCATCCCGACCTGGTCCAGGGCGCCCGCAGGCTCGGAGTTCACGGCTACCTGTCGAAGACGCTGCCGGCACGTGACCTCGTCGCCGCACTCGAAGCCGTGCACGCCGGCGAGCTGGTCGTGAGCGAGCCACCGGGCCGTGCGCGCATCACCAGCGGTCTCGACTGGCCCGGACGCGGCGAAGGGCTCACCGATCGTGAATCCGAGATCCTCGCCCTGATCACCCAGGGCAAGAGCAACGCCGACGTCGCCGCGCTGACCTTCCTCAGCCCCAACACGGTGAAGTCCTACATCCGCACCATCTACCGCAAGATCGACGTCGCCAGCCGCACCCAGGCGGTCCTCTGGGGCGTCGGCAACGGCTTCAGTCCCGATCATCACCGGATCGACCACTGGCGCGGAGGACCCTGACCCGCTGCAGAACCAGGCGGCCCGGGGGCCTCGGGCGCGTCAGCGCGACGTCGACCGCACCGGAACGGTGAGCGTTGCCTGGATCGACACGGCGGTGTGCGACTGCTCGAAGCCGGTAGACCGGGCATCGCAGAGGTATCGAGCGTGACGTCGTCGCCCACAGTCAGATTGCCGCCGGTGTCGTCGAGGCTCCGACGCAGTTCGACGGCGAGCACCGCGGCGATCGCCGCGAACTCTCGGTTACGGTGGCCCCGGGCGCGCTCGTGGTCCGGTGCCCGGCAAAGGCCTAGTCTCGACCAGCCCCGGTCGGGCCGTGGATCACGCCAACCAAAGGAGCCGAAATGCGCATTGGACTCAGCCTTTTCCTGATTGCCGTCGGAGCGATCCTTAAGTTCGCCGTGTCGGCGAAGGTCAGCGGCATTAGCCTCGACACCGTCGGCGTCGTCCTGATGGTCGTCGGCATCGTCGGCCTGCTCATTTCCATCGTGCTGATGACCACCCGTCGACGGACCGATGTCATTCAGCGCGACGGCCGGACGACGGTGATGGAACCGCGTCCCACCGACCCGAACGACCCGGTCGCCTGAGCGAACTGCCGAACGTGGCCTGACCGGACGGATCGGGCCGTCGCCGAGTCAGCCACCCGGTCCCGACTGGTCGTGCGCGGCCACGGGGCTGACGTGGATGGTCGCGGCATTGAGCCTGCGCACCTCGGCGACGAGGTGTGCTTCGGCGTGGTGGGCGACGTCGTGCGCCTCGCCCACCGTGAGCAGCGGGCTGACGGTGACGTCGGCCTCGGCCCGCAGCGTGTGCCCGATCCAGCGGATGCGCAGATCACGGATCTCGCTGATGCCGTCCAGGGTGGCGATCGCGGCGGTCGCCCGGTCGACGATGTCCGGGTCGACGGCGTCCATCAGGCGTGCACCCACCTGACGGATCGCCGAGCGCAGCACACCGAGGATGGCAACCGTGATGGTCAGACCGACCACCGGATCCGCCCAGTCCCAGCCGATGGCCGCGCCCCCGGCTCCGAGGAGGACGGCGAGGCTGGTGAAGCCGTCGGTGCGGGCGTGCAGACCGTCGGCGACCAGCGCTGCCGAGCCGATCTGGCGGCCGACCCGGATGCGGTACCGCGCCACCACCTCGTTGCCGACGAACCCCACGACCGCGGCGCCGGCAACAGCCCAGAGGTGCGAGATCGCCTGCGGGTGCAGGAGCCGGTTGATCGCCTCGTACGCGGCGAGCACGCTCGACAGCGCCATCATGGCGATCACGAACAGGCCGCCGATGTCCTCGGCCCGGCCGAAGCCGTAGGTGTAGCGCTTCGTCGGAGGCCGTCGGGCGAGCGTGAACGCGATCAGCAACGGAACCGCGGTCAGCGCGTCGGCGACGTTGTGCAGGGTGTCCCCCAGAAGGGCGACGGACCCCGAGACGATGACGACAACGGCCTGGATCGCGGCCGTCACACCGAGCCCGACGAGGCTGATCACCAGCGCCCGTCGCCCGGCGGCGTCGGCTTCGAGCGCTTCGTCGATCTGGTCGACGGTGTCGTGTGAGTGGCCGCCGACGACCTCGGACAGTGCGTGGCGCACACGCCCCCACATCGAGGCGGCCTCGTGCCCGTGCCCATGACTGACCTCACGGCCATGGCCGTGGCCGTGGCCGTGCTCGGCGTGCTGATGGTCGTCGATCAGGTGGCCCATGGCGCGTGCACCGCTCCGTCGGAGGACAAGACACGCAGATCCTAGTCTCACCTGCGCAACTGTGAAGGTGTGAAGGTCGCGGTTATGGTTCGGGCTATGTCAGCGACGCCCGTCGAGCAGCCGATGCCCACCCCCGGGACGGCGCATCCGGATGTGCCCTCCGATGCGCAGGTGAACGCCGCGGTGGTGTCGTTCGCGATGCTGGCCGATCCGACCCGCGTGCGGATGCTCTGGTCGCTGCGGGAGCAGGAATCCGATGTGGCGACCCTGGCGGCCGCCGCCGGCTGCCGTCCCACCGTTGCCAGCCAGCATCTGTCGAAGCTGCGGCTTGCCGGCCTCGTCGAGGGGACGCGTGCCGGCCGCCGGGTCCTCTATCGGATCCGCGGTGGTCACGTGCGGCATCTGCTGGAAGAAGCCATGGGCCACGCGGATCACCAGGTGACCGGCGCGCCGATCCACGACTGAGACGCCCAGCTCTGCCGATGACGGCGCCCGATCTCGGCGACTGCTGTCGGAACTGAGACCCCGCTGAGCGCGAGGTGGCGCATCGCCGATCTCGTTGCACAGTTTCCGAGGTGTCCGATCGGCGGAGAGGTGACGTGCGTGCGCAGGATGCGGGTCGAGTGGTGAGCTGGAGCTTGTTGCCCATCGGTGCATTCGCGCCGCTGCGGCCGCTGGCGAGCAAGGTGCCCGCGGTGACCGTGGTCTTCTGGATCACGAAGGCGTTGACGACAGGCATGGGCGAATCGACGTCGGACTACCTCGTGCACACGCTCCCGCCGGTCCTCGCGGTCGCGCTCGGCTTCGTCGCACTGGTGGCCGCACTGATCCTGCAGTTCCGCTCGGATCGCTATGTGCCATGGAGATACTGGCTCGCGGTGTCGATGGTCGGCGTCTTCGGGACGATGGCGGCAGACGTCCTGCACGTCGGCCTGGGCGTCCCGTACCTCGTATCGACGACCGCCTTCGCGATCGCGTTGGCCGCGGTGTTCGTGCTGTGGCACAAGAGCGAACACACGCTGTCGATCCACAGCATCCACACCACCCGGCGCGAGCTGTTCTACTGGGCCGCCGTGATGGCGACGTTCGCGTTGGGCACGGCCGCCGGCGACATGACCGCGGTGACGCTCCATCTGGGCTATCTCAGCTCCGGTGTGATGTTCGCCGCGCTGATCGTGATTCCCGCCGCCGGTCACAAGTGGTTCGCGATGAACGCGGTCTTCGCCTTCTGGTTCGCCTACGTCCTGACACGACCGCTCGGCGCCTCCTTCGCGGACTGGATGAGCGTGTCCCACGCCCGAGGTGGGCTGGCCTTCGGGCCGGGTCCGGTGAGCCTCGTCCTCGCCCTCGCGATCATCGGCCTGGTCGCCAACATGAACCAGGCTGGCTCCGATGTGCCCGCCCACGGTGAGATCGGCGTACCGGCGGAGTCGGACTGAGGCTCGGCTCGCAGCAGATACGAGTCCTGCCAACTCGCCACCGCCGCCCCCTTGCGCGTTCCGCTACTTATGTAGATCTCGCTCGGCAGCGTGGGCGCTGCGATTGCCGTCCGGATTCGCTCGTACAGCCGGCGCACGGCCTGATCGCCCGACGGGGGAAGGAGCGCTCGGCGATCACTGCGTAGGGGCGACAGCGGATACCGTGGTCAGTCCCATGTTGAGTCGCCTCGTTCGGCGCGCAGGCGTACGCGCCCGGTCAGTCGTCGCCGCAACCGTTGTCGTGGCGCTGGCGTATTCCCTCGGTGCCTCACTGTTCGTCGGGCTCCTTCAGCAGTCCCTGCTCTCGTCGCTGGACGCCGCTGCCGTCACGCGGGTGAACGAGGTGGCCGACGAGGTCACCCGGCAAGGCGTCAACGCGATGGCCGACGACCTGGTCGTGAACACGAGGGGCACGCAGGTCGTCCAGGTGCTCGACCAGACCGGCCGGGTCGTCCTCACATCGTCGAACTCCCATCCCACGCCTATGACCGCGGCCGACGCCGCGGCCGGCAAGCTCACCCGTGTCAACGATGCCCGAGCCCAGCTGTTCGACCTCGACGACCCCTTCGTCTTCGTGATCACCGGCGCCGACCATGACGGAACGCACTACCGCGTCGTCGTCGCCACGTCGATCGACGCCCAGCGCGACAGCGCGCGATCGGTGTTGATCTACCTGGCCGTCGGGCTTCCGGTGGTCCTCGTCGTCGTTGCCTTCGCGACCTGGATCCTCGTCGGGCGAGCCCTGGCTCCGGTCGATCAGCTCCGGGCGAAGGTCGACAGCATCAGCGCCAGCGCACTCGACCAGCGCGTGCCGATCCCGCCGACCGGCGATGCGATCGCCAGGCTCGCCGTCACGATGAACCAGCTGTTGAGCCGACTCGAGGCCTCGCAGGTCGAGCAACGCCAGTTCGTCGGCGACGCGAGCCACGAGCTCCGGAGCCCGCTCGCAACGGTCCTGGCCGCACTCGAACTCGCGGGCGATGACGCCGGCCGATCGTGGGCGGAGTTGCAGCCTCTCGTCCTGTTGGAGGCGCAGCGCATGCAACGACTGGTCGACGACCTGCTCCTGCTGGCCCGTGCGGATGAACATGGCCTCAGGTTCGACATCGATGACGTCGACCTCGACGACATCCTGGCGGCCGAGGCGCTGCGCGTCCGCCGCGCCGGTGGGTTGAACGTGACGGCCGACCTGGCACCGCTGCGCATTCAGGCTGATCTCGGCTGCCTGTCCCAGACGATCAGGAACCTGGTGGACAACGCTGTTCGCGCCGCGTCGAGCGCGATCGGGCTCAGCGCGGTGGCGCGCGACGGAGTCGTCGTCATCCGGGTGGACGATGACGGGCCCGGGATCCCGATCAGTGAACGCCAGCACGTGTTCGGCCGGTTCGTCAGGCTCGACGACAGCCGCGAACGCACCGGCGGAGGGAGCGGGCTCGGGCTGGCCATCGTCGAACGGCTCGTGCACGCGCAAGGCGGCAGCGTGGCCGTGCTGGACTCACCACTGGGTGGCGCGCGTTTCGAGGTTCGGCTTCCGCAACCCGGCCGGCGGCCGGCCGGCGATGCCCTGCTCGAGGACGACGCCCGATCGCGCTGATCAACCGCCCTGCGGATCGAGGCGGTAGCCCATCCCCCGAACCGTCTGCAGGGATTGACGACCGAACGGAACATCGACCTTGTTCCTGAGGTAGCGGATATAGACCTCGACGACGTTGTCGTCACCCTCGAAGCCCGCATCCCACACGCCGTCGAGGATCGCCGACTTGGACACGACGTCGCCGGCGTGGCGCATCATGAACTGCAGAAGGCCGAACTCGCGAGGAGTCAGCCGGACCGCCTCGTCGCCGCGACTGACGGCGCGCGATGCCGGATCCAGACTGAGGTCGCCCGTCCGCAGGATGGCGGGACGTTCCGGCGCACCCCGCCTCACCAGGGCACGCAGCCGGGCGAGCAGGACGACGAAGCTGAACGGCTTGGTCAGGTAGTCGTCCGCACCGGCGTCCAACGCGGTCGCCAGCCTGTCGTCCTGGTCGATCGCGGTGAGCATCAGCACCGGCGTCCAGATCCCTCGACGTCGCAACTCGCGGATCACCTGATAGCCGTTGCCCTTGGGCATCATGATGTCGAGTACGAGAACGTCGAACGCGGACTCACTCGCCGCCCACACCGCGTCCTCACCGTTGTGCACGACCTCGACCACTGAACCGTCGCGCTCGAGGCCGCGTCGCACGGTCTCGGCGAGGGCCACCTCGTCATCTGCCAGTAGGACCCGCACGGTTCCGCCTTTCCGACGTCAGTGCCATCTTGCCGCAGGGCTTCTCATACCGCGTCAACATACCTAGTCTGTCTAGGTATGCGAGGAGATCAGATCCGTGGACATCTGGACGCGCTCGTGCTCGCCTGCCTGGACGGCTCACCGGCGCACGGGTACGACGTGATCACACGATTGCGTGAACGTAGCAACGGAGAACTCGATCTGGCCGAGGGCACCGTCTATCCGGCGTTGCATCGACTCGAGGCCGACGGCGCGTTGACGGCAGCCTGGCATCAGGTCCAAGGGCGGCGGCGCAAAGTCTATTCGTTGACGGCCGAAGGTCACCGCATGCTCGCGAGCCATCGCCGTGACTGGCATGCCTTCACCACCCTCATCACCCGCGTTCTCGGAGCGCCCGCATGAACGTCGACGACGGCAGCAACGACGCGACCGAGGCCTACCTCGGTCAACTCCTGGTCAGCCTGCCGGGTTCCCCTCGCCGGGTTCGGCACACGGTCGCCGAGATCGAGGCGCACCTCTACGACGCGGCGCGGCGGGCCCGGCACGACGGACTCGACGATGCCGCGGCCGGCACGGCAGCGGTTGCGTCGATCGGGCCGATCGCCGGAATCACGGAGCGGCAGCGTCCGAGGCTGTGGCCCACGCCCGCGCGACGGCGGCGCCTGGTGCTCGGGGTGCTGCTCATCGGCGGTGTCGCGGGTCTCGCCATCGGGCTGGCCGGCCTGATGGGGTGGGGCGTGCGTGCGATCTGGGGTGATCAGGCTCTGGCCACACCGTTCCCGACCGGTTCCTACACCGCGGCCGACTACGCCCGATGGATGCGGAACGAACCGGGGCCGGCCGACTGCGTGACCGCGATAACCGCCGACAATGCCGACGACTTCCTGTTCAACGCGGCGGAATCCGCCGTCCTCGGCATCGTTGTCTTGGCCGCCTACGTCCCGCTGCGGCGACGGTGGAGGTCGATCGATGTCGCACGCGCGCTCCCACCTGGTGGTGAGGAGGTGGCGGGTGCCGTCGTCGCGGGGCTGGTGACCGTCTTCCTCCCGTTCCGGGCCCGACGGGTGCGCGAGAGACCGCTGATGTCGAAGGCCGGCTAGCAGAATCGACCCGAACGCGTCGGCGAAGGGCGATACTCCGCGCATGGAAACACCCACTCCCACCCACGCCCCGGTGATCTCCCTGATGCTCGCCGTGCCCGATGCCGCCGCCGCCGTGCGGTGGTACGAACAGGCAGCTGGTGCCACCCAGCTGTGGAATCTCGGTTCGGTCGTGGGCCTGACCATCGACGGAGCGCCGTTCTTCGTGGGCGAGCCCGCGAAGAACCGCTGGGAATCCCCAGCGGTGCTGGGCATCACCAGCGTGCGGGTCGAGGTGTTCGTCGACGACCCGGACGCTTTCGTCGCGCGCGCTGTGTCAGCCGGCGCGGACGGTGACTTCGACCCTGTCCGCGACCACGAGATGCCGTGGGGCGCCCATCGCCAGGGCGCCTTCATGGACCCGTTCGGCCATATGTGGCTTGTCGGCGACAGGTCTCCGCTCACCGCGCACGAGAGCTGACCTCGCCGCCTGGCACCGGGCGAGCGAACTCGGTGGGATGATCCGGTGGTGGCTGCAGAATCTCGGATGATCTCGTTGGGCTTCGGCAAGTTCGCGCGGGCCGACCGGATCTTCGCGCTGGTCCCGCTCGTCGGCGAGGACCGTGGTGACGGCCGCCGCACCCAGGTGTGGGTCGAAGGCATCGGCGACCCCGTGATCGCATCCCGCACCGAGGGCACGATCCTGCGGGACATGGGTCAGGATGCGGCTGCGGACGCACCCCTGGTCGAGGAAGCACTCGATCTCGCGTCTCGGCTCGCGGCCGCCGCCGACGCCGGCCGCGTCGACCTCAACGATCTCGGGCGACGAGCGCGTCGCCTGCTCTCGTCGACAACCGTCCGCGAATAGCCGGGCGGTGGACTCAGCGCCGCCCGGGCCCAGTAGCGGACGCGGAAGTTGCCGATCAGAGTGACCACGTTCCCATCCGGGTTGATCAGCATGGCGAACTCCTGGCACGACTCCCCGGTCCGCTCACGTCAGGCTGCGGTAGTCGTCCCGGTGATCGGACAACGCTGCGAGCGCCGAACCCGTCGGCGGCGGTGAGTCGGCTCCGACCAAGCTCAGGATGCAGCGGGCGTTGTACGAGAGGACCCAGTACGCGGCATTGAGGGCAACATGCCGTTCCGCAACGGTGAAGCACGTCGGTCGATGGGTCTCGTAGTCCGCCAGGAAGGCCACCACCTCGTCGGGCGTGGGCGCGTTCGCCCCGGCGATGCTCGATGCGGTGAATCCGCCGGCCGTGCGCCCGACCAGCACGGCCTCGCTGTCGATCACGAGGCTGTCCCAATCGAAGGCGGCCGTCACGACACCGTCGAGAACGAGGACGTTGCCGGCGGTCCAGTCGCTGTGACCGAGAACGGGAGGAAGTTCGGCTGCGACCAGGACATCGCTTGCCTGCTGGGCGAACTCGTCGAGCCACTCGAAACCGGGCGATGTGACGGTGAAGTCGAAGATCGGGTCGTGCGGCGTCGGCCATGGCCCGCCGGCATAGATCGCCCACGCCGGCCGCTCGGTCAGGGCGGTCGGCAGGCTCACGTCGGCGAGGATCCGAATCTGCTCTGCGAGTGATGCGGCCATCGCCGTTCGCACGACGGGATCGTGAGCGTCGGCAGGTGATCCGACGTCGAGGAGCGATTCGATGACAGCCACATGGCCGTCGAGGACCGATGGTCCGTCGATCGGGAACGGTGCCGGGTAGCCGTGATCGGCCAGCCGGTGCTGGCCCCCGGCAGCGGCTGTCAGCGACGCGTGAACCGGTTGCCCCCGGTGGACCTTCACGACCGCGCGCCTCGCATCGTCGAGACGCAGCCCGAACACCCCGACACCCGGCCGCGGCGGAAGATGACCTCACCCAGGTTGGCCGACAGGCGCGTGGACACGAGCCGGTCGAGCCAGTCGTCTACCTCGGCCTGCGCGACGTCACCGAAGATCGCCCGCTCGATGCCCTGGACCCGTGACCTGCTCATCTAGACGATCATATTGACGTAGTGCATGACCCACTTCTCCTTCGCCGGGTCGTCCCGGGCGACGATCCGCGGGCCGGCGGTCGGCGTGGGCTTGCTGTTCGCGAGCAGATCGATGAACCCGTGGAGTGGCTCGACCCGCCACGGGCCGGCCGGCGGCTCACCACTTCCCAACGTCGCGGTCACGCGCGAACAATACGAGCTGAACCCCGTTGTGCATCGGGGATTTCGGCACCCCGAAGAGCGGACAGACCGTCGAGATCTGCCACCTTCGCAGCGACGTCGTGGCCCGGCTCGTCGACGGTCTGGCGATCGATCCCGACCCGGACGAGCTGGTCATGAATCTGCTGTCCGGCATCGCGGACGGTGTTCCGCTCCACGGGACCGACCTGCTGACCGGATACCGCGACGCCGTCCGTACCCTCCCGCCGGCGCACGCGGCCGCGGAGCTCCACTCGCTGGTTCTCGAGACCTACGACCTGGTCGAGGAACACGTGCCTGAACTCGAACCCGGCGAGGTCGACCGCTGGCGGCACCACTTCCACTACCGACGCCCGTTCTGGGAGACGGCGCCACCGAGGCCGTGAGACGACGGACACTGAAACATCAGCGCGACGGTCCGCACTGCTGAATTGTGCATCTCACACAGCCAAGGACGCTTGGAGGCGAACGCCTTGGCGACGGTTGAGATCCACGGGTGACGTCGGTATCAGGCTGGCCCTTTCCACCTCCTCAAGCGATAGATGCGGACGGGGGATGGCTGCGGACCACCGGTGGTGCGGGTCTCACCAGCGGCGGCCGAGAGTCCATGCACAGGTCCATCTCGCAGGCCCTGAGGGAGACGACGATGGTCGGCTTGGACCTGAGCGATGAAGCGTCCTACCCGAGTAGTCCCGCCGGCGAGTGCGACCTGATCATGAAGGGCGGCATCAGCTCGGGCATCGTGTATCCGAAGGCGGCGTGCACGCTCGCGGTCACCCACCGGTTCCGGTCGGTCGGCGGTGCGTCGGCGGGGGCGATCGCTGCCGCTGCCGCGGCTGCGGCCGAATACGGGAGGTCAACCGGCGGGTTCGTCCGCCTGGCCGCACTCCCGGACGAACTCGGCACCGGCCTGGAAGGCCTCTTTCAGCCCGGCCGGAGCACCAAACGGGCCTTCTCGATCCTCTCGGCATGGCTCGCCGTCGAGCAGAGTTGGCGGCACAAGCTACGCGTCACGCTGACGTCGATCGTCTCCGAAGCGCCGGGTGCGTTCATCGCCGCACTGTCCGCGCTCCTGGTGCTCCCTTTCACCGTCGTCATCCTGACATCGGGTGCGGGTGGGATCCGCTGGCTCGGGTGGGTGATCGCTGCGCTCATCTGGTTGCCCGCCGCAACGGCGCTGGCGTTGATCGCGGCGACCGCGATCGTCGCCAAGCGCACGCTCCGCGGCATGTCGGGCAATGGATACGGGCTCTGTAACGGACATCAACACGACCCATCCGTCGCTGCGCTCCCTCTTACCGACTGGATGACGCAGACGTTCGACGCCGTTGCGGGTGTGACCGGGCGCGGTCCGTTGACCTTCGGCGATCTGTGGGGCACGCGCGCCGTAGCGCTCGAGACCGCGATCGATCCTGCCGGCGCCGCGGTCGACGTCGCCCGGCGGCATGCTGAGGCCACCGCAGCACGCCAGGTCGACCTCGTGGTGATGACGACCAACCTGACATTCCAACGGCCGTATCGGTTTCCTTTCTCCGGTGACGGGTTCTACTTCTGCCCGAGCCATCTGCGCGAATACTTCCCGGACGCCGTCGTCGACCACATGATGGCCACCAGCAGCCCGACAGCCGACTTGACTGACACCGCCGAGGACGGGCGATTGTTCATGATCGCCATGCGTTGCCCCGACCACGACGAGCGGGTTCACAACCTCCCGGCCGCCTGGGACATGCCCGTCGTCGTCGCCGCACGCATCTCGCTGAGCTTTCCCGGTCTGATCAGCGCCGTCCCGTTGTTCAGCGTCGATTGGGCGCAGGCAGTCGGAAAACGCAAGCTCATCACGGTCTGGTTCTCCGACGGCGGCATCTCCAGTAACTTTCCGATGCACTTCTTCGATTCGGCCTTTCCCACTCGCCCCACCTTCGGGATCAACCTCGGCGCAATCGATCCCGACATCGGCAAGTCATGCTGGAAGCCAGTCGACCAGGGCCGCAGCGGCGACCCCGTGTCCGTCACCATCAATGGCATGGTCAGCTTCGGCCACTCGATCTTGACGACGATGCAGAACTGGGTCGACAACACTCAGATCACCATGCCCGGGTACCGGGACCGGATCGCGACCGTCGGCCAGGGACCCGGTGAAGGCGGCATGAACCTGCGGATGACGCCTGCCACGATCAGCGCCCTCGCCGACCGAGGGGCCGACGCGGCCCACCTGTTCGACTCGTTCGACTTCGATCTGCATCGCTGGATCCGCTACCGCGTGGCGATGGGCGGAACGGACGACATGCTCGCCTCGCTCCACGCAAAGTACGAGCACGGGTTCCGCGACTTCATCGACACCTACGGACCGACAACCAGCCACTTCGGCCTCGGCACTCCTGAAGCCACCGCCGCCGACGCCACCGCAACAGCAGCCTTCATGGCCCTCGGACAGACCTGGGCCGACGCACACCACCCAGCAACAGCCGGCACCACTCCCGCACCGAAACCCGATCTACGCTTCGTCCCTCGCCAATGACACCGCGACCCTGAGGCGACCCATGCCGGAACGTCAGCAGCCGAAGCACTGGCCGGGCGCGTTACGCACGACGAAGCTCGAGGTGAGCGTGACGGGGCCAAGGATCACATTGGTCGGTCGGTTGGCGACGAGTCGTCGATCCGCCGGCGCCTTCACCACACGGCATGGAGAAGGCTTTGTCGATCCAGGTCTGCCACGCCCGCCAGGCGGGTGCGCAGCCCAGCCAGCGATTCGGATTCTGCTCCGACCGACGCATCCATGACGAGCGCTCGCCGGAGGCCGATCAGTCGATCGGCAATGCCGGCGGCAGCGAACAGGGGCAGCGGGTCCACCTGCTCGGCGGGCAGCGAACGGCGCTCGCGGTAGCCGGCGACGAGTGCGTCGAACCGCTCGCGATGCAGGTCGGTGGCTCGACCCATGGACGTCAGATCCCTTACTGCGTTGGCGATGTCCCCCACGAACCAGGTCGTGCCGACGTCGTCGAACGACGTGGGCCACCTATCCGCTTCAGAACGTCACTCGCCAACCCAACACGTACCGGGGCGACTGGGTCCTGTCCACGGGCATTCGCGACGCGGACGGACGCGTGATCGCTGCCAACGTGCAGGTTGCGTGCCCACCGAACCCGACCGGACCAGGGCGGCCGACTGCGGCACCGCGTTCGGCGTCGGCCCTGGCTCGTACAACTGGCAGCTCTATCAGCCGGCGGTCCGCTTCTGGGCATTCCAAGGAATCGAGACCGGCATCTTCGTCGCCCTTGCCGCAGTACTGATGTACCTCGCGATCAGACGAATCCGGCGAATCGCCTGAGAGCGGGCCCGACGTGCGGGCGAGTCCCCAGGATTTCTCGAGGATCGCTTCGACGTCGGCATTCCGTAAGGAGTCATCGGCTCGGATCGGGGCGACACTGAGCACCATGCCGAGCCTTCTCGCCACACCGAGGCCACCGTGGTGGCCCAGATTCAGCAGCACGCTGAGGTCGACTGCCGTGACGGCCCGGCTCGGGCGGGCACTCGGCATCGCCATCGGAATCTGCTTCCTCACCGGGATGCTGAGCCTCTACCAGTACAGCCCCTGGTCCTGGCTGCCCGAGCCGGCCAGCCCGGTCTGGGGTTACCGCATCACCCAGGGCCTCCACGTCGCCACCGGCACTGCGACGATCCCGCTCATCTTCGTGAAGCTGTGGTCGGTGTATCCGAACCTGTTCCGGTGGCCGCCGATCAGGTCCGTCAAGAATGCGCTCGAGCGAGGCAGCGTCGGCATCCTGGTGTCGGCGACGCTGGTGCAACTGTTCACCGGTTTCTTCAACGCCCTGAACTGGTACCCGTTCAGGTGGGACTTCGTCGCCGTCCACCGCTACCTGGCCTACGTCGTGGTCGGCTCGGTCCTGCTGCACATGGCGGTCAAGCTCCCCGACATCGTCTACGGGCTCCAGACGAAGGTCGCCGACGGGGACGTTCTCACAGAGATCCCGTGGCGCGAGAACCGCGAGGCGCACAGCAAACGCCGGGGATCTGCCGTCACCGGTGACGCCGGGCATCTCCCGGCGCGGGGCACTCACCGCGGCCGGCGCGGGGATCGGCATCGTCGTCCTCACCTCCGTCGGGCAGACGTTGAACCCGTTCGAACCGATCGGCCTGCTCGCGATCCGTCAACCCAGCCAGGGACCGAAGGGGGTTCCGGTCAACCGCACCGCCGATCAGGCGCAGGTGATGGCGGCAGCCACGTCGGCGGACTGGGTCCTCAACGTCAAGGGGCCGAAGCCGTACACGTTGACGCTGGCCGAGATCGAGGCGATGGCCTTGCACGAAGCACGCCTGCCGATCAACTGCGTCGAGGGCTGGAGTGTCGGAGCCGACTGGCGAGGAGTCCGCCTCCTCGACATCGTCGAGCGTGCCGGCGGCAGCGCCGATTCGCGGGTCCATGTGCAGTCCCTCGAGAAAGCCTGGGTCTACAACCACTCCTTCGTGGCTGGTCCACAGGTCTCACACGCGCTGCTCGCCACGCATCTCAACGGTGCGCGCCTCGACGTCGACCACGGCTATCCCCTCCGGTTGATCTCCCCCAACCGCGCAGGCGTGCTCAACACCAAATGGCTCTCCACGATCGAGGTTCTCTGATTCTGCGCTGGCGAATCGTCCTCGCCGTCGCCGGTGTTTCGCTCGGGGCACTCGGCGTCGGCCGGCTGTTGACGCAGATACCGAGCCACAGCTTGATGCTGCTGGCCGCCTGGCTGATCGGCGCGATCATCATCCACGACGGCATCGTGTCGCCGCTCGTCGTCACCGTCGGGTGGCTCCTGCACCGCTTCGTCCCTGACCGGGGCCGTGGGTATCTTCAAGCAGGCCTGATCATGGGGACGCTGGTCACGATCATCGCGATCCCGATGATTCATCTGCGCAACAGCCAGCCCGCGATCAAGGCGATCCTGCGGCAGAACTTCGCCGGCAATCTCACCTTCCTGCTCGGGATCATCGGCGCAGGCACCCTGATCCTGTACGCGATCCGGGTCGCGCGGGACCAGCCGCGCGCGACGAGCCCACCGGCTGCGCTCGGTCACGATCCTGACGACGGTGAGCACGCGGGCGGCGAACCGACCACCTGACCTCGGCATTGACGGCCGGGCGCCACAGTGGTACGCCTCACGGATACGAGAGGACCAGCCATGACGCAGCCACTGGAGCACGTGTCGTTCGAGAAGCCGGACGAGGTGCGGGAGGGCGAGAACTGGCGGCTCGATCTGGTGAATCTCGCAGGCGGTGCGCAAGTAGGCAGGCTGACCCTCCAGCCGGGGTGGCGCTGGACGGAAGCTGTGAAGCCGGTAGCCGGCACCGACCTCTGCATGGCACCGCATCAGTCATATCAGCTGTCCGGACATCTTCATGTCGCGATGCAGGACGGCACCGAACTCGACGTGCACGCGGGCGAGATCACCTCTCTCCCGCCGGGTCACGACGCTTGGGTCATCGGCGACGAGACGGTCGTGGCAGTCGACTGGCAGGGTGCCTCGGTCTGGGCGCGTCCTCAGGACGCGTAAGCGGTTGCGCCTGCCGCCTCGCCGCCGACCGGTTTCTCATGGCGGCGCACGAAGCGGCTGCGAAGATGGGTTACGTGGACGAGACGCCCAGAGCGCGCCTGCGGGCCGGCGCACGCGCGGTCATGCTCGTGGAGGGAGTGAGCGACCAGGCCGCGGTCGAGGCGCTGGCGCGACGTCGTGGGCGCGATCTCGACGGTGAGGGCGTGGTGGTCGTCCCGATGGGAGGCGCCACCAACATCGGCAGATTCCTGGAGTTGTTCGGCCCCCGAGGTGCCGACGTGACGTTGACGGGCCTGTGCGACGCCGGTGAGGAGGCGTACTTCCGGCGCAGCCTGGACCGGGCGGGATTCGGTTCACCGAGCACACGCACCGAGATGGAGAGCCTCGGTTTCTATGTGTGCGACGCCGATCTGGAGGACGAGCTGATCCGCTCCCTCGGAGCCGCCGACGTCGAACGGGTCATCGGCGCCCAGGGCGACCTGAACGCGTTCCGTCTCCTGCAGCAGCAGCCGGCGCAGCGCGGACGCGGCGTCGAGCAGCACCTGAGGCGCTTCATGGGATCCGGCGGCGGACGGAAGATCCGCTACGCGTCGCTGCTCGTCGACGCCCTCGATCTCACCCGCGTACCCACACCGCTGGCACTTCTCCTCGAGCACGTGTAGTCCCGGCTTCAGCGGACGGTGTATCCCCCGTCGACGACGATGTCGGCACCGTTGATCATGTTCGCGCTGTCCGAGGCCAGGAACACCGCGGTGGCAGCGATCTCGTCCGGATAGGCGAACCGGCCGGTCGGGATCATCGCCTTGAAGGCCTCACCTCTGGCCCCTCCCCAGGTCTGGCGTCCGAGGGCGGTCATGACGACGGTCGGCGAGATCGTGTTGGCGGTGATGCCGCGACCACCCCACTCCGAGGCCAGGACCTTCGTGAGACCGACGACGGCGAACTTCGAAGCGCAGTACGCCAGATGACCGTCGAGCGCGACGGTCGCCGCCTGGGATGCGAGGTTGATGATCTTGCCGCGACCCTGGGCCAGCATCGCGCGTCCGACCGTCTGGCTCATGAGGAACGTGCCCTTGAGGTTGACGTCCATGGTGGAGTCCCAGACGTCCAGGCTCAGGTCCTCGGCGGCGGCCAGCGGCCCGATCCCGGCGCAGTTCACCAGGATGTCGATGTGCCCGTAGTGCTCGAGCACGGCCTGGACGGTCGCGGTGACCGCTGCCGGGTCGGACACGTCACACGCGAACGCCGCACATCCGTTCCCCAGTTGAACAACTGTCGCCTCGGCGGCGTCAAGGGCCAGGTCGGCCACCGCCACCTTCGCGCCCTTCGCGACGAAAGCGCGCCCGATCGCCGCGCCGATACCGGAGGCGCCGCCGGTGACCACGGCAACCTTGTCGGTCAGCGAGAACGTCAGGTCGGCGTGCGAGTCGGAATCAGTCACATCTGCTCATCTCGGGTCGTAGTGCCAGCGGCGGTGCCGCTCTCGATGATGTCGGACGGCCGCGCCGCGGGCGAGGGTTCGCGTCCCCAGGCGGCCAGCGGGGCGAAACCTGTTGCCGTCACCCCGTGGTGCGCAGTTGGTAGACGTGAGCCGGCGCCGATGGCCGGTTCGCGTCATCGACACCATGGCGGCGGCGCGAGCCGCCATGATCGTGCCGACGGTTGATCACGGGCGCCCAGCCCAACGGCTCGAACGGACAGGTGGACGCAATGCTGATCGGTGACGTCACGCGTGCCCTCGCGGTATTCGCCCATCCCGATGACGCCGAGTGGATGTTCGGCGGCACCATCCTGCGTCTCACCGCACAGGGCGCCGAGGTGAACTACGTGGTCTGCACCGATGGCTCGACCGGTACGGTCGACAGGTCGAAGACCACCGAGGAGGTGGCGGCGATCCGCGCCACGGAGCTCCGCGCCGCCGCCGACGTGCTCGGCGTCAGCGAGATCGCCTACCTGGGTTACCGGAACGACGAACTCGAAGTGACGCGCGCGCTGCGTCGCGACATCGTCCGGCAGATCCGCAGGTTTCGCCCGGAGGTCATCCTCACGATGGCGCCGCAGCGACTCCCCGACGCACCTGTCGACATCGTGCACGCAGACCACATGGCCGCGTCCGAGGCGACCCTGGTCGCGGCCTACCCCGAGAGCTACATGCCGTTCAGCCATCCTGAACTGCTGGACGAGGAGTACGCGCCGTTCCGCGTGGAGGAGGTCTGGACATCGGCGTTTCGGGAGGCCGACCTCTACGTCGATGTGACCGATCAGGTCGAGACCAAGATGGCCGCGATCATGTGCCACCGAAGCCAGAACGGCGAGGCGAAGGACGACGCGGCCTGGATGCTCGAGCACAAGGTCGGACCGGCGATGATCGAGGCCGGCCAGAAGGTCGGCTGCCGCTACGCCGAGCGGTACCTGCGGGTGCTGATCAAGTATTGAGGTCGTCGGAGCCGCCAACTTGGGCAGGTAGTAGCGCGAGTGTGCTTGTAGCACCGTCGACGCTGCTACAAGCGCACTCGCGGTTGTACCACCGCCTGGTAACCCCGAAGCTGTCGTCGTAGCACCGTGCACGCCATTACGACAGCAGTCGCGGGGTTACGAGCCGCAACCTAGGCGACCTGGAACGACCGCTTGGACAGCCCGAACGTGTAACCCTCGATCGTCGTCTCGACCGGCTGCTCGGCGTCGGTGGCCGCGCCGAGCGTGATGAACAACGGGGTGTAGTGCTCGACCGTCGGGTGCGCGTATGGCAGGCCGGGGGCCTTGGTGCGGTAGGCGGCGAGCTCGTCGACATCACCGCGGGACAGGGCATCGGCTGCCCAGGCGTCGAAATCCGACGACCAGGTGGGCACGATGTTGCCGGTGAACATCTCGCGGGTGAGGTAGGGCAGCCCGTGGGTCATGTAACCCGACCCGATGACCAGGACGCCCTCGTCGCGCAACGAGCGGATCCGCCGGCCGATCTCGAGCAGCCGTGCCGGATCGTGCGTGGGCATGCTCAGCTGCAGCACCGGCACGTCGGCGTAGGGGTACATGATCTTCAGCGGCACCCACGCGCCGTGGTCCAGGCCGCGGTTCACATGCTGGTGCAGCGGCTCGGAATCGGGCATGGCAGCAGCGACGCGCGCGCTCAGCGAGGCGGCGTCGGGGGTCGCGTAGGTCATCGAGTAGTAGCGGCGGTCGAAGCCGCCGAAGTCGTAGACAAGCGGGGTGCCGGCGGCCGAGGCGGACAGGCTCAGCGGAGCGGATTCCCAGTGTGCGCTCACGATCAGGACCGCGGTCGGCTTCGGCAGTGCCTGCGACCAGGCGAACAGCTGGCTGATCCACAGCGGGTCGTCGAACAACGGCGGGGCGCCGTGACTCAGGTAGAGCGCGGGCATCGGACCGTCGGCGGGAGTCCAGCGACGCTGGTCGCGGCTCGACGGGGCGGCGTCGCGCATGAACGCGTCGTAGGCGGCACCGGGGGCGGTCGGATCGAAAGTAGCGGTCATCAGTGGGTCCTTCACTTCACGAGTGACGATGATGTCCCCCGCGATGTAGTGCGTGAACATTCAACCAAAGCGTACTCGGCGTGACTTGAATGGTCAAGTGATCTAGGGTCGATCGTATGCCTCCGCAGTGGCTCGACCCCGACGAGCGAGCCGCGTGGCTGACACTGATCCGGATCGTGGCGAAGCTCCCGGCCACGCTCGATGCCCAGCTGATGCGCGATGCGGGGCTGAGCTTCTTCGAGTACAGCGTGATGGCGATGCTGTCCGAACAGCCCGACCGCACCCTGCGCATGAGCGAGCTGGCCGCGGTGACGAACGCCTCGCTGTCGCGGCTCTCACACGCCGCGAAGCGACTCGAGGAGCAGGGACTCCTCACCCGCGAGGCCGATCCGCACGACGGCCGCTTCACTCGCGCCACCCTGACCGAGGACGGGATGCGCACCGTCGTGCAGACCGCGCCGGCCCACGTCGCGGCCGTCCGGGAGTTGGTGATCGACGTCGTCACGCCCGGCCAGCTACGTCAACTGCGCGTCGCGAACGACCGCATCCTGGCCCGCATCGATCCGGACGGCACCACCGAGCCGTCGACACCGACGGCGACCTGAGCGATGGCCGACGACGGAGCCTCGACGGGCTGGACGGTGCTGAGTCGTGCGATCGCAGCGTCGCTGGCGGATCGGGCGAGGGCGGCCGGAGTCCCCGTCGTTGCGGCCCGCCCGTGGGACGACGCCGTCGACCGCGTGCACGCCACGTTGTTCCCGGCGGCCACCGGCCTGCACTGACCCGTCGCCTAGGATGGTTGACACATCAACAACCGGGGTATGCGCACGATGGACTACGGGCACGAACTTCTCTTCGGCACCTTCATCACCCCGACGAACCAGCCCGGCGGTCACCCGGTCGAGCTGGCCCAGCTGTCCGAGCGCGTCGGCCTCGACCTGGCCACCTTCCAGGACCACCCCTACCAACCGGGATTCCACGACACCTGGACGTTGATGTCCTACATCGCGGCCCGCACCGATCGCATCTCCCTCACCGCCAACGTCCTCAACCTCCCGCTCCGGCAGCCGGTGGTGATGGCACGCAGCGCGGCGAGCCTCGACCTCCTCACCGGTGGCCGGATCGAACTGGGCCTGGGTTCGGGCGCCTTCTGGGACGCGATCGAGGCTGCCGGTGGACGGCGTCTCTCCGCTGGGCAGGCGGTGATGGCGCTCGAGGAGGCGATCGAGATCATCCGCGAGGTGTGGGCGGTCGATCGTCCCGGCGGCGTGCGCGTCCACGGTGACTACTACACGGTGAGCGGAGCCAAGCGAGGCCCGGCGCCCGCGCATCCGATCGGCATCTGGCTCGGTGCGTACAAGCCACGGATGTTGCGGTTGACGGGCCGCGCCGCCGACGGATGGCTGCCGTCGCTCGGCTACCTGCCCGGCGGTCCGTCCGACCTCGTCGAACTCAACGCCCACATCGACGACGGGGCGGCCACCGCCGGCCGGGATCCTCGGGCCGTGCGGCGTCTGCTCAACATCTCGGGGCGGTTTTCCCCGTCCAGCAACGGAATACTCGACGGTCCTTCAGACCAGTGGGCCGAGGAGCTGGCCGGGTTCACCCTCGACTACGGCATCACCGGATTCGTCCTCGGCACCGACGACCGTGTGATGATCGAGCGATTCGCCGGCGAGGTGGCACCGGCGGTCCGGGAGTTGGTGGCGGCCGAACGAAGCGGCCTGACTGCTCTCCGCGATGAGTCCGAACGCACGATTCCCAACCTGGCAACGAACCTGGGCTCCACCGTCTTCGCCACGACACCGACCCGGGACGACGGCAGCCGGCTCAGCAACGCTGCGCTCTGGGACGAGTCCACGCGGCCGGTCGGACCACCCGCACCCACCGATCACGTCTACACCGAGCAGGCGCAGCTCGTCGGCCATCACCTCGTCGATGTGCACGACGCGCTGCGTCAGGAACTCACTCAGCTGCGCGACATCATCACCCAGGTGCTCGAGGGCACCCTTGCCGCCGGTGCCGCGAGGTCGACCATCAACGAGATGACCATGCGCCAGAACGACTGGACGCTCGGTGCCTACTGCGCCAGCTATTGCCGCACGGTGACCCAGCACCATGCCCTCGAGGACTCCCAGATCTTCCCGTACCTACGTCGCGCGGACGCCGGGCTGGTGCCCGTCATCGACCGCCTGGAAGCCGAACACGTCGTGATACACGAGGTCCTCGAGGACGTCGACGCCGCCCTCGTCCGGTTCATCGGCGCACCTGGGGACTTCACCGAACTCCAGGACGCTGTCGACGTCCTGACCGACACGCTGCTCTCGCACCTGTCCTACGAGGAGCGCGAGATCATCGAGCCGATCGCCCGCTACGGCTTCTATCCGGGACAGGTGGGACAGGCGTGCAGCGTCAGGTGAAGACGGCGTTCGTGATCGCGTGCTCGCGTTCGAGCGATCCCCACTCGTCGCCGCCGGAACTGTCGTAGATCAAGGCGAGCGGACCGTCGTAGTCGCAGTCGCGCAGGGTCTGCAGCGACCGTTCGAAGTCGGGTGCGTTCGGCTCGCCGTTGTCGAAGTGGCCTTTCGCGTGGCAGGTCTCGGCGAGCGGGGCCACGGACTCCAGCTCGGCGTACTTGTCCGCACCCGTCCAGTTGCCCAGGTCGATCAGGAATCCGACGGATCCCTCGGTCGGTTCGAGCACGGCGTGCACGTCGGCAGCGGTCGGCATCAGCTGGAGCCAGTTCTCGGTCACGACACGCACGTCCGGGTGCTCACGCGCCAGCCGTGCGAGCCGCTGCGAGCTGGCGTTGAGGCGCTCGGGCGTCGGGGCCGACTTGCCCGCGATCACCCGGGCGCGGTGGGCGCCGAGTGCGACCGAATCCTCCAGCCAGCCGGCGATCCAAGCCTCGTGGTCGTCGGCATCGGTCGGATGCGTGAGGTCACCGTCGTCGACGAGGACTGCGTCGAGCTCGATCCGCGCGTCCGCCAGCGCCGCGCGCAGCTCAGCCAGATAGCCGGGGTCTCGGGTGGGGAGGTGGAAGTGGCAGATCTGCAGGACGTCGAAGTCGCGTCGCCGGAGCTCGGCCGGGAGGTCGATCAGCGCCATACCCGACGTCGGCTCCGACGCGCTGGCGGCGGATCGATCGGCGGTCACCGGGTCGTCGGCCCAGAACGAACCGAGCGAGCGATGCAACGACCACGTCGACACTGCTTTGGTCACCATGCCTCCCAACCTAGACCCACCCTGCCCGAAGCGCGGCCAGGATGCCGCCATCGGTCAGCGCAGCGGCCGATGCCCGCCCGAAGCCCTAGCCACGTCGCTGGACCCGGAGGAGATACTCCTTACGCTTCACCGGATTCTGATCCGTCCTGGGTCGCGTCGGTACCTCGCCGCGGACGGTCTCGTAGCGCTCGAAGACGCACTCGAGAACTCCCTCGCCGTGGGTCAGCGTCGGCACCTGCTGCTGGAGTTCATAGATACGCGCCGCGGGCATCTCGCCGTCGAGCACGTACGCGGACCCGTGCAGGGTCGTCGACTGCGGAACGGCGCGAAGTCGTCCCAACGCGGGCAGCACTGCCCCGAGCGCGCCGCTCGGGATCTCGAGCCGGAAATGGTGCAACGGCTCCTGCACCTGTGTGCCGGCGCGGACGAGCGCGTCCATCAGCACGAGCGGCGTGAGGTTGCGGAAGTCGCCCGCTGTGCTGGACATACTGGCGTCGAAGCTCCCGTGTGCGTGGCTCTGCCGTGCCCAGTAGCCCGAGTGGGTCATGGTGACGATGCAGTCGGTGACCTGCCACCCGAACGGCCCTTCGCCCATCGTCTGCCCGATCGCGTCCTGCAGCGCGGTGAAGAACGAGGACGGCATCGACCCGAGCTCGACCTCGAGGCGGAACTGCACGCCGCTGTCGACCGGCGCCGGATCGACGCGCAACCCCACCGTCGCGAGGAACGGATTCGGCGCGACGCCGATCATCTCGACCGCACTCCCGGTACCGATCGGTCGCTCGATGCAGATCGTGGTGGTCTCCCGGAACGTCACGTCGACGCCGAAGTCGCTCGCCAGCGTCGCCTGGATGACCTCCTTCTGCACCTCCCCGTAGAGCGACACCGACAGCTCCTGCCTGGTGTCGTCCTGCCGGACGTCGATCAACGGGTCCTGCTCGGCGAGCTGGCCAAGCGCGGCGCGCAACCGCCCTTTGTCGGCGGGAGAGCTGGGAACCACGACGGTCTCCAGCGTCGGCGGAGCGAAGTGGTGACTGGGCAGCGTCGTTGTCGTCGTCGACGTGCCGAGCGCGTCGCCGATCTGCACGTCGGACAATCCCCACAGCTTGCCGATGTGGCCGGCGGTCACCGAGGACCTGCGTTCCGCCGAACCGTCGTCGAAGACGGCGATCGCGGTGATCCGGCCCTCGGTTCCGCGTCCGAGCGTCAGCCGGTCCCGCGGCCGCAGCGTGCCGGAGAACATCCGCACGTAGGCGATCTTCTCCCCCACCGGACCACGCTCGACCTTGAAGACGGTGCCCGCCACCGGTCCGTCCGCGTCGCCTTCCGCGGCCGGCAGCAGTTCGGTGATCCCACAGGTCAGGGCATCCACACCGGCCCCGGTCATGGCCGAGCCGAAGTAGACCGGATGAATCAGCCCGCGTGCGGTCTGACCGGCGAGATCGCGCCGGAGCCGACCGTACGAGCCGGCGGCCGTCCCGTTCTCCAGATAGGCGGCCAGGAACGCGTCGTCGTGATCGGCCAACGACTCGGTCAACTGTGCGACGAAGCCTTCGTCGGAGTTCGTGAACGGTGTGAAGGACGCGTCACGACTACCCAGCCCGCTGGTCGATCCCATCGCCACGACCGCCGGCGTCAACCGCTCGGAGATCGTGTCGAGGACGCCTTGATAGCGGGCCCCGGCGCGGTCGATCTTGTTCACGAAGACGAGGGTCGGGATGCGCAGCCGTTGCAGGGCGCGCATCAGCACCCGGGTCGCGCCTGCACACCCTCCACAGCGGAGATCACCAGCACCGCGCCGTCGAGAACGCTCAGCACGCGCTCGACCTCGGCGATGAAGTCCGGGTGCCCGGGAGTGTCGATCAGGTTCACGGTGACGTCGTCGACGACGAACGACACCACGGCGGACTTGATCGTGATCCCGCGTTGGCGTTCCAGGGCGAGCGAATCGGTCTGAGTACTGCCCTCGTCGACGCTGCCGATCTCGTCGATGACGCCGGCGGTGTAGAGCAGCCGTTCGGTCAGACTGGTCTTACCAGCGTCGACATGCGCCAGGATTCCCAGGTTCAGCGTTCTCATCAAGCGTCATGTCCTCTGGATAGGTGGAAAACCCCTTCTGAATGGACATGAGTGCTCGCCGCATGATCTGGTCTCCTCGGTCGACTGACGGTCACCACGAGTGCAGCAGAGCGGCCGCCCGATGGTCAACGGGGTTTGGTCGCCCGCCGGCCGACCGCCGGCCTGGGCAGGAGTCGCGTGCTTGACTGGCCGGCAGCCACCGTCGGCCACCACGAGGAGCAGCAGATGCGCGTCACCGTCTTCGGCGGCAGCGGGAAGATCGGCCGGCTTGTCGTCGCGCAACTGCTCGCGGACGGCCATGACGTGACCGCCTACGTCCGCAACCCCGGCAAGCTCGGCCTCTGGCACGACCGCCTGACGGTGGTCGCCGGTCCCCTGTCCGACCGAGACGGCATCATGCGGGCGGTCAAGGGGAGCGCGGCCGTGATCAGCGCGCTGGGGCCGTCGATCGAGCGCAACGCCAAGGGTTCGGCGGTGGCGACCGGCACGCGCAACATCGTCGCCGGCATGTCCGCCGCCCGCGTCCGCCGCTACATCGGGCTCGCCACGCCGAGCGTCCCCGACGTGCGCGATCGGGCGACGCTCAAGGCGCGCGTCCTCCCGATCGCGGCGAAGGTGCTGTTCCCCAACGCGCTGATCGAGGTGCGTGCGATGACCGAAGCCGTCACGACCTCGGACCTGGACTGGACGATCGCCCGCATCGTGGACCCGAACGACAAGGCACCGAAGGGGACCTGGCGGGCCGGGTTCCTCGGTCGAGATCGCATCGGCTCGACCATCTCGCGCGCAGACGTTGCAGGCTTCCTGGTGTCTCAGCTGACTGACACCACCTATCTCAAGGCCGCGCCCGCCATCAGCAACTGATCAACCCTGCCTGGAGGAAGCCGATGTGCGACGCCCGTCTCGCCGACCAGCAGCGGGAGGCACTGTGGGCGGCGGACTGTGCCGAGCGCGTGCTTCCGCTCTTCGAGGCTGCGGCGCCCACCGATCGGCACCCCCGGTCGGCGATCGAGGCGGCACGAGCCTGGGCTCGCGGCGAGCTGTCGGTCGGGGCAGCGCGTGCCGCCGCGTTCGCCGCACACGCCGCCGCCCGGGATGTCGAAGACACGCAGGCACGAGCGGCCGCCCGCGCGGCCGGTCATGCCGCCGCCACCGCCCACGTCGTCGGGCACGCCCGCCACGCGGCGGCCTACGCCGTCACCGCGTCGTCGGCGGACCCGGACGGGGAACGCGCGTGGCAGGACGAGCACCGTCCGGTGGAGCTCACCGACCGGCATGCGGCCGAACCCGTTGCAGGGCAGTCGCCTCCGACGGCAGTTCGACGCGATCACGTGGCCATCGGCGATGACGAGCCGGACAACTGCCGAACGACATGATGGGCGGGTCGGCGAACGTGAAAGCCGGCACCGATGCCGCTTCTGGAGGTTGTCGATGACAGGTCGTTCTGACGACGCGGGCAGACGCGGCGAGCCTAGGCTCCCGGCGAGTGTGGCCACGCTGCTCGCGGCCGCCCTGTACGCGCTGCTTCCCGGCACCCTGATCGTCGGGCCGCGACTGGTGATCCCGTCCCTGGAGATCGCACTGCTGGCTGTGCTGGTCGCCGTGAACCCGATTCGGATGAGCCGGACCACCCGATGGTCGCGTCAGCTGTCGCTGGCGTTGATCGGGCTGATCGCCATCACTAACCTGGTGGCGCTCGTCGTGCTGCTGCGCGAGCTCGCCACGGTGGGGAACGCCCAGAGCGGCACCCTGCTCCTCGCGGCCGGCCAGGTGTGGCTGACGAACGTGATCGTGTTCGGCCTCGCGTACTGGGAACTCGACCGGGGCGGGCCGGTCACTCGCACCCATGCCCGCCGTATCGACCTGCCCAGGGCCGATTTCCGGTTCAGCCAGGACGAGAACAGACAGACCGTCGTCGAGGTCAAGGCCGGCTCGAGCGAGGTCGCCGACTGGGTGCCGACCTTTCTCGACTACCTCTACGTGTCGCTGACGAACTCGTCCGCCTTCAGTCCCACTGACACCATGCCGCTGTCGAGCCGGGTGAAGATCCTGATGGGCCTGCAGGCGACCGCGGCCCTCGTGACGTCGGTCCTCGTGATTGCCAAGGGCGTCGGCGGTCTAGGCAACGGCTGAGCGGGCGTACCAGCGGGCCAGCTCCCGTACTGCGGGAGTCGCCGCGCTGGGCTGGAGGGAGGGAGCGACAGCGGACAACGCCGTACCCGGTGAGTCCGCGCCAGTGTTGCCGCGCCGGTTGCGGGGGTTCCGGCAGGAGCGCCGCCCGGGGAGCCATTGCGAGGTGGTGCACAAGGTGAAGGTGACTGCCGACCAGGAGCAGCGGCTGGCCGCGCGGGCCGGTGAGCGGGAGATCACCGTGTCGCGACTATTGGTCGAGTCCGCGCTGGCGGGTGGCTCGGACGCAGCGAAGACGAAGGCGGCGTTGGCGGGAGAGTTATTCGGGATTTCGCGGTTGTTGGGTCGGCTCGGGGTGAATGTGAACCAGATCGCGAACGCGACGAACTCGACGCGTCGGGTGCAGCCGGAGATGGCGGCGGCGTTGGATGCGACGCGGCGGGTGTGTGGGCGGATCGAGGAGTTCCTCGACGATGTCGACGGTGTCCACCGGCCGGCCGACCGGCGATGGCGAGCGGAGCGAGTCAGCGTGATCCCGAACGTGGCGACATAGTTGGCCTGTTGGGGTACCTGCAGGGCCCGGGGAAGGCGAACGAGCACGACACGGCAGAAGGGGGTCAGTTCTCAGTCGGCGTTGACAGGGCCGTCCCCGAAGGGACGGCGAGAGTTGGCGGCTTCGGCCGTCCTTGACGGTGCGGATGATCGAGGTGTCGTTCTCGTTGCCGGGGAAGGTCCA
>DAIQRJ010000010.1:0-111149 GCA_036786375.1 Actinopolymorphaceae bacterium
CACGGTCGTAGGACTCTACGGATTGGGGCTGGTGACAGCACCGTTACCAGCACCCTGGACGGGGAGCCCGCCGGTGCGGACGCCCGCCGCGTTGGGTGCCGTCGCCGCTCGGGCAGACTCCTCGTCGTGAGCTCAACCCGCTTCGCAGGTCGCCGTGTCGTCGCCGGTGTCGATTCCTCCACCCAGTCGGTCAAGGTCGTCTACTGCGACGCCGGAACCGGTGAGGTCCTCGAGACCCGCTCCGCGCTACATCCGGACGGGACGTCGGTCGATCCACGGGCGTGGACGACCGCGCTGGAGTCGATCCTCGACCTCGCCGGGGTCGCCGCGGTGTCGGTGGCCGGGCAGCAGCACGGGCTCGTGACGGTCGACGGCGGCGGCGAGCCGCTTCGCGACGCCCTGCTCTGGAACGACCTCCGGAGCGCACCGCAGGCGGTGGCGCTGACAGCCGAGCTCGGAGCGCAGGCCTGGGTCGACCGGGTCGGCAGCGCTCCGCTCGCGTCGCTCACGATCACCAAGCTGGCATGGCTGGCGCAGCACGAACCGGCGCTCGCCGATCGCGTGGACGCCGTGCTGCTGCCGCACGACTGGCTGACGTGGCAGTTGCGCGGCCGGCCGGCCGGCGACTACGTCACCGATCGATCCGACGCGTCCGGGACCGGGTACTTCAGCAGCAACGACGACCGGTACCAGGACGACCTGTTGCGGCTGGCGTTCGGACGGGTGCCGCGGCTGCCGCGCGTGCTGGGTCCGGCCGTCGCCGCCGGTTCGACGCCGTCCGGTGCCGTCGTCGGGCCCGGTGCCGGTGACAACGCCGGTGCCGCGCTCGGGCTCGGACTGTCCGAAGGCGAGCTGGCAGTGTCGCTCGGTACCAGCGGCGCCGCGTTCGCGAGTGCCACCGCAGTTACGCCGACGGTGGGCCTGAACCGCTTCGCCGACGCGACCGGACAGCTGCTGCCGCTGTCGTGCACGCTCAACGCGGCCCGGGTGCTGACGTCGTCGGCGGAGCTTCTCGGCGTCGACCTGGCGACCTGGGAGGCACTGGCGTCATCGGCACCGCTCGATGCCGGCGGGCTGATCCTGCTGCCTTATCTCGACGGTGAGCGGACCCCGGACCTGCCAGCCGCCCGCGGCTCGTTGCACGGGCTGACGCGGACGACGATGACACCCGGGCACCTGGCTCGGGCGGCGCTGCTGGGGATGCTCTGCGGTCTTGCGGACGCCGTCGATGTCGTCCGGAACGCCGGGGTGCCGGTGGAGTCGGTCGTGCTCATCGGCGGCGCGGCCGCGTCTGCTGCCGTCCGTGCCGCAGCGGCCGACATCTTCGGGGTGCCCGTGCAGGTGCCGGAGCCGGCGCAATACGTCGCGCTCGGTGCGGCACGGCAGGCGGCCTGGGTTCTGGACGCGACCACGGAACCGCCGGACTGGCCGCGGCCGCTGGCGCATCGGCTGGATCCGTCCGGCGACGTCTGGGCCGACCGGGTGCGCGCGGGTTACGCCGAAGCCCGCGATGCGCTCTACCACTGACGCGACGGCGCGCCACGAGCCTCGAGTGGACGCTCCCCTCCGTCCGGAACCCTCGAGTGGACGCTCCCGCACCACCAACCCGGCGTGTCGCGCAGCGCAGCGTCCACTCTGCGGGCGCCGACGGGACGCGCGGCACCAGAGCTAGACAGGCGGCCAGGGCAAGGCCGAGCGTCCCCGCGGCGGATCCCGGAACAAGCCACGGCCGGCCGTCCGGGCAAGACGCTGATGCAGCGCGTCGATCTCCTCGGCCGGCAGCAACGCTGCGAGCGACGCAGCCGCCACATCGTGGACGGACTCGTCGAGCACCCGTAGCCACGCGACGTCCGCGTCGTCGTACTCGACACCGGCCCAGCCCCACAGCACGGTCCGGAGCTTCGGGTCGACGTGGAAGCACAGCCCGTGGTCGACGCCGAAGACGGCGTTGTCGGCGTTGGTCAGCAGGTGCTGGCCCTTGCGGTCGGCGTTGTTGAGCACCTCGTCGAGCAACGCCATCCGCCGCAGCCGGCGGTCGTCGGCGTGGACGACGTACACATCACGGTCGAACTGGTCGTACGCCTCGAACACGACGTGCCAGCCGGGCTCGAGCTCGTCCGGCCGCACGATCGCCACCAGCTCGGCCGCATCCTCAGGTTCGTCGATCCACAGCTGGACCGACCCCTCCCCGAACGGCCCGTCGGGACGCATGACCGTCATCGGGATCAGCGGCCGGGTCGCGTCGTCGTCGAGCCCTTCGCTCTCACCGATCCCGAACGCCTGGCACACCTGCGCGGCGGCAGCGGCCACCTCGTATGCGGCGACCTCGTGCCGCGCCAGGAGTTCGGCCTCGAAGTCCCACAGAGGCCGGGTCCCCGACGTCGGTTTGTAGACGACGTAGATCTCGGTTCCGCCGGCGTCCAGCCGCCCGACCAGCGTGACGTTGGACGCGGAGCTCAGCCGTCCGACGATCGCGATGTCGCCCGTGCGTAGCTGCTCCGCGCTGATCTGTGACGTGCTCACGCTCGTCGCTTGTAACCGTTCTGACGAGGGCAGACGTGCCCCTCGGGATCCAGCGGCTGCGAACAGAACGGGCACGGCGGACGTCCGGCGGCCACCAGGAGCGCGGCCCGCTGGGCGAATCCGCGTGCCTGCCGCGGCGTCAGCCGTACGACGAGTGCCTCGCGTTCGTCCTCGTCGCCCGCCGGCGCATCGGGATCGGCCTCGAGGAACTCGGCAGGCACATCATCTGACGCCCCGACGGCGGCGGGGTCCTCGGAGTTGAACGCCTCGATGACGACGCACTGCGACTCCTCGTGCCAGCCGAGCCGCAGGTTGCCGACGCGGAACTCCTCCACCAGGGGCTGGTCGAGCGGGTCGATGTCGGCGATCTCGCCGGCATCCGCGTCGGGGATGGTGGCATCGGTGGTGCCGTCCTCGGCGAGGTCGTCGAGCATCTGGTCGATCTTCTCCGCGAGGAGCTCGACCTGCACTTTCTCCAGCGCGACGGAGGTGATGCGGGACGCGTCCCGAGCCTGCAGGAAGAAGGTCCGCGACCCCGGTGGGCCGACCGTACCGGCGACGAATCGCTGCGGCGGGTCGTAGAAGTGGATGCGACGCGGCATGTACCGACCCTACTTCTCGGGGTCCGATGGGCCGGCGCCTCCACCGACGGCGGCGTCCACCACGGCGGCACGCCTGCGCCGGCCGGGTTTGCGCGGTGGCCGCGCGAGGACCGACGTCAGCGCCGCACCGGAGTCGTTCATCCGGACCACGAACGGCCGGAGTGCGGTGTAGGTGATGATCGACACCGAGGCCGGGTCGACGCTGATGCGTTGGAAGTGGTCGAGGTGTGTCCCCATCGCGTCCGCGATGATCGACTTGATCACGTCGCCGTGGCTCACCGCCACCCAGATCGCGTCCTCGCCGGACTCCTCGGCGACGCGGCGGTCGTGCTCGCGGATCGCCTCGACGGCGCGTGCCTGCATCGCCCGCAGGGACTCCCCGCCGGGGAACGTCACCTGGCTCGGATAGCCCTGCACGGTCCGCCACAGCGGCTCCTTGGCCAGCGTGGACAGCTTGCGGTTCTCCCACTCCCCGTACTTCACCTCGCCGAGGCGCTTGTCGCGGATGAGCTTGGGCCGCGCGATTCCCTCGACGCCACCGGCGAGCAGGAACTTCGCCGTCTCGACGGTGCGTTGCAGCGGGCTCGCCACCACCGACGCGAACGGGACCTCGCCGAGCCGCTCGGCCAGGGCCCGGGCCTGGACGACGCCGGTGTCGTCGAGCGTGACCCCGGGGGTCCAGCCGGCGAGGACGCCCGTGGTGTTCGCGCTGGTGCGCCCGTGCCGGATGAGGAGAAGGGTGGGCATCGGTACCAATCCATCGGGGCAAACTGTCGGGATCACGCGGCCGCGCGACCGCGGCCGAATCTACCGAGATGCTGCCGAGCGTGCAGCGGCCCGTCCACGGCGACGCGTCGGGCCGATGCCGTGGGGCACCGCGGTGAGACGGCGGCAAGACCGCGTCCGACGGCGCGTGCGGGCGGTTCTTCTGCAGTTTCGCCAGGCGGGCGTCGTATGTTGGCCCGTGGCCGGCCGCCGCGGGGCCAAAAGCGCCCGACCCACCGCGAGCGCAGTGCCCGCATCGAGTCCTGAGGAGCAGCCGGTGATCGTCGACGTCGGTGTGTACGACCAACGCGAACGCTGCGACGGCGACTACTCGATCGAGGACGCTGCTGCCTACCTGCGCGAGCATCCCGGCTCGTTCTGCTGGATCGGCCTGCACGACCCGACGGACGGTGAGGTGGCCGGGGTGGGGCGCACGTTCCCGCTGCCCGCGTTCGCCGTCGAGGACGCCGAGCACGCGCACCAGCGGGCGAAGGTCGAGGAGTACCCGGGCCTCACGTTCATGGTGATCAAGACCCTCGCGTACCACGACGACGATTCGACCGTCGAATCCGGAGAGATCGCGATGTTCGTGGGCGCGAACTACCTCGTCACCGTGCGGCACGGCGCGGCCACCGACCTCGGACCCGTCCGTCAGCGCGTCGACCGGACCGCCGAACTGCTCGACCACGGCCCGACCGCCGTCATGTACGCGCTCTACGACCAGGTCGTCGATGACTACCGTGACGTCGCACTGGAGCTCGAACGGGATCTCGACGACCTGGAGGTCTCGGTGTTCTCGCCGATGCGGACGTCGGATTCGGAGGCGATCTACCGGCTCAAGCAGCAGATGCTGATCACCCGTCGAGCGCTCTCACCACTGAACGACTCGCTGGCGGACATGCTGTCGAACCGGATGCCCAACATCGACGAGGCCGCCCACCCGTTCCTGCGCGACCTGGCCGACCACGTCCACCGCACCACCGAGCACGTGGCATCGCTGGACTACCTGCTGAACTCGATCGCCGACGCCCATGCCGCCCAGATCTCGGTCCAGCAGAACGACGACATGCGCAAGATCTCGGCGTACGCGGCGCTGGTCGCCGTGCCCACGCTGATCGCGGGCATCTACGGGATGAACTTCGTCCACATGCCCGAGCTGGCCTGGCGGTACGGCTACCCGATCGTGGTCGCGATGATGGTCGTCATCTGCACGGTGCTGTACCGGCTGTTCCGCCGGTCCGGCTGGCTGTGACGTCCGGCTGGCTGTGACGTCAGGTGGCGGAGATGACATTCGTCGCGAGCAGGACGAACAGCAACAGCCCGAGCGCGACCCGGTAGACGACGAACACCGAGATCGGGTGGTGGGCCACGAAGCGCAGCAGCCAGGCCACCGACGCGAATGCCACGATGAAGGCGATGACGATCCCGACGATCATCGGGCCGACGCCGAGGTTGCTGCCGGAGACGTCCTTGAGCTCGTAGAGACCGGCCCCGAGCAGTGCCGGGATCGACAGCAGGAACGAGATCCGGGTCGCGGCGACGCGGTCGAGGCCGCGGAACAACCCGGCCGAGATCGACGCGCCGGACCGGGACACACCCGGGATCAGGGCCAGGCACTGGACGACGCCGATCACGAGCGCGTCGGTGAACGTCAGTGCGGACTCCGGCCTGGACCGCGACGCGACGCGTTCGGCGACCACCATCACCACACTCCAGCCGATCAGCGCGATCGCGACGACCCACAGACTGCGCAGCGAGCCGCTGATCAGGTCTCTCGCAACGAAGCCGACGATGCCGATGGGGATCGAGCCGAGGCCGACCTTCCACGCCATCCGGTAATCGTGCCCGCGCTCGGCGGGCTTGACCAGGCCGCGTACGAACGCCCCGATCAGCTTGACCAGGTCACGCCAGAAGTAGATGACGACGGCGATGATGGCGCCGCTCTGGATCACCGCGGTGTACGCCGTGACCGCCTTGTCGTCGAGCGGGAGCCCGAGGACCTTCTCGGCGATGGTGAGGTGACCGGTCGAGGAGACCGGCAGGAACTCGGTGAGGCCCTCGACGATGCCGAGGACTCCGGCGTCGAGCAGCGACAGGGATGGCACGGTGCGGTCGACCTCCGGTGCGACGATGCCTCAGGACTGACCCCGGGCGAGCCCGCTCACGGTAGCGAGGATCGCGTCCCGCTCGGTTGCCGACCCGCCGACCGGCGCGATCGCGAGCGTCGTCGCCCCGGCTCGGGCGTAGCGCTCGAGACGCGTGCGAACGTGCTCGGCGTCGCCGAGCAGGCAGGTCTGGTCGAGGAAGTCGACCGGAACGGCGGCCGCCGCCTCCCGCAACCGGCCCTCGCGGAACAGCGACCCCACTGTGGCGGCCTCGTCCGCGAATCCGAGCCGCGCAGCCTGATCGGCGTAGAAGTTGTGCTGCGGCGTGCCCATCCCGCCCAGGTACAGCGCGGCCAGACCACGAACCCGGTCGGCGCAGGTCCTCAGATCGTCGGCGCTGCCGGGCTGGGCCAGCGCGGCCGGCACGAGGGCGACGACGTCGAACGGTGACGTCGTGCCGGTTCCGACGGCCCGGACCGATCGACCGGCGCCGATCTGGGCCAGCGGCGCAGCGAGGTGGTCCGGGCTGATCCACACGCCCAGCCAGCCGTCGGCTATCTCCCCTGCCAGCCGGAGGTTGGCGTCGCCGAGCGCCGCCAGCAGGATCGGCAGGTCGGGACGCGACAGGCGCACCGACAGGCGCATGGGCGGGTACCTGTCGGGCGTCGCCGGAATGTCGATACCCGCGCCGTGGACGTCGAGCGGGCGACGCGCGAGCGCCATCCGGACGGCCCCGACGTAGCTGCGGGTACGCGCCAGCGGCGCGTCGAACGGCACGCCGTGCCAGCCGTCGGAGACCTGCGGTCCGGAGACGCCCAGCCCCAGCACGAACCGGCCGTCGGACACGGCGTCGAGCCCAGCCGCGGTCATCGCGGTCATCGCCGCGGTCCGGCCCGGGATCTGCAGGGCGGCGGACCCGATCTGCATCGTTGACGTCCGCGCGGCCACGGCGGCCAGGATGCTCACGGCATCGTGCCCGTAGGCCTCGCTGGTGAAGCAGATGCCGACGCCGGCCGCCTCGGCGGCGACGGCGACCTCGATCTGCGCGGCGACCGGGATCTCCGGCAGCCCTGGCCCGCGGAACCCCAGCATCAGCCCGATCCGCATGCCGGTCATCAGCGCTCCGTGTCGTCGTCGGGTGCGGCCCCGCTCCGGTGCCCGTTGCTAGTCTCCTGCGAGAGTCAACGGCCCGTCCGCGGTGGGCCGTCCGCCCGTTCCGGAAGGTGATGCATGCAGCAGCGGTACGTCGGGCGTACCGGCCTCCGGGTGTCGCGGATCGGCCTGGGCACGATGAGCTGGGGACGCAGCACCGATCAGTACGACGCCGCCGAGCAGCTGCGTGCGTTCCTCGACGCCGACGGCACCCTGGTCGACACGGCTGCCGGGTACTCCGACGGTGACGCCGAGCGCGTCCTCGGGATCGTGCTGGCCAAGGTGCTCGGTGAGTCGCGGGCGCTCGAACGCGAATCCCTCGTCCTCGCCGGCAAGGTGGGTGTCAGCCGAGCCGGCGGCAGCCGGGTCGTGGACACGTCCCGCCGGGCCCTGCTCGCGGGTCTGGACAACACGCTGCGGCGGATCGGCGTGGACCACCTCGACCTCTGGCAGCTCCAGGCGTGGGGTGCGCCGGTGCCGCTGGACGAGACGCTCGCGGCCTGCCAGTACGCCGTCTCCACCGGCCGTGTCCGCTACGTCGGCGTCGCCCACCACAAGGGCTGGCAGACTGCGCTGGCCGCGGCCGGGTTCGCCCAGCTCGGCGGCGGCCGGCTCGCAAGCGTCCAGGCGGAGTACTCGCTGGTGTCGCGTGGAGCCGAGGACGAACTGCTGCCCGCCGCGAGCGAACTGGGCCTCGGCTTCTTCCCGGCCGCACCACTGGGCCGTGGGGTCCTCACCGGCAAGTACCGGCTCGGTGCCCGCGGTCCCGGGCGCGCCGGCAGCACGGGCAACGCGGCAGCTCCGGTCGCCCTCTCGCAGTACCTGTCCCCCCGCCGTCGCGGGATCGTCGACGCGGTCTGCCGCGCCGCCGACGGGCTCGACCTCACGCCCGCCGAGGTCGCGCTGGCCTGGGTGCGCGATCGGCCCGGCGTGACCGCTCCGATCGTCGGGGCACGGACGGCGCAGCAGCTGCGCACCTCGCTGGCCGTCGAGCGGGTGGTGCTTCCGCTGGCGATCGTGCAGGCTCTGGACGAGGTCTCGCAACCGGCACGGGCGGACGCATGAGCCGCCGTGGCGCAGCGGATGAAAGGGTGGACGTGTGACTAGGACGCGAGTCGGGTTGGCCGCCGGTGTGCAGTTCGAGGTGCACACCTTCGACATTCCCCACAGCCTGTCGCGCAACGCGGTCCGGCGGATGCTGACCGACCAGGCCGAGCACGGCGGCTGGGAGCTGGCCAGGTCTCGGATCTTCCGCGACGGACGCCGGACGGTGACCCTGCGCCGCAAGATCATCAAGGCGAACCGCACCGACGAGATGGTCCTGCAGGACTGACGGTCGTTTCCGTCCGACCCCAGCCTCAGGGCATCAGCCGGCCCCGCTAGATCCGGTCGAGCAGCCCGTCCAGCACCCGCGTCCCGAACTGCAGCGAGTCGACCGGCACGCGCTCGTCGATGCCGTGGAACATGGCCGAGAAGTCGAGGTCGGCCGGCAGCCGAAGCGGCGCGAAGCCGAAGCAGCGCACGCCGAGCCGGCCCCAGGCCTTCCCGTCAGTGCCGCCCGACATGAGGTACGGGATCACCGGCGCCTCCGGGTCCTCCTTCTGCAACGACGCCACCATGGCGTCGACCAGGTCGCCGTCGAATGTCGTCGACACCGAGTCGTCGCCGTGGATGAGCTCGCGCTCGACCTTGTCGCCGAGCAGCGAGTCGATCGTGGCGAAGAACTCGTCCCGGCCGCCGGGCACGTACCGGCCGTCGACGACGGCGGTCGCCTCACCGGGGATGACGTTCTCCTTGTAGCCGGCCTGCAGCCGTGTCGGGTTCGTCGTGTTGCGCAGGCTGGCGGCGATCATCCGGGAGATGGCACCCAGTTTGCTCAACACCGGTTGGAGGTCGTCGGCATCGGGGTCGAGATCGAGATCGAGCGCGTCGGACAGGCCACCGAGGAATCCGCGTGCGCTGGGCGTCAGCTGCAGCGGCCATTCGTGCGCACCGATGCGGGTGACGGCGCCGGCGAGCTCGGTCACGGCGTTGTCGTCGTTGAGCATCGAGCCGTGGCCGGCGCGGCCGCTGGCTCGCAACCGCATCCACGCCAGCCCCTTCTCCGCGGTCTGGACGAGGTAGATGCGCCGGCCCTCGACCGTGATGGAGAACCCGCCGACCTCGCCGATCCCCTCACTGCACGACTCGAACAGCTCACGGCGGTGCTCGACCAGCCAGTGCGCGCCATGGGTGCTGCCGGCTTCCTCGTCGGCGGTGAACGCCAGGACGATCGGCCGGTCGGGCAGCCGGTTCTCGCGCGCCCGCTGACGGACGACGGCGAGCAGGGTGGCGTCGAAGTCCTTCATGTCGACCGCGCCGCGACCCCACACGCATCCGTCCTGCACCTCGCCGCTGAACGGATGCACCTGCCAGTCGTCGGCGTTCGCCGGGACGACGTCGAGGTGGCCGTGCAGCAGCAGCGGCGGCTTCGACGAATCAGAGGGCCCCCAGGTGGCGAGCACGTTGGCCCGGCCGGGCTGCGATTCGACGACCTCGGAGGCGATCCCGACCTCGGCGAGACTGGCCGCGACGTACTCCGCGGCCGCCCGCTCCCCCGGTCCGGAGTCGTCGCCGAAGTTCGACGTGTCGATGCGGATCAGGTCGGAGGCGATGCTCACGACCTCGTCGTGGGCCTGTGCGGATGCGCTGGTCATGCCGCCATTCTGCCCCGTGGAATGTGAACGGCGGCGGCGCGGGCACGCCGCCGCCGTGACGCAGCAGTCCGGTCGGGCCCGTTCGCAGGACCCGATCCGTCGTCGAACCGGCGATCAGTCGAGTCGGAGCTCCTTGCCGGCCGCCGCCGATTCGTACACGGCGCGGAGCATTTTCATCAGCTCGACACCGTGCTCGACCGGCGCGTTCGGCTCTGCATCGCCCTTGCAGAGCGAGACGAAGTGGTCGATCTCGGCCTGAAAACCCTCGTCCATCCTGAACGTCGAACTGTCGAGCTGGGGAACGATGTTGAGCATCGTGTCGTGCTGTTCGGACACCAGCAGGAGCGACGGCTCGAGCTCGGCACCACCCTTCTCACCGAACACCGCGACCGACAGCGTGTCCTGTGACGCGTGCAGCGAGAAGCTGACGTCCATCAGCAGAGACGCGCCGTTCTCGAACCGGATCACGGCGTTCGCCATGTCCTCGACGGTGTTCTGGGTCGGGTCGTAGTCCGACACCTCGTATCGCGACTTGCCGATGACGTTCGCCCGGTTGCCCAGGTAGTGGTAACTGTTCCCGCTCACGCTGACCGGCTTGGGCGACCCCATCAGGTACCAGGCCAGGTCGATGACGTGCACGCCGATGTCGATCAGCGGGCCGCCGCCGGACCGCTCCACGTCGGCGAACCAGCCGCCCGGGTTGCCCATCCGGCGGATCGAGCTCGCCTTGGAGTAGTAGATGTCGCCGAGGTCGCCGGAGTCGACGAACTTCTTCAGGATCTGGGTGTTGAGCCCGTACCGGCGGACGTAGCCGACCTCGAGCACGCGGCCGGTGGCGCCGACCGCTTTTTGCACGTCGAGCGCCTCGGCGACGGTCCGGCTCAGCGGCTTCTCGCAGAGCACGTCCTTGCCGGCGTTGAGGGCGTCGATGGAGATCTCGGCGTGGCTGTTGTTCCACGTGCACACGCTGATCGCGTCGAGGCCCTCCATCGCCAGCAGGTCGTGGTGGTTGCCGAACGTGTCCGGGATCCCGTACGCCGCGGCCATCGCCTGGGCACGGTCGAGCTTCAGATCGGCGACCCCGACGATCTCGACGTCGGGGTTCTTCGCGTAGGACTGCACATGGAACTGGGCGATGCTTCCGGCCCCGACGAGGCCGACTCTCAGCTTGCTCACGACAGATTCTCCCGATGCTCAGACGCTGGACAGGATGCGGTTGATGTTGGCTGCGGATTTCGCCGCGCCGAGGGCCGAGTCTTCCAGTCCCTCGAACTCGATGGAGAGGAAGCCGTCGAACCCGGACGCCTTGACCGCGCCGAGGATGCGCCGGATGTCGAGGTCGCCGTGGCCGACGATCGAGCCGAGCAGCCAGTGACCGCCCGCAGTGGCCAGCCAGCCCGGGCCCGGCTCGAAGTCGCGGACGAAGAAGTCCTTGAGCTGCACGACCGACGCGTACGGCAGGTTCTGGATGGTCGCGGAGTAGGCGTCCTCGTCGACGCACATGAAGTTGCCGATGTCGAGAGTGGTCTTGAAGTTCGGCTCGTCGACGAGGTAGATGAGGCGGCGTACGCGCTCGGATCCGTTCATGAACATGCCGTGGTTCTCGACACTCGTGGTGATGCCGTCCTGGGCCGCGTACTTCGCGATCTCCTTGCTGGCCGCGGCGAGAATCGGCAAGCAGGCTTCGAATTCTGCCTGGTCCTTCGCGTGCTTGCCCCACGGTGCGACGTCATGCCTCAGGTACTTGATGCCGAGTTCGTCGCAGACGCCGAGGTGACGCTTGACCCGCTCCATCTCCGCGGAGTAGGCCTGCGGATCGAGGTCGAGGAACTGCGCGCCCATGCACATGCCCGAGAGCGTCACGCCCTCGTCGGCCGCGTGCTTCTTGATCGCGGCGACCAGCTCCGGATTCTGGTCGAGGGGCGAGTCGTCGCCACCCATGTCGGCAGCGAAGGCGACCGTGGCGATCTCCATGTGCGTGCCGTCGCTGGCGGCGATCCAGTCGATCACGTCGAGGATGCTCATGCTGGCGTCGCCGAGCTGCTTGTGAAAACACCACGTGCTGAATCCGAGTTGCATCGAGTGTGACCCTCCGGTAGGGGTGATCGTCGGTGTCGCCGTCGGGACCGGCGACCGTGTGCGATGAGGCGCGGGGACCGGGATCGGCCACCTCGTGCACAGACTAGGGGGCCGAGCCGGACACCGGCCCGGTGCATCGGGGAGCGGACCTTAGTTGTCAGCATGCTGACACAGCCGGGCCGGCCAGGATCAGATGGCGCCGCTCTGGATGTGGTGACTCGAGACCTCGCGACCACCCCGGACCCTCCCCCACGCAAAGTGGGCCCTCCCCCACGCAAAGTGGACGCTCCAGCACGCGACACGCCGCAAAATGCGGAGCCGAGCGACCACTCGAGACCGGGTCCGGGTCAGCGGGCAGGCGCGTCCACTCGCGGGCGGTTCCGCTCGATCGCCGCACGCCACACCCGTTGGCTCCCGAACGCGATCGACGCCGCCATCGCCACGGCGATCGCAGCGCCCGCGAACGACCACGAGAGGCCGTGGTAGTCGATCAGGATGCCGGCGAGGGCCGTCCCCGCCGCGGCGCCGCTCGTGTTGGACGCGGTCAGGAACGACTGCGCCTCGTTCACCCGGTTGGGCGGGGCCAGGGTGTCGAGCAGGTTCTGCTGCATGATCAAGGCTGGCGCGATCGTCAGGCCGGTCAGGAACAGCAGCGGCAGCATCACCCACAGCGGACGTGACTCCGTCAGCATGAGAACCGACATGCAGGCCAGGAAGAACGCGAACACCCCGAGGAACCTCGAGACCCGCCGGCGCTCGTCGCCGCCCCAGTGCCGAGTGCCGTAGAACAGCCCGCCGATCGCGCTGCCACCCGCGATCGACGCGAACAGGATCCCGACCCGCTGAGTCCCGCCGAGCACCTCACCGGCGGTAGCGGCCATCGAGGTGTCGAGCTGGCCGAAGCCGATGCTCATGACCGTCATCACCGCCAGCACGGAGAACACCCCCGGTGCCGTGATCGCCGACTTCCGGCCGTGATGGACGTCGCCGGCGACGCTCGCCCGCGATTCGGGCGTCCACGTCCGGGCCGCGCTCGTGCTGCTGAACGCGAGCCCGCCACCAGCCATTAGTGCCGCCGTCACGAGCAGCGGCACCACCGGCGGCGTGAGCGCGAGGAGGAGTGAGAGCAGCAGCGGGCCGCCGACGAAGACGAGCTCGACGGACGTCGCGTCCAGGGCGTAGCCGACCCGCCGCGACTCCGCGTCCGGGAAGATCACCCGCCAGGCCGCGCGCATCGCCGGGCTGATCGGCGGGAACGCGAGCCCCGAGACCGCGGCCATCACGACGAGGACCGGGTCGGGCGCACCTGCCACGGCGGCGATCGCCAGAGCCGCGAGCACGGTTGCACTGGCCAACGAGGTCGGGATAAGAACGCGCGGCTGGCCGAGCCGATCCATCAACCGGCCCCACACCGGCGAGCCCGCGGCGGTGCCCAGCGCGTAGGCGCCGGTCACGAACCCGGCGATGCCGTAGGCGCCGCGGATGTGCTGGATCAGCAGGATCATCCCGATCGGCGCCATCGCGATCGGCAGCCGGGCGACGACCGCCGCCAGGAACGGGCGAGCGGCCGGGCCGTGCGCGAGGAGCCGGACGTACGCGGAGAGGCCGGATCCGACCTCGACCTGATTCACCAGAACTCCTGCTACTCGCCGAACACTGGACTGGATCGTTTCACGACGGTTGCCGGGATGTCACAGACGTCCACCTCGACGCATGGCCCGGATCGACCGAACGCGCTACCCGCGCCGGCCGGTCGAGTTGTCCGGCGAGCAGTGCGTCCGGGCGCACGATCCGCCGGACAACTCGGCCGCCGACCGGAACCCGTCCGACCCATCGTCACAGGTTTGCTAGAGTTCCGTGCGCACTCGTCCGGGTGGCGGAAATGGCAGACGCGCTAGCTTGAGGTGCTAGTGCCCTTTATCGGGCGTGAGGGTTCAAGTCCCTTCCTGGACACAAAGCAATCGCAGGTCGGTGGCCGTACGGCTGTGGTCTTCGACGGCGAGTAGGTAGCGCCGGCCGCTCTACCGCGAGGAGTCGCGACCGTGAAGTGCGACTGGTGCCAGCACGAGATGTCCCAGGGTCTTGCGTGCAACTCCCCCACGTACGCGATCGCCGGCCGGACGTTCCAGCGGATCGCCTTCGTCCCGCATCGTGGCGACCTCGATGCGCAGTGCCACGACTGCCTCACAACCGTCGGCGGACTGCACCATCCGGGGTGCGACGTGGAGCGCTGCCCGAGGTGCGGCGGCCAGGCCATCGGCTGCGGATGTCACGAGGACGACTCCTGACGGTCGGACCGGCCCCCCCGTACCGGCGCGCACGACGCAACCCTGGATCGGCTCGCCGTCCGTGGCCCCGGCTGGCTAGAGTCGCAGTACCTACCGACTCGGTAGTCATTGCCGATCATCGTCGCGCGCTGCCAGCACCGCGACCCAAGGAGATCAGAGCCATGTCGATCCTCGAAGAAGTCCTCCGGGCCAACAGGGACTACGCCGCCGACTTCGGCGCCAAGTCCGAACTCGCCCTGCCCCCGGCCCGCGGGTTCGCCATCCTCACCTGCATGGACGCCCGCCTCGACCCGGCCAAGTACGCCGGTCTGAGCGAAGGCGACGCGCACGTGATCCGCAACGCCGGCGGACGAGCGAGCGACGACGCGATCCGCTCGCTCGTCATCTCCTACAAGCTGCTCGGCACCAAGGAGTGGTTCGTCATCCACCACACCAACTGCGGCATGGAGTTCTTCACCGACGACGTCATACGCGGCCTGCTCGCCAACAGCCTCGAGACCGCAGCACTCGGCGCGGACGGGTTCCACGACGTCGGCACCGGACCCGGCTCGACCGAGGCCCGGTACATCGACTGGCTGACGATCAGCGACAACGCCCAGAGCGTCACCGAGGACGTCACCCGCGTCCGCAACCACCCGCTGGTCCCGGCCGGCATCCCGATCTACGGCTACATCTACGACGTCACCACCGGCCGGCTCGTCGAGATCGCCGACGCCACGAAGGCCGGCGCCGCGTCCTGACGCCACCGGCCGTAGGTCAGTTGCTGTAGATCCGCGACGGCTCGACCAGCACCGCCGTGCGGCGCTGGTCGAGCATCGTCGCGTCGTAGGCGTCCCAGTCGTCGTGGGTTCCCCCGGCCGCCACGAACACCTCACGCAGCAGAAGTCGCAGCCGTTCGGAATCGACGGCCGGGTTGGGATCGTCGGGTCCGATCACCTGCGCGATCCCCTCGACCGCCGCCCAGTTCCAGCCCGATCGCAGCGTCGCGGTGAGCTGCGGCCGCGCTCGTAGGTTGGCGAGCTTGACCTTCCCGTACGTCACGAACGCCAGCACCGGCTTGCCCGTCAGCAGATGGTCCAGAACCCCGACGTTGACCAGCGACGACTGAATGCTCAGGTCGGCACGCAACGTCGACACCACGGCCAACCCCTGCTCGGCACGCGCCAGTGCGGCCACGTCGTCGAGAGTCGTCATCGACGGCTGCCAGCCGCCACGGTGGACGACCTCGTCGAACGGGCGCCTGCTCGGATGCAGGATCGGCTTGAGCGGCGGTCGGCGGGATACCCGACGCTGAGCATGTACGACGCCTCGTGCCCGTCCGGGAAACCCAGGATGCGCTGTGCCGCGGCCTTGTCGCCGATCGAGGAGTGACAGCTGCCGATCCCCAGATCCGCCGCGGCTGCGGAACGCAGGTGCCCGGCGCCCTGCCATACCGTCGCCAGCTCGTAGAGCTTCGCCCGGTCGGTGATTACGACGAAATCCCACTTCTGCCGGTTCGACGCCGACGGGGATCGCCAGCCAGCCTCGAGGATGCGATCGAGATCGGCCGGCGCGATGGCGCGGTCCGGGTAGCTGCGCACGTTGCGGCGCGAGCGGGTGGCGTCCCAGGTCTCTATGTGAATCTCCTTACCTCGTAGGTGAATCCCGTTCTCGAATGCTGTTCGACGGCCTCAGCCGCGCTCGTACGGGATCTTCTCTCCGGCCTCGATCGCGATCGGCAGCCGGTTCTCGGCGGGCGGGAGCGGGCAGGTCGCGAAGTCGGTGTAGGCGCAGGGAAGGTTCGTCGCGCGGTTGAAGTCGAGTGTCACGTTGCCGTCGGGGGCGTCGACCTGGAGCGACCGGTTGGCGGCGTAGATGGTCACGCCCGACGTCGCGTCGGTGAACAGGATGAACAGGCGTCCCGGCGCGTTCCCGTTGAACGCGGTCAGCCGGAGCGGTTCGCCGCCGAGCTCGAAGTCGACCCGGCCGGGCGACTCGTAGACATGCTGGAGACCTTCCACCGAGGCACCGACGCTGACCGGTCGAGGTCCCTCGAACGGGACGAACCTGCCGGCAACGACCCAGCGCGGATCCGGTGCGTACACAGGGGTTCCGGCGAAGGCGGCGCGCAACGGGTGTTCCGGGTGCCGCGGCCGGATGATGTCGTACCCGCCGCGTTTCGCGACCTCGACGACGGCGTCGCCGAACGCCGCGGTGATCCCGCCGCGCTCGGGGATGACGCCGAATGCGTACCACCCGCGGACGGCCCGGCCGTCGACGAGGAGTTCCTCGTCCGGCGCCAGCTCGACGGTCACGCCGCCCTCGGCGGTCGACCATTCACCCGGTGAGTCGGGGAACCGCTGCGGCTCGTCGGTCAGCCAGTGGATCCCGGTGATGGCGAGGAAGCCGTGCGGATCGGCCAGCGCGGTCTCGTGCCGGGCATGCCATTGCTGCCAGTCCGAGGTGAACGTGTCGCGGTCGATGTCCTGGAGGGTCATGCGCTGCTCCTGACGAACTGGCGAACGAACGGTGCGGCGGATCCGACGTGCGTTCGGGACCGCGCGGTTCTCCATCCAGCGACGTGGCGCGCCGATGTATTCCAGCTGTCGCCGACGTATGGGCTAGGAATTCGGCGGAGACGGATCCCGTCGAAGTCGCTCGTCGGTGCCCGGATCGCCGCGACCGCCGAAATACCGCTCGAGCACCTGCCCGAACACCGCCTCATGGGGCGCGGCACGGGCGAACAACGTCATGCAGGACTGGAGCTTCTGCGCGTCGACTCCACCGAAGATCTGCTCGGCGGTCCGGTCAGGAGTGCCGGCGACGATGCCCGCGCACTCGAGCAGGCGCGGCCCGAGCACGGGATGCCGCAGGTATGCCGCGGCCGCGTCGAGTGACGGGAGCGCGTAGCGGCGCGACATCGCGCTGACCCCGAGGCCGGCGATCTGCGGGAAGACGAACCACATCCAGTGGCTGCTCTTGTGACCGCGCCGGAGCTCCGCCACCGCCGCCTCGTAGACACCGCCGTCGTCCTGAGCGCGGACGAACCGTGCGAGCTCGTCGTCAGGATCCATCGCGGGCCCTACAGACCCTGCTTGCCGAGCCAGGTCAGGCATCCGTCGGCAACCTCGCGCCAGCCGCTGTCGATCGTCAGCGAGTGGCCGCGGTCGGCGAACTCGAGCAGGTCGGTGACGGCACTCGAGTGCCGGTACTGCTTGACGGTCGCCTTCGTGATCGCCTCGGGGACGGTGTGATCCTGGCCACCCATGGTCAGCAGCAGCGGGCCGCGACCCGCATTCTCGGTCGCGACCGCAGCGGGCGAGTGCGGCGAGAAGTTCGCCGCGGCCGCCTCGAAGAGCGGCTTCCCGGGTGCCGGGATCGTCCACTGCTTGTGCAGCGCGTTCGACTCCTCCTCCGACACCGCGTTGCCGAAGCTGTACCGGAACTCCTCGGGCGTCAGCGATACGGCGCGATGCCGGTTGGCCGGGTTCTTGAACACCGGCAGCGTCGCGCGCAACGAGGACAGCGGCAGCGGCAGGACACCCTTGATCTGTGCGGCATCGACACCGATCGCCGCCGCGGCGAGGTCCTGCCCGAGCAGCTTCTCCGCGATCATCCCGCCGAACGAGTGCCCGATCACGATCGGTTTGGCGTCCAGGCCGGCGATCACCTCGGCGAAGTGTTTCGTCACGTCGTCGATGCCGTGATCGGCGATCGCGTCCGGGTTCGCGCGCGTCTGCGCGACGGTCGCCTCATCGCCGGGCCAGCCGGGCGCGACCGGTGCGTAGCCCTGCTCGGCGAACAGGTCGATCCAGGGCTGCCACGAGCTCGCGTGCAGCCACAGTCCGTGGATGAAGACGACCGGGGTGTTGGCAGAAGGCATCGGCAGTGATCCGTTTCTGTGCTGGCGGTGTGCGCGCTCGCTGAGGTGGGGCAGACCGCGCGGGGGCGGTGACCGGCCGCCGTGGTGGTCCGCCGATCAGTCTGGTAGCCCGGGCACGTGCGGCGCCAGTGTTCGGCCGTTTTCGCCCCGTCACCGTCGGCGACGATCCGGGCTAACGCGGTGGGTAGAACCACCAGTCCGGCGCCGGCTTCCCGGCCGCGACCCGCGGCCCACTCACAGCGGAGTGCTGGGCACTCCGGGCGGCCTCGAAGTCGATGTCGCTCCAGTCGAGAGCAGTGAGCGCCGCCATCGTGAAGACCACGGCCGCATGCAGCGCGATGCCGCCGTCGGCGTCGGCGTCGCGCAACGACGCGGCCCGCCAGTCCCCCATCACGTCGAAGCCGTGCTCCTTTGCCGATCCGCTGTGCCGGAGCACCAGCTCCGCGCATTCCTCCAACGCCGCGACCGTGCCCGGCTGGCCCACCTCGACACTGAACAGCCAGAGCAGGTCGCGGAGGCTGTCGCAGCGTTTGGTGCCCATCCCGACGGGTGTGTAGGGGAGTCCGCGGCCCTTGACGTAGAACATCTTCAGCGCGGCGCCGTCGGGCGCGACATAGCGCCGGCAGGCGTTGCTGAGCAGGGCTTTGAGCAGCGGGATGCACAGGTAGTCGAGCAGCCCGCCGGCTCCCGCGGCCAGGTAGTACGCGTGCCGGCCGGCGGCGGACGCGACACCGTCCGCCCGCGCCGAGGTTACGCGGAAGCAGGTGGCGAAGAGCTCGCGCCGATGCGCTTCGGCGGTATCCAGGCGGCGGTGCGTGGCCCCGGCGTAGAGCTGCGTCGCCCAGGCCCAGAACAGCTCCTGATCCTCGCTCACACCGCCCGCGAGGGTGCGCTCGGTAACGGCGACCCCCATAACGCGGAACGCGGCCGCGTGCAGGTCGGAGCAGACGATCCCGTTCCCCGTGAACGACCGGTCGGTCACGCGGTCGATCGGCAGCTTGCGGATCCGCTGGATCTCGTCGACGACCCTGTCAGCCATATCGCCCCGTTCTCCCCGAGCAGGCACGTCGGCCGCTGCGGTTCCGACCCTCGCTCATGGTGCACCCTCGAGCCGCGCGCAGCCCGGTCCGGGTCGCCCCGTGGTGTCCGCCCGCGGGCTCGACGGCATCCGGACGGTTCCCACCGCGATGACGATGGTGGACACGGTCCGCGCCGGCCACGCGAACCGTTGCCAGAGCAGGAGATGCCGCATCGCCTGGGCGAGGACGAAGCCGGCGACGACGAACACGACCAGCCCGAAGCTGCTCAGGATGCCGTCGAGCTTCCCGCCGAGACTTGCCGACTGCCCACAACCGTGCGGCCGGCGTCGGCGAGCCGGCAGCCCTCGCGTTCGAGCGGGGTGAGCACGTCGCCGAGCCCGAGGATCGACACCGCCAACCTGATTCCCGACGACGTGGAGCCTGACGACCGCGCGGCGAGCATCGCCGTCGGCGACGGCGTCGCAATCCTGGACTAGCTCGAACGCACCGGCAGCGTCCGCGCGAGGAAGTCGGTGGTAGCGGCCCACGCCGTTGCCGCGGCGGTGGCGGAGTGGAAGGCGGGCAGTGGGTTGTCGAACGCGTGCCCGGCACCGGGATAGGTGTGGAACTCCGCGTCCGCCGGGACCGCTGCTCGGATCGCCTCGACCACATCGGGCGGGATGTAGGCGTCGTCGAGGCCGAAGTGGTAGATCGACGGTGCGGTCACACGGTCGGCCATCCCGAGAAGGCCGGGCACCGCCGAGCCGTAGTAGCAGACGAATGCGTCGGGATCGGCGATGGCAGCCAGGTTGAACCCGACCCCGCCACCGAAGCAGAACCCGACGATGCCGACCCCGTCGTCGACCTCGTCGAGGTCGTTCACCGCCGTCAGCGCCGCGCTGGCGTGGTCGATCGTGCGGCCCCAGTCGAGCCGGCTCATCAGCCCGATCGCGTGCTCAAGGTAATCCGGTCGGTTCTCCTCGACGGTGGTCTCGCCGAGCCGCCAGTAGAGCGCGGGTGCGACGACGACGTAACCCAGGTCCGCCAGCGCGGCGGCACGGTCGTGGATGTAGCTGCTGAGCCCGAAGACCTCCTGCAGGAGAAGGATTCCCGGGCCGCGGCCGGACGGCGGCAGCCACTGCAGCGCCGGCATCGGCCCGTCGACGGTCTGGATCTCGATCTCTTCAGCTGCCGGCATGCGAGCCAGTATGACCATCGGCCACCGACCCAGCCGCGGACGACCCGCTCACCGGGTAGCGGACCGACGACGCGTCCTCCTGCGCGAGCAGCCGCAGCGCGGCCGACGCCTCCCCGTACAGCGAGACACCGACGACGACGGCCTCGGCGAGCTCGGCCCGCGGCGCATCATCCGCCGGCAGCCAGGCGATCTCGTCGCGGGCGAGCTTGCGCGCGTGGACGGCATGGCCGGCGAGCAGCGTGTCGATCGGCACCTGCCCGACCAGGGATCGGAGCCCGATGATCGCATCGGCGAGCCGGTTCCGGGTGGGTGCGTCGGAGCGGATCTGCCAGCCGAGCCGGTCCAGATAGTCGTCCACCTCGCCTCGCACGGCCCGCCACTCCTGGTCGTCGCGCTCGGGCGCGCCGGCGAGTGCGTACTGCACGGCCCCGAGCAGGTCGTGCACGCCGAGGTGGTCGTCGTCCACAGCGGTCAGGATCGAGTTGACGTCCTGCAGCCGGACGTTGCCGATCTCGACGAGCGCCCGGATGAGCCGGAGCCGGCGCAGATGGACGTCGCCGTACTCGGCCTGGTTGACGCCGGTTCGCTCACCCGGCGGCAGCAGACCTTCGCGCAGGTAGTACTTCACCGTGGCGACGGGCACCCCGGTGGTCTGGCTCAGCGCCGACATGCGCATGGATCCGCTCCTTTGGACAGCTCTTGCACGACAGTGACAGCTCTTGCACAAGCTGATGGAGAGTGTCACTATCCATTAACGATAGTCCCACTCCCCATTCTGTGCGAGCCCCGTCGCACGCCCTGCCCGGGACGTGCGCACGCAACCGACCGGAGGCCTTTATGGCACGCAATCGCGTCGTCCCCGCGCGGACGACCGGCACCGTCGACGGCGAGTTCACCGTGTTCCTGATCGGCGTGCGGCTGAACAAGCCGTGGAAGATCCACCGCTGGCTACCCGTGTTCGTCGCGATGCCGCGGATGCTGGCCGAACTCAGCCGGCGGCCCGAGCTCGGGCTGCTGGGTTACCACCTCACCCTCGGTCCCGGCGGCCCGATGGTGATCCAGTACTGGCGGAGTTCCGAGCACCTGATCGCCTACGCGCGCTCGACCGACGAGATCCACCTGCCGGCCTGGCGGGCTTTCGGCAAGGCCGTCGGGACGTCCGGGGACGTCGGCATCTGGCACGAGACCTACGTCGTCGCCGCGGGCGCCTACGAGAACGTCTACGCCAACATGCCCCGGTTCGGGCTGGCGCAGGCCGGCGAGCACCGTCCGGTCGGCTCCCGCGGCGGCACCGCCAGGCAGCGGCTCGCGAACCGGGCGAGCGTCGACTAATCCGCCGTCGGTAACCCGAGGACCGTTACAGCAGCGCGCTCAAGCCGTGGATCGCGAGGCCGGCCAAGCCCCCCACGATCGTGCCGTTGATGCGGATGAACTGCAGGTCGCGGCCGACGTGCAACTCGATCTTGCGCGCCGCCTCCTTGCCGTCCCAGCGGCTCACGGTGTCGGAGATGACCGTGGCGATCTCCGGTCCGAAGCTGGTGGCCACGTACCCGACGGCGTCCGCGGCGTAACCGTCGAGCCGGGTGCGGAGCGCGGCATCGTCACCGAGCCGCTTACCGAATGTCAGCAGGGCGCTGACGCCGCGCTGGCGGAGCAGACCCTCCGGATCATCGATCGCCGCGACCAGCCCTCGCCGTACGGCCATCCACAACGACCCGATCGTCGGCTCGACCTGCGGGTGCGTGAGCACGCGGCGTTTGAGCTCCTCGGCGCGTGCCATCGTCGCCTCGTCGTGCTGCAGGTCGTCCGCGAGCCGCGACAGCAGGTCGTCGACGGACTTGCGCGCCGGATGGTCGGGCCGGTCGCGGACCTCCTTCAGCCAGGCGAGCGCCTCCCGGTGGATGCGCCGGGTCACCCGCTCGTCCACCCAGCCGGGCGTCCACCACGGCGCCCGGCCGCCGATTGCGTCGGCGACGGTGTTCTCGTGTTCGGACAGCCAGCGGTACGCCTCGTCGACGGCGAGGTCGACCAGCCCGTGATGCGCGCCGTCGCGGACGACCTCGTCGAGGAAGTGCCCGAGGAGGCCGGACACCGGCTCGTTCATCACCCGGGGCAGGATCGCCTGCTGCACGAGTGCGGTGACGTCGGCGTCGTCGAGCACGTTGAGCGCACCGCGGACGACCTTCGCCGCTTCGTTCACGACCCGGGTGGCGTGGGGCGGCTGCTCGAGCCAGTGGCCGAGACGGCGGCTCATCTGCGCCCACGTGACCTTCTCGCGGACGACGGCCTCGGCCAGGAAGTTGGTGGCGACGAACTCCTCGAGGCTGCGTCCGAGCGCTTCCTTGCGGGTCGCGATGATCGCGGTGTGCGGGATCGGCAGCCCGAGCGGGTGACGGAACAACGCCGTCACCGCGAACCAGTCCGCGAGCGCACCGACCATCGACGCCTCGGCCGCCGCGTTGAGGTAGCCCCACCCACCGGTCCGATCGCGGGTCAGCACGTAGACCACGGCGGCGAGCACAAGCAGCGACAACGCCACCGCGCGCATCCGTCGCAGCCCCTGACGACGCAGCGCGTCGGCAGCGGACTCGGCCTGGACGTGAACCGGTGGAGCAGTCGAGAGGGCGGCCATGTGCAGATCCTCCCGCACGGTGCCCCTCAACCGGTGATGGTGCCTGAGCCGGCGACGGCAGCATCCATCAGCACGACCGACGGCGCCGGTCAAGACCGGCGTCCTGTGCGAGGCGTGCTGAAGGGCCGCCCGACCGCGCAGCCCGACGCGTTTCAGGTGCCCTCACCATCAGCCGGCAACGGCTGGCAGTGCGGGCACCACCACGTCCGGCGGTGCTCGGCGTCGTCGGGACGGGCCGCCCGCACCTTCACCCGGGTCCCGCATCGCCGGCACGGCTCGTCGGCCCGGCCGTAGATCCACTGGGTCCGGCCGGCTCGGGTGTCCCCCGTCGTGACCTGGTACATCTGCGGCTGGAGTGCCGAGGCGCGCAGGGCACGGGCGGCCAGCCGGACGGTGGCGGGGACGTCGACGTACGCGATCGGGGTCCGCGGGTCGTAGCCCCGCAGGAAGCAGAGCTCGTTCACCCAGAAGTTGCCCAACCCCGCGATGCACCGCTGGTCGAGCAGGACGGCCGCAAGGTCCCGGTCCGGATCCGCGGCGACGCGTCGGACCGCCTCGGCAAGATCCCAGTCGGGGCGAAGCGGATCCGGGCCCAGCGGCGCGGTCACCCGGCCTTCGGTGGAACTCCGGATCAGCTCGACGACCGGAATCCGCTCGCCCACCACAGTCGTGCCCCCGGTGGCGAGCAGGACCCGCACGGTGTCGCGGCCCGGCGCGGTCATCCGGCCGGCGACGCGCCCGCCGCGGAGGACCGTCCACGTGCCGTCCATGCGCAGGTGGGTGTGCAAGGTGAACCCGGAGTCGAGCCGGGTGAAGAGGTGCTTTCCCCACGTGACGTTCTCCGTGACCGCCATCCCCGCGAGCGCAGCGGTGGCATGCGCCGGGACCCGCAGCTCGGCGCGGGTCAGCACCTGGCCGACGAGCGCGACGTCGAGCCTGCGCGCGGCCAGATAGACCGTGTCACCTTCGGGCATCGGGCCATTCCAGCACCGGCCGTCAACTGGCCCGTCGTCCGCATGCGGCTCGCTCTCCCGGGCGTCCTCGCGCCCACCTCGCGCTGCCCGCGTGTCACGATGTCGCCCATGGCAGCCACCTCCGTGCTCGACGCGTTCAAACTCGACGGCCAGGTCGCCGTCGTCACCGGATCGACCCGCGGCCTCGGTCGCGCGTTCGCCCTCGCACTCGGCCAGGCGGGCGCGAGCATCGTCGTCGTCGGCCGCGACGCGGAGGCAGCAGCCGAGGTGCACGCCGAGCTCACCGACGCCGGCATCGCGTCGGCGGTCGTCCTGGGCGACGTCACCAGCCGAGCCGACGTCGAGCGGATCCTCGCCGAGAGCATCGCCGCCTTCGGGACGGTCGACATTCTCGTGAACAACGCCGGCACCTGCATCCACCGGCCCGCGCTCGAGGTCACCGACGACGAGTTCCACCAGGTGATGAACATCAACGTCGATGCACTCTGGTTGTGCAGCCAGGTCTTCGGGCGGCACATGGTCGAGCAGCGCCGCGGCAACATCATCAACATCGGCTCGATCTCCGCGCTGATCGTGAACCGCCCGCAGTGGCAGCCTGCCTACAACGCGTCGAAAGCCGCGGTCCACCAGCTGACCCGCAGCCTCGCTGCCGAATGGGCTCCGCACGGGGTGCGGGTGAACGCGCTCGCGCCGGGCTACATGCGCACCGACATGGCACCAGTCGACGAGCCACGGTTCCGTCGTCAGTGGATCGACGACGCGCCCATGCAGCGGGCCGGCGAGCCGGACGAACTCGGCGGGGCGATCGTCTTCCTGGCCAGTGCTGCGTCGTCCTTCGTCACCGGCTCGGTGCTCGTCGCGGACGGCGGCTACACGATCTACTGACGCGGCTGATTCGCCGGACAGGCACCAGGCGCACTGCTCTACGTGGCGGGCCGGCCGACGGGGAGCGCATCCGTGCCGGCCGCGTCGAGTTCGACCGCCGCCCCGCTGAACTGTGCCGAGTAGAGCCGGTGGTACGCGCCGTCGACCGCCATCAACTGGTCGTGCGTGCCGTGCTCGACGATGTCGCCGTGCTCCATGACGACGATGCGGTCGGCGTCGCGGATGGTGGACAGCCGGTGCGCGATCACGAAGCTGGTGCGACCGGACCGCAATCGCTCCATCGCCTGCTGCACAAGGGCTTCGGTGCGGGTGTCGACCGAGCTCGTCGCCTCGTCCAGGACCAGGATCGCCGGGTCGGCGAGGAACGCGCGGGCGATCGTCAGTAGCTGACGCTGGCCCGCGCTGACGGTGGCGCCGTCGTCGTCGAGCACTGTCTCGTAGCCGTCGGGCAGGGTGCGGATGAAGTGGTCGGCGTGCGCGGCCGTCGATGCCGCCAGCACCTGGTCGTCGCTGGCGTCGTGCGCGCCGTAGGCGATGTTCTCCCGGATGGTGCCGCCGAAGAGCCAGGTGTCTTGCAACACCATGCCGAAGTCGTCGCGCAGGTCATTGCGCTTCATCTCGCGGATGTCGATGCCGTCAAGGGTGATGCGGCCGTGGTCGACGTCGTAGAAGCGGAGCAGGAGGTTCGCCAGCGTGGTCTTGCCCGCGCCGGTCGGCCCGACGATCGCGACCGTCTGGCCCGGCTCGGCGACAAGGTCGAGGTCGTTGATGAGCGGCTTCTCCGGGTCGTACCGGAACGACACGTGGTCGAACACGACGCGGCCGCGAACCGGGTCGGACACCTTGCCCGGCACGGGATCCGGGATCTCCTCCTCGGCGTCGAGGATCTGGAACACCCGCTCCGCCGAGGCGACACCGGACTGCAGAAGGTTCGCCATCGACGCCACCTGCGTCAGGGGCTGGCTGAACTGCCGCGAGTACTGGATGAACGCCTGGACGTCGCCGAGGCTGATGGACCCCGACGCCACCCGAAGGCCGCCGATCACCGCGACCGCCACGTAGTTCAGGTTCGACAGGAAGAACATGCCGGGCTGGATGATCCCGGAGATGAACTGCGCGCGGAAGCTGCTCGCGAACAACTTGTCGTTGTGCTCGGCGAACTTCTCCTCGGCCTCGTGCTGGCGGCCGAACACCTTCACCAGCTCGTGGCCGGTGTACATCTCCTCGACGTGGCCGTTGAGCTTCCCGGTGGTGGCCCACTGCGCGACGAAGTGCGGTTGCGAGCGCTTGGCGACCACGACGGTCAGCAGGGCCGAGAGCGGGATCGTGATCAGCGCGATGATCGACAGCAGCGGCGAGACGTAGATCATCATGCCGATCACGCCGATCACCGTCAGGAGCGACGTGAGGAGCTGGCTCATCGTCTGCTGCAGCGCCTGGCCGATGTTGTCGACGTCGTTGGTGACGCGGGACAGGATCTCGCCGCGCGGCTGGCCGTCGAAGTACTTCAACGGCAGCTTCTCGAACTTCGCCTCGACGTCGCGGCGCATGTCGGCGACCGTGCGCTGGATGATGATCGCCGTCACCCGGCCCTGCAGCCAGGCGAACACCGACGCGGCGACGTAGAGGGCCAGCACGATCATCAGGACGCGGCCGAGTGCGGAGAAGTCGATTCCCTGACCAGGAACGAGATTCTTCATGGCCTGCACGACGTCGGCGATCGAGTCCTGCCTGTTGCGGCGCAGCCCGGCCACGACATCGGCGGTGCTCGCGCCCGCCGGGAACTGCTTGCCGACGACGCCCGCGAAGATCAGGTCGGTCGCGTGCCCGAGCACCTTGGGCCCGATCACCGAGAACACGACGCTGATCACGCCGAGCACGATGACGAGAACCGCGAGGGGACCGTCGGAGCGCAGCCGCCCGAGCAACCGCAACGAGGACGACTTGAAGTTCATCGGCTTGGCGACCGGCCCGCCGCCCATCATGCCCATCGGCCCGCGCGGGCCCCCGTCCGGCGGACGTGCCGGAACCGCCGGTGCGGCGGGCGCCTTGGTGGCGCCGCGCTCGCTCATGCGGCCTCCGCCGCGCTCAGCTGGGACAGGACGATCTCGCGGTAGGTCTCGCAGCTGTCCATCAGGTCGTCGTGCCGTCCGACGCCGACCACCCGCCCCTCGTCGAGGACGACGATGCGATCGGCGTCGCGGATCGTGCTGACCCGCTGGGCCACGATGATCACGCTGGAGTTGCGCGTCACCAGCTTCAGCGCGGCGCGCAGCCGGGAATCGGTCGAGTAGTCGAGTGCCGAGAACGAGTCGTCGAACAGGTAGACCTCGGGCTTCTTCACGAGCGCCCGGGCGATCGCGAGCCGCTGCCGCTGACCGCCGGACACATTCGTCCCGCCCTGGGCGATCGGGGCGTCCAGGCCGTCGGGCATGGCTTCGACGAAGTCGCGTGCCTGGGCGATGTCGAGCGCCTGCCAGAGTTCGGCGTCGGTGGCGGTGGTGTTGCCGTACCGCAGGTTCGAGGCGATCGTGCCGGTGAACAGGTAGGGCCGCTGCGGGATCAGCCCGATCGAACTCCAGAGGTCGTCGGGGTCGAGTTCGCGGACGTCCACCCCGTCGATCAGCACCGCGCCACGGGTGACGTCGACGAGCCGTGGGATCAGCTGGAGCAGCGTGGTCTTGCCGCTGCCGGTCGATCCGATGATCGCCGTCGTCTCGCCCGCATTGGCCACGAGGTCGATGTCGTGCAGGACCGGCTCCTCCGCGCCCGGGTAGGCGAACGTCGCGTTGCGCAGTTCGAGCCGGCCGGTGCGGACCGGGCGCAGCGTCGGATGCTCGGGCGCGCGGACGGACGGCTCGGTGTCGAGCACCTCGCCGATGCGCTCGGCCGAGACCTGCGCGCGGGGCAGCAAGACGAACATGAACGATGCCATCATCACCGAGATCAGGATCTGGATGAGGTAGTTCATGAAGGCGGTCAGGGTGCCGATCTGCATCTGTCCGTTCTCGATGAGGTGCGCGCCGAACCACATCACCGCGACGCTCGAGACGTTCATGATCAGCATCACCGTCGGGAACATGAACGCCATCAGCTTGCCGACACGCACCGAGACGTCCATCAGGTCGTCGTTCGCGACGGCGAAGCGACGCTGCTCGTGATCGTCCTTCACGAACGCCCGGATCACCCGCACACCGGTGATCTGCTCACGCATGATCCGGTTGATCGTGTCGATCTTGGTCTGCATCGAGCGGAACAGCGGGTGCATCCGGGAGATGATCAGCCCGATGCAGACGACCAGCACCGGCACCACGACGAGCAGCAGCGTCGAGAGTTTGACATCGAGCCGAAGAGCCATGAAAACCCCGCCCACGCACATGATCGGGGCCGACACCATCATCGTGAACGTCAGCAGGACGACCATCTGGACCTGCTGGACGTCGTTGGTGGAGCGGGTGATCAGCGTCGGCGCACCGAAGTGCCCGACCTCCTGTGCGGCGAAGGACTGCACCTTCGCGAAGATGCCGGCCCGCAGGTCGCGACCCAGCGCCATGGCCGTGCGCGCGCCGAAGTAAACGGCGGCGATGTTGCAGAAGATCTGCACGAGCGTGACGACGAGCATCATGCCGCCGGTGCGCACGATGTAGTTGGTGTCGCCCCGGGAGATGCCGTTGTCGATGATGTCGGCGTTCAGGCCGGGCAGATAGAGGTTCGCGATGACCTGGATCAACTGGAAGAACACGACGAGCACCATCGGCCGCACGTAGGGTCGAAGATAAATACGCAGGACTTGAACCAGCACGAGGCGACCGTATCCGCGCGGACCGACGTTTGCACGTGACATCGGTCAGGTCGAGGTGCGCAGATTCGGGGCACCCGGATCGGCACCCCAGGCGGGGTGTGGTGACAGGCGTCGACCTTCGAACCTCGTGGCATCGCGTCGCACGGGTCGTGGCCGGCCGAGCATCCTCGTCCTCGGGCTTCCTACGAGGTCCTGGATGAGGGCGCAGCACTCCTGATCCGCCGATGGTCGGCCACGATTGGCTGAAATCGGACACACCGCCCCGCCTGGTGACGGCGGCGATCCTGACCTCGGCGTCACGCGCGTTCACGGTGACGACGGTCTCCCCGCCTCGCCGACACTATCCGTGAGTAGAACTTCGCTCTGTGCGATCATTGCGCTCGGTCTCCTGGTTCTCGCCCGGCGTGGCACCCAGGGGCATAGTGAAACCGGCAGCGGCCTCAGCCCGAACCGCAGCGACCGACCAGCATCGAAGGTGGCACGGCGTGAGCAAATCCCATCACTACGAGGTGACGGTCACCTGGACAGGTGACCTGGGCACCGGAACGTCCAGTTACGACGACTACTCGCGCGACCACGAGGTCGCGCGCTCCGGCCAGCCGACGATCCTCGCCTCGGCCGACACCGCGTTCCGCGGCGACCCGGCCCGGTGGAACCCCGAGGAGTTGCTCGTCGCGGCACTCTCGGAATGCCACATGCTCTGGTATCTGCACCTCGCCGCCGTCAGCGGTGTCGTCGTCCTCGGCTACACCGACACCCCGGTCGGCACGATGGCCGAGGACGGACTCGGCGGCGCGTCGTTCACCGGGGTGACGCTGCAGCCCGTGGTCGAGGTGGCCGACGAGTCGATGGCCCAGGCGTCGCTGCGGCTGCACACCGAGGCGAACAAGATGTGCTTCCTGGCCCGGTCGATGAACTTCCCGGTCGTGCACGAGCCTCAGGTTCGGGTGCGCGTCCGAGCCTGACCGTCCGCCGTCGCGTTCCGGCGTCAGCGCGGGCGTAACTCCCAGAACGCGACCGCGCCCGCCGCGGCCACGTTCAGCGAGTCGACTCCACCCCTCATCGGGATCCGCACCGACACGTCGCAGCGCTCGACCGTCCGACGGCGCAACCCGTCGCCCTCGGCACCCAGCAGCAGCGCGACCCGCCGGTGGCCGTGCGCCGCGGCGAACGCGTCCAACTCCATCGCGTCCGGTGCGAGCGCGAGGCCCGCGACGAGGAATCCCTGCTCGCGCAGGCGATCGGTGCCACCGGGCCACGGCTCGATGCGCGTCCACGGAACCGCGAAGACGGTCCCCATCGAGACCCGGATGCTCCGGCGGTACAGCGGATCGGCGCATCTCGGCGTGACCAGGACGGCATCGATGCCTAGTGCCGCGGCCGACCGGAAGACGGCGCCGACGTTCGTGTGGTCGACGACGTCCTCGAGGACGACCACCCGTCGCGCCCCGGTGAGCACCTCGTCGGGGCCGGGCAGGTCACGGCGCTGCATCGACGCGAGCGCGCCGCGGTGCACCTGGTAGCCGGTGACCGTCTCGATCACCTCCGGCGGTGCGACGAAGACGGCGACGCCCATCTGCTCGGCCACCTCAACCGGACCGGCGAGGTCGTCGAGCCACTTCTTCTCGAGCAGCAACGACCTCGGCCGATAGCCCGCGGCCAGCGCCCGGACGATCACCTTGGCGCTCTCCGCGATGAACAACCCGTGCTCGGGCTCGAACCTGCGGCGCAGGTTCACGTCGGTGAGCGCCAGGAAGTCGGCCAGCCTCGGATCGGCGGCGTCATCGACCTCGACGATCACCGCCCAGGCGGCTGTCCCTGCGCTACGCGCACCGACTCACTTCCTCACTTCGTACACAAGGTTGAACGGGGTCTGAGCCGCGATCCGGAAGCGGGTGAACCCGGCGGCAAGGGTAACGTCGCGGATCCGCGCGGGACCGGCCTGGGTGCCGAGCGCCAGCCCGACATCCTGCGAGAGCGATGCCGGCGTGCAGAGCAGCGTCGAGAATCCGTAGTAGGCGCGGCCGACCGGGTTGAGGTTGTCCTCGACGTGGTCCCCCGCCGCCGGCTCGACGACCATCCAGGTGCCGTCCGCGTCGAGCGCGTCGAAGGCCCGCTTCGCCGCCCCGACCGGGTCACCCATGTCGTGCAGCGCGTCGAACGTGGTGATCAGGTCGTATCCCGTCCCGCCGAACGTCTGAGCCGACGCGGTCTCGTACGACACCCGGCCGCCCACCCCGGCTGCGACCGTCCGCTCGCGGGCGTTGACGATGGACTCGTCGTGATAGTCCGACCCGGCGAACCTGGACCGCGGGAACGCCTGCGCCATCAGGATCGTCGCGGCACCGTAGCCGCAGCCGAGGTCGGCGACCGATGCGCCGGCGTCGAGCTTGGCCACCACCCCGTCGAGTGCCGGGAGCCAGCCGTCGACCAGGTTCGCGAGATAGCCGGGCCGGAAGAAGCGCTCACAGCCCACGTGGACGTCGGTGTTGTGCTCGTGCCAGCCGACCCCGTCGCCCGACTTGGCGGCTTCCACGACGCGGCCGGCGTCCCGGACGACCCCACTGGCGAGTTGGAAGAATCCCGGCAGGAAGGCCGGGCTGGACTCGTCCGTCAGCGCGACGGCGTGCTCGGCCGGGAGCGTGTAACGCACCGACTCCGGGTCGTACGTCACGAAGCCGCCGGCGGCTTGTGCGTTGAGCCACTCACGCGCGTACTTCTCGCCGGTCTCGGTCCTGCGCGCCAACTCCGACGGGGTGGTGGCACCGTCCGCCGCGAGCGTCCGGTAGTAACCGAGCTGGTCGCCCATCACCACGAGCGCGCAGTTCAACGTCGCGCCGACCTCCTCGACCGCCCGGAACACGAACGCCATCAACTTGTCACCGTCGATCGCGCCCTGCTCCTGCGCCGGCACCTGCTTCTCGTCCACCGTTGTCCCCGATTGCTGCACCGTTGTCATTGCGTCCTCCTCGTATGGGTACCGCCTGTGTGCGTCCGGCCTCGTCGGCCGGGCGACGACCACCCTCGCGGGGCAGCGGCCGGGCCCGCATCCGGAGCACCTCCTAGTCCTGCGCCCTAGACGCCCTCGCGGTCTCGAGGTCTCGGGGTGTCGGCGCGGTAGCCAGGCTCGTAGAGTTCGCCAGATGCTGGTAGGCCGTCAGCCCGAGCAGCGGATCCTGGACGCCCTGATCTCGGCTGCGCGCGTCGGCCAGAGCTCGACGCTGGTCATCACCGGCGAGGCCGGCATCGGCAAGACCGCACTGCTGCGTTACGCCGTGGACACCGCGATCGACATGCGCGTGCTCCGCGTCACCGGCTCGGAAACCGAGCAGAACCTGCCCTTCGCGGCGCTGGCGCAGCTGTTGCGTCCCACCGCCGCCGATCTCGACAGCCTTCCGCCGCCGCAGGCGCAGGCACTGGGCGTTGCACTGGCCATCCGGACCGGCGATGTGGTCGACCGGTTCGCCGTCGGGGCCGCCACCCTCACGCTGCTGACACAGCTCAGCGAGAACCGTCCGCTCGCGATCCTGATCGACGACGCCCAGCTGATCGACGTGCCGTCACAGGAGACCCTTGCGTTCGTCGCGCGCCGGCTCCTGGCCGATGCGGTCGCCATGATCGCTGCCGTGCGCGCAGATGAACCGTGCGTCCTCGTGTCCGCCGACCTTCCGCTGCTGGAGCTCCGTGGGATCGACGAGGCCGCCAGCCGGGAGCTCATGGAGTCACGACTCGAAGGGCCGGCCGGGCCTGATCTCACCAGCCGGGTGCACGGACTGAGTGGCGGCAACCCACTGGCCATTCTCGAACTGACCGCCGACGCGGCCCGGCTGCCGGCGCTGTGGCCCGGAGCGCCCGGCCCGGTGCCGGCCACGCTCGTTCGGCTGTACGCGCAGCGGGCCGAGGCCCTCGAGCCGACTGCGCGTGCTGCGTTGCTTCTCGCCGCGGCCGCCGGTGACGATCTACCGCTGGTGGCCCGTGCGTGTGCCGCGCGAGGCATCGACGTCGCGGCGCTGGCCGACGCCGAGCGGATCGGATTGATCTCGATCGATCAGGACCGCGTCAGGTTCGCTCATCCGCTGGCGCGCTCCGCCATCTACTCAACCGCGACCGCCGCCGACCGGCGGCTCCTGCACGCGACGATCGCCTCGGTGATCCCGGACGCCGACACCGACCGGCGCGCCTGGCACCGGTCCGAGGCAGCGCTCGGACCGGACGAAGTGGTGGCTGCCGAGATCCACGCCCTGGGCGATCGGTCCGCGGCCCGTGGAGCCGTCGCGGTCGCAGCGACCGCGTTCGAGCGCGCCGCGCGGCTGTCGCCGGACGACTCGGACCGCGCGCGGCGGCTTCTGCGTGCGGGCGAGGCCGCCTGGCTCGCCGGCGACGGGCCACGCGCCAGGTCTCTGCTCGACCAGTCGCTCCTGCTCGTCCCGGAGCCCTCGATCCGGGCGCGGGCGCAGCGGCTGCGCGGAGTCATCGCTCTGCGCTCGGGTTCGATCACCGAGGCGCGGGCCGCGCTCGAATCGGCGGCACGCGAGTCCGAGCGCTTCGATCCGACCGAAGCTCTGGCGTGCTGGGCCGAAGCCATCACCACCTGCTTCTACCTGGCCGATGCGGAAGGTGCGCTGGCGGCGGCCGAGCAGGCCGAGGCGTTGCTCGCGCTCGGTGTCAACGAGCGGTCCGCCGTGCTCGCCACCGTCGCGGCCGGGATGGGACGGGTGCTTGCCGGCGCGGGCGGCACCGAGATGATCCGCCGCGGTGTGACGGCCCTGGCCGAACTCGACCCGGCGACCTCGGATCGTAGTGACGACCCGTCCTGGCTGGTGCTCGGGCCACTGTTCCTCCGAGAGTCGAGCACCGGCCGGGATCTCGTGCGTCGCGCCATCGACGAGCGACGCGACCGCGCCGCCATCGGGACACTGGCCCATCTGTTGTTCCACCTGGCCAGGGACGGGGCCACGACGGACCGGTGGACCGCAGCCGAAGGCGACTACACCGAAGCGATCGGGTTGGCCCGGGAGTTCGGCCAGACCACCGAGCTGGCGACCGCGTCGGCGGGGCTGGCCTGGCTGCTCGCCCGACAGGGACGTGAGGTCGACACCCGCAGCCTCGCCGCCGAGGCGGAGTACCTGGGAGCGATGCACCAGGTCCATCTGGCCCGGCTCTGGTCGCGGCACGCGTTGGGCGACCTCGAATTCGGTCTGGGCCGGGTCGAGGTTGCCGTGGACACGTACACCGAACTGGACGCGCTGTTGCGCCGGCTCGGCGTCAAGGACGTCGACCTGTCGCCGGTGCCCGAACTCGTCGAGGGCCTGATCCGGACCGGCCACGTCGATACGGCCAGGACCCTCGCTACCGCTTACGACGAGCAGGCCACGGCTAAGGGTCAGCCGTGGGCGCTGGCCCGGGCCGCGCGGGTGCGGGCGTTGCTCTGTCCGGCCACGGAGGTCGACACCTGCTTCACCACTGCCCTCGACCTGCACGCGGCCACCCTGGACCGGTTCGAGGAAGCGCGGACGCAGCTGACCTACGGCGCCCGACTACGTCGCCTCCGCCGGCGGGTGGACGCCCGCCCACACCTGCAGAGTGCCCATGACGATTTCAGCCGGCTCGGTGCGCGGCCGTGGGCCGACCAGGCGGCCGACGAGTTGGTCGCCACCGGGACGACGGTCCATCGTGCCGGAGCCAGCCCGACGAGCCAGCTGACCCCGCGCGAACTGCAGATCGCCCTGCACCTGGTCGGCGGCAAGACGATTCGTGAGGCGGCGGCCGCCCTGTTCCTCAGCCCCAAGACCGTCGAGTACCACCTGCGCCACGTCTACACCAAGCTCGACATCGAGTCCCGCGCCCAGCTCGCCCAACGGATGCAGCCGACCACGGTAGTCCCCAGCGGGGTATAACGCCCCGATGAGACACAACGGCCTGGGCCAGCCCATCGGTCCGGCGTTGCCGGGCTGGACGCCGCGATCCGTCCCGGCGCCGACCGAACTCCGCGGCCGGTTCTGTCGGCTCGTCCCGCTCGCGGTCGAGCACGCCGCCGGTCTCTACGCTGCGGTCACTCACGACACCAGTGGTCGCCAGTGGACCTACCTGAGCTACGGCCCGTTCGCCGGTCTGGAAGAGTTCACCGACTTCGTCGGGGCGACTATCGCCGACCCCGGATACGTGACTTTGACGATCCTCGACGCGACCACCGACGCTCCCCTGGGCTGGGCCAGCTACATGAGGATCGATCCGGCGATCGGCTCCGTCGAGGTCGGCGGCATCACCTTCGGCAGCGGGCTTCAGCGCACTGCGGCGGCGACCGAGACGATGTACCTGATGGCCGCGCACGCGATCGAGGATCTCGGCTACCGCCGCTACGAATGGAAGTGCGACGACCTGCACACGGGTTCGCGGGCCGCGGCTGCCCGCCTCGGGTTCCGTTATGAGGGCAGCTGGCGCAACGCGACCATGTACAAGGGCCGCAGCCGCGACACCGCCTGGTTCGCGATCACGGACGCGGACTGGACACGTATCGGCCCGGTGATCCGCGACTGGCTGAGCCGTCCAACTTCGACGGCGGACGGCAGCTGACCGCGTTGTCGGAACTCACGGCACGGGTGCGGGCCGAACTCGACACCTGACCCGCTTGCATGTTTACAGGCTTGCTTCTTTATAGACTTGATTCTTTATAGAACATGTGTTCGACTCAAGTCATGCGCTGGAGCGGACAGGCCATCGACAACGAGGACGCCCAGGCGCTGCCGGGGATGGCTCGCATGCGCGGGTTCATCCGATCGGTCCAGACACCGGAGTTCGACGGCATCACGTTCCACGAGGTGGCGGCGAAATCGGCGCTGAACAAGGTGCCCGGCCCCTCGAAGATGCCGTTCGGCTGGACGGTCAATCCTTACAGAGGCTGCACCCACGCATGTAGGTATTGCTACGCGAGGGGCAGCCACGAGTGGCTCGAACTCGATACAGGCAAGGACTTCGACACCCAGATCGTCGTGAAGACCAACGTCGCCGAGGTGCTTCGGGCCGAGCTGATGCGCAAGTCGTGGTGCCACGAGATGGTGGCTCTCGGAACCAACACCGACCCCTATCAGCGCGCCGAGGGACGTTACCGGCTGATGCCCCGCATCATCGACGCGTTCGCCGAGTCGGGCACGCCGTTCTCCATCCTCACGAAGGGAACGCTGCTCCGCCGCGACATCCCGATGCTGGCTTCGGCGGCCCGGTCGGTCGAGGTCGGCCTGGGTGTCTCGCTCGCCATCGGGCACCCCGGGTTGCACGAATCGATCGAGCCCGGGACCCCCACTCCGACGGCGCGGCTCGACCTCATCCGCGCCGTCACCGGCGCCGGCCTCCCGTGCGGGGTGATGGTCGCGCCGGTGCTGCCGTCGCTCACCGACGACGAGGACACGCTCGACCGCCTGCTCGGGCAGATCGCCGCCGCCGGGGCGACCGGCGTGACCGTGCTGCCGCTGCACCTGCGGCCGGGCGCGTTCGAGTGGTACTTCAGCTGGCTCGAGCAGCATCGACGCGACCTGCTGCCGCTCTACCGCGTCCTTTACGCCAACGGCCCCGATGTCCCGGACTGGTACGACCGGAAGCTCCGCCGCCGGGTCGAGCCCCTTCTGCTCAGGCACGGGCTCGACACCCGTCAGATCCGCCGGCCGGACTCGTCGCTGGCAGAGGGCGACTTCCCGGCCGGCCTCGCGATGGAACGCACCGAACGCTCGGACACGGCCGTTCCGTCCGAGAAACACGGCCGGGACGACGAACCGGCCCTGTTCTGACGACCGGGTCGAGCGGATCGCCGCAACAGGGCCGGAGCGTGCGCGGCCGGGGTCGCTCAGCCGTTGAAGGTGTCCGGGTCCCCACCGAGACGGTTGCCGGTGTCGAGTGCGTTGATCGCGCCGATGTCCGTGGCGTCGAGCTCGAAGTCGAAGATGTCGAAGTTCTCCGCGATCCGGGCCGGCGTCACCGACTTCGGGAAGACGATCCGGCCGCCCTGGATGTGCCAGCGCAGGATCACCTGAGCCGGGGTCCGGCCGAGACGCTCGGCGATCGTGATGACGTCCGGCGCGGTCAGGTCCTCCGCGAGACCGAGCGGGCTGTAGGCCTCGGTGAGCACCTCGTGCTCGGCGTTGACGGCCTGGACCTCGTTCTGGGCGTTGGTCGGGTGCACCTCGATCTGGTTGACCGCGGGCACGACAGTCGTCGCGGCGAGCAGGCGGCGCAGGTGGTGCGGCATGAAGTTGGAGACTCCGATGCTCTTCGCGCGGCCGTCGGCGTAGATCTTCTCAAGTTCCTTCCACGCGTCGATGTACAGCCCGCGACCCGGCGCCGGCCAGTGGATGAGGTAGAGGTCGACATAGTCGAGGCCGAGGTTGTCGAGGCTCTTGTCGAACGCCTCCGCTGCGTTGCCGTGGTCGGCGCTCCACAGCTTCGTCGTGACGAACAGCTCCGAGCGGTCGATGCCGGACTCGGCGATCGCCATGCCGACACCGTCCTCGTTGCCGTACGCGGCCGCGGTGTCGATGTGGCGGTAGCCGACCTCGAGGGCCTTGGCGACCGAGGCGACGATGTCGTCGGAGGACACCTGCCACACACCGAAGCCGAGCTGCGGGATCGAGACACCGTTGTTGAGCGTGAGCTCGGGAACCTGGTTCATAGAGTGGGAGCTCCTCGTGGAAAGCAACCACGCACGACACCTGCCGCGCGCAGACGGACGGCCCATTCTCGCAGGCCGGGCGTGTGCGTGCGGCCGCGGTGGTGATCGGATTGGGCTCTGCGCGACCGACGGGAGCACGACGATGAGCGACGAGGACGATGTACGCCGGCTGGCACTGGAGCTGCCGGAGGCGAGGCAGCATCCCGAGGGTTTCAGCTTCAGCGTCCGCGACAAGGCGTTCGCCTGGTCCTTCATGGAGCGGATCGCGCCGAAGAAACCACGCGTCCGGCGACCCGACATCCTCGCGGTGCGGGTGTCGGGCGAGGCGGAGAAGCAGAGCCTCATCGATGCCGACCCGGCCGTGTACTTCACCGACGATCATTACCGGGGCTATCCGGCCGTGCTGGTGCGGCTTCCCGAGATCGACGTCGACGAACTGAGGGAGCTGCTGACCGACGGCTGGCGGACACGGGCACCGCGGGCGCTGGTGACGATCTTCGACGCCGACCGCGGGGCCGGCTGACCGCTCGGCGGCGCGCGCTGTCACGTCGGTGTGTTTCTGCACCAATCCCTTTCGGGAAGAGCGTCGAACTACCCCGGACACAGCACCGCCTCCCACGGCCAACGACAGTGGAAGGCACCACGGGCACCGACGACGTGATCTGCGGGAGGGTCCACATGACGCTCCGCATCCACCGACTCGGCGGCCCGGCACGACAACCACATATCCGGTCACGACACGTGCGGTCACGACGATGACACGCGACGTGCCCGGGGCCGGACCCGCCGTCGACGACGACCCATCGGTGAGACTCGCCTCCGTGATGCCCTTCCGTGCTCGCAAGCCCGACGACTCCACACGTCTGGCCGAGCTCATGGAGCAGACCGCACGCGGTCATGAGGATGCGTTCAGTGATCTCTACAAGGCGATCAGTCCCCGCGTCTACGGACTGGTCCTCCGGATCGTTCGCGATCCGGCCCTGTCCGCGGAGGTGACGCAGGAGGTGTTCGTCGAACTCTGGACGCACGCGGCCCGGTACGACCAGAACGCCGGATCGGTCATGAACTGGGTGCTGACGATCACCCATCGCCGGGCGGTTGACCGGGTCCGGCGCGAACAGCGTGCACGTGAGAGGGATACGCGTTACATCGACCACAACATCGACGTCGAGTACGACGAGGTGTCGGAGAACGTCGAGCGCAAACTGGATGCCGAACGCGTCCGGAAAGCGCTGGACCACCTGACCGACCTGCAACGCGAGGCGGTTCGGCTCGCCTACTTCGCGGGATACACGCACTCCGAGGTGTCCCGCCTGCTCAACGTCCCGTTGGGCACAGTCAAGACCCGTGTACGCGATGGATTGATCCGGCTTCGAGACGCAATGGAGGAGGTGCAGGCATGACCGAGCAGCCCATGAGCCCTGACGTGCACGCCTCGTCCGGTGCTTACGTCGTCGACGCTCTCGAGCCCGCCGAGCGCGAGGAGTTCGAGCGCCACCTGACCACCTGCGCCATGTGCCGCGCCGAGATCGCCGAACTGTCGGAGGCAGCCGCCATGCTCTCCCTGCTGACCGAGCACGCCCCGCCGCCCGACCTGTGGGCCAAGACGGTCGCGCAGACCCGCACGATCCGCCAGCTGCCGCCGCTCGACCGCGAGACGGCGCCGGTGTCCCCGGTCGACGAGCTCGCCGTCCGCAGGGCACGCCACAGCGCCACGGTGTCCCGGTGGATCGCCGCAGCGGCCGCGGTCGTCGCACTGGCCGCCGGTGGCGGGTTCGTCTACTCCCACCAGCAGCTCAACGACGTTCGCGCCGACCGCGCGACGACGCTACAGCAGCTGACCGATACGCAGGCCCAGCAGAACGCCACCCAGCGACTCCTGTCGGCGAGCGATCTCAAGACCGCACGTGCACCGGTCACCGGTGGGGGCACCGCCACCGTCTTGTCGTCGGCCAAGGACGGTCAGATGCTGTTCGTTGCCGCCGGTCTGCCGACGCTGGCCGCGACCAAGACCTACCAGCTGTGGCTCATCGACGGATCCGGCAAGCCGGTCTCCGCGGGCACGTTCGGCTCGACGTCGGGGACCGTCCAGCAGCTGGTCACCGGCAACCTCGACTCGACGGCGATCGTCGGGTTGACGGTCGAGCCGAGCGGCGGGTCGAAGGCGCCGACGACGACGCCGATCTTCGCCCCGACCTTGCGGGCCTGACAGGTTCGCATCGGCCTGCGGTCTTCGGGGTGACTTCTCCCCCGGCCCTCGCACGCCGTGTCGTCATCGTCTGTATCGACGGCGTCCGTCTGGACACCATGCGGGCAACCGCCACCCCGGTGCTCGACTCCCTCGCCGGTCTCGCTCCGGGACGCGAGGCGGTCATCGTGAGTTATCTCGGGAATCCGGACGAGGTGGCGCATGCTGTCGGCACCGGCGCCGAGTACGTCGCGGCGGTCGAACGGGCCGACACCCGGCTCGGGCGGATCGTGGCGGCCGGAGACAGCGTGCGGGCCGGACTCGACGCACTCGCAACCGGTCTCGAGCAGGCTGATGTGGCGGCGCATGCGCTGGCGACCTTCGGGCCGCCGCCGGCGCGCACCCGAGCAGACCGTGGGACGCCCGTTCGGCACACGCGTCGCCGGGTGAGACCACGCCTGGGCAGGACGTCGCGATGAGCGGCGTGGCGGCTCTCGTCCTCGCCACCGCGTGCCTGCACGCCGGCTGGAACACCGCAGCGAAATCCGTCGGCGACCGGTGGGTGTCGAGTGCCCTCATCGGGTCCGTGTACACGGTCGTCGGGATCGTCGCCGTGCTCGTCCTGCCCGTGCCGGATGTCCGCCGGGTGGCCGTTCGTCGCCGGTTCGGTCGTGCTGCAGGTCGCGCACCTGCTGCTGCTCACCACCGCCTACGAGTACGGCGACATGAGCCGCCTGTACCCGCTCGTACGTGGCATGTCGCCGTTGCTGGTCACGATGTTCGCGGTCGTCGGCCTGCGTGAGCACGTCGGCAACGGTGTGCTCGCCGGCGTGGCGGTACTCGTGGCCGGGTTGGTCGCACTCGCGTTCGCCCACGGCCGTCCCCGCCGCGGTCATGGTGTCGGGCTCGCACTCGCGACCGGCGTGACGATCGCCGCCTACACCGTCGCGGACGGGATCGGGGTGCGGCAGTCCGGGTCACGCGCTCGGTTACGCAGCCTGGTTGTTCGCCCTGCAGGGTCCGATCCTGGTCGCGCTCTGCCTGTGGCGTGGCCGTCCGGGCATGGCCGAACGACTGCGCCGGCACCGGGTGATGGGGCTGGCGGGCGGGGTTCTGTCCCTGGTGGCGTACGCCGTCGTCTGGGCTCAGGCGCGGGTGCCGCTGGCGATCGTCGCCGCGTTGCGCGAGACGAGCGTTCTCTGGGGTGCGGTGACCGGCAGCGTGTTCTTGCGTGAGCGGCTGGGCCGGAAGGGCGTGCTGGCGACAGTTCTCGCGGCGGCCGGCGCGGTGCTCGTACACGTGTCGAGCTGACGGGTCGTCCGCCCGGCGCACGTGCAGCTGATAGATCTCGAGGCCTACCTGGGCGGACTGTGGTGAGTCCGATCAGAAGGAGGACTCATGTCTGTGTTGAAGGTTCCTTTGGATCCGGCGACGGTGGTCGTCGCGGTGGATCCGGGCAAGGTGATGAATCGGGTCTGGGTCAGTGATGGCACCGGCTGGCTGGAGCGGCCGGTCTCGGTGCCGGTTTCGTGTGCTGGGGTCGAGCAGGTTCAGCAGTTGCTGACGGCTCACCCGTCGGCGGTGGCGCCGGTGATCGCAGTTGAGGCGACCGGGAGTCTGCATCAGGCGTTCGTGGCAGATCTCGAGCGCCGCCTCCCGGGCTCGACGAGGTTGTTCGCACCCTCGGAAACGAAGGCGGCGCGAACGCAGCTGGGCTCGGGCCGGTTCAAGACCGATGACCGCGACTGCGCGGCGTTGACCTACCTGGCACGCCAAGGCGCCGGCCGCGCACACGCTGAGGAGTCGCCGATCGACACGCTCCGTGCAGCGGTGCGACACCGCCGCGGACTCGTCGGCGACCGCAAAGTCGCCCAGCAGCGTCTGCATGACCAGCTCAATGCCCTATGCCCGGGGCTCTCTGCCCCGGCCGGGCACGGGCGGGTGTTGGCGATCGAGACCTCGACGGGCCAGGCGGTCCTGTCGTCCGCGGTCGCGTTCGAGGGCCGCCCGCCGACGGTGAGGTCGTTGACCTCACGCGCACCGGGCCGGCTGACCGTGGCCAACGCCGGCTACTGGGTCGAGCGCTGGAAGGGATGCCTGGCGCCGCCACCCGACGCCCCGCAGCGCGCTCAACGGCTGGGCCGCGACCGGGCTGGCCCCGGCCATGTACCAGTCGGCCAGCATCAGCCGCCGCGGCCGGATCTCACGCCAAGGCCTGGCCGAACACCGCGACGCACTCATGGGCATCGCCTGGGGTCTGTCGATGTACTCGCCCGTCTTCGCCGAACGTGACGCGGAGTACCGGGCCCGTGGGATGGCCCCGATCCAGGCCCGGGTCGCGATAGCCCGGCACGCCTGCCGACTCACATATCGGCTCCTCAAGACCCAACAACCTTTCAACGAAGAGCGTTATCGTCGAGGAAGGCTCAGCCGCGGACGGTGACGGCCAGGTCAGCTATGCCGCACACCTCGCGGTGCGACGGCGCAACCTAGCTTGCCGCCCGTCCGCGCTGGGCCGCCCACTACGGCGCACACGAAAGCGTGCCGCTTCACGGCGCCTGATCAGCCTGCCGAAACCGGCCGCCCACGCTGAACCACTCACCCGACAACACGCGCTTCGCCGCCCCAGAACCGGACGCCCGACCCGGGGCGTGCCCGGCGACTACTGCGCGCCCACACTCACTCTTGACTCAGCACGCGAAAGCTAGTCGGAGCCGCTAGAGGCCTGCCGGATGACGTGGTAGGGCTGGTTCGCCAAGTCGCTGTCGAACCCCGGGTCCATCCAGGCGCGGCCCGATTCGGTGTGGACAGAAAAGTAGTACTGCATCGGATACGGGGTCTGTGTGTAGTTCGCTGGGATCGTCGCCGAGTACCTGGACCCGGATGTGCGCATCTCGATGTCTTCCCAGCGGTCGCCTTGGTTGAGGTGGCGATAGTGAAGCCTCATTCGGAACGACGCCGCGGCGTGGTCGACGTTTGCGTGAATGTCGATCGGGCGCCCCGGACGAAAGGACGCGGGTGGATGGTGCGCGGCACGCTGTCCACGTTCTGTGTGCAAATCGATCGTGTCGTTGCCGGAGACCGGCTCGTCCCCTGACCTCTGCGCGGCCAGGTCCCGTAGGGCTTTCACGTCGTCGTCGATCGCTGGTAGCCGGTCCGCCCAGTGGCCGTGCTCCGACCGACCGGTCCCAAACGTCATGTCGGGCAAATACACACCGGTCGTGAGGTCTGCGGCGAGTGCGTACGCGTCACGCGCAGTTTCGTAGTGCGCGATCGCGGTCTGGAGGTATCGGACGTCCTTCGTCCGGGCGTGCAGCGAGTAGTCCACACCAGCGAGGGTCTTGGCAGCGAAGAACCGAGCGAGCGCTGCCTGGACGCGAACGTCGACGTCGACCCGGCGAAACTGAGGATCCTTGGGGTTGCCCATGGCCGCACCCGCGGCGTCGATGGCGTTCATGGTCACGTCGGCCAGCTGGCTCAGCCAACGGGCTGTCTCGATCGGGGTGTACCGACCGTCCCGTCGCTGCGCGAGTGCTGCATCGACGAAGTCATCCGTTGAGTAGAACATTTCTGGGTCGAAGGAACTCACTCCACCAAGAGTTGGTGGCTGTTCGGTGTCGCGCTCGTAGTGCTGAGCATTCGGGCCGTCAGCGAGCGGCATGTTGAGGTACACCTCTGGCCAGTAGCCATTGTTGGATGCGCCGATGCCGTGGACGACCGTTACGAGCGGCAGGACCCTGCTCGCATGGGCGAGGGCGATCTCGACGTCGTCTGCGGCCTCGCCGAACTCCGACCGCAGTGACCGCATCCATTCGTCGCGATCACTGTCCGGATCGTAGAGAAGCCGGCCCCACAACCGGTACGTGTACCTGTACTTCTTCCAGGCGGAAACTCCGAGTTTCAGTTCTTCGTCGAGGTATTGGTCGCGTTCGCCAGGCCTGCCACTGCCCATGCGGCCGCTGAAGGTGAGCGGCTCCGACAGTTCGACACCGACCGATCCGCCGAGTGTTCCGAGTCGCCCGTAACCAGCTGCAAGGGCCGGGTCGCCCCACAGCAACACGCGCTGAGTGCCCGGCCAGATGCGGAACAGGAGGTCGTAGTTCCGGTCTTCTTTGAGGAAGTCACCGTATCCGTACCGGGTAAATCGGCGTTCGTGCGCCGTGATGGCCATGAGTCCGGTGCCGGGGCTCTTGGTAGCACGCTCCTTGTCGCGAATGCGCGCTTGATGGTACGGAAGTCCTTGGTGTTCTGCCCAGTACTTTGCCGACACGACGACGGGCATGTCCGTTCCAGTCGCGATGTCGAGAAGCTCCTGATCGACACCTTTCGCGTGCATGTCGAGTTCGATCGGACGGCCGACTGTCGCAGCGGCATCCATTACTGGACCCCAGAAGTCGCCATGGCCGGGTTCTGGGATCCCCCCTTCGTAATGGACACGGAGAGTGAGACCAGAGATGTCGGGGCATTCACGGAGAAGCTGCGCCAGCGCGGCCGCGCAGTACGCTGCGTGGATGTCCGGTTCAAGCCCGTCGATGGGATAGCTGCCGACAAATCCCTGATCGTAGGCGTGGTTCCAGAGGCCCAGCTGGAAGTGGATGCCACGTCGCGCCGCCTGAGTGCCGATGAAGCGTAGCGTGCGAAGGTTCCGCTCGCGCTCCTGGCTGGATATTCCCCGGGCACGGACGTTGTATCCGGGCACGTCCACTACGAACGGGTATAGGAAGCAGAAGTAGTTGTCACGCGCATCCTCGGGAGCGTGGCTGTAGTTGTACTGCATTCCCAGCGCAAGCTGGAAGCGGTTGATGCGCTGGGTCGCCAGTTCGGTGAGGTACTCGTTCCAGAACTCCTCGTCGTAGAACCACTCTTTGTCTTGTACCTCGCAGGCGAAGGTGCGAAGAATGCTGCGCACGGGCGTCGCCGAGCGATGATCACCAGACCTGATGCCACGGATGGCAGCGAGCGGATCGGTGGAGTGTGCTGCGCGGTCGGCAAGTTCGAGGATGCCGTAGGTCATCCCGCGGCCATCGTCGGATGAGATGACAATGGGGTCGCTGTCGGCGTTGTGATCGATTGCGAAGGATTCACGAGCGGAGGCAGTGAGATCTGATACGTCGCCGACGGGAACCCGCAGGACAACACTGGTCGTTCCCTCCGGCGTGTCGTCCATGGGCTCCGACTCAACAGCCGTGATGTCTCGCGACGCCAGGACGTCGATGAGGTGCTGCACCGCCCAGGTTGTAGGTGCTTCATAGCGCGGCGGTAACGTGCCATGCGCGATTGTCAGTTGGGCCGGTTCAGGGTCATTCGAGGCCATCAACGCGAGTCCTTCACATGTCGAACGGATAAGTTGACCGACAGCGCCATCAGATGTGCAGGTAGTGAGATCCCATCTGGTGGTGTGCAAAGTCCGCCTGATAGAAGATGGCTCATTCGACGCTACGACTGGACTGCTGGTCCGTCAACGACCCTGACCATCTGGCGACGTCCGGACGCGGCCACCGCTCGCCTGTTGACCGGCGTGGAGCGGGTGTTTGCCGATCGTTTGACCGTAGGTGCGGACCGGAATTAGTGTTCCGGCTAGTGGATGTCTTGGTGATCCAAACGCCGAGGTGTGTGACGAGAAGAGGAGCCCGAGAGTGACGAGCGGTGTCGAGATCGTGGGTCGGATGCACGACCGGTACGACGAGGTGCTGACGCCCGAGGCGTTGGCCTTGGTCGAGGTGTTGCACCGGGAGTTCGACGGACGCCGTCGTGAGTTGTTGGCCGCTCGCACCGAGCGGATGGAGCGACTGGCCGGTGGTGGTGTGCTCGGGTTCCTGCCGGAGACTCGCGCGGTGCGCGATGACCCGACCTGGCGGGTGCCCGATCCGGCTCCTGGGCTGGTGGATCGACGCGTGGAGATCACCGGGCCGACCGAGAAGCGTATGACGATCAATGCGTTGAACTCGGGCGCGAAGGTGTGGCTGGCCGATCAGGAGGACGCGACGTCCCCGCTGTGGGAGAACGTGGTCGGCGGCCAGCTCAACCTGCTCGATGCGATCCACCGTCGAATCGACTTCACCAATCCTGCCGGCAAGCGATACGAGCTACGACCGGATGCCGAGTTGGCGACCATCGTCGTACGTCCGCGTGGGTGGCACCTGCCGGAGAAGCATCTTCAGGTCGATTCCCAACCGTGCTCTGGGGCGCTGGTCGATTTCGCGTTGTATTTCGCCAACTGCGCAAGGGCTCAGCTCGAGCGAGGGTCCGGCCCGTACTTCTACCTCGCCAAGCTGGAAAGCCATCTCGAAGCCCGGCTGTGGAACGACGTGTTCGTGCGCGCCGAGGACGTGTTCGGTATCCGGCGCGGGTCGATCCGGGCAACCGTGTTGATCGAGACCTATCCTGCGGCGTTCGAGATGGAGGAGATCCTCTTCGAACTGCGCGAGCATTCCGCCGGCCTCAACGCCGGCCGCTGGGACTACATGTTCAGCGTGATCAAGAACTTCCGGACCCGAGGACGCGAGTACCTGCTGCCCGACCGCAACTCGGTGACGATGACCGTCCCGTTCATGCGTGCCTACACCGAGCTGCTCGTCCGAACCTGCCACTCCAGGGGGGCGCACGCAATCGGTGGGATGGCGGCGTTCATCCCGAGCCGCGATCCGGGCGTCAATGCCGAGGCATTCGCCAAGGTTCACGCGGACAAGACCCGAGAGGCCGCCGACGGCTTCGACGGGTCCTGGGTCGCGCATCCTGGCATGGTCGACCTCTGTCGAGAGGTCTTCGACGGTGTCCTCGGCGCCAACCCGAACCAGATCGACCGCTCGCGTGCCGACGTGACGGTCACCGCCGACGATCTCCTCGACGTCGCCGCCACCCCGGGCGACGTGACCGAGGCGGGCCTGCGGAGCGACATCAGCGTCGGCATCCAGTACCTCGAATCCTGGCTCCGCGGCACCGGTGCAGTCGCCATCAACAACCTGATGGAGGACGCCGCGACCGCCGAGATCGCCCGCAGCCAGGTGTGGCAGTGGCTGCACAACGACATCGAACTGGCGGACGGAACCCGGGTCACCCGCGACCTGGTCGAACGAGTGATCGACGAGGAGATGCACGCCATCCGAGAGCGCGACGGCGAGCAGAGCTTCGCCGCCGGCCGGTGGGACGACGCGCGCGCCCTGTTCACCGACATGGCACTCGCCGAGCACTACGAGGACTTCCTCACCGTGCCCGCCTATGCCGCCATGCCATGACGCTGCCGGCAACCGGTCCGCTGGCGGAGGTCCTGCGCGAGGTCACCGAAGCGCTGCGCAGCGAGTCGATCATCACCGACCACGCGGCCTTGCGCACGTATGAGTGCGACGGCCTGACGCATTACCGGTCGACCCCGGCACTGGTCGTGATACCGGACACCGCCGACCAGCTGGCCGCCGTGGTCGCGGCCTGCCACCGAGCCGGAGTGCCGTTCGTCGCTCGCGGTTCCGGCACCGGACTCTCCGGCGGCGCGCTTCCCCGAACCGATGGTGTTCTCGTCGTCACGTCCAGGCTCCGCTCCGTGCGCGAGGTCCGCATCGCCGACCAGCGCATCGTCGTCGAGCCCGGCGTGATCAATCTCGACGTGACCCGGGCCGTGGCGGCGGCCGGCTACTACTACGCGCCGGACTCGTCGAGCCAGCAGATCTGCTCGATCGGTGGAAATGTCGCCGAGAACTCAGGTGGAGCGCACTGCCTCAAATACGGATTCACGACGAATCATGTGCTCGGGCTCGACCTGGTCACTCCCGCCGGTGAGCAGGTGAGCATCGGTGGGCTCGCGCCTGATTCACCCGGTTACGACCTGGTCGGCGCTTTCGTCGGGTCCGAAGGCACGCTCGGAATCGCGACGTCGGCAACACTCAAGGTCCTGCGCGCTCCTGAAGCCGTCCGCACGATGCTCGCGGCGTTCCACTCCGTCGACGCCGCCGGCACCGCCACCACGGCAATCATCGCCGCAGGGGTGCTGCCCGCGGCGATCGAGATGATGGACGCACTCGCCATCGAGGCCGCCGAGGCGGCGGTGCAGTGCGGCTACCCCGACGGTGCCGCGGCAGTACTGATCGTCGAACTCGACGGTGCGGCCGTCGAGGTGGCCGAGGAGTTCGACCAGGTCGAACGGCTCTGTCGCGCAGACGGGGCGTTCGAGCTCCGCGTTGCGGTGGACAGCGCCGATCGGGCGATGATCTGGAAGGGACGGAAATCGGCGTTCGCGGCCGTCGGCCGCATCAGCCCCGACTACATCGTGCAGGACGGCGTCGTCCCCCGCACCGCGCTCGCTGATGTGTTGCACGCCATCGCCGACCTCTCCGCATCGACCGGGTTGCGGATCGCGAACGTCTTCCACGCAGGCGACGGCAACCTGCACCCTCTCGTCCTGTTCGACGAGGCCGTCCCCGGACAGGGCGAGGCGGCCGAACGTGTGAGTGGCGCGATCATCGACCTGTGCCTCGAGCACGGCGGATCGATCACCGGTGAGCACGGGGTCGGCGCGGACAAGACGGTGCACATGCCGAAGATGTTCACCGACGACGACCTCGACACGATGCAGATGCTGCGGTGCGCCTTCGACCCGGCCGGCATTGCCAACCCGGGCAAGGTGTTCCCGACACCGCGCCTGTGTGGAGAGATCCCGGGCCGGCACCACTCCAGTGGCGACAAAGAGGTCCCGGCATTCGCGACCAGTGGCGCCGAGGTGTTCTGAATGTCGGCTGCCATGACGCCGTTCCGCGACGCCGCGGCCGCGGTCGCCGCCGCCGGGGCACCGATCCGCGACGCCACCGCCGACGATGCCATCGACGGCATCGCCCCGGTACTGGTTGCGTCGCCGACAAGCACCGAGCAGGTCGCAGGCGTACTACGGGCATGCGCCGAGCACCGGCTGGCCGTCGTGGCCCGTGGCGCCGGGACGAAGATCAGCTGGGGAACACCGCCGGATCTCCTCGACCTGATCATCGACGTCAGCGGCCTCGACCGGGTCGTCGAGCACGCCGCCGGCGACCTCATCGTCGTCGCCGAGGCCGGCGTCCGGCTCGCGGATCTGAACCGCCTGATCGGCCAGGCTGGGCAGCACCTCGCCGTCGACGAGACCGTGACCGGAGCCACCGTCGGGGGCACGATCTGCTCCGCCAGCAGCGGCCCGCAACGACTCCTGCGCGGGACCGTCCGAGACCTCTTGATCGGGCTGACGTTCGTCCGCGCTGACGGAAAGGTCGTCCACGCTGGTGGCCGGGTGGTGAAGAACGTGGCCGGTTATGACCTCTGCAAACTCCTGGTCGGCTCCTACGGCACCCTCGGCGTCGTCACCCAGGCCACCTTCCGGCTCCATCCACTCCCGCAGGCGCGGCGCGTGGTATCGATGGTCTGCGACCGACCGCAGGACGCTCGAGATCTGGTCGCGCGCATCGTGCACAGCCAGACGGTGCCGAGCGCGATCGAGCTCGACTGGCCGAACGACGCCCGCCTGGTCGTGGCAGCCCTGCTCGAAGGGTCCCCCGTCGGAGTGGACGAACGAGCGGCGACGATCGCCGGACTCGCCGGCCCCGGCGCGAGCATCAGCGACACGCTGCCGGATTGGTGGGGCCGCTACCCCTGGACACCGCGAACGGCCGCAGGTGAAACGGCGATCTCGACCGACACCGCGCTCAAGCTGACATTCCCCGTGAGCCAGTTGCACGCCGTACTCGACTGCTTCACCGCATTACGCCGCGATGGCCAGGTCACTCTGTCCATGCGGGGCTCCGCCGGTACCGGTGTCCTGTATGCCGCGGCGCACCCGACTGATGCCTCGATCGAGGCGAGCGTCCTCACCGCCCACCTTCTCGCGCGGCTCCGCATGACCTGTGGTGCGGATGGCGGACACGTCGTGGTGCTCGACGCGCCTGCCGATGTGAAGCGGGCCGTCGACGTCTGGGGTCCCGTCCGCGGGCTCGACCTGATGCGGCGTGTCAAGCGCGAGTTCGATCCCGAGCACCGGCTATCGCCCGGACGTTTCGTCGGAGGGATCTGATGTCGGGATCCGAGCCTGCCCCGCGCGCCGACTGGTATGCGCCGGAAGACGCCGTTACCGCACCGGAACGCGGTGCGTTCGACACCCAACGGCCGCCCAGCGCAGCCATGGTCGCCGACTGCGTGCACTGCGGGTTCTGTCTGCCGGCATGCCCGACCTACGTGTTGTGGGGGGAGGAGATGGACTCACCTCGCGGACGCATCGACCTCATCCGACAAGGGCTCGAGGGAGAGCCGATGACCGAGTCGATGGTCGACCACTGGGACGCGTGCCTCGGCTGTATGGCGTGCATGACCGCATGCCCGTCCGGTGTCCAGTACGACCGGCTCATCGAATCCACCCGCGCCCAGGTCGAACGCCATCATCCGCGGACCCGATCAGACCGTGCGCTGCGTGCGGCGATCTTCGCTGTGTTCCCCCGTCCGGGCCGCCTGCGGCTGCTGCGTGGGCCACTGCGCGCCTACCAGTGGACGCGAGTTGACCGGTTGCTTCGACGCAGTGGCCTCTTGCAGCGGGTGGCGCCGCGACTCGCCGCTATGGAAGCCCTCACCCCGACAATCAGCGCCCGCCCGAGCTTTCCGGTGCGGACGCCTGCGGCCGGTCACCGTCGCGCCGTCGTCGGTCTGCTCGCCGGATGCATCCAGCGCGAGTTCATGCCCCAGGTCAATGCGGCAACGGTACGAGTGCTGGCAGCCGAGGGCTGCGATGTGATCGTGCCCGCCACCCAAGGCTGCTGCGGCGCCCTGTCCGCGCACAACGGCCGCGATACCGAAGCGCAGGGCTACGCGCGGGCCCTCATCGAGGCGTTCGAGGCCGCCGGCGTCGACACCATCGTCGTCAATGCCGCCGGATGTGGGTCGACGATGAAGGAGTACGCAGACCTCCTCGCCGACGACCCCGACTACGCGGCCCGCGCCGAGCGAATCGCAGCGAAGGTCCGCGACATCTCAGAGGTCCTCATCGAACTCGGCAGCACCGCAACCCGGCATCCGCTGAAGGCCGCCGTCGCTTATCAGGACGCCTGCCACCTCGCCCACGCCCAAGGCGTCCGCGACCAGCCGCGCACACTGCTACGCCAGATCCCGGGCCTCGACCTACGCGAGATCGCCGACCCTGAGCTCTGCTGCGGATCGGCGGGCATCTACAACATCCTCAACCCCGAGCCCGCACGTGACCTCGGCGAACGCAAGGCCGCCGCCGTCGCAGCCACCGGCGCCAGCATCGTCGCAAGTGCCAACCCCGGCTGTCTCATGCAGCTACGGGCGTCACTTCGCCCAGGCGACCGTCCGCTCACCTGCGTCCACACCATCGAGCTCCTCGACGCATCCATTCGCGGCGTACCCCCGCCAGGGCCCGATGGCCGACCGGAGGCCCGCGCGTGACCGAGCTGAAGAAGAACAGGACCGAGTCCTCCGAGCCAGCTGGCGTCCAGTCGATCGACCGCGCGTTCGCCATCTTGGAGTTGATCGCCGCATCGGACACACCCGTTGGCGTGACCGTCATCGCCAACGGCACCGGACTCGCACCGGCGACCGCACATCGGCTCCTTCGCAGCATGCAGGCACGTGGATACGTCCAGCACGTGGACGGACGAAAGTACGCGCTCGGCACAGCCGCGCTCCGACTCGGAGCAAGCGCGCAACGGTCGGTCGCAACCGGCGCCCGACCACACCTGGCCCAGCTTGTCGCTGCCACCGGGGAGACTGCGAACCTCGCCGTTCTCGAAGGCGACGACGTCGTATACGTCGCACAGTCATCCTCGCCGCACATGTTGAGGATGTTCGCCGAAGTCGGACGACACGTACTTCCCCACTCGACCGCGGTCGGCAAAGCGCTCCTGTCCGCCCACGCGAACGAACGTATTGCCGCGCTCCTGCGCCGCACCGGGCTACCGCGACGAACCGAACGGACAATCACGTCCATCGATGCGTTCCTTGCCGAAATCGAACGCGTCCGTGACCGAGGATATGCAGTCGACGATGGCGAAGAAGACCTCGGCGTTCGCTGCATCGCGGTTCCAGTCCGGGTCCGCGACTCGATAGTGGCCGCCGTCTCGGTATCAGGGCCCGTGGGCCGACTCGGTGACGGCTACGCCAATCGGCTGATCGAGCCCGTCACCACCGCAGCCGAGGCCATAGCTCACGACATGCTGAAATGAGCGAGTGAGCTCGACGGTGTGGGGGTTGTTGGCGGCCGCACCAAAGCCCGTCGTGATATCTCACAGACGAGATATGGTGGCGCCCATGGCCAACCCCGACGTCGCGACAACGGCAGCCGAGACCACGACCGTGACGACCGCCGACGAGCTTCGCGCGATCGTCGGCGAGGTAGCGCCGCGAGCTGCTGCGAAGGTGCGGCCCGCGCTCGTCGAGCTCGACCGGGAGTGGCTCGCGGCATCCCCGTTCTGCCTGCTCGCGACCTCCGACGGTGGCGGCAACCTCGACGTCTCGCCCAAGGGTGACCCGGCCGGGTTCGCGTACGTGGTCGACGACACGACTGTGGCGATACCCGACCGACCGGGCAACAAGCGCGTCGACGGTTTCCTCAACATCCTCGAGAACCCCCATGTGGGGTTGATCTTCCTCATTCCCGGACGAGGCGACACGCTCCGTATCAACGGCCGCGCCCGCATCGTCAGCGACGCCCCGTTCTTCGACGCGATGGCCGTGAAGGGCAAGCGGCCGCAGCTCGCCGTCCTCGTCGATGTCGAGGAGGTCTTCCACCACTGCTCGAAGGCGTTCCTACGGTCGAGGCTGTGGGATCCGCAGAGCTGGTCACCGGAGCACGTGCCCAGCCGGGCCGTCATCGCCAAGGCGCTCGAGCGCCCGGACGAAGACCTGGCCGACATCGAGCAGTACTACGGGCCGAGCTACGCCGAGAAGCTCTACTGACGCAGCCGCGCCGGGAGGCCGGGTCAGTCGGCCAGCCGGGCCGGGAACCCGCCGGTCGCGATCGGTCCCCAGCGTTCGATGCTGATCGAGATCAGCGACTTATCCTGAACCCGCATCGCTTCGCGGTATTCGTCCCAGTCGCTGTGCTCGCCGGCGATGCAGCGGAAGTACTCCACGAGTCCGTCCGCGGCCTCGGGCATGTCGAGCACGGTCGCCGTCCCGTCGATGTGCACGTACGGCCCATCCCACGAATCGGACAGGATGCACACCGAGACGCGCGGGTCGCGGCGCGCGTTCTTCGTCTTGCTGCGTTCGGGATACGTCGACACGACGATCTCGTTCGAGCTGTTCAGGCCACACGAGACGGGTGAGGACTGCGGGCGCCCGTCGGCGCGGGTGGTGATCAAGACCGCGTGATGACGGTCCCTGACGAACTCGTAGAGCGCGTCCAGCTCGACCTGGTCGGCGCGGGCGATGCTGCGGGGCATGGTGATCTCCTCGTTCGGTTGGGCTGGAGTGATATCTGCACAGTTAGGGAAGCGACCAGTCGACCGCCTCGGCGCCTTGCTGTTCCAGCAGGGTGTTCACCCGGCTGAACGGCCGGGAGCCGAAGAAGCCGCGATCGGCCGACATCGGTGACGGATGGGCACTCGTGACGCTCGGGACATTCCCCAGCAGGGGCTGGAGGTTCTGCGCGTCCTTACCCCACAGGATGGCGGCCAGCGGGCCACCGCGTTCGACCAGGGCAACGATGGCCCGCTCGGTGACGGCTTCCCAGCCCTTGCCACGATGGCTGGCCGGGGCGCCCGGACGCACGGTCAGCACCCGGTTGAGCAGCAGCACGCCACGTTCGGCCCACGGGGTCAGATCACCGTTCGACGGCCGGTCCACACCCATGTCCTCGGTCAGTTCCCGGTAGATGTTGAGCAGGCTGCGCGGCAGCGGACGGACGTCGGGCGCGACCGAGAACGACAGCCCGACCGCGTGCCCAGGCGTCGGATAGGGGTCCTGACCGACGATCAGCACCCTGACATCGGCGAGCGGCGCGGTGAACGCGCGTAGGACGTTCGCGCCGGCCGGCAGGTACGGGCGGCCGGCGGCCACCTCCGCGCGCAGGAACGTCCCCATCGCCGCAACCTGGTCGGCGACCGGGGCCAGGGCCTGGGCCCAGTCCGGTGCGACCAGCTCGGAGAGTGGACGTGCGGTCATCGCGGATCCGGCAGAAGCGCGGGCCCGCTCAGGTTCCACGCGTGCACCGAACTGATCGCACCCTCGACGCGGGCAGTCCAGCCCGCGTGGTCGACCGGGTAGGTCCGGGTCGTCGCGGCACGGCCGGCCGACGCGAACGCCTCGATCACCGATCCGTCCACGAACACCCGCAGCCATGGCCGGCCGCCGGCCGAGGTCGTCGACGCGTCCAGGACGACGTCGCCGACCCGGGCCTGCGCAGCGGTGGGGTCGAGGCCGATCGTCAGCTCGGTCGACCCACTGCGCAGATGCACCGTCACCGGGCCGGCGTCCCCGTCGATGAGCACCTCGGCCGCCACCGGGATGGTGAACTCCTCATCGGTGACGCGAAGCTCGGTCGAGCGGAGCACATCGAGCTCGGCCGTCGGCCAGGACGCGAGCGCACCGTCACGGATCGTCAGCTCACGTGGGAATGTGAGCGCGCCGGCCCAGCCGGCCGCGGCGGACTCGGACAGGTCCCGCAGCTCGCGAACCCAACCCCACAACAGCACCCGGCCGTCCGGCGCGTGCAGGAGCGACGGTGCGTAGAGGGCGTCACCGTCCTCGAGGGGAGTCGCGGAACGCTGGGTCAGCGCATCGCCGGCCCGCCCGGCCAGCAGCGCGATCGCCCTGGCCGGGAACGACGTCCGGTACCAGCCACACACGATCAGCACACTGACAAGCTGGCCGGTCCCGTCGGGGATCTCGGCGTAGGCGGGGCATTCCCACATCTCGCCGGTATCGGGGGTCGTCCCCCGCGCGGGGACCGGGAGGTGGTGGAACACGCCGGCGTAGGTCCACTGGGCCAGGTCGGCGGAGACGAACCGGAGCACCGCGGCGTACCGGTCCGAGCCGTCGCCGGGCTCGACGACGACGAGACCGGCACCGACCAGGAGCGACCACCGAGGCTCGCCCGGAGCGGCCGGATCAGGGTCGGACCAGACGAACGGGTCGCGCAGCGTGTGCGCGGTCGTGCGGGTCCCGTCCGGCAGCACGACGATCTCAGGTGCGGTCGCCAGCACCGTCCCGTCGGCGACGAAGGTGCGGCCGTCGTCGCCGCTGACCGCGCGCAGCACCGGCTGCCACGCGGCGTCGCTGCGGAACGCGGAGTAGAACGCCACCAGGTCGCCGTCATGGCTGACGGCATTGCCCGACCAGACGCCGTCACGGTCGGCGCGGGTGTCGTCGCCCGGATGCGGACGCAGAGCGATCCCGCGGTCGGTCCAGTGCACGAGATCGGCCGAGTCGGAGTGCCACCAGCAGATGTCGCCGGCCTCCGTGGAGTTCGGGTTCGCCTGCGCAAACAGATGCCAGCGGCCGTTGTGGTGGACCAGCCCGTTCGGGTCGTTGACCCAGTTCCGCGGCGGCCGCGGATGCATCCGCGGGTAGAGCGGGTCGGCGTCGGCGGGACGTGCATCCCGGGCGGATTCCTCAACGTGGGTGGACATTCGAGTGCCTCTCAGGCGTCGTGAGCGGTCGGGGCCGGTGAACGGAATCTCGGGAACCGGCGTATCGGAGAGTCGTGGGGAGAGTGGGGTCCTCAGGAGGAGAGCGGGGCCGGCTCGGGCGCGGTGCGGCGACTCGCGTCGGCGGCCACGTCGTCGAGCTGTTCCTGGCTGGCACGCTCCGCCGCGACGCGGCGGATGTAGAGCTCGATCTCCTGTATGCGCACGGCATCGTCCCATCCGAGGCCGGGTGCCATCAGGTCGGCGGCCGCCTCGGCGACCCGGTCGCCGCGGTCCCAGGTCTCGATGGAGATGCGGGTGCGCCGGGCGAGGACGTCGTCGAGATGCCGGGCACCTTCGTGGCTGACGGCGTAGACGACCTCGACGGCCAGGTAGTCCTCGGCGCCGGTGAGCGGCTTGCCCAGCTCGGGGTCGGCGTGGACGAGGTCGAGCAGCTCAGGTGTCAGGGATCCGTACCTGCGCAGCAGGTGCTCGATGCGGGCGACGTGCAGGCCGGACCGGCTGGCGAGGACCGAACGCTGGTTCCACATCGCCTCGTACCCGTCGGCGCCGACCAGCGGCACGCGGTCGGTGACGCACGCCGGCACCCGCCCGTCCAGCGAGTGCGCGGCTGCGTCGACGGCATCCGCGGCCATCACCCGGTAGGTCGTGTATTTGCCGCCGGCCACCAGCACCAGGCCGGGCACCGGCGCGACGACGGTGTGCTCGCGGGACAGCTTTGACGTCTCGTCGGACTCCCCCGACAGCAGCGGCCGCAGACCGGCGTAGACACCCTCGACGTCGTCGCGGGTCAACGGTGTGGCCAGGACCTCGTTGACGTGGTCGAGCAGGTACTGGATGTCGGTCTTCGACGCGGCCGGGTGCGCCTTGTCGAGTTCCCAGTCGGTGTCGGTGGTGCCGATGATCCAGTGACGACCCCACGGGATGACGAACAGGACGCTGCCCTCGGTCCGCAGGATGAGCCCGGAGTCCGACCGGATCCGGTCCCGCGGAACGACCAGGTGGATGCCCTTCGAGGCGCGCACGTGCAACTGGCCCCGGCCGCCGACGAGGTTCTGGGTGTCGTCGGTCCACACGCCGGTCGCGTTGATGACCTGCTTGGCATGGATGTCGAACTCGTCGCCGGTCTCGAGTTCACGCACCCGCACACCGGTGACGCGCTCACCCTCGCGGAGGAACTTCACCACCTGGGTGCGGTTCGCCACGTCCGCGCCGTAGGTCGCGGCGGTGCGGACGAGCGTCATCGTGTGCCGCGCGTCGTCGACTTGCGCGTCGTAGTACTGGATGCCGCCGATCAGGGCGTCGTGCTTGAGCGCCGGCACGAGCCGCAATGCCTGCTTGCGTGACAGGTGCCGGTGCCGCGGGAGCCCCCGGCTGTTGCCGGACGAGGCCGCCATCGTGTCGTAGATCGCGAGCCCGGCGCCGACGTAGGGGCGCTCCCAGAACCGGCCGTGCAGGGGGTAGAGGAACGGGACGGCGCGGACGAGGTGCGGCGCCAGCCGCTGGATCAGCAGACCGCGCTCGCGCAGTGCCTCGCGGACGAGCCGGAAGTCGAGCATCTCCAGGTAGCGCAGACCGCCGTGGATGAGCTTGGAGGATCTCGACGACGTGCCAGACGCCCAGTCACGCATCTCCACGAGTGCGGTCGACAGGCCGCGGGTGACGGCGTCGAGTGCCGAGCCCGCACCGACGACTCCCCCGCCGATGACGATGATGTCGTACTCGGCGGTCCGCATCCGTGCCAACGCGTCCGCCCGTGCCTGCCCCGACAACCTGGCCGTCTGCATGCTCGGATCTCCCGGTTCGCCGACGTGACCGGACGGCCACACCGTCACCCTAACGAGTGCGTAGCGGCGCACCCACGGCCATGGCCGGGCGCGGCCTGTCCGTATTTCCTGTCCTGATCTGTCCTGCTGCCCTGACGCCTCGGCTCAGGTGACGGTGAGGCCGGCGACGTCGCCGATCACCAGCAGGCCCGGTGCCTGCCGGGGCACGGTTGCGGCCAGCTGGCCGAGGTCGCCGAGCACGCCGCGAAGGACCTGTGCCGACGGGTGCGAAGCGTCGACGACGACCGCCACCGGCGTGCTTGCCGGCCGGCCGCCGTCGATCAGTGCAGCGGCGACGGCTGTCGCATTCGCCAGCCCCATCAGCACGACGACGGTTCCGCGCAGCTTCGCGAGTGCCGGCCACTCGACCTGCGAGCCGGTGGCTCCGGGCGGGAGATGCGCGCTGACGACCGTGAACTCCTGTGCGAGTCCGCGGTGCGTCACGGGTATCCCGGCCAGCAACGGCCCGGCCAGCGCCGAGCTGATACCGGGAACCACCTCGACGACCAGCTCGGCGGCCGTGCAGGCCTGAAGCTCCTCGAAGCCGCGTCCGAGCACGAACGGGTCGCCGCCCTTGAGCCGGACGACGAACGAGCCGGCCCGGGCATGCTCGATCAGCAGGGCGTTGATGTCGTCCTGGCTCATCGACCGACCGCGCGGCAGCTTCGCGGCATCGACGACCAGAACGTCGTCGTCGAGGTCGTGCAGGAGACCCGTCGGCGCGAGCCGATCGGCGACGACGACGTCGGCCGCGCGGAGCATCCGCTGCCCGCGGACGGTGATGAGGTCGGGCGCCCCAGGACCGCCTCCGACGAGCGCGACCTGGACTCCGACCGGCCGCAATGCGTTCCTGGGTTGGGACTTCGCCTCGGCGGTGTCGCCGTCGGCTGACTGGTGTGTCAGCAGGCTGACGATGTGGTCGCGAACGCGAACCGAGTCGACCGGACGGCCACTCGACACCGCGACACGTGCTGCGGGCAGCGCGCCGCCGGCGGGAACGTCGGCGACCGCGGGCGTCCACGCGCTCGACGCCTTGCCGTCGTCGGCGCGCACGCAGAACAACCGGCGTGCATCGGCTGCGTCGGCGACCGCTGCATTGACGGCCCGGTCGTCGGTCGCGGCGAGGACGTACCAGGCGTCATCGAGGTCGGTCTCGGTGAAGGTGCCCACGCGCCAGCCGATCCGTCCGGAGGACGCCAGGCCTTCGAGCACCGGGCTCACGACGGGGCTGACGAGCACGACGTCCGCCCCGGCTTCGATCAAGCGGGGCACGCGGCGGGCGGCGACCCGGCCACCGCCGACCACCACGACCCGTCGCCCCGTCAACCGCAGACCGACGAGGTACGGCGGGACGCCGGACGGGCCTGGGGGCGTAGCGCTCACCGTCACAGGGTGCCAGGGGTCGCGGCTGCGCGCAGTTAGGGTCGGATCATGAACGCCGACACTCCTACTCCGCCCGTCCCGGACGCGGCCCGCGCCGCCATGGGATCGCTCGAACTGCAACCTGCGCTGGACAATCCGCATCTGCTGGCCGAGTCGGTGCTCGCCGCGCTGGCGGCCGGCGTGATCCCGGCCGAGGAGGTCTGGGTCGCGGCCATCGACCCGGCGCTCGCGGACACCGAGGCGCTGGTAGGTGCGTACGGGGTCGGGCTGGACGTCTCGGCGAACTGTGTGGTCGTCTCCGGTCGACGTGGTGAGCGGACGAGCTACGCCGGCTGTTGCGTGCTCGCGACGACCAGGGCCGATGTCAACGGGGTCGTCCGACGCGAGCTCGATGCACGCAAGGCGTCGTTCGCGCCGGTGGACGCCACCCTTGCCGCGACCGGGATGGAGTACGGCGGGATCACGCCGATCGGGCTCCCGGCGGACTGGCCGGTGCTCGTCGACGCTGCCGTAGCCGCGACACCGTGGGTGTGCATCGGGAGCGGGATCCGCGGGTCGAAGCTGGTGGTGCCCGGACACCGCCTCGCCGGACTGCCGAGGGGACGGGCGCTCGCGCTGGCCATCGGATCGGCGGGCTGACACCGTGCCGATGTCAGAGGAGAAGGCCAGGTCGGAGTCGACGTATGCGGGCGGCGTCGTCGCCCTCGAGCGGATCCTCGTCGCCCGCTTCGGTGCCGGGACCCGCATCGTCGGGCACGGATTCCTCCACCACGAGGAGCATCCGGTGGTGGCGACGCTCACGCTCGACGGAGCGTCGGTGACCAAGGCGGTGGCGAAGTTCGGCGCGCGCCGTGGCCGCGGAGGAGCGACTCGGCGGGTGGGTCGACTCGGTCGCCCGCGTTCATCTGGCGACCTTCGGGCGGACCGACCGCTATCGGGAGCTGCGGGCGGGTCTCGCGCGGCCGGCCGGGGCGGATCCGCTCCAGGACGCGAACATGTCGGGCGCCTGGCTCGAGCTGTCGGACCACCTGGGCGTCGAGCACACCGCAGAGGTCGCGGAGGAGTTCGGCCTGATGGCGGCGCTCATCGCCGATCCCGGTGAGTGGGACGTCGTGAGCCTCAAGGACCTCTGCCCGGACAACAACCGTGTGCACGTGGACGGATCGGTGTCGCTGTTCGACGCGCAGTACGCAGGGTCTCAGCATGCGTTGATCGATCTGGCCTACCTGCACGCGACGATGCCGACGTGCTGGTGTGTACGACGGTTGCCGGACGGCCTCACCGATCGGCTGGTCACGCGCTATGTGAACGCGTTGGCGGCTGGGGGACGTGAGGTCGGAGCCGACTTCACCGAGCAGTTGGCTTTGTGCCGTTCGCACATGGCGTTGTGGCGTGGAGCCGGCGCGGCCCGGCGCGCGGTGCTGGACGACGGTGACAACCGCCCGTACTGGGACACCTACGACTTCACGTTTCCGTCGCACCGGCAGCAGCTGGCGTTGCGATGCGAGCAGGTGGCCGAGGGCGCTGCGCTGCATCCCCGGCTCGGCGCGATGGCCGATTGGTCTGCGCGGCTGCACACGACGATCCGGTCAGCCTGGCCGTCGAGCGAACCGCTCCCGCTGTATCCAGCGTTCAGCTGAGCCCGCGCCCGCCGGCCTCTGGAGTTGCCGGATGGCCGGTTCTAGCGTCGCGGCATGTTGATGTCAATCGCCGACGAGCCGTGTCGTTTCGCATGTGTGCCTGCCGTTCGGTACGGCACGGTCCCGGGCGTCGAGCCGCGGGCCGCTGCCCTGCGGCTCGACCTCCTGATTCCCGAGCGGCCCGCGGGTGGCCGTTCGCCCGTCGTGCTGCACTTCCACGGTGGTGGCTGGTCCGAAGGCACGGCGAGCTCGGCGCTCTACCCCTGGTACAACCCGTTGCTGGCGGCGAACGGCTTCATCACCGCCGCCGTCACCTACCGACTCAGCCGCTTCGCGCCGTTTCCGGCCCAGCTTCATGACGCCAAAGCCGCTGTCCGCTGGATGCGAGCGCACGCGGACGAGTACGGCATCGACACCGATCGCATCGGCGTCTGGGGAGACTCCGCCGGTGGACACCTGGCGTCGTTGCTCGGGATGACGGGTGACGATCCTGAGCTCGAAGGACCGTGCGGCAATCCCGGGTACTCCAGTCTCGTGAATGCCGTCGTGGCCCGCTGCGCTCCCAGCGACTTCGGCACATTCCACACCGACGACGAGAACTCGCCGGCGTCGGTGTTGTGGATGCTGTTCGGCGGGCCGCCCGGGGAACGTACCGACCTCACGGCGATCGCCAGTCCGCTGACCCACGTCCGACCCGAGCGGCCACCATTCCTTCTCGTTCACGGGACCGACGACGAAACCGTTCCCTATAAGCAATCCGTCGCTCTGGCCGACGCTCTCCGCCGCAGCGGAAACGACGTCACCCTCCATACCGTCGACGGCGGTCATCACAACATGCGCGAGGATCCCCTGCTCCCCTGGACCGACGAGCCCTGGACCGCCCTCGGACGGGAGGCGCTCGCCTTCTTCACGCGCCATCTCAAGCCATAGCTGAACCCCGAACAATGACGTTCGGCTCGGGGGTCGTCACGCCCCTTGTTGTCCACAGACTGGCCAGTGTTAATGGAGTTGCCAGTGCCTGTGGATAGCCGACGGAGTGTCGGTCCGTTTGTTTAATATCGAAGGATGGATCAGGTCGGGAACGGCGGGAGCGGGACGGCCGTCACCCGTCTCGCGGGGCTGCCTGGTCGTGACCTGCAGGCCGCGCTCGCGCAGATCGACGAGCACGCGTTGTGCGGTAGCGAGTTGGCGTTGCTGCTCCGCGCCCAGGCCCGGTTGCTGGCCTGGGTCCAAGCGTCGATGGCGTCGACGACCAATGAGTTCGTTCACTGCCCACCGTCATCCACGGCACCGACAGCGCGCGTGGAGTGTGTGCAGGAGTTCGCCTGTGACGAACTCGCGTTGATCCTGCACGTGGCGCCGATGACCGGGAAGAATCTCGTCCTCAACGCCGTCGACCTGGTCGAACGCCATCCCCGCCTGTGGGCCGCGTTGTCAAACGGGTTGATCGATACCCGCAAGGTCGCGGCGATCACCACCATGACCCCCGACACCGACGACGCCCTCGCCGCCGCCGTCGACGACGTCTTGCTCTCGACAGCACGACGTGCGGACAGATCGACCGCGCTCGAGCAAACGATCGCCGAGACCCCCGGCGTGCTGAAGCTGCGGACCCAGCGGGTCCTGTCCGCGCTGGACCCGTCCTGGGTCCGCGCGATCCGCCGGGAAACACTCGCTCGCCGCCGCCTCGCTAAGGGCACCTACGGAGCGGGAATTGGGGTCGGGTTCCTCGGCCTCTACGACATCGACGTCCCCGCGATGGCCGCCGCGTATGAGCATGTGAACGCGATCGCCCGCGGCATCAAACGCCTCGGTGACGACAGGACCCTCGACCAACTCCGTGCCGACACCGCCGTCGACCTCCTGACGGGTGGCAACCCGTCACCCGTGTTTCAGGCGAAGCCGCCGATGCGGAAGCCGTCCACGTCCCACCCCGCGGACCGCGGTCCGGACGCGGCAGAACAAGACCGCTCCGACGAAGACCCGGCAACCGACGCAGATGCCGAGGTCGGAGCCGATCCTGAGGTGTCGACTGAGCCGGTTGTGCAGACACCGCGTGCGCGGGCTGATGTGGACCTGGTGGTCCACATCAACATGCTGGCCGACCTCGTCGACGCACTACGCCGCGGTGTCCTGGTCGAGGTCGGCGGGTTCGGCTTGGTTCCCGCCGACGTCGCCGCCCGGCTCGTGAAAGCAGCTGCCGCACGACCCAGCAGCTGGTGCCTCACCGCCGTCGACGACCAAGGCCGCGTCATCGAACACGTCCGCACCCAACACGACCCCACCACAGCCATGCGCGACTTCGTCAACGCCCGCGACCGGCACTGCCGCTTCCCCGGCTGCGTCATCACCGCGGTCCGCTGCGACACCGACCACACCCACCCCTGGGAAACCGGCGGCGCCACCTGCCCCTGCAACATGGCACCCCTCTGCCGCCGACACCACCGCTTGAAACAAGCCCAAGGCTGGCACCTCGACATCGACCGCGACACCAACACCGCCCGCTGGACCACACCCCACACCGGCCACACCACCTCACCACCCTGGACCTCACGCCTCCACGACGACGCCGCGCCCTTCTAGCGAGGGCGAGCCCGAACGCACGCACGCCCGAACGCAGACCGACGAATCGGTCGAACGTCCGGGCGTGCATACCGCCAGGATCGGCGGCGTGCGGAATCCCTTAGCAGGTCAGGAGGATTCCCCGGTCTTGCCGGTCGTCAGCGTGGGCGCACCGCTGTCGTTGAACTGCACACCGTCGTGCTCGGCCGCATCGAGAAGAGCCTGCGCGGTCGCATCGCTGCCACCAGCCATCCTGGCACTGCTTTCGGCCTCGGCGATCGCCTGCTTCACGACCTCGTTCGCAGCCTCGAGCGCAGCCGGGTCCGGTTCCGGCAGCTCAGCCGTCACCGGCATCGGCGGCGGCGCGGGCGGAAGTGCAGACAGATCGCGCTCGCGGGACCCGTTCGACCCCACCGCTTCGGCCGCCTTCGGAACCAGACCACCGAGTGCGCCACCGAGACCCTCGAGAGCCTTGCCCAGCTCGCTCGGGATGATCCACAGCTTGTTGGAATCGCCCTTCGCGATCTCCGGCAGCATCTGCAGGTACTGGTAGCTCAGCAGCTCGGCATCCGGTCGACCGGCGTGGATCGCTGAGAACACCGTGGAGATGGCCTGCGCCTGACCCTGCGCCTTGAGGATCTCGGCCTCCCGGCTCGCCTGAGCACGCAGGATCATCGCTTCGCGTTCGCCCTGCGCCCGCAGGATGTTCCCCTGCTTCTCACCGTCCGCGGTCAAAACCTGCGACTGGCGCACACCCTCGGCGTTCAGCACGGTCGCGCGCTTGTCGCGCTCGGCACGCATCTGCTTCTCCATCGAGTCCTGGATCGACGCCGGCGGGTCGATGCCCTTGAGCTCGACACGCTTCACCTTGATGCCCCACTTGCCCGTGGCCGCATCGAGCTCGCTGGCCAGCGCGCCGTTGATCCGCTCACGCGAGGTCAACGTCGTCTCGAGTTCCATCCCGCCGATGACCTGCCTGAGCTGGGTCATCGTGAGCTGCTCGATCGCCTGCAGGTAGTTGTTCACCGCGTAGGTGGCGAGCACCGGATCGGTGACGATGTAATAGATGACCGTGTCGATCGAGACGACCAGGTTGTCCTTCGTGATCACCGGCTGGGGTGGGAACGAGACGACCTGCTCACGCATGTCGACGGTGTAGCGGACCTTGTCGATGCCCGGGATCACCAGATGCGGGCCGGAGTCCAGGGTCCGGCGGTATTTGCCCAGTCGCTCGACGATCCGCACCCGTGCCTGCGGCACGAACTGGATCGCCTTCACGACGAATATCACCACCAGCAAGGCGATGAGGAGTGGTACGAGCCACGACGCGATGTCAGGCATGTTGGGCCTTTCCTGTCATAGAGGGACGTGCAGGCGGTATCGGATCGGCAGCGGTCACGTACGACGCCCCGATCGGTCCGGATCGAACAGTTCGTCGTCGAGCGGATGCACGAGGACGGTCACGCCGTCCACATCGAACACTTCGACGGGCGTTCCGGCGGGGATCGTGGTCGTCTCGATGTAGGGCCGGGCCGTCCACACCACACCGTCGAAGATCACCTGGCCGGCGTTGTCGGAGATGGGTCCCGTAGCTCTCGTGTGCCGGCCGAGCAGTTCGCGCATCGGCTCGAGTCTGAGGTCGGGACCCGCATGCAGCCGCTTGAGCACCGGCGGCCGGACGAGGAACAACATCACCAGGGAAACCACGGCGGCGACGATCAGCGCCACCGGCGTACCGGCCCCGAGCGCCACGACCCCCGCCCCGGCCAGAGCTCCCATCCCGAACATGAGCAGCCAGAAGTCGAGGCCGATCAGCATGTCCGCACCGACCAGCGCCAGCGCGGCGATCAGCCACGCAAGCGCGGTGTTGTCCGCAAGCCACTCGAACATCGGTGCCGGTCCCTCTCCTGGTTGCTCGCAAGCGAGCCTGTGTGACTCAAACGTACGTTCCGGGCGGTGGGGATCGGCGACCATCGCGGGGAGGGGTCCGATGTCGGGCTGTCAGGCGTTCGCCCCGGCCTGCGCGGGGGCGGTCGGATCCGTGCCCGCCTTGCCGGTCTCGCGCGCGACGAAGTCCTCGATGCCCTCGATGTCGTTCTTCGAGCGGGTCACGACGGTGAGGAGGTCGCTCATGGACGACACCTCTTCGACCTGTTCCTTGATGAACCACTGCATGAACTGCTCGGAGGCGAAGTCGTTCTCCTCGCGGGCGACGCGGGTGAGGTTGTTGATCTGCTCGGTGACCCGCTTCTCCTGGTCGAGCGCGAGCCTCACCGGCGCGATGATGTCGGCGAAGTCGTTGGACGGGGAGTCGACGCCAGGAACGACCACCGGCTCGTCGCAGTCGATGAGGTACTGCACCATCATCATCGCGTGAGCGCGCTCCTCGAGCGCCTGGCGGTAGAACAGTCCGGCCATCTGCGGCATCGTCAGGCCGTCGTAGTAGGCCGCGCACGCGACGTACCGGTTGTGGGCGGAGAATTCGCTGCCGATCTGGGCGTTCAGCACCTCGACGAATCGCTTGGCGGCCATGTGGGTCTCCTTCGTGTGTTCGGACGAGTGCTGGTCGCACGGGCGCCTCGTGACGTGCTGCGCACATTGTGCCCGCTGGGGACGCTCCGGGCGTCTACATCGCGACGTCGGCTTAGGAATGCCTTGCCTCCTCACATACGGTGCCAGTGTGGCGGGAAAACCCAAGAAGAAGTGCTGCGTGTCCAAACCGCGGTGCAGCCGTTGCCCCCTGCGGATGCTCGCCAACGGCACGCTTCCCGACGGCTATACGGTGAAGAAGCGCAAGCTCGTCAAGCTCTGAGGCGCGCCGTCAGGACGTGGGCGCGACGGCCCGGGCACTCCAGCGGTCAACGTGACGGTCGAGTGCGAGCGGCAGCCCGAACGTCGCCGTGAGGTTCGCCGCCGTCAGCGTCGACTCGAGCGGCCCCGCCGCGACGATCGCGCCGTCGCGGATCAGCAGCACGTGGGTGAACCCGGGCGGGATCTCCTCGACGTGGTGGGTGACGAGCACCATCGCCGGCGCGTCCTCGTCGAGCGCGAGCGCCCCCAGCGTGCGGAGGAGCTGTTCCCGGCCACCCAGGTCGAGACCGGCGGCGGGCTCGTCGAGCAGCATCAGCTCCGGATCAGCCATCAGCGCACGGGCGATCTGGACCCGCTTGCGCTCACCCTCGCTGAGCGTTCCGAAGGTCCGCTCGCCCAGTGCCGCCACCCCGAGCCGGCGCAACAGGCGCATGGCCCGGTCGTTGTCGACATCTTCGTACTGCTCCCGCCAGCGCCCGGTGACCGCATAGGTAGCAGTGACGACGACGTCGATCACCCGCTCCCCGCGTGGGATCCGGTCCGCGAGAGCCGCCGACGCCAGCCCGATCCGGGGCCGGAGCTCGAACACGTCGACCGTCCCGAGGACTTCCCCGAGGATGCCGACGACGCCATCGGTCGGGTGGATGTGGGCCGAGGCGACCTGCAGCAGCGTCGTCTTGCCGGCTCCGTTGGGTCCGAGCACGACCCAGCGCTCACCCTCCTCGACGGTCCAGTCGACCCGGTCCAGGAGGCGGGCCTCACCTCGGGTGATCGTCACCCCGGCGAAGTCGAGCACAGCAGACATGACGCCCAACCTAGGGCAAGGGGCGGCCCGGACGGGAGCTGGCCTCCGGCTGTCTACGCTGACGGCGTGCCCGCTCCGTCCCCGCGTACACCGTTCCCGCGCACACCGACCCCACCGCTGCCGGCGTCGTTCGTGCTCGCCGCGTGGGCGAACTCGTGGCTGACCGGCACCGTCGGCCTCGACGACGTGCTCGACGCGCTGCGTGCGCAGGCCGCATTCGCCGACCTCGGTGTCGCGCACCACCTCTACGCCGCCGACGTGACCGCCCTCGCAGCCCTCAACACTGCCGATGCCGCACCGCTGACGACCTCGCTCGGCATGCTCCGAAGGGCCGGCGCGAACGCGTTCGCGCTCGCCCTGCCGGCACCGGGCGACCCGCTCGGCCTCGGCGGCCCGCGCCGCTTCACCGAAGCAGCCATCGACGCGGGCGAAGCCGTCATCGTCGAGGGCGCGGGGCTGGGCGCGGTACCGACCGCGGTCGGCGCCGGCGTGCAGTGGGCGGTCAGCGTGGCGATCCCGGGAGTCGGCGAGAGCCTGGCCGAGGCGGACGAGCGGCTGGCCCGGGTGATCCTGGACGCCCACCGTCACCTCGCCGACCGCGGCGACGACAGCTGGCGCCCTGACGCCGCCGAGGCCGCCCGACGAGCCGGCGGCGCCGCCGGCTCGGTGCGCCGGGCAGCGGCCGCGAGCGTGTTTGCGTTGCCCCCGAACGCGCCCACCCGCGCCGACCGTGTGCTCGCGAGAGCCGTGACCTGCCTGCAGATCGGGCAGTTCACCCAGGACGAGGCGGCGCACGGCCGGGAGCTCGCGCCGACCGTGTTGGTGCGTGATCTGTCCGCCGCGGCACGGCGTGGGCTGGTCGCCGTCGCGCAGGCCTGTCGGGCCCCCGCGCGCACCGACCGTTAGCGTGACCCTGTGCCCGAGCAAGCCAGGTGGTCCGTACTGTCGGGGGACGGGCCTGAGCAACCGCCAGCGAACCCTCCCGACGACGCTCCCCGGCCGGGCCACGACACCCCTGAGCTCCCGGTGCCGATGGCGTTCGACGGTCCCACCCTGCGGCTCACGGTCTCGGGTCGTGACAGCCCCGGGCTGACGTCCGGCCTGTTCGAGCAACTCGCCCGCGCCGGCGTGATCGTTCTCGACGTCGGCCAGGTCGTCCTCGGCGGCCACCTCGTCCTCGGAACCGTCGTCAGCGCACCCAAGGACGTCCGCGCCCTCACGTCCCGCCTCCAGGCCTGGGGCGAGCCGCTCGACGTCCGCGTCGAAGCCGCGCTCGGACACGGCGACCCGTCCCCCGGCGACGGCGGCCGCGCGCATGTCACCGTCCTCTCGCAACCCCTGTCCCCCGGCGCGCTCGCCGCCGTCGCGGGCCGGATCTCCGACGTCGGCGGCAACATCGACCGCATCATCCGCATCGCGCGCTGGCCCGTGACCGCCCTCGACCTCGACGTCTCCGGGGTCGAGGTCGCGCGCCTCAAGGCTGTGCTCGCCACCGAGGCGGCCAAGGTCGGCGTCGACGTCGCCGTGCAGGCCGCGGGCCTGCAGCGCCGGGCGATGCGCCTGGTCGTGCTCGACGTCGATTCGACCCTGATCCGCGGCGAGGTCATCGAGATGCTGGCGGACGCCGCCGGGTTCGGCCCGGAGGTCGCGGCGATCACCGCCGCCGCGATGGCGGGCGACATCGACTTCGCGCAGTCGCTCACGGCTCGGGTGGGACTGCTCGACGGGCTGCCCGCCACCGTGCTCGACGACGTCCGCGCCGGTATCACCCTCACGCCCGGCGCCCGCACCCTCGTCCGTACCCTCAAGGGATTGGGCTACCGGGTCGGGCTGGTCTCCGGCGGCTTCGCCCAGGTCATCGAGCCGCTCGCGGCCGAACTCGGCGTCGACTACCTCCATGCGAACGTCCTAGAGATCGTCGATGGCCACCTCACCGGCCGCGTCACCGGGCCGATCGTCGACCGCGCCGCCAAGGCCGCCGCGCTCCGCGAGTTCGCCGCCGCGCACGACGTCCCGCTGGCCTACACGGTGGCGATCGGGGACGGCGCCAACGACCTCGACATGCTCGCCGCCGCCGGACTCGGTATCGCCTTCAACGCCAAACCGGTCGTCCGCGCCGCCGCCGACGCCGCCGTCAACCTTCCTTACCTCGACTCGGTGCTGGCCCTGCTGGGCATCGACCGCGACGAAGTCGACCGGGCCGGACACCTGACCGGTACGAAAGAGGCCCGATGAGCACGCCAGGAACCCTGTTCGCGATCGGCGGGGCCGAGGACAAGTCCGGCCCACGAACCGTGCTCCGCCGGTTCGTCGACGCGGCCGGCGGCGCGAACTCCGCCATCTGCGTCGTCCCGACCGCCTCCTCGCTCGGGCCCGAGGTGGTCGATGTGTACGCCGCCCTGTTCCGCCGCCTCGGCGCCGGAAACGTCACCTCGGTGCGGCCGAGCAGCCGCGCGGACGCCGACGAGCAGGCCGGCGCCGACGTCGTCGCCGCGGCCACCGGGATCTTCCTGACCGGCGGCAACCAGCTCAAGCTCGCCCAGGTGATCAACGGCACCCGCACCGGCACCGCGATCGTCGAGGCGTTCCGCAACGGCGCAGTCGTCGCCGGGACCTCGGCCGGCGCTTCGATCATCACCGAGCACATGATCGCGTTCGGCGGCGCCGGCGTGACCCCGCGGATGCGCGCCAGCCAGCCGTGGGAGGGCCTCGGCCTGCTCACCGGCGCGGTCATCGACCAGCACTTCGGCGAGCGCGGACGCTACGGCCGGCTGCTCTCGCTGGTCGCCGGATCGCCCGCCCTGCTGGGCATCGGCATCGACGAGAATACCGCCGCTGTGATCACCCCCGACCACGTGCTCGAGGTCATCGGCACCGGCACGGTGACAATCTTCGACGCGCACAACGCCCTCTCGAACGCCTACCTGGCCGAACGCGGCGAGCCGCTGCTCGTCTCCGGCGTCGTCACGCACTCCCTTCCGGCCGGCACCAGGTTCGACCTCGTGGGCCGCGCTCTGGTCGGAGTCCACACGCAGGTGCCTGCCCGGGAGGCACTGGGGGCCATCGCCGCCGAGAACGACCTGCGTGCGCTGGCGCGCTCGATCGAGGCCGAGAACGATGAGCTCACCCGATCCCAGGAGGACCCGGCATGACCGATCCATCCACGCCGTTCAGCGCAGCTCCGTCGAGCGCCACTCCCTCTCCCGACCTCCGCATCGTCTCGACCCGCATTTACCGCGGGCCCAACATCTGGTCCTACCTGCCCTCGATCCACCTCGTCGTCGACCTCGGCAGCCTCGAGCAGTTCCCCAGCAACACCATCGACGGATTCGTCGACGGACTGCTGGAGCTGCTGCCGGGCCTGCGTGAACACACCTGCAGCCGCGGCCACGCCGGTGGGTTCGTCGAACGGCTGCGCGAGGGCACCTGGGCCGGTCACGTCGCCGAGCACGTCGCCCTGCAACTCCAGCAAGAGGCCGGCCACGACCTGCGTCGCGGCAAGACCCGCCAGGTCAAGGGCATCCCCGGCCGCTACAACGTCGTCTACGCCTGCAACGACGAGCGTGTCGGGATCGCGGCCGGCGAGCTCGCGGTGCGCGTCGTCAACGAACTCGTGCGACCGACCGCCGGCTTCTCCTTCCAGGCCGAGCTCGACAGCTTCCTCCTCGCCGCCGTCCGGACCGCGTTCGGCCCGTCCACGCAGGCGATCGTCGAGGAGGCGATGTCACGTGACATCCCGTGGATCCGCCTCAACGAGTATTCCCTCGTCCAGCTCGGCCAGGGTGTCCACCAGAAACGCATCCGCGCCACGATGACGTCGGCGACCTCCGCCATCGCGGTCGACATCGCCAGCGACAGGGAACTGACGCTCCAGCTGTTTTCCCAGGCAGGGTTGCCGGTTCCCCGCTCCGAAGCCGTCCGCACTGCCGATGCCGCAGTCGCGCTGGCACGCCGGATCGGCTACCCGGTGGTGACGAAACCCCTCGACGGCAACCACGGCCGCGGCGTGATCCTCGACCTCCGAGACGACGACGGTGTCCGCGCCGCGTTCGCCAAGTCTGTCGACCGGTCGCGTCGCGGCTGGGTGATCGTCGAGACCTTCGTGACCGGTCGGGACTACCGCTGCCTGATCGTCGACGGCCACATGGTCGCGGTGGCCGAACGCGTTCCAGCGCACGTGATCGGCGACGGGAAGCACTCCGTGGCCGAACTCGTGGAGATCACCAACTCCGATCCCCGCCGCGGTGTCGGCCACGAGAAGGTCCTGACCCGCATCAATGTCGACGACGACGCGATCGGGCTGGTCCGCAGCCAGGGTTACGAGATGGACGGCGTCCCACCGTCGGGCCGGACCGTGAAGCTGGCGCTGACCGGCAACATGTCCACCGGCGGGATCTCGGTCGACCGGACGTTCGAGGCACACCCGGAGAACGTCGAGATCGCCGAGGAAGCCGCGCGCGTGATCGGCCTCGACATCGCCGGGATCGACTTCATCTGCCCCGACATCGCCGAACCGGTCCGTGAGACCGGCGGCGCGATGTGCGAGGTGAACGCCGCACCCGGGTTCCGGATGCACACGCACCCCACCGTCGGCGACGCGCAGTTCATCACCAAACCCGTGGTGGACATGCTCTTCCCGCCCGGCGCGCCCTCCCGCATCCCGATCGTCGCCGTCACCGGGACGAACGGGAAGACGACGACGTCGCGGATGATCGCCCACGTCTTCAAGGGAATGGGCCGCAAGGTCGGCATGACCTCGACCGACGGGATCGTCATCGACGAACGTCTCGTCATCCGCGCCGACGCCTCCGGACCGCGGTCGGCGCGGATGGTGCTGCAGAACCCGCGGGTCGACTTCGCCGTCTTCGAGGTCGCCCGCGGCGGCATCCTTCGCGAGGGGCTCGGCTACGAACGCAACGATGTCGCCGTCGTCCTCAACGTCGCGCCCGACCATCTGGGACTTCGAGGAATCGACACCCTGGAACAGTTTGCCGACGTCAAGGCCGTGCTCGTCGAGGCGGTCCCCCGCAGCGGGTCGGCCGTCCTGAACGTCGACGACCCGCTCGTGCGGGCCATGCGCCGCCGCTGCTCCGGCGAGATCGTGTGGTTCTCGACGGAACCGCCCGGCTCCGCGATCCGGCAGCTGATCGACGATCACTGCCGCCGTGGCGGCAAGGCCGTCGTGCTCGAAGCGAGCGAGCTGGGCGAGATGATCGTCGTCCGGCACGGCCGCCGCAGCATGCAGCTCGCCTGGACGCACCTGCTCCCGGCCACGTTCGGTGGCCGCGCCCGGATGAACGTGCAGAACCTCCTCGCCACGACCGGCGCGGCGTTCGCCGCCGGCGCGCCCCTGCACGACATCCGCGCCGGGCTGCGCAGCTTCTCGACGAACTACTATCTCTCCCCCGGGCGGTTGAACGTCCTCGAGGTGGCCGGGGTGACAGTGGTCAGCGACTACTGCCACAACGCCGCCGGCATGCGCGCGCTCGGCGACTTCGTCGACCGGACCGCGGAAAGCATGCGCGCGTCGCACGACCTTGGCAAGGTCTCACTGATCGGCGTGATCGCCACCGCCGGCGACCGCCGCGACGCCGACATGGTCGAACTCGGCGAAGTCGCGGCCGAGCACTTCGACGTCATCGTCGTCCGCGAGGACACCAGCCTGCGCGGCCGCGACCGCGGCGCGACCGCCGAGCTCGTCGCGAGCGGTGTCTGCAAACGCATGCAGGACACGGCATCGCCGGCCCGGTGTAAGCAGGTTGACATCGTGCTCGGGGAGATCGAGGCGGTCCGCGACGCGATGACCCGTGCGAACCCCGGCGACCTCGTCGTCCTGTGCGTGGACAAACACGCCGAGGTGATGGCCGAGATCGAGACCATGAGCAAACGCGCGCAGGCCGGCTCGCGCGCGACCGGCGTCGACGACGGCGCCGACCCGGATTTCAGCCCCGCCGCCGGCTCCGGCACCAGCGGACCCGCACCGACACCCGACATGGAGAAGTAGATGCGCGGCATCATCCTGGCCGGCGGTTCGGGTACACGGCTCAACCCGATCACCCTCGGCGTGAGCAAGCAGCTCGTCCCCGTCTACGACAAGCCGATGGTCTACTACCCGCTGTCGACACTGATCCTCGCCGGCATCCGCGACGTGCTCATCATCACGACACCCCACGACGCGGACCAGTTCGAGCGACTGCTCGGTGACGGGTCGCAGTTCGGCATCTCCATCACCTACGCCGTCCAGTACGAACCCAACGGGCTCGCGCAGGCGTTCGTGATCGGCGCCGACTTCATCGGCCACGACCGGTCCGCCCTGGTGCTGGGCGACAACATCTTCTACGGCCCCGGCCTCGGCTCCCAGCTGGCGCGGTTCGACAACCTCGACGGCGGTGCCGTCTTCGCCTACCGGGTGGCCGATGCGAGGTCGTACGGGGTGGTGGAGTTCGACGCGAACGGCCGCGCCCTCTCACTCGAGGAGAAGCCGGCGAAGCCGAAGAGCAACTTCGCGGTGCCCGGCCTGTACTTCTACGACAACGACGTGCTCGCCATCGCCCGCGACCTGAAACCCTCGGCGCGCGGCGAGTACGAGATCACCGACGTCAACCGGGCCTACCTCGAGCAGGGCCGGCTCCAGGTGGAGGTGCTGCCGCGTGGCACCGCCTGGCTCGACACCGGCACGTTCGACGACCTCCTCGAGGCCGCGCTCTACGTCCGGACCGTCGAACACCGCCAGGGCTTGAAGATCGGCTCACCCGAAGAGGTCGCGTGGCGGCGCGGATTCCTCACCGACGACGAGTTGAGGGCGCGTGCACACACATTGGTGAAGTCGGGCTACGGCACCTACCTGCTCGACCTGCTGGCACACGAGCGCCCCTGACGGCTCAGCCGACCTCTCGACCGATCGGGGCCGGCTGTGCCGCGGCGACGACCTTGTCGCGCAGCACGTCCGGTGAGTCGACCGAACCGCCGTGTTCGCGGATCCAGGCGTCGAGAATCTCCCGCTGGGTATGGCACATCACGCCGATGACGTCATCCTGGCGAGCTTCGGCCACGAGCGCCTCCAGCCCGCTGAGTTCGTCCGGGAAGCTGGGCACGTCGTCGACGCCGACCCCGGCGGCCGCGGCCCGGAAGATCGCGTCCATCTCCGCAGCCGAACGTCCGCGCAGGTAGGACTCCTTCTGCACGATCACCAACCGGTCGGTGTCGCGGGCCGCGATCTCCGCCAGCCCGGACAGGAGGTCCCCGGTGCGGTCCCCCGCTGTCCCCATCGCCAGCAGCAGCCGCGCGCCGGAGCGTCGCAGGCCGTTCATCACCTCGAGCAGCGCGGTGACGCCGACCTCGTTGTGTGCCAGGTCGATGATCACCGTGGCCGCGCCCAGGCTGTAGATGTTCATCCGGCCGGGATTGTGCGCGGGCCCGAGTTCGAACGTGCGCAGGCCCGCGATGACGTTCGCCCGGGACAGCCCGAGACCGAACGCGGCCGACGTGGCCGCCAGCACGTTCTCGACATTGACGTGCGACAGCCCCGACAGCGTCATCGGCACGTCGGTCAACGCGATCAGCGGATCCGGCGCGGCTCCGTTCGACACGACCGTGACCATCCCGTCCAGGACGGTGGTCGCCCGCCAGCTGGAGTCCATCGCGTCACGGATCCCCGGCGAGTTGGAGTCGCGGGAGAACACCCACACCTTCGCCCGGGTGCCGGTACGCATCGCCAGGGTGCGCGGGTCGTCGGCGTTGAGCACGCACCAGCCCTGCGGCCGGGTGATGTGGGTGATGACCGCCTTGACCTCGGCCAGCTGGTCGATGGTGTCGATGCCCTGCAGGCCGAGGTGATCGGCGGAGATGTTCGTGACGACGGAGACGTCGTTGTGGGTGACACCGATGCCCCGCAACAGGATCCCGCCTCGTGCCGTCTCGGTGACGGCGAGTTCGACACCGGGCAGCGCGAGCACGAGGCCGGCGCCGGAAGGCCCGGAGTAGTCGCCGGCCTCGACCATCACGCCGTCGCGGTAGATCCCGTCGGTGGACGACCAGCCCACGTGCAGGCCGGCACAGCGCGCGATGTGCGCGATCAACCTCGAGGTCGTCGTCTTGCCGTTGGTTCCGGTCACGGCGACGACAGGGATCCGGGCCCGGATCGTCGGGGGCGGCGGGCCGGCCTCGGCGGTGGCGACCCGGCGTGAGGCCATCGGCAGCGCCGCGGCGACGGCGGCCGAGCCCTCGTCGAGGAAGACGTCGACCAGGCCGGTCACCTCGCGTGCGAGCGTCTCGGCGGTCCCGCGCCGTCGCCACGGATACGCCACGACGAGGGCGTCCGCCGTCGAGCCGGGACGGGACCGGACGGCGAGGTGGGTGGTGCCGGCGGCGAACGCGACCCGGCGGACGAGCCGCAGCACGACGGCGGCGACGAAGCGCTGGCGGAGCTTGGTGTGTGCTGCCCACGGCCGTCCGGCCCGACCGCCGATGACGGTTCCGAGCGCTCGCAGGGACGACTCGTCGGCGACCTGCAGACCGGTCAGATCGACGGTCAGCTTGATCGCTGCGCGCGGGCAGTACAGGTTGGGCCCGTCCAGGACCCGCAGCTCGACGAGTGAGCCCATCGCCGGCCGCTCAGGCACCTATGGCGTGGAATCCGCCGTCGACGTGCAGGATCTCGCCGGTGGTGGCCGGCAGCAGGTCGGACAGCAACGTGACGACGCCCTTGCCGGCGGCGTCGTAGTCGGTGTTGTCCCAGCCCAACGGCGCGCGGGCCTGCCAGGCCTCCTCGAACTTCTCGAAGCCGCGGATCGCCCTGGCTGCCAGAGTCCTCAGCGGCCCGGCGGATACGAGGTTGACCCGGATGCCGTCGGGTCCCAGGTCACGGGCCAGGTAGCGGTTGCACGACTCCAGGCCGGCCTTGGCAACACCCATCCAGTCGTAGCCGGGCCAGGCGACGGTCGCGTCGAACGTGAGCCCGACGACCGACGAGCCGCGGTGCAGCAGGGGACGGCACGCCATCGTCAGCGCCTGGTAGGAGTACGTCGACACCCGCAACGCGGTGGCGACGTCGTCCCAGCCGGTCTGGAGGAACTGCCCGCCCAGCGCGGTGGCCGGGTTCGCGAAGGCGATCGAGTGGACGACGCCGTCGAGCCGGTCGGCGTACTGCGAGACGTCGGCGACAAGCCCGGCCAGGTGGTCGGGGTCGGTGACGTCGAGCTCGAGCACCGGCGCCGGCTGGGGAAGCCGCTTCGCTACCCGTTTGGTGATGTTGAGCGCGCGGCCGAAGTTCGAGATCAGCACGCTCGCGCCCTGCTCCTGTGCCACCTTGGCGGCCGCGAACCCGATCGACGTGTCGATCGTCACGCCCGCGACGAGAACCGTCTTGCCGTCCAGAATGCCCATGTGCCGTTGCCTTTCGTCGATCGCGAACGATTGTCAGCCTGCTGATGGCCGGTGGTCAGTGCCCCATGCCGAGACCACCGTCGCACGGAATGACGGCGCCGGTGATGTAGCCCGCGCCGGGACCGGCGATCCAGGTGACCACCTCGGCGACCTCGTCCGGCGTGGTGAACCGTCCGAGCGGGATCTGGGTGAGGTAGCGGGCCTTCAGCTCGGGGGCGAGCACCTCGGTCATGTCCGACTCGACGAAACCCGGTGCGACGACGTTTGCGGTGATGCCGCGCGAGCCGAGCTCACGTGCGATCGAGCGTGCCATGCCGACCAGACCCGCCTTGCTGGCCGCATAGTTCACCTGCCCGGCCGAGCCGAGGAGGCCGACCACCGAGGAGATGAACACGATCCGGCCGCGGCGCATCCGGAGCATGCCCTTGGCGGCGCGGCGCGCGACCCGGAACGAGCCGGTCAGGTTCGTGTCCAGCACGGTGTCCCAGTCGTCGTCGCTCATGCGCAGCAGCAGGGTGTCGCGGGTGACGCCGGCGTTGGCGACCAGCACCTCGACGGGCCCCTGGTGTTCTTCGACGAGCGCGAAGGCCGGGTCGATCGACGCCGGGTCGGTCACGTCGCAGCGGACGCCGAAGAGACCGTCGGGCGGCTCGCCGGTGCGGTAGGTGACGGCGACGTCGTCGCCGGCCGCGGCGAATGCCCGGGCGATCGCGAGGCCGATTCCACGATTGCCACCGGTGACGAGGACGGAGCGAGCCACATCTCTCCTTTGAAGAGCGGTATGCCCCGACGGCGGAGCCCGAAACCGCCGCGACGTTAGCACCTGGCGACCGTGCGGGTGTCGACACCGGCCGACGACGGCCGCGGTCCGGGCGACCTGCAGGTGTGGCCGCCGCGTACCGTGAGCGGTGCCGGAACGTCGCGGCGGACGCGTCGAGGAGGACCACCAGTGGCACGAGGTCGCACCGAGGTTCACGAGATCACCAGCGCGTCCGAGAGCGCCGGCGACGACCTCCAGCGGCGCAAGGTGAGGTACATGCTGTCAATGGCCTTGCGGATCGTGTTGTTCCCGGCGGCGTTGTTCCTTCACGGGCCGTTGCGCTGGGTCGCGCTGGCCGTCGCGCTGGTGATGCCGGCGATCGCCGTCATCCTCGCCAACGCCAAGGGTGAGCGACGCAACGGAGCGGGTGGACGGTCCCCCGACCAGTCCGCCGTCGTACCGCTCGGGCCCTCGCCGCGCGCCGGCCACTGAGCACGGCTGCTACCTGCTCATACGCGTGCGGGCGCCCGAACAAGGCCCCGGAACAGGTGGTTGTGCCGTCAACGGTGCGTGTGGCATGGTTTCCATGCTGGCGTCGAAGCCGAGCGTGTGTACCTCCGACTCACGCTCGTGCGCTGTCAGCCCGACACGGTGCCCGGCGACTCCTCCCCCCAGTGGTCGCCGGGCACCGTGCCTCCTGGTTTCCGCTGACCTGGTGCCGGTCCGGTCAGCCGCCGATCGCCGACATCGGCCTGCTGGGCTGGAGGAAAGTCGGATCGTCGATCCCGTGCCCGGGGAGTTTGCCGAGCATCGCCCGGCTCCACTGCACCGCTATCGCATGGTCGTCGGCGCCGCCGCGCAACGGGGTCCGCAGGTCGGTCTCGGTGGTGGCGAACAGACACGTGCGCATCTGCCCGTCGGCCGTCAGCCGGGTACGGTCGCACGCCCCGCAGAACGGCTCGCTGACCGACGCGATGATGCCGACGGTGGCCGGGCCGCCGTCGACCACATACCGCTGGGCCGGCGCGGCGCCGCGCGACGTCGCGTCCTCGGCCCGAAGGTCGTAGCGCTCGGACAGCGCGCCGCGGATCTCGGCGGCGGTGACCATGGTCGAGCGTTGCCACCCGTGCTGGGCGTCGAGCGGCATCTGCTCGATGAACCGCAGCTCGTAGCCGTGCGCGAGACAGAACGCGAGCAGATCCACCGCCTGGCCGTCGTTGACACCACGCATCAGCACGGCGTTGACCTTCACCGGCACCAGCCCGGCCTCGGCCGCGGCGGCCATCCCCGTCAGCACGTCGGCGAGACGGTCGCGCCGGGTCAGCTCGCGGAAGGTGGCCGGGTCGACGGTGTCGAGCGAGACGTTGACCCGCGACAGGCCCGCGTCTGCGAGCGGCCGGGCGAGCCGCGCGAGTCCGAGGCCGTTCGTCGTGACCGCGATCGACGGGGCGTTCTCGAGAGCGGCGAGGCGGGCAACGAGCTCGACGACGCCGGCACGGATCAGCGGCTCCCCGCCGGTGAGGCGGACCTGGGTGACTCCGAGCGTCGACGTGGCGATCCGCACCAGCCGGACGATCTCGTCGTCGGTGAGCACTTCCTCGCGCGTCAGCCAGGGCAGCCCCTCGGCCGGCATGCAGTACACACAGCGCAGGTTGCACTTGTCGGTCAGCGACACGCGTAGATCGGTCGCCACCCGCCCGTGCCCGTCCCGGAGCGCGAGGGACACCTGCCCGGTGGTGGTGTGCTCGGCGAGGGGGAGAACGGTCACCGGGCCAGCGTAACGAGAAGCGCCGACACCCGGTTTGCCGCACATCGGGCGACCGGGCCGCTCGGTGGGGTGTGTAACTTGTCGGATGTGCTGAGGGTGTTCCTGCGTGTGCGAACGATCCTGTTCACGCTGTTCATGATCGGCCTGATCTTCACCTTCATCCAGCTGTCCGCATGGCAGTGGCACCGGCACGTCTCGCGTGATCTGCACAACGCGCAGGTGACGGCGGCGATCAACGCGCCGATCGTGCCGATCGCGGCGATCCTCCCCACGACGACGACGCCGCCCACCGTCCCGGACCTCTGGCGCCGGGTGGATGCGGTCGGACGCTATGACACGTCCCGCCAGATCCTGGTGCGCTACCGCGCCTACCAGGGCGAGAACGGATTCGAGGTCCTGACGCCGCTCGTCACCGACGCCGGGACCGTCTGGATCGACCGCGGCTGGGTGCCCCTGGTCGGCAAGAGCCTCGACGACGCGCCCAAGGTCCCGGCAGCGCCGGCGGGCCAGGTGACGGTCACGGGCCACCTGCAGGCGTCGGAGACGACGAAGAAGTCGGTTCTGCCGGCGACCGGCCAGGTCCGCACGATCACCCTGCCCGCCATCAACGCCTGGTACGGCCGGCCCGCGTTCGGCGTGTACCTCTCCCGGACGGCGGAATCACCGGCACCTGCCTCGGCGCCCCGAGTGCTCGAGACGGAGGACCTCTCCAGCGGCCCGCACGTCGCCTACGCGATCCAGTGGGCGCTGTTCGCCGGGATCGGGGTGTTCGGCTGGGGCAAGCTCATGCGTGACGACATGCTCGCGTTGCGCCGAGCCCGCGCCGATGGGGGCGGCGAGGATGCGGCAAAGCCGACGCGATCCGGCGGCCGTTCGTCGAGGCAGCACACGCCGGCAGGTGTCTGAGTCCGACGCGCCCGCCAGATCGGACGTCCGCGTCCGCACCAACCCCGCCAAGACATGTCGGATACACAACGTCACTTAACTTTTAGTGACGCTACTCACCGCGACGCCGCGTTCGATGAGACGGTCGGACAAACGTCGAAAACGGTCTAACGTGTACGGAACGTGCAATTCCTACTCACATCTTCTGACGTACCAACCGTTTGCCTCGATTCGCGATGCCAACCGGGTTGGAAGGCTGTTCGATCGGTCTCGGGCCAACCGCACCGATCGATCCTGTTGGCGGAGCACCCCAACGCCGTCACCAAGCGTCACGACGTGCGAGCGGACGACCCCGATGGCGTCCGCACAGATAGGTTTGGTAACACTGCCATTTCGACTGGCCGGGACCCGATCCACGTCTGGCCGGTGATTGCGACCGCCTTGGTTCAGGCGTCGCCGCGTCACGTTCGTCCTCAGGGAAAAGGGAGCTCGATGGATCTCGGCCTGCAGAACAAGGTGTTCGTCGTCACCGGCGGCACCCGAGGCCTCGGCTTCGCTACTGCCCGCGCGCTGGTCGCCGAAGGCGCGCGGGTGGTCCTGTCCGGTCGCGATCCCGCCGGCGTGGAGGCTGCAGTGGGCCAGCTCGGGCGTGCGAGCACCCTCGGGATCGTCGCCGACAACGCCGACGTCGAGACCCCTGGTCGGCTGATCGCGGCCGCGCAGGCCCGTTGGGACCGGCTCGACGGTGGTTGCATCAGTGTCGGCGGCCCGCCTGCCGGCAGCATGCTGGCCACGTCCGACGACACCTGGCGGAGCAGCTTCGAAACCATCTTCCTCGGCGCCGTTCGGACCATGCGGGACCTGATCGGGCAGTGCGAGGAGGCCGCCTCCATCGTCGTGGTCCTCAGCACGTCGGTGCGGGTCCCGATCCCCGAGCTCGCGATCTCGAACGCCCTGCGGCCCGCGCTGGCGATGCTGTCGAAGGATGTGGCCGACGAAGTCGGTCCCCGGGGAATCCGCATCAACGGTCTGATCCCCGGCAAGATCGACACCGAGCGGGTGCGCGCGCTCGACCGGGCGCACGGCGAGTCCGACGTCGTCCGTGCCCGGGCGTCCGCGGGCATCCCGCTGCGCCGCTACGGTCGGCCGGAGGAGTTCGGCGCGGTCGCGACGTTCCTGCTGTCGCCGGTGTCGTCATATGTCACCGGGACCGTGCTGGCGGTCGACGGCGGGGCCACCCGCGCACTGTGACCCGGCCGCGGGCACTGCCCTACGGTTGAGGCCACGCTGGCCATCCCCGCCCCACCCCGGCAAGCCCGACCCCGACCTGGAACGCCACCCAGCACCCCATCCCCCAAACGGAGCGTCGAACCCGTGCCGTCCGTCCTGGCCCACCCGAACTTCCGGCTCTTCTGGGCCGGCGGGATGCTCTCGGTCGCCGGCGACTGGATGCTGCTGACGGCGCTCCCGTTCTACGTCTACTCACTGACCGGGTCCGTCGCCGCGACGAGCGCCATGTACGTCGCCTACGCGGTTCCGCGGCTGTTGCTCGGCCTGCTCGGCGGCACGCTGGTCGACCGGTTCGACCGGCGCCGGACGATGATCATCTGCGATCTGAGCCGATCGGTGCTTCTCCTGCCGCTGCTGTTCGTCGACACCCGCTCGACGCTGTGGATCCTGCTGGTGGTGAGCGCGGTCCAGTCCGCGATCGGGCAGCTGTTCTTCCCAGCCCGGCACGCCCTGCTGCCGGGCCTGGTCCCGCTCGACACCCGCGTACGCGCCAACTCGCTCGACTCGCTCTCGATGGGGATCACCCGGCTGATCGGCCCGATCGGCGGCGGTGCCGTGCTGGCGGGGCTCGGCATCAGCGCGGTGGTGGTGATCGACGCCGTCAGCTTCGGCCTGTCGGCTCTGCTGCTGTGGCGAATGCGGGTACCGCTGTCGATCGCCCACGCGACCGGACGCTCCCGTCCCTCGGTCCGCACCGACCTGCTCTCCGGCATCCGGCTGTGCTGGCGCAAACGCGTCGTGCGGGGCGTCCTCGCCCTCAGCGGCGCGGTGATGGTCGGCTACGGCCTCGTCAGCGTGCTCACCGTCGTCTTCGTCCGGACCGACCTCGGTGCCGGCGCGGCCGCGTTCGGGTGGATGCTCGCCGCGCAGGGCATCGGCATCACCGTGGCCGGTCTGCTCGGCACCCGGATCGGACCGCGCGTGCCGGCGACCGGGCTCTATGTCGGCGGCCTGATGGTGGTCGGCGCCAGCATGCTCGTCGCGTTCCAGTCACGAACCCTCACCCCGGCGCTGATCGCTTTCGGTTTCTCCGGCGCCGGACTGTCGGCCTGGATGGTCGGCGAGCGGACCCTGCTGCAGGGTGCCGTGCCTGCCCGACAGCTCGGACGGGCCTTCGGCGCGTACAACACCGTCACGAGCATGCTGATGCTCGCGGGCACGATGGCGGCCGGCGTCGTCGGCAACGCGTGGGGCGCGCGGCCCGTGCTCACCGTCGCGGCGGCCTTGTACCTGCTGCCGGGAGTCGCGGGTGCGATCGTGGTCCTGGGCAACCGCATGCGCAGGCGGTCGAGGCCCGACGTTGTGAAACCTCGCAAAGCCGCATAACCTGCAGACGGCGCGGCGCGCGATCGGGGGTTCGGAGTTCGGTCACGACAGGAGCCAATGTGGTCAACAGTCAGCTCGACGGCGTCGCTCGACATCGCTGTGGTCGTCTGGATCGGCCCCGTCCGCTCGCACTCCCGCTGACGCCGATCCGCCGGACGCCCGGCGCATGACGATCCCGCGAAAGCGCCCCGAACCCCGCCGGCTGACGCCCACCATGCTCATCTCGCTGTTCAGCCTCGGCGCGAACGCCGGCGGCTCGCGGGCGACGCTCGAGCTCAGCAGCCGACTCCGATCCGATGTCACCTATCTGGTCGCCGACCCGGCCGATGGGCTGGCGACGCCACTGCTCGCGAACCCGGCCGGTCTGCGTCCGCCCACCATCCGCGTCAACCGGCTCAAGCCGAAGCCGCACGTACGCCCCGGCACTGCGAGCGCCCGCGAACTCGTGCGCCGCAACCTCGACCTGGCGGCCGACTTCGCCTGGGTGCGCCGGCAGGACCGGCTGGCCGCCGCCAGCGGCGCCGACCTCGTGTGTTCGATGACCACGCTGATGCACCGCGCCGACGTGTTCTGGGTGCATTTCCTGCGGGCCCAGGCCGTCGAACAGACCTACGGCGTGTCCGTGTCCCGGGCGGACGCGCTACTGCGACGGATCGACCTGAAGGAGCGCCATCTCCTCCACCTCGAGCGCAAGAACCTCGACCCGGCCAACCACCGCCTCGTCATCGCACCCTCGCGGCGTACGGCCGCCGACCTCGCGTTCCACTACGACGTCGATCCCGAGCGCGTCACGGTCGTCCATAACGGGGTCGACGACGCCGTGTTCACGCCGCCGACGGCCGCCGTACGCGCACAGGCACGGGCCCGGCTCGGCCTTGCCTCCGACGACGTGCTGGCCCTGTTCGTCGGGCGCAGCCCGGAACGCAAGGGCCTCGAACCGCTCGTCGAATCCGCCGCCCGCATCCGTCGTAGCACCCAGGGACAACGGCTCCGGCTGGCCTTCGCCGGCTTCGCCGACACCGACTACGCGCACCGCGTCCTCGCCGGGCACTCACTCGGTGCGTTCGTTCCCGGTGAGCTGCCGCAGGACGTCCTGCACCGCGACTGGTACTCCGCGGCCGATCTGCTGGTGCTGCCGTCGATGGTCGAGCCGTTCGGCCTCGTCGCGCTGGAGGCCATGTCCTGTGGCGTGCCGGCCGCGGTGAGCGACGTCGCCGGGGCCGCCGAGGTCATCTCCGACCGCGAGACCGGTGTCATCCTCGACAGCCGCCATCTGGCTCAGGACCTCGACCGGCTGCTCGTCGACGCGCTGGAGGCCAGGCTCGATCTGGCGGCGATGGGTGCCGCGGCACGGTGTGACGTCGCGACCCGGCTGAGCTGGGCCTCGCAGGCCACCCACCTGCAGATCCGGCTGGACGAGCTGGCCGCGCAGGGTCCGTCGCTCGTCACGTCGGGCGGGCGCGTGCACGTCCCGACGCATCGCCCCGGCCCGGTGGTGCTGCGCCCGAACGGGGCCCGGTCCCGCCCGTCCCATCCGGCCGTGGCCGCGCATACCGCCGTCCTCCCGTTGCCGGGCCGCCGGCCGGTGGCCACTCAGGCCAACGCGACCAGGTCGCGGTAGTCCGAGCTCCACAGGTCCTCGTCGCCGTCGGGGAGCAGCAGCACCTTGTCCGGGTGCAGCGCCTCGACCGCGCCCTCGTCGTGGGTGACGAGGATGATCGCGCCGGCGTAGCCGTGGATCGCGCCGAGGATCTCCTCGCGTGACGCCGGGTCGAGGTTGTTGGTCGGTTCGTCGAGCAGCAGGACGTTCGCACCGGAGCTGACGATGGTGGCGAGCGCGAGCCGCGTCTTCTCCCCACCGGAGAGAACCCGGGTCGGCTTGTTCACCGCGTCACCTGAGAACAGGAACGAGCCGAGCACCGAACGGGACTGGGTGTCGGTGAGCCCGGGTGCTGCGGCCTGCATGGTCTGCAGGACGGTTTTCGTGTCGTCGAGCGTCTCGTGCTCCTGGGCGTAGTAGCCCATCCGCAGGCCGTGACCCGGTTCGACCTGGCCGGTGTCGGGTTCGTCGACACCGGCGAGGATGCGCAGCAGCGTCGTCTTGCCGGCGCCGTTGAGACCCAGGATGACGACCCGGCTGCCCCGGTCGATGGCGAGGTCGACGTCGGTGAACACTTCGAGCGAGCCGTAGGACTTCGACAGCCCGGACGCGGTGAGCGGAGTGCGTCCGCACGGGACCGGATCGGGCAGCCGCAGCTTCGCGACGCGCTCGTGGGCACGCTCGGCCTCGAGGCCGGAGGTGAGACGCTCCGCGCGCCGGGCCATGTTCTTGGCCCGCTGCGCCAGCGTCGCCTTCGCGCGCATCTTGTCGGCCTGGGCGAGCAGGGTGTCGGCCTTGCGCTCGGCGTTGTTGCGTTCCCGCTTGCGGCGGCGCTCGTCGGTCTCGCGCTGCGCGAGGTAGGTCTTCCAGCCGATGTTGTAGACGTCGATCGTGGTGCGGTTGGCGTCGAGGTGGAAGACGCGGTTCACGACGACGTCGAGCAGTTCGACATCGTGGCTGATCACGACGAGGCCGCCAGCGTAGTTGCGGAGGTAGTCGCGCAGCCACATGACCGAGTCGGCGTCGAGGTGGTTGGTGGGCTCGTCGAGGAGGAGAGTGTCCGGGGCGGCGAACAGGATGCGGGCGAGCTCGACGCGACGACGCTGGCCACCGGAGAGGGTGTGCAGCGGCTGGGCCAGGACTCGCTCGGGCAGCCCCAGGCTGGCGGAGATCGTGGCCGCCTGGCTCTCGGCCGCGTAACCACCGGCGGCGAGGAATTCGCCCTCGGTGGTGGTGTAGCGCGACATCGCCCGCTCGCGGACGTTGGGGTCCTCCGAGCCCATGGCGGCCTCGTGACGTCGCAGCCGTCCGACGATGGTGTCCAGGCCGCGGGCAGCGAGGATGCGGTTCGACGAGGTGACGTCGAGGTCGCCGGTGCGGGGGTCCTGCGGGAGGTAGCCGACGCTGCCGGTGCGGGTGACGGTGCCGCCGGCGGGCTCGCCCTCGCCGGCGAGGATGCGGGTGAGGGTGGTCTTGCCCGCGCCGTTGCGGCCGACGAGGCCGACTTTGTCGCCGGAGCCGATCCGGAACGACACGGGTTCGATGAGGATGCCGGCACCTGCGCGCACCTCTACAGCAGTTGCGGTGATCATGGGGTGTTCTTCTCCATCACGGTGACCAAGTGGGCAGACCTGTCGTGTACAGCGAGGCCGCGCCGCTAGGAGGTGAGAGGTGACACGGGTGCAAGTGTAGGTGAGAGGCGTGCCCGATCCCGCTGGTTTACCGGGGGTGGACGGTGATTGCGCTCACGCGGGCCCGTGCGGCCGAAGTGCCCCGGAGTGGGCGCGTCGCCGCGCAACACGCCGACGTGGACGTAGCCGAGCGTCCACTCGAGGTTCGTGGGTCCGAAGCGCGCGCGTCGCCACGAGGTCGATGGGCAGGTCGGTCCCCCGGAGGCTCGACGAGTCAGGCGTTGCGAGCGGCTCGACGCACTATTCGTCTGACCGACCGGCCGGTGGGACAGCCGTCACCACTCGGCGAAGCCGCCGTCCGCGTGGAACGTCAGCGGGCTCCGCCAGTTGTGCGGGGTACGTGCGGCCGTGCGGACGGCGGCCTCGTCGATCTCGATACCGAGGCCCGGACCCGTCGGCCGAGCCACCGTCCCGGCATCGAACGCGAAGATCGCCGGGTCCACCAGGTAGTCGAGCAGCTCGTTGCCCTGGTTGTACTCGATGCCCAGACTCTGTTCCTGGATGAGGAAGTTGGGGATCGCGAAGTCGATCTGCAGGCTGGCCGCGAGGGCGATCGGACCCAACGGGCAATGCGGCGCGACGCTCACGTCGTGGGCCTCGGCAAGGGCGGCGATCCGGCGGACCTCGGAGATCCCGCCCGCGTGCGAGAGATCGGGCTGGACGACGCTGACGCCGGCGGCGAGGACGTCGCGGAAGTCCCATCGGCTGAACAACCGCTCCCCTGTCGCGATCGGGATCGACGTCGATCCGGTCAGCCGGCCGAGGTCGCGTGAGTACTCCGGCGTCACCGGTTCCTCGACGAAGAACGGGAGCAGCGGCTCGAGCATCGGCAGCAGCCGCCGGCTCTGTGGCAGTGAGAAGCGGCCGTGGAAGTCCAGGCCGATGTCGACGCCGTCACCGACAGCATCGCGCAGTGCCTCGACGAACCGGACGAACGTGCGCAGCTGTTCGGCGGTGTCGAGGTTGCGGACGGCACCGTGCGGCGCGCACTTCACCGCGTCGAAGCCCTGCTCGACCGCGCCCCGGCCGGCGTCGGCGAGCTCCTGCGGCGACCTGCCACCGACCCATCGGTAGACCCGGGCGGTGTCGCGGACCGGGCCGCCGAGCAGCTCGTGCACGGGCACTCCGTGGTTCTTGCCGGCGATGTCCCACAGCGCCTGGTCGATGCCCGCCAGCGCGGAGCTCAGAACCGGGCCGCCGCGGTAGAAGTTGCCCTTGGCGAGGACTTGCCAGTGCGCCTCGATCGCCAGCGGGTTCCGGCCGATGAGGTAGTCCTGCATGTCGGCGATGCATGCCGCGACGGTCGCCGCCTTGCCCTCGACGATCGGCTCCCCCCAGCCGATCACGCCCTCGTCGGTCTCGACCCGCAGGAACAGCCAACGGGGAGGTACCTGGAAGGTCTCGAGCTTGGTGATCTTCATGCCCAGAGTGTGACGCGGCAACTGGGACGTCCGGGCACTACGGCGCCGCGACGACAGATAACGGCCACCCGTGGGAAACGTCCGGGACGTCGCCCACCTCAGGTCAGTCGGCGCCGCCGGCCGTGTATCCCCGCGACTCCCACGTCGTCCAGGTCGCCAGCCGGGATTCGTACACGGCCCTCACCAGCGGGGTGGCACTTCGTCCGAGGAGCACGCGCAACGGCGGCTCGGCGGAATCGACGATCTCGAACAGCAACTCGGTCGTCGCCTCGGGCCGGCCGTGGTGGTACCAGTTCTCGTGCCCGTCGATGCTCGCCCGGACGTCGTCGTAGGCCGGCATCTCCTCGGCGTGGTCGGCGGACACCCCGGCCCACTCGGTCCGGAACGCGCCCGGCTCGAGCAATGTGACCTTGATGCCGAACCCCGCGACCTCACCGGCGAGGGTTTCACTCAGGCCCTCGAGGGCCCACTTCGACGCCTGATAGAGCCCGAGCAGCGGGAATGTCGCGACGCCGCTGAGACTCGACACCTGCAGGATGTGGCCCGAGCCCTGGGCGCGCAGGTACGGCAACGCGGCCTGGACCACCCACAACGGCCCGAGCAGATTGGTCTCGAGCTGCGCGCGCGCCTGTGCCTCGGTCGTCTCCTCGACGGCGGCGAAGAGCCCGAAGCCGGCGTTGTTGACGATGACATCGAGCCGGCCGAAGTGCTCGTGGCCCGCACGGACGGCCTCGATCACGGCACCGCGGTCGGTGATGTCGAGCGGGAGGGCGAGGGCACGGTCCGGGTAGTCGGCGACGAGGTCGGTGACCGCTTCCGCCGACCGTGCGGTGGCGACGACGGAGTCACCGCGCTCGAGGGCCGCGCGCGTCCACACCCGGCCGAAGCCTCGTGACGAACCGGTGACGAACCAGACCTTCGGCGTTGCCGGCATCACGAATCATCCTTCTGCATAAGGGTTTTGTTCACTCCGACGATTCGGTGAGCTCGATATGGATCAGCCGCGCCTTGGCGAGCAGCTCGTCCAGGCTGGTGCGCTTGGGCGGGCCGACGGCCAGCATGGCCGGGCTCAGCAGACGAGCGACGGGTTCGAGCCCACGTTGCCCGAGCACCGTCCGGACCGCTGCGCGGTCACCACCCGCGACCACCCGTGTCAGCGTACTGATAAGTGGGAGGACGACCTCCTCGACGGCCTTGCCCGACAGGGCATATCCCGCGTCCGCCTGGTTGTCGCGGCGTCGCGCGTACCGCTGCTGGGACCACCCACCGGCGGCCGTCCGTCCTTGCAGGTAACGCGATCCGGTGCGGTGCGCGATGATCTCCGTTCCTTCGGCGCCACCGACGCTGAAGCCGCCCTTGCGGATCACCAGGAGCCCGACGCGTTCGTTCTGCATCGCCTCGACCACGTCGGCCGGCGCATCGAAGCTGCCGGGCATCGGCGGGCGGCAGGTGGCGACGGCGCGGTCCGCGGCGACGAGCCGTATCGCGGAGACTTCGTCCGGCAGCCGTTCCGTCCTCACCGCGCCGTGTCGTTCGGCGAAGCGTTCGGCCCAGCCGACGAGACGTTCGGGCGGGACAACGACGACACGGGTCGCCATCTCTCCTGCGCTGTCACCGGCTTCGCTCGTCACGTCCGAACCGTAGTGGACGCGAAAGCACCCTCGTCCCGCCGAGTTGCGCGCGGACACGCCCACTTTGCGACGTGCAGGAGGGTGGGCTCAGACGCGGAAGCCGAGTGCGCGGAGCTGCTCGCGTCCGTCGTCGGTGATCTTCTCCGGGCCCCACGGCGGCATCCACACCCAGTTGATCGTGTGGCCGTTGACGAGACCTTCCAGAGCCGCGGTGGTCTGGTCCTCGATCATGTCGGTCAGCGGGCAGGCCGCCGACGTGAGCGTCATGTCGATGGCGGCCTTGCGGTCCGCGTCGACGGTCACGCCGTAGATGAGGCCGAGGTCGACGACGTTGATACCGAGCTCGGGGTCGACGACGTCCTTCAGCGCTTCGAGCACGTCCTCGACGAAGGCCTCGTCGGCACTGCCCGTCGACGCGGCGGCAGCAGCCGACGCGACCTCCGGGTCGGCGACCGGACGGCCGTCGTCGATCGTCGTGGCGTCCACGTCGGTCTGGTCGGTCGTACTCATGGCGTTACTCCCTCTGCTGAGTTGCTTCCATCATGGACCTGCTGAGCCACTGCGGCCGACGACGCGTCGCGCCAGGCCGACCAGCCGAGCAGCGCGCATTTCACCCGGGCCGGGAACTTCGCGACCCCGGCGAACGCGATGCCGTCCTCGAGGACATCCTCGTCCGGCTCGATACGACCCCTGCCGTGCATCATCTCGAGGTAGTTCTCGTAAGTCTTCGTCGCGTCCTCGAGTGTGTGCCCGATGACCAGATCCGTCATCACCGACGTCGCCGCCTGCGAGATCGAGCAACCCACCGCGTGGTAGGAGACGTCCTCGATCACGGGTGCGTCGGCAGGACCCGACAGCTTCACCCGCAGCTCGATCTCGTCGCCACAGGACGGGTTGACGTGATGCACCGCGACGTCGAACGGGTCGCGCAGACCCTTGTGGTGCGGTCGCCGGTAGTGGTCCAGGATGATCTCCTGGTACATCGATTCGACGTCCATTCCGGTCATGTACACATCCGCCCGTCAGCCCCCAGAGCCGCTCATTGCCTGAAAAACTTCTGCGTCATCAGCAACGCATCGACGAGCGAATCGATTTCCGCGGTCGTCGTGTAGAGGTAGAACGACGCCCTCGTGGTCGACTGGATACCGAACCGCTCGTGCACCGGCCGCGCGCAGTGGTGCCCGGCCCGGACGGCGACCCCGCGCGAGTCCAGCATCGACGCGACGTCGTGCGGGTGGATGTCGGGCAGGGTGAACGAGATCGCGCCGCCACGGTCGACGTTCTCGGTCGGCCCCATCACCCGAAGACCCGGCACGTTGGTGAGCGCGTCGAGGGCGTACCCGGTGATCGCGTGCTCGTGTGCGGCGACGGCCTGCATCCCGATGCCTTGCAGGTAGTCGATCGCCGCGCCGAGGCCGACGGCCTGGACGATCGGCGGGGTGCCCGCCTCGAAGCGGTGCGGCGGTGCGGCGAACGTCGAGCCGGTCATCCGGACGACCTCGATCATCTCGCCGCCGCCGAGGAACGGCGGCAGCTCGGCCAGCAGGTCGTAACGACCCCAGAGCACGCCGATCCCCGTCGGGCCGACGACCTTGTGGCCGGTGAAGACGAACATGTCCGCGCCGAGGGTCGAGACGTCGACCGGCAGCTGCGGAACCGCCTGGGATGCGTCGACGACGACGGCCGCACCGGCACCGGCGGACCCGACCGCATGCGCCCAGGCGGCGATCTCGCTGACCGGGTTGATCGTCGCGAGGGTGTTCGACACGTAGGCCAGCGACACGATCTTCGTGTGCTCGTTGATCAAACCGGTCGAGCGCGCGGCCTCGAGATCGAGCCGACCGCCGTCGGTGACGCCGAACCAGCGCAGCGTCGCGCCGGTCCGCGCGCACAATAGCTGCCAGGGAACGATGTTGCTGTGGTGCTCGAGTTCGGTGATGACGACCTCGTCACCCGGACGCAGCGACGCGCCGAGCGAGTGTGCCGCGAGGTTCAATCCCTCGGACGCGTTCTTGGCGAACACGATCTCGTCCCGATTCGGCGCACCGATGAACGCCGCAACCTTGTCGCGCGAACCCTCGTAGGCCTCGGTCGACTCCGCACCCAGCTGGTGCATCGCCCTTGCCACGTTGGCGTTGTGGTGTGCGTAGTGGTCCGCGATCGTGTCGATGACGATCTGCGGCTTCTGCGAGGTGTTCGCCGAGTCGAGGTACACCAGCGGCAGGTCTCCCGCCAGCCGGCGCGTCAGGATCGGGAAGTCACCCCGGACGCGGTGGGCGAGCGCATCCAGGGCGACGTGGGTGCTCGTCGCGCTGCCCGGTGACATCAGACCGCGGCCTTCACGTACCGGTCGTAGCCCTCGGACTCGAGACGCTCGGCCAGCTCGGCGCCACCCTGCTCGGCGATCCGGCCGTTGATGAACACGTGCACGTAGTCGGGCGTGATGTAGCGCAGGATCCGCGTGTAGTGGGTGATCAGCAGCACGCCGCGCTCGCCGCGCGCGATGAAGCGGTTGACGCCTTCGGAGACGATCTTGAGCGCGTCGATGTCGAGGCCGGAGTCGGTCTCGTCGAGGATCGCGACCTTCGGGTCGAGCAGCGCGAGCTGCGCGATCTCGTGGCGCTTCTTCTCGCCACCGGAGAATCCCTCGTTGACGTTGCGCTGCGCGAACGTCGGGTCCATGTCGAGGTCGGCCAGCGCGGAGTTGACCTCCTTGACCCAGGTACGCAGCTTCGGCGCCTCGCCGTCGATGGCGGTCTTCGCGGTGCGCAGGAAGTTCGCGACGGAGACGCCTGGAACCTCGACGGGGTACTGCATCGCGAGGAACAGGCCGGCGCGGGCACGCTGGTCGACGGTCATCGCGAGGACGTCCTGCCCGTCGAGGGTGACGGTGCCCTTGGTGACCGTGTACTTCGGGTGGCCGGCGATGGAGTAGGCGAGGGTCGACTTGCCGGAGCCGTTCGGCCCCATGATCGCGTGCGTCTCACCGGAGCCGACGGTGAGGTCGACGCCCTTGAGGATCTCCTTCGCGCCTTCGTCGGTGTTGACGGTGACGTGCAGGTCGCGGATCTCGAGAGTGGCCATGGGCCGGATACTCCTTGTTGATAAGGGGAAAGCTCGTAGGTCAAGTCGTTCAGGTGGAACCGTGAGTCAGATAGTGCGGTGAGTCAGATAGTGCGGGTCAGGCGTTCGTGGCCGCGCTGACGTCGACGAGGACGTCGTCGCCGTCGACCTGGCACGGGTACACCGGCACCGGGTCGATGGCCGGCAGGCCGGACGGTTCGCCGGTGCGCAGGTCGAACCGCGACCCGTGCATCCAGCACTCGATCTCGCAGCCGTCGACGTCGCCCTCGGACAGCGGGATGGCCGCATGCGAGCACTCGTCGCGGATCGCGAAGTACTCGCCGCCGGCGTTGACGACGGCGACCTCGACACCCTCCACCTCGGCGGCGAAGGCCTTGCCCTCACCGACATCGGTGGCGGCGCAGGCGCGGACGAACGCCACGACTACTCGACCCCCACCGAGGCCAACTCCGCCTCGACGGCAGCGAGCAGGCGAGCTTCGAGTTCGGGGACGCCGATGCGCCGGATGATGTCGGCGAAGAAGCCGTGCACGACGAGGCGACGTGCCTCTTCCTCGTCGATGCCGCGGCTGCGCAGGTAGAACAGCTGCTCCTCGTCGAACCGGCCGGTGGTCGACGCGTGGCCCGCGCCGACGATGTCGCCGGTCTCGATCTCGAGGTTGGGCACCGAGTCGGCCCGGGCACCGTCGGAGAGCACCAGGTTGCGGTTGCTCTCGTAGGTGTCGATGCCCTGCGCGGCCTTGCGGATCAGCACGTCGCCGATCCAGACGGTGTGCGCGCCCTGGCCTTGCAGCGCGCCCTTGTAGTCGACGTTGCTGTGCGTCTTGGGCTCGTTGTGGTCGACGAACAGGCGGTGTTCGAGGTGCTGGCCCGCGTCGGCGAAGTAGAGGCCGAACACGTCGGCCGCTCCCCCGGGCCCGTCGTAGGTCAGCGAGATGTTCATCCGCACGAGGTCGCCGCCGAAACTCACGGCGACGTGCTTGAACGCCGCGTCGCGGCCGACCTTCGCGTGCTGGTGGGTCAGGTGCACCGAGTCGTCGTCCCAGTCCTGCACCGAGACGACCGTCAGCGTCGAGCTGTCGCCGAGCACGATCTCGACGTTGTCGGCCAGCGTGGCGGAACCCTCGTGGACGAACACGACGGTGGCGGAGCTGAACGGCTCGGCGGTGACGACCACGTGCCGAGCGGCGGCGTGTTCGACCGACGTCCCCCGGAGGGTGACCACGGTCGGCTCGGACACGATCGCTTCGCGCGGCACCGTCACCTGAAGGACCGACGGGGCGGCCGCCCAGGCACGTGCGCTGACACGATCAGTGGGGACGTAGCCCGAGGAGCCCTTGGCGACGGTTGCCCCTTCGACTCGCTCAACCGTGACCGGGGCCACGGCGTGCACGTCGACGGAGTAGTCGTCACCGTCGAGCGGCGCGTCCTTGTGCAGGTCACGCAGACGTCGCAGCGGGGTGAACCGCCAGACCTCTTCGAGACCACCGGGAACGGCGTGGTCGGCCGGGTCGAACGAACCGTCGGGGTGCAGGTGCGACTCGACCTTGTCGACGATCGCGCGGGCGCCCTCGAGGGCTTCTGCTACTGCCGACATCAGCCGACGGCTCCTTCCATCTGCAGCTCGATGAGCCGGTTCAGCTCGAGCGCGTACTCCATCGGCAGCTCGCGCGCGATCGGCTCGACGAAGCCGCGGACGATCATCGCCATCGCCTCGTCCTCGCCCATGCCCCGGCTCATCAGGTAGAAGAGCTGGTCGTCGCTGACCTTCGAGACGGTCGCCTCGTGACCCAGCGACACGTTGTCCTCGCGGACGTCGACGTAGGGGTAGGTGTCCGAGCGGCTGATCTGGTCGACCAGGAGCGCGTCGCACTTGACCGTCGAGGCGGAGTGGTGCGCACCGTCCTGGACCTGGAGCAGGCCGCGGTAGGACGTACGGCCGCCGCCGCGGGCGACCGACTTCGAGATGATCGAGCTGGACGTGTACGGAGCGGCGTGCACCATCTTGGCGCCGGCGTCCTGGTGCTGGCCCTCGCCCGCGAAGGCGATCGACAGCGTCTCGCCGCGCGAGTGCGCGCCGAGCAGGTAGATGGCCGGGTACTTCATGGTCACCTTGGAGCCGATGTTGCCGTCGACCCACTCCATCGTCGCGCCCTCGTCGCAGGTGGCCCGCTTGGTGACGAGGTTGTAGACGTTGTTCGACCAGTTCTGGATGGTCGTGTAACGGCAGCGGCCGCCCCTCTTCACGACGATCTCGACGACGGCCGAGTGCAGCGAGTCCGAGCTGTAGATCGGCGCCGTGCAGCCTTCGACGTAGTGCACGTAGGCGTCCTCGTCGACGATGATCAGCGTCCGCTCGAACTGGCCCATGTTCTCGGTGTTGATGCGGAAGTAGGCCTGCAGCGGGATGTCGACCTTCACGCCCTTGGGCACGTAGATGAACGATCCGCCAGACCAGACCGAGGTGTTGAGCGCGGAGAACTTGTTGTCACCGACCGGGATGATCGTGGCGAAGTACTCCCGGAAGACGTCCTCGTGCTCGCGCAGCGCGGTGTCGGTGTCGACGAAGATGACGCCCTGCTCCTCGAGGTCCTCACGGATCTGGTGGTAGACGACCTCGGACTCGTACTGCGCGGCGACGCCGCCGACGAGGCGCTGCTTCTCCGCCTCCGGGATGCCGAGCCGGTCGTAGGTGTTCTTGATGTCGGCGGGCAGCTCGTCCCAGCTCGTCGCCTGCTTCTCGGTCGAGCGGACGAAGTACTTGATGTTGTCGAAGTCGATGCCGCCGAGGTCGGCACCCCAGGTGGGCATGGGCTTGCGACGGAACAGCTTGAGGCCCTTGAGACGCTGCTCGAGCATCCACGCGGGCTCGTTCTTCTTCGCCGAGATGTCGCGGACGACCTCTTCGGTCAGTCCGCGGGTCGCGCCCGTGCCGGCCACGTCCTCGTCGGCCCAGCCGAACTGGTAGCGGCCGATCCCTTCGACTCCCGCGACACCCTTGGCGGGCACCGGGACTGCGGTTGCGACGTCTGTATCCGCGCGGGGCGGTGTCTGGATCTGGGTCATCGTGACAATCCTTCCGCCGGGACGGGTCCCGGAATATAAGTCGTACAGACACCGTCGCCGTTGGCGATGGTGGCAAGGCGCTGGACATGGCGGCCGAGGACCTGGCTGAAGAGTTCGGTCTCGGCCTCGCACAGTTGGGGGAAGGCCGCGGCGACGTGGGCCACCGGGCAGTGGTGCTGGCACAGCTGGGCGCCGGTTCCCACCGGCCGGACGGAGGTGGCGTAGCCATCGACGTCGAGTGCCCGGGCGAGGAGGTCGACGAGGTGGTTCGGATCGGCGTCGGCGCCGGCGCGGTTGTCGACGGGACGCGACGGGTCTGCGGCGGCGACCTCGCTGAGCCGCCCGGCGATCGCACCCGCGCGTGCGCGAGCGAACTCGGTGACGGCCTCGGCGCCGACGTGGTCGACCAGGAACTGCATGGCCTCGGCGGCGAGCGCCTGGTAGGCCTGCGGGAACCGCTCGCGGCCGGCCTCGGTGAGCCGGTAGGAACGCGCCGGCCGGCCGCGCTGGCCGGTGGGTGCGGTGTCGATCGGGGACGCCAGGCCGGTGCTCACGAGCGCGTCCAGGTGGCGACGGACGGCCGCCGGGGTGAGGCCGAGTTCGTGCGAGATGGCCGACGCGGTGACGTTGCGTTCGAGGAGCAGGGTGCGGGCGACCCGATCACGCGTACGGGCCTCGGCCGCGTCGGCGTCGTGGTCAGGGCTCGGGACGACCTCGGCGACGTGGGCGACCGCGGCGATCTGAGCGGCCCGGCCGGCGTCGTCCCGGGGCCGGCGAACGGCGCGGACGGGACGTGCGGTCGCGACTGCGCGGTCACGCGTGGGTACCCCCACCCGGTCCCTCGTCGGCGTCCACTCCGTTTTCACAACACCATGGTTGCGTATATCGCCAAAGGCAGGCAACGAAGGTGAGCCTTACCCAGGTTCTGCGGTCCGGACGGCTGGTATCGCCCCGGACCGACGGCGCCACGACACGTTGCCTACACTCGCCCGGTGCCTTCAGCTCTGAGCGTCGACGAGCTGACCATGCGCTATCGCGACACGCTCGCGACCGACCGTCTCAGCTTCGAGGTCGAGACCGGGACGATCACCGCGGTGCTGGGACCGAACGGCGCCGGGAAGACGACGACGCTCGAGACAAGCGTCGGCGTGCGCCGCCCGCAGCGCGGGACGGTCCGCACGCTCGGCCTCGACCCCGTCCGCGACCGTGCCCGGCTCCTCCCGCGCATCGGTGTCATGCCGCAGTCCGGTGGCGCCTGGTCGGGGGTCCGGGCCGGCGAGATGCTCACGCATCTGTCGTCCCTGTACGCGCACCCGCTGCCGGTCGACCTGCTGATCGAGCGGCTCGGCTTGCAGGAGGTCGCCGGCACGTCGTTCCGCCGTCTCTCCGGCGGCGCCAAGCAGCGTCTCGGGCTCGCGATGGCGCTGATCGGGCGGCCGGAGCTGGTGTTCGTCGACGAGCCCACCGCCGGGCTCGACCCGCACGCTCGGCACGAGGTCTGGGCGCTGCTCGACGAGCTGCGCGCGGACGGGGTCACCGTCGTGCTCACCACGCATCTCATCGACGAGGCCGAGCGGCTGGCCGACACCGTGCACGTCATCGACCACGGCCGGCTCATCGCCTCCGGCAGCCCGGCCGACCTCATCCTCACGTCCGCCCGGCCCGACGGGGACGAGCCCAGCGCCATGCGCATGTCCGCGTCGTTCTCCGCACCGCTGCCGGTCGCGGAGCTGCGCACCGCGATGCCGGGCGTGCACCTGCGCTCGGCGGACGGACGCGGACCCGAGGAGGCCACCACGGCTCAGGCGATCGACCTCGTCGGCGCGATCACCCCGGCCGCCGTCGCCGCCCTCGCCGCCTGCGCGGCCGGCCGTGACGTGCTCATCGTCGATCTCCGGGTGGACGACGGCCGCCGCACCCTCGAGGACGTCTTCCTCGACCTCACCGGCAGCGAGCCGGCGTCGTGAGCGCCCCGTCCACCCACGGCGGCAGCGGCACGTTCGCACCCCGGCCGGGCGCCGCGACGACAGCGTCGATGGTCGCGTCGCAGGCCCGGATGGAGATCCGGCTGCTGCTGCGCAACGGCGAACAGGTCGTCCTCTCCATCGTCATCCCGATGCTCGCCCTCGTCGGCGGAGCGGTCGCCGCGAACCGGCTCGGCATCGGCGGCGCGCGCCCGATCGACGTCCTGACGCCCGGCGTCCTGGCACTGGCGATCCTGTCGACGTCGTTCACCTCGCTGGCGATCGGCACCGGCTTCGAGCGGCGCTACGGCGTCCTCAAACAGCTCGGCGTCACACCGCTCCCGCGCGCCGGCCTCCTGGCCGGCAAGATCCTGAGCCTCCTGACGGTCCAGCTCTGCCAGCTCGCGCTGATCTGCGTGGTGGCCGCGGCCCTCGGCTGGCGCCCGGTGCTCACGCCCGCGACGGTGGTCGCCGCCGTCGCGTTGTGGTGGTCCGGCTCGGCGGCGTTCGCCGCCTGGGCACTGCTGATCGCCGGCACGCTCCGGGCCGAGGCGACGCTCGCGCTGGCGAACCTCGTCTTCGTCCTGCTGCTCGCCGGCGGTGCGGTGCTGGCGCCGGCGACTACCTACGGGCCGGCTGCCGGACTCGTCCGCGCGTTGCCGTCCGGTGCGCTGGCGGAGGGCCTGCGCGACGCCCTCCGGCACGGCCGCGTCGACGGCGTCGCCATCGTCGTGCTGCTGGTGTGGGCGGCGGTCGGGTCGATCGCGACGAGCCGGACGTTCCGATGGGAGTGAGGTCGACGGGCCCGGCCGGCGTCGACCCTGCAGAGCCGCCCGGACCCTTCGGAACCCTCGATCCGCCGCCGCGTCAGTGGCTGTCGATCCTGGCCTGGGCGTGCCTGGTGACGAACATCGTCATCGTCCTGACCGGTGGCGCGGTCCGGCTGACGGCGTCGGGGCTCGGCTGCCCGACCTGGCCCGAGTGCACGGACGGCGCCTTCGTCGCACACAGCTCGCTCGGGATCCACGGTGCGATCGAGTTCGGCAACCGGCTGCTCACCTTCGTCCTGGCCGCGGTCGTCGTCGCGACCTTCGTCGTCGCGTGGTGGGTGCGCAGGGCCGACCGGACCGTCCGCTGGCTCACCGTGGCGGTCGCGCTCACGATTCCACTGCAGGCCCTCGTCGGCGGGATCACCGTCCTGACGAAGCTGAACCCGTGGATCGTGTCGTCGCACTTCCTCGTCTCGATGGCGATCGTCGCGTTGTGCACGGTCCTCGTCCGGCGCGTCGCCTGGCCGAGCCTCCGGGTCGGCGAACACGTCCGATCGGTGCGGCTGGCCGGCTGGCTGCCCTCCTTCTCCGTAGCCCTCGTCCTCGCCGCCGGCACGGTCGTGACCGGCAGCGGGCCGCATGCCGGTGACGCGGGCGTCGCCCGGAACGGGCTGTCGCCGGCGGCCGCCAGCCAACTGCACGCCGACCTCGTCTTCCTCCTCGTCGGCCTGATCGTCGGCGCCGTGCTGGTCGGCCGTGCCGCCGCCCGGCCCGCTCTGCTGCGCGCGGCGACCGTGCTGCTGGGGGTCGCCCTCGTCCAGGCCGTGATCGGGTTCGTCCAGTACTTCACCGGACTCCCGATCGGCCTCGTCGACCTGCACCTGCTCGGCGCCGCGCTCCTGACTGCGGCTGCCACCGACCTCGTCCTGCGCGCCCGCCGCGGTACCGACCGGACCGGAGTCACCACATGAGCGAGCCGCCGCGACCGCGACCGCGACCGGGCCGGCACGCCGTCGCGCACCGGACCGGGCTGGAACGGCTGGGCCGGACGTGTGCCCGGCACGCACGCTGGTTCGGGGCCGCGTGGGTCGTGATCACGGTCATGTCGTTCGCGATCAGCCTCGGTCTGTTCGGCAACAGTTCGCTGTTCGACAAGCTCAGCTCGGGGAACCCGTCCGCTCCCGGGGACGCGCAGACCGCGGCCGGCCTCCTCGGCGCGACCGACAACGGCGGTGACGTCGTGACCCTCCTGCTCGACAAGGTCGATCCGGCCGCTGCGGGCGTGAAGGCCTCGATCGGCGCCGCGGTCACCGACCTCAGCGCTGTCGACGGGGTGCTGGGTGTGCAGAACCCGGTCGGCTCCGACCCGTCGGCGGCGGCGCTCGTCGCCTCCGACGGCCACGCCGTGCTTGTCCCGGTCACCCTGGACAAGACCCTGACGAAGGAGCAGCAGAAGGTCACCGAGGCGGCCGTCGACGCGCGCTTCCACCAACTGGGCCAGGCGATTCCCGGCAGCGTCGTGTCCATCGGCGGGATCACGCCCCTGGTCGACGCCATCACCGGCCAGGTCGAGACCGACCTTCGCGTCGGCGAGAGCATCGCGCTGCCGGTCAGCTTGTTCGTGATGACCATCGTCTTCGGCGGCTTCCTCGCGGCCGGCATGCCGGTGATCGGCGCCATCGCCTCGATCACCGGTGCGCTGCTGTCGCTGTTCGGGTTCGTCCACGTGATCACGCTCGACGCCAGCGTCGTCAACGTGGTCACGATCCTCGGCCTCGGGCTGTGCATCGACTACGGGCTGCTGATGGTGAGCCGCTACCGCGAGGAGATCCGCAACGGTCATCGTCGCGTCGACCTGGACCCGACCCACGAGCAGATCGTCGACGCGGTCGGGCGGACCGTTGCGGCGGCCGGGCGGACGGTGATGTTCTCGGCGATCACGGTCGCGGTGTCGCTGTGCGGGATGCTGCTCTTCCAGGCGCCGATCCTGCGCGCGCTCGGCGCCGCCGGCATCAGCGTCGTCGTCGTCGCTTTCCTCGTGGCCCTGACGTTCGTGCCGGCGATGATCGCGCTGGCGGGACGCAAGCTCGCCCACCCCGGATCGCTCAACCGCGTTCCCGGCCTGCGACGGCTGTTGCAGTTGCTGGGCGACATCCCGCCGCCGCGTGGCGTGTTCTCCCGCTTCACACACCTCGTCCAGCGACTCCCCTGGCTGGCCGCCCTCGCCGTCGTCGGTGTGCTGATCTTCCTTGCGCTGCCGGTCCGCGACATCCGGCTGACGGCCTCGGGCGCCGCGCTGCTGCCCGTCGGCAATCCGGCGCGGGTGACCGCCGAACAGATCAATTCCCGCTTCCCGGCGCTCCGCTCACCCGACGTGCGGATCGTCACCACGGCGAGCCAGGCGGACGCGACGTCCTGGGCGTCCACGCTGACGTCGACGCCGGGAATCCGCGCCGTCGACGGCGTGACGACCGCGGGTGAGTACCGCGTCGTCTCGTTGCGGACGACCGACGGGCCGATGGGTGACGCCACCCGGGACGTGGTGAAGGCCGTCCGGGCCGCACCACCGCCGGGGCAGAGCTGGGTCGGCGGACCGGCCGCAGCGCTGCTGGACTTCGACCAGGCGATCCGCGATCGCGCGCCGTGGGCCCTCGGGCTCGTCGTGGTGGCCACCTTCGTGCTGCTGTTCCTGATGACCGGGTCGGTCGTGATCCCGATCAAGGCGCTGCTGTGCAACATCGTGTCGCTCGGTGCCAGCATGGGCGTGCTCGTCTGGGTGTTCCAGAACGGCCACGCCACGTCCTTGCTCGACTTCGACCCGGTCGGAGGGATCGAGGTGACGGTCCCGGTGTTGATGCTGGCGTTCGCGTTCGGGCTGGCGATGGACTACGAGGTGTTCCTGCTCGCCCGTATCCTCGAACACCACCGGGCCGGCGAGTCGACGAACGACGCGGTCGCAAACGGGCTGCAGGCGACCGGCCGGATCATCACCTGCGCGGCGTTGCTGGTGGTCATCGTCTTCACCGGTTTCGTCGCCGGGAAGCTGCTGGTGATCAAAGAGACCGGGACCGCGCTCGCTGTGGCGGTGGCGATCGATGCGACCCTGGTACGGCTGATCCTCGTCCCCGCGACGATGACCATGCTCGGCAGGACGAACTGGTGGGCACCCGCCCCGCTGCGCCGGTTGCACAATCGGATCGGCGTCCGGCACTGAGCGTGCGACCGGGAGGAGGGGACTTGATGGCGACGACGACGCACGAGACCGACGTCATGACCGACCTCGCCAACAGCGCACTCGGGGACGCGGGGCTGGAGCGGCTGGTCCTGTCCGGTGCGCGCACCTCTGGTGACCTGCGCCGGGTCGAGATCCGGCCCGTTCTCCTGCGAGGGCAGCGAATGCTCAGCGTCGTCCGCTACGACGACAGCAAGAGCCTGACCTCGAACGTCGAGTCACCGTCGGACCCGTTGATCCAGGACCTGCTGCCGCGTTTCCGCCACCTCACCGCGCAGACGACGCTGGAGCGGACCGAGGCGCGCGTCACCAAGCGCGGCAAGACCCTCGTCACCGTGACCGCGGAGGGCAAGACCCCGGATCTGCAGCACGACCGGCACAAGCAGACGATGATCCCCGAGGACGCGCCGTTCCTGGAGCTGCTCGGACTGTCGTCGGGGCACGCGATCAAGCCCACCCAGCAGGGCAAGTGGCGACAGGTCAACGAGTTCCTGCGGCTGCTCACGTCACTCCCGCCGTTCGAGCGGCTCCGCGCCGAGACACCACTGCGGGTCGTCGACATGGGCAGCGGCAATGCCTACCTCACGTTCGCCACGTATGACTACCTCACCGAAGTCCTCGGCATCGGCTGCGAGATGGTCGGGGTGGATCGCGACGCCGGCGCCGTCGAGCGGGCGACCCGACGGGCAGGGGCCCTCGGCTGGGACGGCCTGACCTTTCGGCACGCCAGCATCGAAGACGTCGAACTGCCGTGGGCGCCGCATCTGGTGATCTCGTTGCATGCCTGCGACACCGGCAGCGATGACGCAGCCGCCAGGGCGTTGAGGTGGGGGTCGGAGGCGCTGCTGCTCGCACCGTGCTGTCACCACGATCTCCAACGCCAGTTGAAGACCGGAGACCGGACCGGGTCGGCGGCGTTGTTGCGCCCGGCAGTGCTGCGGGAACGGCTGGGCGACGTGCTGACCGATGCGTTGCGCACGTCGTTCATCGCGAGCCGGGGCTACCGCACCGACGTCGTGCAGTTCGTCTCCCCGGAGCACACGGCGAAGAACCTGATGATCCGGGCCTGGCAGGACGCGACCGTCGACGGCGCGCAGCATCGGCGCGAGTACGAGGAACTGCGGGACGAGTGGCAGGTCGAGCCATACCTCGAGGTCGTCCTGCGTCGGCACGCGACGACCTGAGCACGGGGTCGCATCAGCCGGCCCCGTCCTCGAGCTGCCGTCGATGTGTCGTCGCCTGCTCGAGCTCGGTGTCCGCCTCGGCGCTGACCTGCCCGGCGTTCTGCGCCTGCTCCCGGGCCGCGCTCCGGTTCCCTTCGGCGGCTTCGTACGCCGACGTCGCCCGGTCGAGCTCCGAGCGCAGCTCCTCGACCCGCGCAAGTGCGGCCGCGAGCCTCTCGTCTGCTTTCGTCAGCGCCGCATCGGCCTGCTCCGCAAGGACCTTCGCGCTCTTGGCCGCGGTCCTGGCGGCCGCCTCGGACTGCCTGGCCCGCTCGAGCTCAGCCGCCCGACGCCGCTCGGCGAGCTCCTCCTGGGTGGTGACCGTTCCCGGTTTCGACCGGGCCCTCGTCGGTGTGCCCGCCCTCGGCGCCGCGGTCGGCGCCGGATCGCCCGGGAACCCGATCCGTTGCAGCGACGTCGTCAGCCGGCCGGCCAGGAGCAGGTCGGCAGCGGCCTCGTCGGCCAGGGCGGCGTGCAGCGAATCCTGGAGGCCGCGCTCGGTATCGGGGCTGACTTTGCGGCCCGCTGCACGTGCCAGCGCCTTGGCCTGCTGCACGAGCGCGTAGACGACCTGGTACTGCTGCCGGCTCAGCTCGCGCAGGTCCGGTCCGCTCAGCGTCGCGGTGGCTTCGCGCAGCGCCGCGCCGAGCTCAAGCAGGGGGCGGACCTCGTCGCCTCGTTCACGGACCAGCTGATTCGCCAACCAGGCCACGAGATTAGGCCGGCCGAGCTGGTGGATCGCGACTGCCAGCTCCTTGGCACCGGCGGCCTTGGCCTCCTTCTCCAGGGCAGTCCGGGCGCCGATGAAGTCCTCCGGCGGCAGCGCGTACAGCTCGTCGGCGACGCGGTCGATGTCCACGAGCCCATCCTGCCCGCTCCGCGGCCGGCCGGCTCGTCAGTCGCAGGCCCACAGCAACGGGTTGAGTGGAGTATCTGGGACCTCGCCCGGCCGCTTCCCCGGGAACCAGCCGGCGAGGTCGCTCACCTGCGAGGTGTTGACCGGCTCGGCGATCTCGATATCCGCGTCGACGTAGATGATCGTCATCACCCGGCGCGGGATGGACGAGACGTTCGGCGACGCATGATGGAACGTCCAGCCCTGGTGGAAGCTCGCGTCGCCAAGGGCGAACGGCTCCTCGACGATCGGGAAGCGCTGCTCGGCAAGGGCTTTCTGCATCCGCGCTTCGGACTCGTCGCTGATCGCGAGGTCACGCCCGACCGAGAAGCGGTGGCTGCCCCGTGCGAACGTCAGCGGTCCCAGCGGGAGCGGCGTCTCCTGCAGTGGCAGCCAGATCGTGCAACTGCGGTCCCCCACCAGCGGCCAGTAGTACTGGTCGGCATGCCAGGGAGTGATGCCGCCGCCGGGCTCCTTGTACAGAGCCTGATCGTGGTAGAGCCGCGCGCCGCGGACGCCCATCAGCTCGGCGGCGATCCGGGCCAGCCGGGACGAGAACACCAGCTCGCGCACCTTCTCGCTGTGCTGCCACAGGTTGGACACCTGCAGGAACGCCTTCGAGTAGGTGTCCCGCTCGGCCATCGGCAGGTGCATCGTGTTCAACGCGATCACCTGTTCGGTGATCTCCGGCTCGTAGTGCTCGACCACCGCCGGGTCGAGGACGCCGCGCAGGTGGACGAACCCGTCCTGTTCGAACGCGCGTGCTGCCCCGTCAGATAGCTGATAAGGCGCCGTGAGCACTGTCGGGTCGACGGTCGTTTCCATGTGGGCCCTCCTGGGTCGACACGGACATTCTGCCATCGCACGCCTGCCTGGATGCGTGCCAGGGTGTCCGGTACCGGGCCGATCCGGGCGTGCGCTCCATGACATTCGTCCTGCCCGACCGGTGACCGTTCACAGGGGGCCGGGCGACGGTCCGCGCGCATCGTTTTCCAGTATGACAACGAACTCCGCTTCCAGGCCGCCGGTCCGCGCCACGGCCGACTCCCCCGGCGACACCGTCACCGCGATCGAACTACACGATGTGCACCGCTCGTTCGCCGACGTGCGCGCCGTCGACGGCCTCGACCTGACCATCCGGCCGGGTCAGATCGTGGCGCTGCTGGGTCCCAACGGAGCAGGCAAGACGAGCACCATCGACATGGTTCTCAGGCTGAGCCGCCCCGACCGCGGCTCGGTATCGGTGTTCGGGCTGACCCCGCACCAGGCCATCGCGCGCGGCCTCGTCTCGGCGGTGCTGCAGACCGGTGGCCTGCTCAAGGACCTGACCATCGCCGAGACGGTCGCCATCGTCGCGAGCGTGAGCACGTCCCCTCGGCCGGTGACCGAGGTGCTGGAGCGGGCCGGCATCGCCGACATCGCCGGTCGCCGCGTCGGCAAGTGCTCGGGTGGTCAGCAGCAGCGGCTGCGGTTCGCGATGTCGCTCGTGTCCGATCCCCTGCTGGTGATCCTCGACGAACCGACCACGGGCATGAACGTCGAGGGGCGCCGGGACTTCTGGGGAGCATCCGCGCCGACGCCGAACTCGGCCGGACGGTCGTGTTCGCCACCCACTACCTCGAGGAGGCCGACGCCTACGCCGACCGCATCGTGCTGATGCAGCACGGCCGGATCGTCGCCGACGGCACCTCCGCGGAGATCAAGAACCTCGCCTCCGGCCGGACCGTGCGCGCCACCCTCCCCGACGCCGACACCGCCGACCTGGCCCGGATCCCCGGCGTCGACTCCGTCGAGGCCCGCGGCGACTCGGTCCTCGTGCACGCCAACGACTCCGACGCCGTCGCCCGCTACCTCTACCTGCACACGGCGGCACACGACCTCGAGATCACCAGCCGGAACCTCGAGGACGCGTTCATCGCCCTCACCTCAGACCCTCGACCCGGCGCCGACGCGACCGACACCGCAGACACCGTCCCGGCCGCCGACGCGACCGACACCGCAGACACCGGCCCGTCCTCAGCCGTCACCACCTCCGGAGCAAACCGATGACCAGCCCGACCCTGACCGCCGCCACCGTCGCCGCGCGCCATGCGCCCGCGGCCGGCGGGCTCAACCCCACCCTCCTGGGAATCGACCTGCGCCGGGTGTTCCGCAACCGCCGGACGCTGATCTTCACCCTCGTGATGCCGGCCGTCTTCTTCCTCATCTTCGGTACCGCGTCGGCCTACAAGACGCAGAGCGCCGGCCACGGCAATGTGACCGCCTACGTGCTCGTCAGCATGGCCGTCTACGGAGCACTGCTGGCGGCGACGTCCGGCGGGGCCGCCGTGTCGATCGAACGGGCAGCCGGCTGGAGCCGTCAACTTCGGCTGACGCCGCTGAACCCCGTCGCCTACATCACCGTCAAGCTCATCACCGCGATGGCGCTCGGGCTGGTGTCCGTGCTCGTCGTCCTCGTCGTCGGCCGCTTCGCCGGGGCTCAGATGCCCGCGCACATCTGGTTCGCCTCCGCGGCGCTGGCGTGGGTGCTGTCGGTGACGTTCGCCGCGCTCGGGCTGTTCATGGGCTACCTGCTGCCCAGCGACAACGTCATGCAGATCCTCGGCCCGGTCCTGGCCGTGCTCTCCTTCGCCGGCGGCATCTTCATCCCGCTCGACCAGATGGGCCACACGTTCGCCACCATCGCGAAGTTCTCCCCGGTCTACGGCGTCGGTGAGATCGCCCGCGCGCCCCTGACCGGGAGCGGGTTCACGGTGACCGCGTTCGTCAGCGTGATCGTCTGGACGGCGCTGTTCGCCGGCGGCGCGATCTGGTGTTTCCGACGCGACACCAGCCGAGTCTGAGCGTGTCCGCTTCGCGCCCGGACGCCACGTGCCCGAGGCATATCCTCGGGGACGTGGCGACGTCTCCCGAGGAGTCCGCCCGGGCCGAGCGCCGGGGCCGCTGGATCGGTATCGGCCTGTTCGCCGGCATCTGGCTGGTATTCTTGCTCACCCCGCTCGTCGCCGCCGCCACGCATGGCGACACCACCGAGCGCATCGTCGGAGTGACCTGCACCATCCTGTTCGCGGCCGGCTACGTCGGGTGGCTCGGCTACCTGCAACGAGATCAGAGCGGTCCGGGCTGGGGAAGCACCGCGTCCTGGGTCCGGTTGCGGTATCGGGTGGCCGTGCTGGTCGTGCTCTGCCTGCTCGCGCTCGCCACCGTCCCGGCCGCCGGACCCTCGTCGATCACCTTCATCGTCTTCATCGTCGCGACGGCGATCGCCAGCCTCGGCCGCCTGACGGCCTACATCGCCGGCGGCAGCGCGCTGGCGGTCTGTGTCGCGATCTACCTGGCGTTCCCGTCGTCGCAGGTCGCCGTGCCGGGCGGCGCGCTGGGCGTCGTCCTCGCGAGCGTCGCCATGCAGGCGTCACGCAAGCTCGCGGTCCGCGGACGCCAACTCGCGGCCGCACGGGAGGAGATGACCGAACTCGCAGTGGCGGCCGAACGCGAGCGGATGGCACGCGACCTGCACGACATCCTCGGCCACTCTCTGACGGTCATCGCGATGAAGTCCGAGCTGGCGAGGCGGCTGATCGACTCCGACCGCGCGCGTTCGGGCGGCCGAGATCGCGGACATCGAACGGATCGCGCGCCAGTCGCTCGCCGACGTCCGCGCCACTATCAACGGATCCCGGGATGTCAACCTGGCTGCCGAGATCGTCAACGCCAGAACGGCATTGGCGGCCGCGGGGATCCACGCCGTGCTGCCCAACGCCCTCGACGACGTGCCCGAGCAACGCAGCGAACTGTTCGGCTGGATCGTGCGCGAGGCCGTCACAAACGTCGTACGGCACTCGGCCGCGGCCGAGTGCACCGTCACTGTCGGCGCGACCAGCGTCGAGGTGCTCGACGACGGCATCGGCCTGGCCGATCCCGATCCGAACGCCGGCGGCGGTCGCGGGCTGCGTGGCCTGCAGAACCGCGTCGAGGAAGCCGGCGGCTCACTGTTGCTGGGTCGCGGCCGCACGGGTGGTCTGCGGCTGCGGGTCGATCTTTCGCCGCTCGTCAGCGGCGCCCGGCCGACGCCCGCCCCAGCCACGGCACCCGTCGAGTCGGCAGTCGAGTCGGCGGTGCGCGGGTGATCTCGCTCCTGCTGGCTGACGACCAGGCCCTCGTGCGGGGCGCTCTGGCCGCGTTGCTCGGGCTGGAGAACGACATCGACGTCGTCGCCCAGGTCGGTCGCGGCGACGAGGTCGTGGGGGCTGCACGCGCCAGCCATCCCGACGTCGCTCTGCTCGACGTCGAGATGCCGGGCATGGACGGGATCGCCGCCACCGTGCACCTGCGCGCGGCGATGCCCACGTGCCGGGTACTCGTCGTCACCACGTTCGGCCGCCCCGGCTACCTGCGCCGGGCGATGGAGGCGGGCGCCAGCGGGTTCGTCGTCAAGGACACGCCGGCACGCGAGCTCGCCGACGCCGTCCGGCGCGTGCACGCAGGGCTTCGCGTCGTCGACCCGGCGCTCGCCGCCGAGACGCTCGCCAACGGCCACAGCCCGCTGACCTCCCGGGAGACCGAGGTGCTGCAGGCGGCCCGGGCCGGTGGGACGGTGCTCGATCTGGCCCGCGGACTGCACCTGTCCGAGGGCACGGTGCGCAACTACCTGTCGAGCGCGATCGGCAAGACCGGCGCGCGGACCAGGGCCGAGGCGGTCCGGCTGGCCGACGACAACGGCTGGCTGCTGTGACCGACATCTGCGACATCGGTGCCGCGCTCGGCGGGGGCTCTGCCCGTCGGCTCAGAGGGGTTCTAGGTCCACTCCTGCCCGGCGTCGACGTGCATAGGGTGACGACATGACCGCGCATCAGTCCCTGCCCGACGATCTCGCCCAGGACGTCCGTGCGACGGCAGCGGCAGCCTCCGACCTCGGCAGCGGGTACCACGACGAGCTGGCCGCCTCGCTCGTCGACAAGGTCGAGGCGGAGCTGAGCCGTCGCCGCGAACCGGCCGTCCCCTCCTACCGCCCGCCCGCGCCGGCACGCTCGGCGGCCGACGGTCCTGCCGTCGCCGTCGCGATCATCTCGCTGGTGATGGCCATCCCGCTGACCGCGATCGCCGCCGCCGTGGCGCACAGCGGACTCCCCGGGATGCTGTTGATCTGGATCGGCATCATCGGCGTGAACATCGCCTTCGCCTGGGGTCGCCGCCGCGACTGATCCGGCGGCCACGTGCGGACAGCGGGCACGTCCGCCCGCCGGCGCGCCCCCGGACCGTCGCTGGTTTCTCCTAGCGTTGCGGGCATGTCACCAACCGCCACGATCGCGAGCACCACGTACACGCTCGGCGCCGTCAGCGTCGACCTCGTCGTCTCCCCCGACGCACCGGTCGGCATCGTCGCCCTCCGCCCGGTCGGCGTCCCGGCCGTCCACGACCGGCCCGCCTCGGCGGTCAACCTGGTCGAGCTCGCTCTCCTCGGTGACGGCCGCCGCAGCAGCGCGTCGGTTCGGCACGAAGGTCTCGCGACCGGCCTGCGGCTGCGTCCGGTGGCCGTCGAGCAGCCCGAGCCCGGCCGGCTCGTCATCGAGCAGGCCGACGAGTCCACCGAACTTGTCGTCACCACCGAGCTGCGGCTCCCGGCACCCGGCCTGGCGGCGCTCGCCTGGACCACCACCGTCACCAACGGCGGTTCAGCCCCGGCCACGTTGAGCTACCTCTCCTCCGCGGTCGTCCTCGGCGCCGGCGCGGTCGTCGACGGTCCGGTCCTGAGCGACACCACCGCGAGCTTCGCCGTGGCCCGCAACGCCTGGTGCGCCGAGGCCCGCTGGCTGGTTCGCCCACTGCCCGAATGCGGCCTTGTCGACGCGACCGGCTGGCCCGCCACCAGCACCACGCACGGCCCGCGCGAAGGAGCGAGGTCGCGCGTCCTGGTCGCCGCGTACGGGACCTGGTCGACCTCGGACTTCCTGCCGATGGGCTCGATCTCGGCCGGCGGCTCGACCTGGCTCTGGCAGATCGAGCACAACGGCCCGTGGGCCTACGACCTCTCCGACTGGGAGCACGACGTCAGCGCACGCCTGAGCGGCCCGAACGACACCGAGCACGACTGGCGGCACGTCCTCGCCCCGGGCGCGAGCTTCACCGCGGTACCGGCGACGACCGTCGTGACCGAGGGGTCGCTCGGCGACGCCCTCCGGGTCCTGACCACTGCCCGCCGCGCCGGTCGCCGGCCCCACCAGGACAACGTGACGCTGCCGGTGATCTTCAACGACTACATGAACTGCCTGATGGGCGACCCGACCACCGAGAAGCTGCTGCCCGTGATCGCGTCGGCGGCAGCTGCGGGCGCGGAGTACTTCGTCATCGACGCCGGCTGGTACTCCGACGACGGCGGCTGGTGGGAGACGGTCGGCGAGTGGCTGCCCTCGACGCAGCGCTTCCCCGGCGGCGGGCTCAAGGTCGTCATCGACAAGATCCACGAAGCCGGCATGGTCCCCGGGCTGTGGCTCGAGCCCGAGGTCATCGGCGTCCGGTCGCCGCTGGCGCAGACCCTGCCCGATGACGCGTTCTTCACCGTCGACGGGATCCGGCTGACCGAGGCCGGCCGGCACCAGCTCGACTTCCGCCACCCCGCCGTGATCGCGCATCTCGACGAGACGGTCGACCGGCTGGTCGGTGAGTTCGGCGTCGGATACTTCAAATTGGACTACAACATCAACCCCGGGCACGGGACGACCGTCGACGCCGCCAGTCGCGGTGACGGTCTCCTCGGCCACAACCGCGCATTCCTCGCCTGGGTTGACGATGTGATGGATCGCCACCCCGGCCTGGTGCTGGAGAACTGCTCGTCCGGCGGCTGCCGGATGGAGTACGGCCAGCTGTCGCACTTCCCGATCCAGTCGACCTCGGACCAGATGGATCCGTTGCGGTACGCGTCGATCTCCGCGGGTGTGGCCTCGGCCGTCGCTCCTGAGCAGAGCGCGACCTGGGCGTATCCCCTTCCCAGCAACGACGACGAGACGAACGCGCTGTGCCTCGTCAACGCGCTGCTCGGCCGGATCCACCTCTCCGGCCGGCTCGACCTCTGCGACGATCGTCAACGGGGCATCGTCGAACCGGCCATCGGCGTCTACAAGACCTACCGCGAACGGCTCGCGACCGCGCTCCCGTCGTGGCCGCTCGGACTGCCCGGCTGGGACGACGCATGGGTGGCGCTCGGCATGGATCAGGGTGCTGACACGTGGATCGCGATCTGGCGACGGGGCGGCGAGAACTCCGTGCGGTTGCCGGGTGTGGCACCGGCGGGAACCGACGTCGAGGTGTTGTTCCCGGTACCCGGGAGCGGCCTCGAGACGACCGTCACCCGCGACGGTGACGACCTGATCGTCGAGCTGCCGAGCAGCATCGGCGCCCGGCTGCTGCACATCGGCCCGCGCGGCTGAACCCGTTCGAACTGACGCTGCGCCGGTGGTCGACCGGCGCAGCGGCGGTCAGAAGCCGGGGAACAACGCCCGCAGGCTTGTGAGCTCGGGGGTGGGATGCCGCAGCGCGGGGGTGTGCGCCTCGTCCATGCGTCCGTAGACGAGCCGAACCAACGCCTCCGCGGGCAGGTCGACGACCGGGCCGGGCAGCGCGTGCCCGGCAGCGTGGTCCGGGTCCAGCGCGACACCGTCGGCGCCGGTGTGCAGCAGGAAATGGCGCTCGGGGTGCGACGTTGCGATCCGGGCCCGCACGGGCGTGTCGATCGGCTTGCCCACGCGCGACGCGAGGCCGGGCAGGGTGTCGACCAGGAGCTCGGTGGCGTCCGGCGCCAGCGTGGCGGCGGGGTCGAGCGCCACCAGCACGTCCCAGGTGTGCACGGCATGCTCACCGAGGCGCATCCGGACCAGGTTCGTCAGGTCGTCGGCGCCGTTGGACAGGGTCAGCTTCCACGCGTTCCGCTGGTCCTCGTCGAACGAGTCGAGGGCGTCGAGGAACTTCGCGGTGGCGCGGAGGTAGCCGTCGCGCTGCTCGTCGGCGGTGCTCGCGTCCCAGCGAGCCCAAATGGCTTTGAAGACGTCGGATCCGGGTGCGTCCGAACGCGTCCGGCCGGCGTCGAGGAAGAGCGTGAAGATCTCCGCCTGCGAGCCGAGGTGCGACATCACCTGCGCGATCGACCGCTCCGACGCGTAGGACGGGCCTTCGAGTTGTTCTGTGCTCAGATCGGCCGCGGCCGCCGCAAGTCGCTCGTGCGAGGCGTGAACCGCGGCGGACCAGGTCGTGAAGTCGTCGGTCGGGCTGGACGTCGTCATTGTCACCTGATACCTCCATCGGAGGTCGTATCGCGGCTGATACAACCTCCGGCGACGCTAACAGAGCGCGTTCGAGCAACCCGGCAGGCTGTCGTCACCGGCAGATCCGCGTGCCCGGGTGTCGCCGCCGGGGACCGGTCCGCACACTTAAGCTGCGAGGTGTGACGAGCCCCGACGGAGCCGACCGACGTCCCGAGTGGACCACCGACGACGCGTTGTCCTATGCGCGCAAGCTCGTCGAGGGCAGCCGCGTTCGGCTCCGGCCGCTCCGGGGTTCGGACCTGCCGCTGCTGGAGTCCTGGTGGTACGACCCGTCCATCAACGTCCTCAACACCGCGCACGTCCGCGGCGGCCTGCCCGAGGCCACCGGGGAGATGTTCCGCGGCTGGAGTTCGAACACCAGCTCGGCCGCCGTCGGTTTCTGCGTCGAACGCAAGGACGACCGGTTGCTCGCGGGCCACATCAGCATCTGGGGGTCGACACCGAAGGACCGCGCCGGCACCCTCGGCGTCGTGTTCGGCCCCGACTTCGTCGGCCAGGGTCTCGGGTCCGAGGCGGTCGCGCTGATGGTCCGGTACGGGTTCCTCGAGCTGGGCATCAACCGGGTCGGGCTGCAGGTGTGGGCGTTCAACGACCGGGCGATCGCCACGTACCGCAAGGCCGGATTCGTCGAGGAAGGCCGAACCCGCGAGGCCGTGCTGCACGACGGCCGGTTCCACAAGGAGCTCGCCATGGGCCTGCTCGCGTCCGAGTGGCACGCCGCCCACGGCTAGGAGACTGCTGAACAAAGCGTGTCTGCGGTGGCGTGAGTCCCGGGGATGAA
>DAIQRJ010000047.1:0-30668 GCA_036786375.1 Actinopolymorphaceae bacterium
TCCCTTTGGCCCCATCGTAGTGGGTTCACCATCCGGGGAACGCGGGGCTCTCCAATCCCACCCCTCACCGTCGAAGGCGGAAGAATCGTTTGTGGCGTTGGGGTCGGTTGGGGTCGTTGGTGGTGGGTGGGGCAGAGGAGCGCGGCGTTGTCGAGGCTGGTGGATCCGCCTTGTTGCCAGGGGGTGATGTGGTGGGCGTCGCAGTCGCGGGGATCGCGGTGGCAGCCGGGGAACACACATCCCCGGTCGCGCAGGACGATGGCTTGGCGGAGGTCACCGGTGAACAGCCGGGTGGTGCGACCGAGGTCGAGGATCGGCGAGTTGCTGCCCATGACGGCGGGGAGGATGTCGGCGTCACACGCGAGCCGGCGGGCTTCACTGGGACTGATGCGGGTGTTCGAGCCGAGGAGGGTCGCGCCGGCAACCCCGCGGAGCAGATCGTCGTAGGTGACCAGGACGGTGACGCGGGGTCGGTCGCCGCCGGTTTGGTAGGAGTGCACGAGGGTCATCAACGCCTGCGCACGCTTCGCCTCATACGACGGGCCGGGTTCGGTCCAACTCGCGTCGTCGGTTTCGGTTGTGCTGCTGTTGGCGATCGCTTCGACCACCGGCGCGCAGCGCTTCCCCATCGGCCGCAGGAAGCTTGCCGCTGATCGCCATGGAGCCGTCGCCGTCGTCGCGGAGCCGGAGGTACTGGTTCTTCCGCGCGTCCCGATCTTGGGCCTCGAGTGTCGCGGTTTCGGCTGCTTCGGCGATGTCGGGGGCGATCACATCGAGCAGGTGCCGGGCGAGGTCGCGCAGACCCTTCGGTCCGCAGTCCGCCGCGAACCCGATCATCATCGTCTCGGCCCGGTGCAGCTGGTCGGCGTCGAGGTCCTCGGGGAGTTTCTTCAACACCGTCACGATCGCCGCGGCCTGTTCGGCGGAGACCGCACCGGCGGCCATCGCGGCCACGATCGACGGGAACCGGCGGTGCAATCCTTTCGCCAAGGCCATCTCCCGGTACGCCGCCGGCAGACTCGCCGCGGTGGTCCCGTTCAGCCAGGTCGCGGTGCCCAGGTTGGTCGCGTGGGCGGTGACTTGCCGTTCCTCCATCGCTCCGAGCAACTGGAGTTTGATCGCGGCCAGGGCTGCTTCGACCTGCTGAACAGCGAGCAGGGTGGTCAGGCGCTGGTCGTCACCGAGCTGCCACAGTCTCGAGTCGGACGGATCAGCGACGGGGCGCAACAACCCGAGCGCGTCGACCAGGACGTGTGCGACCGGATGGTCCACACCTGCCGCCGACGCCGCGCTCGTTGTCATCACCAGAACAACGCTAGAGCAGCCCACCGACAATCCGTCGAGCCAGAATCCTCAAGACAGTAATGAGATTGCGCGACGACCCGTGCGCTGCGGTGTAGTCGTCTCACCGAGGTCCGTCGCACATCAGAGTGGTCGCTCCGCTACCCGACACGCCGAGAAAGCCGTGCCGCAGCGACCACTCGACGCCCCGCGGTCACTCCCAGACGATCCGATCGAAGCGGGTCAAGGTCATGCCCACATTCACCGCCACCTCGTCGCCCACCTCGGGCACCGCAGCTCGCGCGGGCAAGAGAAGCATGCTCACCTGCATGTGCGGCGGTTCCGCGAACCATCGACGCGACCCGGACACCGTGTAGGGCGACATCGCGAACCCCGCCGCCTCGAGACCACCGGTGGCAAGCGTCGTCACGCGCTTCCGCACGCTCCCGGTGTGCGCGGGCGGTTCGGTCGAGATCCCGTTCGCCGTCCCGCCGGACACGACCACGAGGTGTCCACCGGTGAGCGCCCGCCGCGCGCGGTAGCCGTAACGGTCACCCCGCGCGAGCGGATGGACATCCAGGACGGCGGCAACGGCCCGGTAGGAACCTCGATCGCCGAGCCACAACGCAGTGCCCACCCGCGGCCGGAAGTCGATGCCCGGATGCCGACGCACGAGGCTCGCGACGTGGGCAGCCGTGACGTGCGAAACCAACAACGTCGCCACCGGCACACCATGGTCGGCGAGCGTCGCCAGGATGTCCCCGACCTCGGTCTCGACGTCGGCGTACCCAGGCAACGGCAGATGGACGGCGAAGCCGCGCAGATCCAGGCCGGGTGCCGCCGCGAGCGCCCGGGCCAGCGCGGGGAGGTCCGCGAGCGGGACGCCGTGACGTCGCATCGACGTCGCCAGCTCGACGACGATCCCCTGCCCAGGCTGGGAAATATCGGCCAAGGCCGCCACGTCCAAGACATGCCCAATCGTCTCCACGACACGGCCCGACCATCCGTCGGGAACAGGCGGGTCGGACGGGCCCCAGGGCACCATCACCAGCACCTCGCCGGCGTACCCGGACGAGATGGGGTCGAGACCGGCGAGATCGGCCGGCGTGCCGACCGCGACCAACTCCGCGCCGAGCAGGACGGCCTGACCGAGAAGCACCGGATCGCCGAAGCCGTACCCGTTGCCCTTGATCACCGGGACGAGACCGGGCGTCGCCGCGACGATCCCGTCCAGATGGCGTTCCCAGCGGGCTCGATCGACGTGCAGGTCGAGACTCACGCGACGATCCTCAGCCCGACCGGCGTCGCATGTACGCGGTGAATGCCGCCGCGAGCGCGCGGTTGAGCGGGAAATCCCACTCGCCGGCGTACTCCGCAGCCTCGCCGCCGGTACCGAGCTTGAACCGGATCAGGCCCGCATGTGAGTCGTCCTCGTCGAGCGTCTCGGTGATCCCGCGCAGGTCGTAGATATCACAGCCTGCTGAGATCGCGTCACGAATCATCTTCCACTGAACGGCATTGCTGCCGCGGAAGTCGCGCTTCGCGGTTGTCGACGCACCGTAGGAGTACCACGTGTGCTTGTTCACCCGGATCGCCAGCGTCGCGGCGATCAGGTCGCCCTCGTGGTGTGCAAGGTAGAGGGTGATCCGGTCGGGGTCCTCGGCGGACAGCTCCCGGTACATCGTCTGGAAATAGCTCAGCGCCCGCGGCGCGAACCCGTCGCGCACGGTCGTCTCGAGATAGACGCGATGGAAGTCCGCCAGATCGGCAGAGGAGCCGACGGTCACCGTCACGCCGGCCTTCTCGGCCTTGCGGATGTTGCGCCGCCACAGCTGGTTCATGCCGGCGAGGACGTCGGCTTCGCTGCGGCCGGTCAAGGGCAGCCAGAACACGTAGCGGGGCTGGCCGCCGACGAAGCCGGACCCGCTCGGCGGCGGAACCCAGCCGGCCGCGACGAGCTGCACGACCACGGAGGACCCGACGGTCGAGCGGGTGTCCTCACGCAGTTGCTTGAGCGAGCTCACCGACGGGTCGGCCAGCGCGGTCTTCAGGCTCGCCCCGGACCACGTCCTCGTGACCACCGGCGGTCCCATTCGCACGAGGAACGCCCTGCGGGCTTGGAGATAGTCGATCATCGGGTCGAGCCAACCGCTGAGTCCGCGTTCGTCCGACCCGTCGCCTGCGGAGGTCCAGTCGAGGACCGGGCCCTCCGGCAGATACGCGAACACCCGCCGCGTACGGGGGATCGCGCGGTAGAGAACAAGGCCGACACCGACGAGCTGTTCGTCATCCCCGAGGCCGACGAACCAGCCGAGGGACTCGTGCCGCCACTCGGTCTTCACCCGCCCCCATGCCGGCGTCTGCAGGAACGACGCCGCGTGCCCGTCGGCGATGAACCGGGCGTGCTCCGCCTCGGTGATGGGCCGGACCGTGCGGGCCGAAGTGGTCGCGATCACGAAGCGAGGCTACCGGCCGGGCTCACCCGCGCAGCTCGCTCACCCGCGCAGCTCGGACTTGAGGAACGCGATGTCCCCGGCGATGCCGTCGCCGGGTGTCTCGACCAGCGTCGGCGCGTTCGCGGCCCGGACGGCGGTGAGGATGTCGTCCTTGCCGATCTGGCCGGCACCGAGGTTGGCGTGCCGGTCGGCACCGGAGTCGAACTCGTCACGTGAGTCGTTGCAGTGGACCAGGTCGATCCGTCCGGTGATCGCGAGCACGCGGTCGACGACGGTCGAGAGCTTTTCGCCGGCGGCGTGCGCGTGGCAGGTGTCGAGGCAGAACCCGACCTCGACGTCGGGATTGGCCGACGCGGCCGCGTCCCAGACCCGGGCGATGCGATCGAGGTGGCGGGCCATCGCGTGGGCTCCGCCCGCGGTGTTCTCGATGAGGATCGTCACCTCGGACTCGAGCCGCTCGATCGCCTTGCGCCAGTTGTCGAAGCCCTGCTCGATCTCGTCGTCGGAATTGGCGTGGCCGCCGTGGACGATCAGCCCGAGGGCACCGATCTCGGCGGCCGCGGTCGCCTGCTGCTGCAGGATCTTCCGGCTCGGGATGCGGATGCGGTTGTTCGAGGTGGCGACGTTGACGAGATACGGCGCATGGACGTAGAGGCCGACGCCGGCTGCCGCCGCGTCCTCGACGAGCGCTCGCGCACCGCCCGCGTAGGCGAGTTGCGGCTTCTTCCAGCCCTGCGGGTCGCCGATGAAGAACTGAACGATCTCGGCTCCGACCAGCGCCGCGGCGGCGATCGGATCGACGGGATCGACGTGGGCGCCGATGGGTACGGTCATGCGTCCCAGCCTAGGGACCGGCTGTGCGGCCGGGATGAACGAGCCATCCGCAGACGTTACTGCGACGAATAACCGCCGACGTGACGATTTCACCAATCGACGGGATACTCAGAACGTGGCATTCGACATCAAGACCTTTACTGACACCAGCCAGCGGGTGAAGTTCGACGACGTCGATTACGACGCCTTCATCGCCCGCCCGCTGAGTTCGGACGCGCTGCGCACGCTGCGCTACATGTCCGACGTCGAGAGCCACACCATCTGCTACCTGCGTGACCTGCTGGTGACCCCCTCGCACAAGGATCCCGAGGTCACCGCGTTCCTGACGCACTGGGCGTACGAGGAGTTCTGGCACGGCGAGGCGCTCGACAAGGTCCTCCGCGTGCACGGCATCCCCGCCGACTACGGCCACATCCGCAACGTCCGGCTCGCGCAGGGTCTTCGTGACCGGCTCTCACCGATCAACCAGGCGATCCTGGCCAACGTGATCGGTGACGACTTCGTCGCCGTTCACATGTCCTGGGGCGCCATCAACGAGTGGTCCGCCCACTCCGCTTACGGCCGGATGATCGAGCGCGAGGACCACCCCGAGCTCACCAAACTTCTGCGCCGCGTCCAGAAGCAGGAGGCGCGCCACCTCGCCTTCTACGCCTCGCAGGCGAAGGAACGGCTCAACCGTTCGGCGCGTGCCCGCAAACTCACGCGCTGGGCGATGAAGAACTTCTGGGGCCCGGTCGGCTCGACCATCGAACCCAAGCGCGAGACCGCGTTCGTCCTCGACTACCTGATGGGTGGCGAAGCGGGCCGGGTCCATATCGAGCGCATCGACGCGAAGATGCACGAGATGCCGGGCATGCAGGACCTGTTCCTGATGCGTCGCGCGGTGGCGAAGTACGGCGTCGGCCCGGGTGTCGCTGACCTGCAGTCGCCGGTCACCCGCATCCAGGCGCTCGGACGTCGGATCGGATCGGCGGGCAAGGCCCGCGCGACCCGGATCGCGGACAACGCGCTGCCCAAGGTGCACGTCGCCGAGCACAACGAACTGGCGTCGTCCACCGCACGCTGAGCCGCAGCGTCCACTCGGGTGACGGATTTCACCGCTGGGCACGGTCGCCGGTAGGCTCTCCCACTGCGCCGTTTCACGCCCATCGGTCCTATACGGGGTGTCCGTGAACACGGCCGACGCACAGCCCTCCTGCCATGGACCGTCCATGGCCGCCCAGCCCAGAGGAGGTGGCTCGATATGCGTCATTACGAACTCATGCTCATCCTCGATCCCGATCTCGAAGAGCGCACCGTCGCACCGTCGCTCGACCAGTACCTGAACCTCGTCCGCCAGGATGGTGGAGAGGTCAGCAAGGTCGACATCTGGGGCCGACGCAAGCTCGCTTACGAGATCAAGAAGCGCTCGGACGGGATCTACGCGGTGATCGACGTCACCTGCACCCCCGACTCCGTCGCCGAGCTCGACCGTCAGCTCAACCTCAACGAGTCGGTGCTGCGGACCAAGGTCCTGCGCCCCGAGCTCCACTAAGGGGTCCGGGCATGGCTGGCGAAACCGTGATCACCCTGGTGGGCAATCTGGTCGACGACCCGGAGCTCCGCTTCACCCCGTCGGGTGCCGCGGTCGCGAACTTCCGGCTCGCATCGACCCCCCGCACGTTCGACCGTCAGGCGAACGAGTGGAAGGACGGCGACACGCTGTTCCTCACCGCCAACGTCTGGCGTCAGGCTGCCGAGAACGTGGCCGAGTCGCTCCAGCGCGGCATGCGCGTCATCGTGACCGGGCGGCTGAAGTCTCGGTCGTACGAGACCCGTGAAGGCGAGCGCCGCACGGTGTTCGAGATCGACGTCGACGAGGTTGGTCCGAGCCTGCGCAGTGCTACCGCGAAGGTCACCAAGGCGTCCCGCGGAAGCGGCGGTGGCTTCGGCGGCGGCAGCTCCGGCGGCGGCAACTCCGGTGGCGGCGACGACCCGTGGTCCTCCCCGGCAGCCGGCGCCAACGCCGGCGGCTCGGGTTCCGGCGGCAGCACTAGTGGCGGGGGTGGCAACCGTCCGGCTCAGGGCGAATCCGCCTCGCGTCCAGCGGCCGGCGGCGATGCCTGGAGCACCGGTGCCTCCAACGACGAGCCCCCCTTCTAGGACTCGCCCCGTTCGACCCTCACCGCCCTGCGGGCCCGCGTTCTGATCGCGGCCGCCGGTGCCGGTTCCCAGCACATGACTTTTCCTAGGAGCACACGCAATGCCCAAGCCCCCAGTGCGCAAACCGAAGAAGAAGGTTTGTCAGTTCTGCCGCGAGAAGACCGCCCACATCGACTACAAGGACACCTCGCTGCTGCGCAAGTTCATCTCCGACCGCGGCAAGATCCGCGCGCGTCGCGTGACGGGCAACTGCACCCAGCACCAGCGCGACATCGCCACCGCCGTCAAGAACGCCCGTGAGGTAGCGATGCTGCCTTACATGAGCACGGCTCGTTGAGCCCGGCAGGCATAGGAGACGACGATGAAGCTCATCCTCACGCATGAAGTGACCGGTCTCGGCGCCCCCGGCGACGTGGTCGAGGTCAAGGACGGCTACGGCCGTAACTACCTCGTCCCGCGCGGCCTGGGCATGAAGTGGACCAAGGGCGGCGAGAAGCAGATCACCACTATCCGCAAGGCGCGTGATCTGCACGCCATCCACGACCAGGACGATGCTCTCCAGGTCAAGGCCCGCCTCGAGAACCTCGCGGTCAAGGTGTCGGCCCGCGCCGGCACCGGTGGCCGTCTGTTCGGTGCGGTGTCCGTCACCGAGATCGTCGAGGCCATCAAGGCCGCCGGCGGTCCGTTGGTCGACAAGCGCCGCATCGAGATCGGCCAGCCGATCAAGAGCATCGGCCAGCACTCGGTGACGCTTCGGGTGCACCCCGAGGTCAGCGCCACCGTGGCCATCGAGGTCGTCGAAGCCGAATAGCACCTCGCACAACCTGATCGAAGCCCGGCCCGCCCTCGTTGGGTGCCGGGCTTCGTCGCGTCCGGGCTTACCTGCCGGGCACCGGACGGTGTTACCGACCCAGGGCGAGGGCGTGCAGCGTCGCGATCTGCCGGTAGCCGACGTGCGGGTACAGCCGCGTCCCGTCGTTCGAGGCGGTCAGCACGCTGGCCTGGATGCCGAGCCTCGCGTCGTCGGCGAGAACGGTCGACATGAGCGCCCGGCCGAGCCCGCGGCGACGCGCGGATGCGGTGACGAACAGGTTGGCGACGCTCGACCCGAGAGTGCCGATCCGGACGCTGCTCACCCAGCCGACGACGTCGCGTCCGTCCATCGCCGCGTACAGCCGTGTCGTCGCGTCGTCGGTGTCGAGGTCGCCCGGCAGCAGTTGCCGGCTGCCACCGTTGGCGAGGCGTGCCTGTTCCGCCAGTTCTGCTGTGCGCACCCGGACGACCGGACCGCCGTAGCGCGGCGCGAGAGCGGGGTCGGCGACGAACAACGGCTCGATGCCGCGACGCCGGTAGCCCGCCTCACGGAAGACCGTCGGCGCCGGTGGCTTCGCGCGCGGCGCATCGGGATCCTCCGGCTCGAGGTAGCAGAGCATCCACCGCCGCAGTGCGGGCGACGCGGCCGCGACCCGGGCGGCGACCTGCTCGACGGTGGGTTCGATCGCGGTCAGTTCGGACGCCCGCGCCTTGTCCCGGTCCGGCTCGTCCCGCAGCATCCAGACGCCGGAGTCGAAGCTGACGCCGTATCGATACGTCATCGAGCGGACGTGGGCGAACCCGCGCACGAAGACCTCGGCGGCGTCGACGAGCGGGATCGGCAGAGCGGTCACGACATCGCCGCCGCACCGACGTACTGACCGATCGCGGCGGTCAGCGCGCCCTCGAACCAGGACTGCCACCGAGCCGACGTCCATCCACGCTGCTCGACAAGCTTGAGCCACACATCACGCGACGCCAGCGTCCACACCAGGTCGACGAACTCCCGGGTCGGCTTGGTCCCGAGGACCAGCCCGACCGCGAACGCGACCTCCTGCCAGCGACCTTGTTCGCGCTCACGCAACCTGGCCGCCGCCGCTGGATCCGTCACCGCGGCCTGGTCGAGGACGCGCTGGATGGTCGCCGAGCGTTCGTGCGCGCCGACGAGCCAGCGCGCGCCCGCCGCTACCCGCTCGCCGGTCGTGCCGCTCCCCATCGCCCGGTACTCGGGCCGGGTCCGGACCGGCGCCTCCCTGCCACTGCCGCGAAGCCGTTGGTCGATGCAGACGTCGAGCAGAGCCTGCTTGCTCTCGAACATGAGATAGACGGTCTGGCGAGCCACCCCGGCGCGTTCGGCGACTCCGGACATGGTCGTCGCGGACCAGCCTTGCGAGACGAACAGCTCGTCCGCGGCCGCAATCACCTCCGAACGCGTTCGGAGCGCCTGAGCCGATCGGGTCGGCGACGAATACGACCTGGCCACGACACATATCCTTCTAGTGTACTCAAAGCCTTGTCAATTGACTCTGGGTCATGTCAATAGCTCTGCCACCGTCCAGACGCCGTACAACGGACCCGCGAGGACTGGCAGTGGAGCCCCGGCGTTGCTCTGGGCTGGATACACCAGTCACGACCGCAGTTGAACAGGTCGGCCCAGACCGCGGTTCTAGTGGGCCGCTTCCTGCGTGGCGGCTTCCTCGACTGTCAGCTCGGCCGCCGGGTCGACCTCGAGACGCTCGTCTGGAATCCGCGCTCCGCTCTGCACGGAGATGCCGAAGGTGCCGGCCGCGAGCCGCTCGTCGGCGCGGTCGAGCGCGGCGAGACGGTTGCGCAGTGACTCCTGGACGGCGTCGGCGACACCCTCACGGGCGAGTTCGTCACCGGAGTCGGAGCTGTCGGCAGGCACGTCGTCATCGGACTGCTCGTCCTGCACCGATCCTCTGACGGCAGCGAGAATCCCCTCCACCCGCTCACGCTCGGCCTTCAGGAGTTCCTTCGCGCGATGCTCGTCCATGGTCGAATCTCCTCGTCGTCGCGGTGTCCGAACGAGTGAACACTCTCACGGCACCCGCACGAGCCGGTCACTCGATGTAGAGGTCCTCACCGCGCTGTTCGACCTTGCCCCGCTTGAGCGGGAACACCTTGGTAACGGCCTTGAAGAACGCGCCGAGGCCTGGGACCTTCGCGAAGTTGCCCTGCGGACCGAGAACCATCTGCCCGGTGCCGACGTCGTACTTCGACCCGTGCCAGGGACACACCAGGCAGCCCTCCGCGTCGATGCTGCCGGTGGCGAGATCTGCGCGCAGGTGGCGACACTTGCGACCGACCGCGAAGTACGCCCCGTTATTGCCGACGGCGTACGTGCCGACACCGGTGACGGTGCCTTCGGGGATACTCGCAGCGGGTACGGACTGGCTCATGGGGCTCCTTGGTGGTGGTAGGCCCGACTCGTGCCGCCACGTCGGGGCCGCGATGATGTGGCGTCGGTCCCATACTGCTCCCGGATCGGTGGTTCGCCCATGCATCTGCGGAACATCGGCCCGGCTGACGGGGTTGGCTTCCACATGACTGCGACCGCCGCCACCACGAGCACCTTCGACATCCCCGACCTCGGCACCGTCCATCGCCTCGGATTCGGTGCCATGCGCATCACCGGCCCCGGTATCTGGGGCGAGCCGGCCGACCGCGAGGTGGCGCGCAGCGTTGTCCGGCGTGCGCTCGAGCTCGGCGTGGACTTCATCGACACCGCGGACTCCTACGGTCCGACCATCAGCGAGGAGATCATCGCGGAGGCGGGTTACCCGTACCCCGACGTGCTCAAGATCGCGACCAAGGCCGGGTTGACCCGCACCGGCCCGAACGTCTGGGTAGCGGTGGGCCGCCCCGAATACCTGCGCCAGCAGGCCGAACTCTCGCTGCGCCGGCTCAAGGTCGATGCACTCGACCTGTTCCAGCTGCACCGCATCGACCCGAAGGTCGACCGCGCCGAGCAGTTCGGCGTCCTGAAGGACCTGCAGGACGAGGGCAAAGTCAAGGCGCTGGGCCTTTCCGAGGTGTCGATCGAGGAGCTCGAGGCCGCGAGCCAGGTCTTCACCGTCGCCACGGTGCAGAACCGCTACAACCTCATCGACCGCAGCTCCGAGGACGTGCTCGACTACGCCGCCGCGCACGGCATCGGCTTCATCCCGTGGGCGCCGGTGTCGGCGGGTTCGCTCGCCCGTCCGGGTGGCGCCGTCGACGAAGCCGCGAAGCGTCTCGGCGCCAGCCACGCGCAGGTCGCGCTGGCGTGGCTGCTCCAGCACTCGCCCGTGATGCTGCCGATACCGGGCACCGGCTCGGTCTCCCACCTCGAGGACAACCAGGGCGCAGCCGGCCTCGTCCTGGATGCCCAGACAATCGCCGAGCTCGACGCAGCGGCCTGACCGGCTGATCGAACGGCGGCTCAGCGGTCCTCGCCGGCCCGCCAGACCGACGGCGCCGTCCCGACGTGCCGGCTGAACAGGCGACAGAAGTAGGCCGGGTCGTCGATCCCCAGCCACGCGCCGACCTGGGCGACGCCGAGGTCGGTCTGTGAGAGCAGTTCCTTCGCCATCGTGATCCGGGTCGCGGTGATGTAGTCGCGCGCCGACATGCCGGTGGCCTCCAGCACCTGCGCGCGCAACGATCGGGCAGACATGCCGAGGTTGGCTGCATGCTCGGCCACGCCCCAAGGCTCGTGCCCGTGCTGGCGTATCTGCGCGAGCAGCGGACCGCGATTCTCGGTCTCCTGGTGACGTGCGAGCGCCAGCATCAGCCCGCTCAGGGCGGTCGTCGCCGCCAGCTCGCTCGTGGGATGGGAATCGGCCTGCAGCACGGCCTCGTCGACCGCCCGCAGCGCCGTCCGAACCGGCTCGAGGTCGTCCACGGCACACACCGTGTTCGGCCGGACGATGCCGAGCTGGCGATACCCGTCGACCGCGATGCCGTCGAAGATGACCCAGTCCTCGTGCCACGACGGCGCCGGTGCATAGGTGTGACGCACGCCGGGCTCCAGCCAGAAGACGGCCGGCGCCTCGACCTTCTGCCGGCCGCGACCCTCGACGTCGAGCCAGCCCCGGCCGTCGGCGATCAGCACGAGGGCCCAGGTGTTAATCCGGCGCGGTCCGCAACGGTCGAGCGGCCCACTCTTGCGACCGGCACCATGACATGCCAGCCCGGAGCGGCGAAGCGCCGCCGTCGGTGTGAGGTAGCGGCTCCAGCCGTCGGAACGAGATCTCATGTCCACGGCATACGGCATCGTGTCGAAAATGTACAAGAACTCCGTCTGACATGTGCATGGTCATCGAGATGTGCGGCAACAGAGACTGTCGTTGTGTACCAGTCCAACGGTTACGTCCTGGACGAGTCGTCGAGCCGCCTCGGCCGGCTCGAGCCGGTCCCTGATGCCGAACGCCACGATCGCTCTGCCCTGCAGCGGCGTCTCCAGGACGACGGATACCTGTTCGTCCGCGGCGCGCTCGATCCAGACGACGTCATCGACTTCCGCCGTTACTACTTCGACGCGCTCGCCGGCACCGGCCTGACGGGTGACGAGCGTGACCACCACGGCGCCCTCGGTGTCGCGACCGACCCGGGCGTGCTCGACCGCGAGGAACTACGCCGGCGACTGTTCCGCGAGATCGTCCCGGGCCGTGCCTACGAAGCCTTCTGTATTCAGCCGGCGATCCGGAACTGGTACGCGTGGTTCCTCGGTGAGGAGCCGTTCCTGCACAAGCGCAGGATCATCCGGCACATCGGTCCGGGCGAGAACGGCATCGGCACCGCCACCCAGGCGCACTACGACCTGCTCTACCTGCGCGGCGGCAGCGACCGCGTGCTGAGTTCCTGGGTCCCGCTGGGGGATTGCCCGGTCGAACTCGGCGGCCTCACCTACCTCGAGGGCAGCCACCACCGGGTCCGCGCGGACGAGGCGGATTCGACGTCGAAACGCCCGGCTGCCTCCATCACGGCCGATCTGCCTGCGCTGGCCGACGACCATGACGCCCGCTGGCTCCTGGCCGACTATCAGGCCGGCGACATGGTCGTCCACACCGCGCACACAATCCATGCAGCGCTCGACAACGTCGACACCGAGGGCACCGTCCGGCTGTCCACCGACATCAGGTACCAGCGATCCGACGACCCGATCGACGGTCGCTGGCAGAACTACTGGCACGACCGCGACGGACTATGACGCCGCGCACGTCGACCTGAGCCGTCCGATCCCGAGCTGACCACGCTCACGGCGTCGGCAGGATCTCCAGCACCCTGACCGACGCGGTCGGTCCTCGCTCGATGCCGGCGTGGGTGTCGACGAGGAATTCGGCCAAGACCCGAATGCCGTCGGTCGGCGCATAGGACCGCTCGGCGTCCCCGGCCAGTGCCCACGCACCGGCCGCTGCCTGGCGACGCAGCCACGCGGTCGACCGGATCGCCAGCCCGCGTTCGTAGAAGAGGTCGCCGGCAAGGACCACTCCGCCGGTGACGTCCGCGCGAGCCGGCTCGTCGAGGACATCAGCGGTCCGGACCTCGACGACGACACCGTTGAGGTCGGCGTTCACCCGGGCTGCGGTCGTGGCGGCCGGGTCGACGTCGATGCACAGCACCGATCGCGCCCCGGCGATCGCGGCGGCGATACCCACGAGACCGGATGCGCAGCCGAGGTCGACGACGTCGCGTCCGGCTACGAGCTCGCGATGATCGAGCAGCCAGCGCGCGAGCACCTGCCCACCCGGCCAGGCGAACGCCCAGAACGGCAGCTCGACCCCGTCCTCCCAGACCGAGAAGACCTCGTCCGCGAGAAGCAGTGTGATCTCGGGGACGCCGGGAACCTGGGTGGGATGCGCATGACCGCCGAGTTCGGGGCCGGCGGTCAGTCGGGGTCTTTCGTCAGCGTGTTGACCCGGCCGCCGATGAGCCATTCGGCGACGATCGGATCTCCATGCGCGTTGACGGCCAGGCCGTGCGGCGAGTTGAAGAACCCGCTGGTGAGGTCCGGGCGGACCGTCCGGCCGTCGGCGGCGATCGCGTTCGGCCAGCCCGGGCGGCCGGCCGCGATGTCGTCGGCGCCGACGTAGTAGAGGAGCTCGTCGTCGGCGTCGAGAACGGCCAGGCGGGCTTCGAGTTCAGCGACGAAGAGCTGGCTGCCCGACGTGGCGATGGCGGCCGGCCTCCTCAGCAGCCCGGCACCGACGGTTCGACGGAAGCCGCCGTCCAGGCCGTAGACCTGCAGCCGCCCGTTCTCGCGGTCGACGACGTAGAGCTCGGGCTCCTCGCGGCGACGGTCGATGAGCAACGCGTGCGGGCAGTTGAGCTCGCCCTCCAAGGTCTGCAGGTAGGTCCCGGCCGCGTCGAACACGTGGACCAGGCTCTGGCCGTAGCCGTCGGCGACCCAGATGCGCCCATCGCCACCGAGTGACACGCTGTCGACCACGACAGCGGCCGGTGAATAGCGGTGCTCCCGATAGTTCGGATGCGTTGGCACCGGCAGTTCGCTGATCAGCTGTCCGGACACGTCGAACTTGACGACCCGTCCGTGCTCGCCGCGGGTCACGCCCTCGTAGGTTCCCGGGGCGACCGCCAGCATCTTCGAGCCGGGGTCGGCGATCCAGATGTGCTCGCCGTCCTCGTCGACGACCGTGGTGATGTCGTGGCCCTCGCCCAAGCCGGTCGGCCAGTGGTCGACGAGGACACCGTCGCCGTCGTAGACCATCACCTCGTCGCCGCCGGGGGCGAACGTGACGACGAGCCCGGACTGCGTCACGGCGACGCCGTGGTGCGCCCAGCCGGCGGAGTCGCCGTGTTCGTGCGGGAGCTCGGCCCAGTCGTAGTGGGGCGCGGTGTGATCGTGGCCGTGACCGGGGCCTTGGGGATCGTGGCCCATGCCGTCAGACCCCGGCACCGGTGCGGCCGGCGATCGTCCCGTGCGGGTCGAGCACGTACTTGCGGGCTGCGCCCTGGTCGAACGCGGCGTAGCCTTCCGGGGCCTCGTCGAGCGGGATCGGCGTCGCGTTCACGTTCGCAGCGATCTGCACACGGTCGTGCAGGATCGCCATCATCAGTGCCCGGTTGTACGTCATCACCGGGCACTGGCCGGTGTAGAAGGCATGCGACTTGGCCCAGCCCAGGCCCAGCCGCACCGACAATGAACCCACCTTCGCGGCGTCGTCGTGCGCACCCGGGTCGCCGGTCACGTACAACCCGGGGATGCCGAGTGCGCCGCCCGCGCGGGTCAGACCCATCAGCGAGTTCAGGACCGCGGTCGGCCGCTCCTCGCCCGCGTCCGGCCCGTGCCCTCGGGCCTCGAAACCGACCGCGTCGACCGAGCAGTCCACCTCGGGAACACCGAGAATCTGCTCGATCTGATCCTCCGGCCGGCCCTCCGCGACATCGACGGTCTCGCACCCGAACCCGCGTGCCTGGGCGAGGCGTTCGGCGTTGAGGTCGCCGACGATCACGACGGCGGCGCCGAGCAGGAACGCCGAGGTCGCCGCGGCGAGCCCGACCGGACCGGCGCCGGCGATGTACACCGTTGAGCCGGTCGTGACGCCCGCAGTGACACATCCGTGATAGCCGGTCGGGAAGATGTCGGACAGCATCGTCAGGTCGAGGATCTTCTCCAGCGCCTGGTCCTTGTCCGGGAACCGGAGGAGGTTCCAGTCGGCGTAGGGCACCAGCACGTACTCCGCCTGGCCGCCGACCCAGCCGCCCATGTCGACGTAGCCGTACGCAGACCCCGGGCGATCCGGGTTCACGTTCAGGCAGATGCCGGTCTTGCCCTCCTTGCAGTTGCGGCAGCGTCCGCAGGAGATGTTGAACGGCACCGAACAGAGGTCACCGACCTTGATGAACTCGACGTCGGGCCCCGCCTCGATCACCTCGCCGGTGATCTCGTGCCCGAGGACGAGTCCTTCCGGCGCGGTCGTCCGGCCCCTGACCATGTGCTGGTCGCTGCCGCAGATGTTGGTCGCGACCGTCTTCAGGATCACCCCGTGCGGCGTCCTCCGTCCGACGTTGGCGGGATTCACGCCGGGGCCGTCTCGCAACTCCAGGCCCGGATACGGTGTGTCCTGCACCTCGACCTTGCCTTGTCCGACGTATGCGACTGCCCGGTTTCCGCTCACCGATGAGCTCCTTCGGTTGATGACGTCCGGTCAGCCTAGGAGGAGTTCGAACGGCTCGACCGATTGCCGGATGGCAACTTGAGGCCATTGCGAGCAGCGTTTGCCGGGGATTACGCCATCGTTGGGCCGGCGCGGACGAACGTGCACGGTGACAAGCGTTCCCATCGGCGCGCTCAGCTCGGGATGACTGCGAGGATCCGGCTCGAAGCCGGCCGTCTCGTCGGCAAGATCGTCATCGAGTTCTGAGCATGGAGACCATGGACACCACACCTGAGATCGACGCCACCCTCGCCAAGCCACTTCACGCGGTGCTGGGGTTCAACCGGCCGGGACGGCCGCCGCAGCTCAGCGTCGTTTGGTTCGAATGGGACGGGCGGACCTTCCGCTTTTCAACCCTCCGGTCTCGCGCGAAGTACCGGTTGTTCACCAAGGACCCGCAGGTGTCGATCCTCGTCAACGACCCGGAGACGCTCCGGTACGTCGTCGCCAACGGCGTGGCCCACGAGGAGAACGGCCATGCCGAACTGTCACGGCGGCTGTTCGCGCGCTATCAGCCAGGTCAAGACCCAGGCGACCGACCGATCGACCCAGATCGAGTGGTGCTCGCGCTGACTCCGGAAAGCATCACGTCGGGCTCCTAGCCGACATGATCAACGGCGCGGAGGTCGCGTTGGCCGATGGCTGCTCACCCGCTGAGCCCGCGGCGGGCCGGTCGTAACCGGCGCGCCGCCGGCCGACGTCAGTGCAGGCGGCAGCTGACGTCAGATCGATCCGTGCTTACGACGCGTCTCGGTAGGGCGTCATGTCCATACCGCGGTAGCGACCCTCGACTCCGTCAATGGTGATCTTGTCCCAGTAGGGATCACCCACTCGGGGGAATCCGACGAGTTCACGCTCTCGTGGACCTGCATTCTCGAGGAATTCATCCATCTCCGGCCGGCCGCCCTCGTGCTGGAACGTGACTTGGCCCGACCACGGTGCATCGATGCGCTTCAAGCCAACGTTCTGCGCGTACCGAAGGCCTTCTGAGGCACGAATCGCTGAACCACGGTGGAACGTATTCATCGAGTAGATCACTGCCGAGCCCGCAGGCACTGTCACGGGCACTTCCTGCTCGTAGTGCTCCGGATACTGTTCCCGGCTCAACGAACGCGGAGTGAGTGGGATGTTCCTGGTGAACTCCTGGGACACCACATAGGTCGGGCTGAGGTCAATCGTGACGTCCGTGTAGTAAACGATCATGGGAAGATCCACGATGTCGGAGTCTGGGCGTGGCACGACGAGCGTGTTGTTTCCGTAGTCCCTGTGAAGTTCTTGCTCGAAATCTCGTGTGCCGGCGTATTTCCCACCCATTTGCCCATGGCTGAGCATGATGCGATCTGTCCCCATCACGCGTTCGGCGAATGCGAGGTAGTCCGGGTGAATTGTGGTTTTGTTGAGCGCTTGACCAACGTAGGGGAACTCCGCTCCCTGACCGGGACCACGGACCGGACTGCCGATGGTCGCTTGGAACCAGCGCGGCCGACGCACGTACTCATCCCAGGTCGGTAGGTACTCGTTGATGTTGTCGATTGCCGCCGCCGCCTCCGCATCGGTCAGAAGCTGCACGATGACATATCCGTGTTGGCGCCAATGGTCGTAGTCGCTCTCGGTGATTGTTGACACTTCATTGCCTTTCAATCCGTAGTCGGTTTGTCAGCAGGACTGTCGAGACCGTCACCATGAAGGCATAGGGCTCCCTTCAAGATGTTGATCACTGTATCGAGACACGGCGACGGTCTCGATCTTGGGCCGATGACGTTCTCGGCCTCCGGTCGACGTAGGAGTTGGTGCGGGCGCCGGGTCGTCGGCTCTGTCCGTCGCGTAGGACTGTGGCATTGTCCCAAGCTGGCCAGTCTGAGCGCCATTCGCCGGACGACCGTGCTTCGCCGGACATCCGTAGACGGCCGACGGGGCAGGGTGCCCGCCGCGCATGCTTAGTGCGTTGCGCACCTCACCCGACACGTCGTCGCGCACGGGATGGACCCAGGCATCCTCAGCACCGGCCGTCGCGGTCGGAGCCGGCCCAGCAGCCCGCGTGGGACACTCGGCTCCGTGAGTCACACCGTCGAAGCCGAACTCGTCGCCAACGTCCTCGAGGTGTGCGTCGAGATCGGCACGGTCGTCGCCCCCGAGGACCCGATTGTGCTGCTCGAGTCGATGAAGATGGAGATTCCCGTGCTCGCCGAGGTCGCGGGCAAAGTCGTCGACATCCGGGTCGCCAAGGGCGACGTCGTCAACGACGGTGACCCGCTCGCGATCATCGAGCCCGCCTGACCGAACGGCTCGTCCGCGATCCGGCCCGATCGTCCGCGTCCACCCGCAACGCCGTGGCCAGGATGTCGATCGCCGGCGCGGCTGCGGCGAGTCGCCGTCGCTGGGTCGGCGTCAGGGTCTCCATCGCCGCGTCGAGCGCTGCCAGCCGACGGTCGCGTGCCGCCAGCATCAGCCGACGCCCCTTCGGTGTCGCCGAGAGCTCGACCACCCGCTGATCCGACGCGCGCGTCGAGCGCCGGGCCAGCCCGTCCTCGACCAGACCGTCTGCGATCCGCGTCATGGTCGGGCTCGCGACATCCTCGGTGCGCGCGAGCTCGCCGAGGCTGCGCGGCCCGCCGAAGACCAGCACGGACAACGCCGACAGCCGGGCTGGTGTCAGCGGGGTGCGGCGGTCGACCAGGTGCAGCGCCCGGAGCAGGTGGATCGCACCCGAGTTCAACGCCGATGCGGTCGCGGTGCGCGGCGGATCCGAATCGGAGGGCTTGCCAGTAGCCATGGCATATGTTTAGCATCCCTACCGTATTCAGTAGTGACCCTACCGATCGTGGAGTGTCGGACGCTGCGTGTCGGACGGGAGAGCTGGCCATGGACATTCATCAGATCGCTATACCGGTTGCCGATCTCGACCGGGCGATCGCGTTCTACCGCGACCTGCTCGGAGACGAGCCGATCGCCAGCTTCGATCCGCCTGGGCTGGCGTTCTTCCCGCTCGGAGGCACCCGTCTGCTGCTCGATCGCAACGGCACGACCGGAGCCCTGCTCTACCTGCGGGTCGACGACATCGTCGCGAAGCTCGACGACCTGCGCCGCCACGGCGTCGAGATCACCCACGAACCGCACGTGATCTTCCCCGACACCGACGGCATGTTCGGGCCGCCGGGGCAGGACGAATGGATGGCGTTCATTCGCGACAGCGAAGGCAACCTCGTCGGCCTGGCCGAGCGTCGTGACCAGGCCGGGTGAGCCGGGGACGCACTGATCCGAGCGGGGTGGGTCACCGCAGCGAGGCACCCAACCGCAGCCAGGCAGTGCCGCGCTGGCGGTGCAGCAATGTCACCATCCGGGCCAGCATGAACGCGCCGTACGCCCACCACAGCCAGGGCAACCCGCCGTCGAACCGCCACACCAGCACGAGCAGCGGGACGAAGACCACCAGCGTCAGTACCCCCGCGAGCGCCAGATAGCGGGCGTCGCCGGCCCCGATCAGCACACCGTCGAGCACAAACACGATCCCGTTCACCGGTTGCCACACCGCGGCGATCAGCAGCACGGTTGCGAGTGCCGAGCGCACCACCGGATCGGTCGTGAACAGAGCCGGGATGATCCGATGCCCGGCCACCAGCAGGATCCCGAGCACGACCCCGGCGGCGACCCCCCACTTCAGCATCACCCGGGTGACAGCACGGGTCTGCGAGGAATCGCCCGCGCCGAGTGACTGGCCGGTGATCGTCTGCGCGGCGATCGCGACCGCGTCGAGGGCGAGCGCCAGCAGGTTCCAGACGTTCATCGCCACCTGATGCGCGGCGAGTGCCGCCGGCCCGAAGCCACTCGCCACGAGGACGGTCGAGAGCAACGCGATCCGCAGTGTCAGTGTCCTGATGATCAGCGGCACCGACGTCGCGCCCGACGCGCGGACACCCGGCAGGTCGGGCCGCAGGCTCACCCGATGGTGTCGCGCCAGCCGCACCACGACACCGGCGAATGCGATCGCGCCGAGGGTCTGGGCGATCACCGTGCCGAGCGCCGAGCCGCGCAGTCCGAACCCGCTCCACGAGCCGATTCCGTAGACCAGCAACAGGTTCGCGCCGATGTTGAGCAGCTGGGTGATCACCGTGACGACTAACGGGGTGCGGGTATCGGCGAACCCTCGCAGGATTCCGGTGGAGGCCAGCACGACCAAGAGGGCGGGGACGCCGAGCGCGGCGATACGGATGTAGCCGAGGGCGTCGTCGGCCACGGCCGGGCCGGCGCCGAACGGCTCGACCAGCCAGCGCGCGGTCACCTCAAGCACCACCACCGAGACCACGCCGACGACGACGGCGAGCCACATGCCGTCGATGCCGAGCTGCAGCGCGCGTCGCCCATCGCCCGCCCCGACGGCCCTGGCCACCGCCGCGGTTGTCCCGTAGGCGAGGAACACGCACAGGCCGACGATGGTCGTGACGATCGTCCCGGCGACGCCGAGGGCCGCCAGCTGCGTGGTGCCGAGGTGGCCGACGATCGCGGAGTCGGCCAGCAGGAACAGCGGTTCGGCAACGAGGGTGAGGAAGGCCGGGATCGCCAGGTGGAGGATCTGCCGGTGGTGGCTGACGGCAGGCATGTGGCCGATTCTCGCCCATCGGTATGACCGTCCGGGTTCTCGTCCGTGCCCGCGGCCACGGGTAGGTTGGCAGCGATCTCAGATCGGCACGCCGACCGGAACCGCCCGCGAGGAGGCCTCACCGCCATGCCAGAGTTCGTCGGCGCCCTCGACCAGGGCACCACCAGCACCCGGTTCATGATCTTCGACCACGAGGGTGCCGAAGTCGCGCGGCACCAGCTCGAGCACGCGCAGATCCTGCCGCAGCCGGGCTGGGTCGAGCACAACCCGATCGAGATCACCGAACGCTCCAACGCGGTCATCGCGACCGCGCTGGCGAAGGCGCGGCTGACCGGGAGCGACCTCGCGGCGTTCGGTATCACCAACCAGCGTGAGACGACGTTCGTCTGGGACCGGCGCACGGGGCGTCCGTACGCGAACGCGATCGTGTGGCAGGACACCCGTACCGACCGGCTCGCCAGCAGGCTCGAGCGCGACGGGCACGGCGAGCTCATCCGGGCCAGGGCGGGCCTGCGGCCGGCCACCTACTTCTCCGGCGGCAAGCTGGCTTGGCTGCTCGAGAACGTCGACGGACTACGACGGGCCGCCGACGCCGGCGACGCCCTGTTCGGCACTGCCGACACCTGGCTGCTGTGGAACCTGACCGGCGGCGTCCACGGCGGCGTTCACGTCACCGACGTCACGAACGCCAGCCGCACCATGCTCTGCAACCTCGACACGCTCGACTGGGACGACGACCTCCTTGCCCTGTTCGATGTTCCGCGACAGATGCTCCCGACGATCGCGCCCAGCTCGTCGCCGGATGCGTTCGGCGTGACCGCCGACGGCACCGCGATGGGGGCGGGCGTCGCGATCACCGGCGTTCTCGGCGATCAGCACGCCGCCACCGTCGGGCAGGTGTGCTTCGAACCCGGCCAGGCGAAGAACACCTACGGCACCGGCAACTTCCTGCTCGCCAACACCGGCACCACGCGGGTGCGCTCGGAGCACGGACTCCTCACCACGGTGGCGTATCAGTGGGCCGGCGAACCCGCGGTCTATGCCCTGGAAGGAAGCATCGCCGTCACCGGCTCGGCCATCCAGTGGCTGCGCGACCAGCTCGGCATCATCTCGGGCGCGGCCGACAGCGAGCAGCTCGCCCGTCAGGTGCCTGACAACGGTGGCGTGTCGTTCGTGCCCGCCTTCTCGGGCCTGTTCGCGCCGTACTGGCGTTCCGATGCCCGAGGGGTGATCGTCGGGCTCTCCCGGTTCAACACCAACGCCCACCTCGCCCGCGCCACACTCGAGGCGATCTGCTTCCAGAGCAGGGATGTGGCCGACGCGATGACGGCTGATTCGGGGGTCGAGCTGCACGTACTCAAGGTCGACGGTGGGGTCACCCAGAACGATCTCTGCATGCAGATCCAGGCCGACGTGCTCGGCGTGCCGGTCAGCCGGCCGGTCGTCGCCGAGACGACCGCGCTCGGTGCCGCGTACGCGGCGGGTCTCGCGGTCGGCGTGTGGGCGTCCACCGACGAGCTGACCGCGAACTGGCGGGAGGGGCGACGCTGGGAACCGCAGTGGTCAGACGACCAGCGCGAATCAGCGAATGCCCAATGGCACAAGGCCGTCGAGCGATCCTTCGGCTGGATCGACGTCAGCTGAGCCGCCCGGCCGCGCGGTCACGCCACGAAGGGCCTCGCGACTTCGAGCTCGCCGTGCTCGACCAGCCAGCGGACCGCCTGGTAGGCGGCCTGCTCGGGTTCGTACGCCGGCTCGTATCCGAGCAGCCGGCGCGCCTTGTCGATCGACATGTTCGGGCTGCGATACAGGTGATCCCAGGTCGCGTCCGCGTGCGCGGCCGGTGTCGATGCACGGAACTCGGCCCAGCTGACCGGGCGCAGGTGGGCCTCCCGGCCGAACCAGCCGGCCGCGATCCGCGCGAATCCCCGCACCGTCAGCGCCGACGCCGCGGTGACGGAGAAGTCCTCGCCGGCGGCCGCGTCGCGATGCTCGACCGCGAGAGCGAATGCCTGCGCCACATCGTCGGCGTGGACGTGCGCGAGCGATTCGGCGCCGTTCCCGGGAACGGCGATCTCGGCGCCGCCCGACAGTGCCTGCCAGACCCCTGGGTCGAGGTTGCCGATCGGGTTCACCACCTGCCAGCCCGGGCCGCTGATGTGGCCGGGATGCAGTGACGTGGTAGTCAGGCCGCCCGTCGCGGTCTCGTCCCGCAGCAGTCTCGCGATCGCGGCCTTCTGGATCCCGTACTCCCCGATCGGCTCGGACTCGGTCTCTTCGGTGACGGGCAGCTTCAGGCTCGGGCCGTGCCGCCAGATCGAACCGCAGTGGATGAGGTGGTCGACGTGCCCTCGGAGGCCGTCGACGAGCAGCCGGGCGGAGTCGAGGGTGAAGCAGACCATGTCGATGACGACGTCGGCATGCAGGTCGCGGACCAACCCCGGGAACGACCCGTCGGCGTCGGCGGCGTCACGATCGACCGCCAACGTCTCGACGTCGGCCCACACGGGATCCTCGACGTAGGGCCGTCGCGTCCCACGGCTGATGCTGACGACCTGATGTCCCGACCGGACGAGCCTCGGGACCAGAAAGCTTCCGACGTGTCCCGTCCCGCCGATCACCACGATGCGCATGAGGGACAGTGTGTACGAGGGATCCGGCCGCAACGGCGGCGCAGCCGAGATCGTCGCGGACGTTAGTGTTCCGTATGCGTCGACGACGATTGATCTCGCTGTTCCTCCTCCTCGCGGTCGTGATCTCGACCGCCGGCGTACTCGTGTTCGCCCCGGCCCGGCACGCTCGCGCGGCCGTCACCGAACACATCTCCGCATACGAGGTCGCGCTCACCGCGGAGAACGATGGTGACCTGGCGGTCAAGGAGACGATCGCCTACGACTTCGGCTCCAACGACAGGCACGGCATCTATCGCAACATCCCGACCAGCGACTATTGGGACGACACCTACCACCGCATCTGGAAACTCGCCGACATCAAGGTCACCCAGGACGGCAAGAAGGCCGTTGTGGCGACCGACAACAGCAACGGCCAGAAGGTCATCAAGGTCGGCGACAAGAACAAGACGATCACCGGCTCCCACACCTACGTCATCAGCTATGTCGTCGAGGGCGCGTTCCTTCCGCCGGCCGGCAAGGACAATCCGCGCAACACGATCGATCTGGCCTGGGACGCCATCGGCACCGAGTGGAGCGTCCCGATCGACAAGGCGACGGTGACGATGTCTTCGCCGACCGCCACGCCGGTAAGTTGCGTGCGGGGCGACACCGGCTCGACCAAGACGTGTCAACACAACGGAGCCACCTTCACCGCGACCGGGTTGGCCGCCGGCGAGGGTGTGACCGTCGACTACGGCTTCCCGGCCGGGAGCATCAGCGGGCTCGGCCCGATCCTGCGGCACAACGTCACGTTCGCGTGGTTCTTCACCGGCAGCAAGGTGGGCATCGGCGCCGGCGTCCTCGCGCTGCTCGCCGGACTCGGCGCCCTCATCGCCGGCTGGCGCCGAAGTGGTCGGGACAGTTCCTACGTCGGTCAGATCCCCGGACTGGCACCGGTGGCAGGGCAGGAGTCGGCGGTGCAGGTCGGCGGAACCGGCGGCGCCACCTCGGTGGCGTTCACCCCGCCGGCTGGTGTGCGCCCCGCCGAGCTCGCGATGCTGCTGAACGAGAAGACCGACCAACGCGGTGTCACGGCGACGCTGATCGACCTCGCCGTCCGCGGCTACCTCAGGATCGAGGAGATCGACGAAGGCGGTCACTGGCGGCGCAAGAAGCCGGATCACCGGCTCGAGCGGTCGGCGAAACCGGCGGACGACCTGGAGATGTACGAGCGGGAACTGCTCGGCGGCGTGTTCCATGGCGAGACGTCGCTCCTGCTCAGCGAGCAGAAGAACGGCTTCGCCACCATCAGCGGCGAGACGCAGACCAGGATCGAGAAACGGTCGGTCGAGCTCGGCTGGTTCCCGCGCAAGCCCAGCAGCACCCGGACCCGCTGGACCGTCCTGGGTGCCGTACTCCTGCTCGGCGGGCTCGCAGCAATGATCGCCGGCGGCCAGGTCGGCTGGGGCGCGGCCGGCCTCGGCATCATGGTCGTCGGGATCGTCTGCCTCGCGATGACCCGCGCGATGCCGGCGCGAACGGCGCTGGGCTCTGCGGTGCGTGCCGACGGGCTCGCGTTCCGCCGCTACCTCGCGACCGCCGAGGCAGACCAGATCCGGTTCGAGGAGCGCGAGGAGATCTTCAACCGCTACCTGCCGTTCGCGATCGCGTTCGACCTCGCCGATCACTGGGTCTCGACGTTCCAGCACGCACTGGCAACGGTCGCCGGCGGGGCCGGCAACTCGATGCCGTACGCCGGCTGGTACGTGGGCAGCGGCGGATTCGACAACTTCAATTCCGGGCTCAGCTCCTTCAGCTCCGGCATGTCGAGCGCGATGACGTCGGCATCGAGCTCCGGCGGGGGTGGCGGCGGCGTCGGTGGCGGCGGGGGTGGCGGCGGTGGCGGCTCGTGGTGATCCCGGCCGACGACCCGAGCCCTGGACGCCGGGCTTCGCGGCGGGCGAGCGATGCCGATCGTGAGCCGTTCGCGCAGCTCCTCCGCGACACGACGGCGGACGGTCGGCTGGGCGTGAACGAGATCGACGAGCGGCTCAGCGCCACCTACGCGGCCCGGACCTTCGGCTGGGTGTTCGGGTTGATGCTCGCGCTCGGGTTGTTCGTGGTCGTCGGGCTCACCCGGCCGGAGCCGCATGCGGAGTTCGCCCGCGATCTCCGCGATCGTCTGTTGCGTTGAGTGAACGGTGGGACGGATGGTGGCTCGGCTTGTGTTCGCCTGTCGAGATAGTTCCGAACTTTCTTCGTCCACACCCGTGTGGACAGGTGAACGGGCACGTCGTGCCGAGTCGTGGTCGGTGAGTTCGAAAAGTTGTCCCCAGCTCTATCCCCAGACTGTGCACAACCGTCTCGATACCCGTCCACAGCGACTCCACCGTTGTCCACAGAGCCTGTGGAGAGCGGGCTTTCGCAGGGCGAGCGCTCGGCAGTAGGTTCGCAACGCGGCCTGTCGATCGACCCGGCCGCACGGTATCGAACAAAACTGTCGATGCTCACCCGTACACCTGGTGGCATGGCCGGTACCGACTCGCACCCGTCCGACACGACTCTGCCCAACCAGAACCTGTCCGACGCGACGCTGTCCAACCAGAACGTGCCCAACAAGAACGTGTCTGACAATGACGCTGCACGTCCACCAGCCTTGCGCTTGCGCAGCGGTGTCCGAGAACAAGGGGGAGGTCCGGGAGCAGTGAGTCTGGCTGAATTCCCGAGCCCGCAGCGTGACGAGGACCGACGTCCGTCTGGGCTCGATCGCCTTCCCCCGCAGGATGTCGCTGCCGAGCAGTGCGTGCTCGGCAGCATGCTGCTCAGCAAGGACGCCATCGCCGACGTCGTCGAACTGCTGATGGGCAACGACTTCTACCGGCCGGCGCACGAGACCGTCTACGACGCGATCATCGACCTCTACGGTCGCGGTGAACCGGCCGACGCGGTGACCGTGTCTGCCGAGCTGAGCCGGCGCAACGAGCTGACCCGCATCGGCGGGGCGTCCTACCTGCACACGCTGATCGCCAGTGTCCCGAGTGCCGCGAACGCCGGTTACTACGCCGAGATCGTGCACGAGAAGGCGACGCTGCGCCGCCTCGTCGGAGCCGGGACGAAGATCGTGCAGCTCGGCTACGGCGGCGAGGGCGACGTCGACTCGATCGTCGACGCCGCGCAGGCCGAGATCTACCGGGTGAGCGAGAAGCGTGCGTCCGAGGACTACATGCCGCTCTCCGACATCATGGAGGCGACGCTCGACGAGATCGAGGCGGCCAGCTCGCGGGGTGGGCAGCTCGTCGGTGTGCCGACCGGGTTCGCCGATCTCGACCGCGTGACGACGGGCCTGCACTCGGGCCAGCTCATCGTGGTGGCAGCTCGACCGGGGATCGGGAAGGCCCTCGCGCTCGACACCCCGCTGCCGACGCCGACCGGCTGGACGACCATGGGCGAGGTTGCGGTCGGCGATGCCCTCATCGGGGCGGACGGACGACCGACGCAGGTGGTCGCGGCAACCGATGTCATGACCGACCGGCCGTGCTACGAGGTCGAGTTCTCCGACGGCTCGGTGGTCGTCGCCGACGCCGAGCACCAGTGGGTGACGACGACACGGGCGCAGCGGGTTTGCCCCTCGAGCGCCCGGGCGGCGGTCGACGGTGGTACCTCCGAGCTCCTGGCGACGATGGAGCGCGCGCAGGTGGCGACCACAGTTCAGTTGGCCGGGGCGCTTCGCAACGCAGCCGGCGATGAGGGGCGACGTCCCGAGGTCGCGCTGGCGGCTGCATTCCAGTTGCCGACAGCCGATCTCCCGATGCCCGCGTATGTGCTCGGGCTCTGGCTGGGTGACACCTCACCGGCAGCATCGCGGTATCGCTCCGATGCGCTCGACGCCCTCGGTGTTGTCGCGAGGAAGCACATTCCGCCCGCGTACCTCCGGGCGTCTGAGAGCCAACGGCGAGCCCTTCTCGCCGGTCTCCTCGCGAGCGGAGGGAGTCCTTCCTCCGACGGGTCGATCGTGTTCGAGGCGTGCTCGGCCGACCTCGCGACGGGGGTGCGTGAACTCGTCCACTCGCTCGGGCTTCGGGCTACCCCGGGGTCTCTCGTTGTCGCGTACTCAGATCAAGCGCGGACGGTCACCGACGTCCGCAAGGTCGCGTCGGTGCCGGTGCGGTGTGTGCAGGTCGTCGCCGCCGATCACCTCTACCTTGCCGGGCGCTCGTGCATCCCGACTCACAACTCGACACTCGGGTTGGACTTCGCGCGGTCGTGCTCGATCAAGCACGGCATGACGTCGGTGATCTTCTCGCTGGAGATGGGCCGCACCGAGATCACCATGCGTCTGCTGGCGGCCGAGGCCAAGGTCTCCATGCAGCACATGCGTCAGGGCTCGATGAGCAACGACGACTGGTCGAAGCTGGCCGCCAAGATGGCCGAGGTCAGTGAGGCCCCGCTGTTCATCGACGACTCGCCGAACATGACGATGATGGAGATCCGGGCCAAGTGCCGGCGGCTCAAGCAGCGGAACAACCTCAAGCTCGTGGTCGTCGACTACCTGCAGCTGATGAGCTCGGGCAAGAAGGTCGAGAGCCGCCAGCAGGAGGTCGCCGAGTTCTCCCGGTCGCTGAAGCTGCTGGCCAAGGAGCTCGAAGTTCCGGTCGTGGCAATCAGCCAGCTCAACCGTGGCGCCGAGCAGCGCACCGACAAGAAACCGATGCTGTCCGACCTGCGTGAGTCCGGCGCGATCGAGCAGGACGCCGACATGGTGATCCTGCTGCACCGCGACGACCAGTACGAGCGGGAGAGCACGCGTCCCGGCGAGGCCGACTTCATCCTCGCCAAGCACCGCAACGGTCCGCTCGCCACGATCACCACCGCGTTCCAGGGGCACTACTCGCGCTTCGTCGACATGGCGAGCGGCTGACGCCTCCCCTGCGCGGTCAGACTGCAGAACCACCGCACGCCGGGCCGATGACGTGCGGTCGTTCCGCAGTCTCAGTCCATCGCCGCGGGGTTGTCCACAGCCCGCGCGGCACCGTCGGCGGCGACCGGCAGAATCCGGGACATGGGTAAAGACAATCGGCAGCGACGAGCATCCAACCGGCGTGACCGCAAGCGGTCCGGCCGGAGCGCCGACGGATCGTCGTCGGCTCGACCGGGTACGGGATGGAGCTTCGACGACCTGATGGGCTCTACCCATCCGTCCCCGCCACCCCCACCGCGGGCAGCGCCGAGGCCGCCGGAGACCAGGCGCGAGCCCGATCCCCACTTCAGCCTGACCCAGGTGCGACACCTCATCGACGGCGCCGCCATCGTGCTGACCAAGTCGCCCGAGGACGCGACCATGGCGGTCACCACACTCACCGTGCTGAGCCGGCAGGCGTCCGGCCCGGAGCGAGACCCCGCGCCGATGGTCACCCACGAGGTGACCGCGAGCCTCGCGCAGTGCTGGGAGCGCGGCTGGCAGCCGCTCGACGTCCAGCACGTCGTCCGCCGGCAGTCGACGGCGAGGGCCGCCCAGTGGGTGACGCACGTGATCCTCGCCGAGGCCGCTCAGACGGGCGCGCTCGAGCGTGCTCCGCAGGAGTGGCGCGGGCAGTTGGAGGCCTTGGGCGAGGACGTCGGCCGTGCATTGCCGGTCGTCGAACTCCTGCGCTCCGGCGGCCGCGCGACCGAAGCGGACTGGACGGTGGCCCTCACCGTGCTGGGCTGGCTCCGGACGCTGCCCGCCACCCAGGTGCTGATGCCGAAGCCGTCGTCGTGGGGTCGACTCGACGGCGCATCCGGACGGCCGGCACCCGTCCCCATCACATCGACGAGTTCCGCGTCCGATCCCAAGCTGCTGACCCGTATCCGCGCGCTCCTCGCCAAGGCCGAGGCGACGGACTATCCCGCGGAAGCCGAAGCGCTCACCGCCAAGGCTCAAGACCTGATGACGCGGCACGCCATCGACGAGGCGCTCGTCCACGCCGAAGCCGGCGACTCGATCACCGTGATCGGCCGGCGCATCCACATCGACAACCCGTACGCCCTCGAGAAAGCCATCCTGCTCAACGGGGTCGCCGAGGCCAACCGGGTGCGGGCGGCCTGGTCGGACTTCGCCGCCAGCATGACCATCGTCGGTGTCCCGACCGACCTCGAACAGATCGAGATGCTCTTCACCTCGCTGCTGATCCAGGCCACGCGGGCCATGACCGAAGCCGGTGAGGCGTCTCGTGCACACAGCGTCAACCGCTCCTCGTCGTTCCGGCGCTCTTTCCTCATCGCCTACGCGACCCGCATCGGCCAGCGGCTCGACACCGCGTCGGACGAGGCGGCGGCTACCTACGGGTCGGCGTTGGTGCCGGTCTTCGCACGGCAGGACGAGGCGATCGGCGAGGAGTACGAGCGGCTCTTCCCGCACGTCAAGTCGTCCGTCGTCGGACGCAATCTCAATCGGCGCGGATGGGAGGCCGGGACCGACGCGGCCGATCGTGCCGTCATGCCGGCCGGCCAGGTCGGAGCCTGAATCGAGCGCGTGACGCGATAGCACCTTGCTAGCAACATGCGAACGCTCTACCTGCGCAACGTTCCCGACGATGTGATCGAGCGGCTGGAACGACTGGCCGTGCTCGCCTCGACGTCGGTGAGCGCCGTGGCGGTCCGGGAGCTGGCCGAGTCGTCGAAGCGGGTCGACAACGCAGGACGTCTAGGCGCGCTGCCGGACCTCGGCGGTGAATCCGCCACGATCGTCGCCGACATCGAGGCCGGGCGCGACGAGACGTGATCGTCGTCGATGCGTCCGCCGCCGTGTCGGCGCGTGCTCGCCGGCGACGTGCCTGCCCAAGCCGCCTGGACCGCGCTCGACACCTGGCGACGGATCGGGATCACGCGGTATGCCGCCGGCACCCTCCTTGGCCGGGTGTGGGAGCTGCGCGACAACCTCGGTGCCTACAACGCGACGGCCGACGCCCGCCTGAGCCGCACGCCCGGACTCCGCTGTGCGGTGACCGTGGTCCCCAACTGAAGGGGTCGACAGTCGAGCAGGGTGCGCCCGTCGTTGATGATGCCGCGCAGATGCAACTACGGAATCAGGCCGGTCGGAGCCGTCGTCGGCGGGCTGCTCGGGAGCACACTCGGCATCCGCCCGACACTGGCGATCGCGGCTGTCGGGATGGCGCTGTCGTGTTTCTCGCTGATCGCCTGACCGATCCGGACCATTCGCGGCATGGAGCAGTTGGACGGCGTCGATCCCCACACCGGAAGGAACCTCGCGGGGATCTAGGGTGACGCACAACCAGAGGAGGCCACCGTGGCCGGAGCGACCGCGAGAACGGCCGGCATGCTCATCCGGCGGGTCCAGCGGCGCAACCTGATGGTGTTGGACGCCGCGCTCGCCGAACACGACACCAACCTCGCGCAATGGGCCGTGCTGCAGGTGATCGCGGACGAGCCGGGGCTGACCGGGCACGCGCTCGCCACCCGCACACTCCAGTCCGACCAGTCGCTCGGAACCCTGGTCACGCCGCTCGTCGATCGTGGCCTGGTCGCACGCAACCGGACGGGCAACAAGCTGGCCCACACCCTGACGCCAACCGGCCGCACGCTCCTGGCCGCCGGTGGCGCGACGGTCGGATCGACGCTGGAGCAGCGGATGGAAGCCCTCGACGCCGACCAACTCGCGCAGTTGTGCGACCTGCTCGAGCGGATCGCCTGACCGGCGGGCTAGGCGCAATACCGATAACTTAGGGTGGGCTGAGGATTCGTATTGAGGTGCCGA
>DAIQRJ010000065.1:0-6334 GCA_036786375.1 Actinopolymorphaceae bacterium
GGTGGCACTGTAAGAAGCCGGACCCGTTGTCCTTCGCCGCCCGGACAGCGATCCCTACTGGGACGGCCACCAGCGCGGACCGCAACCTCGATCGAGCAGATCATCGGGGACGGTGCTGTTGACCCCCGGCACACGCACAGATGCGTTCCGCAGGACAGCGACAGGGAAACGGAGCGGCCCGATCCGGACGTGACGCAGGCAGGTTGAGGACCTCTCTGCCGCAGCGCGGTGAGGCAGCCGCCTGCACCGCTGGCCTCCAAACCTGGACATCCCATCCGGCGGTGCCTGGTACCAAAGGCAACCAAGATGGCACCACGGCCCTTCGCAAAGATTGGCCCCGGCCCTGTTTCCGCAGGTCAGACGTGTGTGGGGCGGGCGGGGATCGAACCCGCGACCGAGGGATTATGAGTCCCCTGCTCTGACCGACTGAGCTACCGCCCCGCCGGAAGCCGCGGGCCACTGATCCTATCCAGCCCGGTGGGCCGCATGCGCCCCACGTCGAGTTGTCGCCCGGTACGACGCGGTGGCCGGGAGCCCGGTCAGTCCTCGCGCGGCCTCTGCCCGGCTTGAACCGGGCCAGAGACCGCGCGGCACGGCGCAGGACCTTCGGCCCTGTGGCCGCATCCGCGAGCGGCGTTGACTGAGATCCGGAAAGCTCATGAGCATCGAGGGTCCGCTATGCAGCACAAGCACGCTGTTTCTCGTACGACGCACACCGTCGAGATGACGCAGATCGCGGAGCTGAACGACTGCCTGGGCACGCGAGACCCCGCCGACACGATCAGTGCAGACGACCTCGGCCTGGCTGGCGTCGCCGTGCTGTCGGGCGGCGACGTCGAGCACAACGGCCTGCCTGGACAGGCGGTTCTCGAACGCGTGTCTTGCGACGGGCCGCCGGAGTTCCCCTATATTCATGCGCAGTTCCGCCGGGGCCCGTCGGCGCCCGGCTCGCTCACGGTCGACCTCCACACCCACGCGCTCCGGGAGCTGAGCCGTCTCCTGCACCTGCGCGAGGTCTGGGGAGTCGGGTCCGCGGACGACGTGGGCGGCGGGCCGGGCCGGCCCGGCCCCTGATCGTGGCGGGACCTTCGACTCTGTGGCGCGGACCTACGGCACTGGTTCGATCACGCCCCGGATGGTCGTCTTGACTCCTCGGTCGTGGTGCGAGACCGACCACGATCGAACGAGACCGCATCCGGGCGGCCGACCTGCAGATGGGATGTGACTGCCGTGAGCTCCACGACCACGAAGCCCGCGTGGACCGAGCAGTTCCGAGACCTGGTGGCCGCTGCCACCCTGGCTCCGTCGATGCACAACACCCAACCGTGGAGATTCGTTGCCGACGCCGGCGGGATCGACGTGTACGCAGACGATTCGCGTGATCTCCGCGTGGCCGACCCGGACCATCGAGCACGGACGATCAGCTGTGGAGCTGCGCTGTTCAACCTCCGTGTCGCTGCTGCACACAGCCGGCTGGCCGTATCGGTCGATCCCTTCCCCGACGGCGCCGACGCCCTCGACCACATCGCACGACTGAATGTGTGCGCAGGCGAACCGGACCGCGGACTGGGAACTCTCTTCGACGCCATCGCGATCCGGCACACGAATCGCGCGCCGTTCACGAAGGAGCCGATCCCGATCGAGATCGCCGATCGGCTCGTCGCCGCGGTAGCCAGCGAGGGTGCGTACCTGGAATGGCTGACGGACCCGTATTCGCGATACCGGCTCGAACACCTGACGTCCGAGGCGACGCGGTACGACACCTACGATCCGGTTCGCCGGGCCGAGCGTGAACTGTGGATCGGCGACCCGGCTCTCTCACGCCGGGACGGCATACCGCCGGTCGCCCTGGGGCCGCGTGCGCACGCACAACCGCTGGTCGGCCGCGATTTCGGCCATGTCCAGCACGATGCACACCGACCGGTCGAACAGCCCGAATCGCATCCGGCGATCGCCGTTCTGTCGACGACATCCGACGGCCCGCAGGACTGGCTCGCCGCCGGCCAGGCACTCGAACGGCTCCTGCTGCTTGCGACGACGTACGACCTGTCGGCCTCGTTCCTCAACGCGGCATTGGAATACCCGGACCTGCGCGACCTGGTGCGCGATCCCCGTGGCCCGCGGCGCAAGTTTCAGATGATCATGCGAATCGGGCATGGCCGGCCGACCGCACAGACACCGCGGCGGCCTGTCGCCGAGGTCCTGCAGATGCTCGGCGGCTCCGATGAATGACACGTCGGATCGGATCCTGGCCGGCTTCGACGGATCGCCGGGCTGTCGCCGGGCAACCCGCTGGGCAGCCGACAACGCCACCGCCGAGCACCGCCCGCTGCACCTGCTGGCCGCCTTCGATTGGGTCGCGGTTGCCGCGACCGTCTACGAGCCCTCGGTGGCCAGGACGTATCGGGATCGCGCACTCGAGGATCTGGCACGCCTGCTGGCGGAGGAAGCCGCGGCCCTCCGCGACGCTCACCCCGGCCTCGACGTGACAACGTCTGTACACACGGGATCACCGGAGACCGTCCTCATCGAAGCGTCACGCTCCGCACACCTGGTCGTGGTCGGCGCGCGAGGTGTCAGCCACGTCGCAGAGCTCGCACTCGGCTCGGTCAGCCATGCCGTGTCGGCCCACGCGCACTCCCCCGTGGTCGTTGTACCGGATCACCCAGCCGAGGATCCAGCTGCAGGCAGGGTGGTCGTCGGTGTCGACGGATCGACGGCATCGCTGTCCGCGTTGGACTTCGCGCTCGGCTACGCCCACATTCACGCGCTCCCGCTGACCGTCGTCCGAGCCTGGCGATTCGACTGGATGACCCGAGCGGCCGTCGACGACGACATCGCCGAGGTGTCGAACCACGTGGAACGGGTCGAAGCGATGCACCTGCACAGGGACCTACGGACGGTCACCAAGGCGAAGGCCGACCACGCCGCCGACGTCGTCGTCGACGAGCTCGCGATCTACGGGCACCCCACCAGTGCGCTGCTGATCGCCGCAACGCATGCGTCGCTCATCGTCGTCGGAACGCGTGGCCGCGGGCCGCTTCGTTCGCTCCTGCTGGGATCTGTGAGCCAGTCGATCCTCCGGGCCAGCAGCGTGCCGGTCGTTGTCGTTCCCGCCGGCGTGGACGTTCCCCGAGGCACGGCGGACAGCGACCATCTCGCGGGCGTGCGGCCGTGACCACCGGGGCCGGACCGGCCTAGGCGAACGGGACCGACCACCGCACCTGGGTGCCGCCACCGGCCGCCGGCAGGACGTCGAGCGATCCGGCGTGCTCTGTCGCGCGGCGCTCGAGGTTGGCAAGGCCGCTACGCACACCGTCGCCGGTCAAGCCGACCCCGTCGTCCTCGATCGTGACGTCGATACGGGACACCGTCGCGGCGATCTCGACGTTCACGCTCTTGGCCTGCGCGTGCCGCGCCACGTTCGTCAACGCTTCACGCAGGACCGCCGTCACGTCGTCGACCAGGGCTTCGGGGACTGCAGAGTCGACCGGCCCGCTGAACCGCACGTGCGGGTCGAATCCGAGTGCCGGTCGCGTCTCGCCGATGACGTCGAGCAGCCGGGTGCGGATCGTGCCACCGGGAACGGCCGATCCGCGCAGTTCGAAGATCGTGGAACGGATCTGGCGGATGGTGTCGTCGACGTCGTTGACCACCCGTGACAGTCGTTCACGGGTCGCGACCTCGCGCACCGAGCCCGCCACGCTCTGGACGGACAGGCCGGCCGCGAACAGGCGCTGGATGACGTGGTCGTGGAGATCGCGGGCGATCCGGTCCCGATCCTCGAGCAGCAGCATCTTCTGCTGATCGGCCCGTGCGTCCGACAGTTCCAACGCGACGGCGGCATGGCCGGCGAAGGTGGTGGCGACGTCGAGGTCGATGCCGTCGAACGCCGGCCGGCCCGCATGCCGTGTGATCACCAGAGCTCCGCGCGGCCCGGTGGATCCGGTCAGCGGGATGGCCATCGCCGCCCCGACCGGGCCTGCCGCGAGCAGGATCGCTGCATCACCCACCCACCCGCCGGACTTGGCGAGGTCGCTCGTCATGACCGGCCTGCGGGTGTCTATCGCCTGCCCTGCAAGCGTTCCGGCCCGGTCGAACGTGGCCGTGACGAGCTGATCGGCACCGTCGCCGACGGCGACCTCCACCATCAGACGTCGATCGTCGACGGGAAGGATGAGACTGACCATGTCCGCGTCGGACATGCGCCACGCCCGTTCGGCGACGGTCTGCAACGGGTCGTCGCCGGTGTTCGACAGCAGCTGCTGGGTCATCTCGGTCGAGGCACGCATGCCCTCCTCCCGCTGTCGTGCGGTCGAGTAGAGATGCGCGTTCTCGATCGCCACCGCGGCACTTGCCGCCAGCGACAGGACCAGTTCCTCGTCCTCGGCGGAGAACTGATCGCCGCGACCCTCCGCGAGATAGAGGTTGCCGAAGACATGATTCCGAACCGTGATCGGAACGCCGAGGAAGCTCGACATCGGCGGGTGCCCGTCGGGGAATCCGGCCGAGCGCGGATGATCGGCGATGCGCGTCAGCCGGATCGTGCGGGGATCCTCGATCAGTGCACCAAGCACGCCTTTGCCCTCGGGCAGATGGCCGATGCGCTTCACGAGATCCGCGGGCATGCCGACGTGGATGAACTGCTCCAGCCGGCCGTCCGGGCCGATGACGCCGAGCGCTCCGTAACGCGCGCCGACCAGATCGCACGCGGCCTCGACGATGTGGCGCAGCACCACCGGGAGCTCCAGATTTCCAGCGATCGTGCGGTTGGCCCGCAGGAGGCCGCGCAGGCGGCTCTGTACGCTCGCCACGTCGCCGGCCCGGTCGATCAACTGCACGAGCAATTCGTCGAGCGCAAGCTGCGGAACGTCCGGAAACGTGAGCCCCGCGTTGGCGTCGTCGCCACGCATGTCCGTTTCTGCCATGCCGGTGAGCATATGCGCGCCGGATGGCCCCCCGGTCCAGATCGGGACCTTCGGCCCCTGCGGAGGGGTCCGCAGCCCTCAGCCATGCGCCGCCGCCGGGGCCACAGTGGACCGACAGCACGGTGGAGGAGAAAGCCATGACAGTAGTCAGCAACAGGTCCCGGGTCGTTGTCGGAGTCGATGACTCCCCGGAGGCGATCGATGTCGTCCGCTACGCACTCGAACTCGCTCACGAGCGCCGAATGGATCTCGTGTTGGCACATGCATGGTCCTTCCCCTGGGCGGCCGGCTATTTCACCGCCGACGATGTCCGTGCCATCGGATCCGATGCCCGAGCTTCGACGACATCGCTCATCGAGCAGCTCGACGTGCCCGACGACATGAACGTCGAGGTCGTCATGGCTCAGGAGCCCGTCGTCCCGTTTCTGCGTCGGCTCTCGAAGACGTCCGCGCTGATGGTGGCGGGACGCCACGAGCACTGGGCCGAACGACTGCTCGACGGAGACGTCTCGTCCGCACTGGCCAGCAGCGCGTTCTGCCCACTCGTCACTGTTCCGGCCGGCTGGAAATCGCCGGAGGCGGCCGCCGGATCTGTGCTCGTCTGCCTGGACGGCAACACGAGCGCCACGGCATTGCTCGAGTTCGCCTTCGGCGAGGCCGACGTGAGCGGGCGAGACCTGGTGGTCTTCCACGCCATCGACCCGGCGGCCGGCACCGACGCCGTCGAGACCGAACGTCGCGATATCTCCGAGATCACGGCCGGATGGCAGGAGCAGTACCCGAGCGTGTCGGTCCGCTATGAATCCGGTTTCGACGACGCCGGGAAGGCGATCGCACGCGCGGCCCGCGGGGTATCGATGGTCGTGGTCGGCAGGCCGCACATGCACCGGATCACCTGGTCGTGGCGGCTCTATTCGCTGGCCCGCGGCGTCGTGGACCGGATCGACTGCCCGCTTGTTGTCGCGCCGCAGCCCGCCCCGGCTCCGCAGACCGCCGCCCACGGCACCTCGTCGGCGTACGCACCGCTCCCGACCTACTAGCACGGGGCAGCTGGCCACTTCACAACATGCAGACTTCTTCAAGTCGTGTGGTGGTCGCGGGACACGACGTCGATGTCGAGCCGTCGAACATGTCGCAGCAGCTGGGGGTGCTGCGGCGAGCGGGCCTGGTCACATCCTCGCGCGAGGGGTCGACGGTGCTCTACACCCTGTCGACCCCGGACGTCGCCGATCTGCTCAGGTCCGCGAGGCACATCCTCGCCTCGATGATCACCAGCCAGGACGAGTTGCTTGCAGCACTTCGCTCGACGGAGGACGCGGTGTGAGCCGCGACGCCACACCGATCGTCACGGCACTTAGGGCTCGCGCAGAAATAAAGTCCAGTCGCTAGGGCGTGTCGCGAGGCAG
>DAIQRJ010000048.1:0-30546 GCA_036786375.1 Actinopolymorphaceae bacterium
TCGGCACCTCAATACGAATCCTCAGCCCACCCTAAGTTATCGGTATTGCGCCTAGACGAGCGTCCGGTTGCTCCGCTTGTCGTCGTACATCCGGCGGTCGGCCACGGCCATCAAGGAGGCCAGCGCCAGACCCTCGTTGGTGCTCGCGGCGCCGATGCTCACGCCGATGTCGGGCCGAGCCGCGAAGTCGCCGACGTCGCTGATCGACGCGAGTGCAGCCCGCACGTCGGCACGGATCGCGTCGACGTCGGTCTCCCCGTCGTCACGCACCAGCACGGCGAACTCGTCACCGCCGCTGCGAGCGACCAGATTGTCGGTCTGTGCGTGCGGCTGAAGCGCGCGTGCCACCGCCACGAGGATCGCGTCGCCGTAGGCGTGCCCGAACGTGTCGTTGAGCGACTTGAAGTCGTCGATGTCGACCGAGAGCAGGACGACCGGCCACCCGGAGTCGTCCGCATGGGCCAGCCATTCGTCGAATGCCCGCCGGTTGCCGACGCCGGTCAGGGCATCGCGGCGGGCCGCGAGTCGCTCCTTCTGGTAATCCTGTTCGAGCTGTTCGAGCGCGAGCGCGTTACGGACCGCCCAGAGGCTGCGTTCCCGTTCGGACCACCAACGCCGGGACACGGCGATGCCGAAACGGCGTCCGGCCCCACCGCCGGGCTGACCGGCCGCGGCGGAGATCTGGACCGCGGTCCAGTGCAGGAGGGTGGCGATGTCGGGGTCGATGGCGGTGGTGTCCGCGACGGCGGTGGCGCTGTCGATCACCGAGAGCGCCCCGGCGAGGTCGCCGGCCGCTGCCAGCGCGCGCGCCTGGAAGCACGTCGCGAGGGCCGCCTCCTGGCCGAGCGACTGCGCACGCGACTGTGCCGCGAGCCCGGCGAGGACGTCCGCGGCGCCGGCAGGGTCCGCGGGCCACTGCGCGATCGCGAGGTCGAGCCGGGCGGTACCGGACCAGCGGTCGTCCAGGCCATCGCGGACGGATACCTGCAGCGCGGTCCGGGCGGCATTCGCAGCGTCCCGTCGTGCCGCATCGATCTCGGCCGACAGCGCCGGGTCGGCCAGCTGTTCGAGTTCCTGCACGATGCGCAGGTTGCAGTCGGCCAGGTTCAGCCAGTCGATCACTTCGGACTCGGGTAGCCCGATGACGTCGAGCGGGTTGCGGGTGGAGAACTCGCGGTGCGGGAGCGCAAGCTCGTAGAGCCGGAGGACCTGATACGCCGATCCGAGGCCCACGTGCGCCCACGCGACGAGTTCGCGGTCCGCGGATGCGGCGAGGGTGGCCTCGGCCCGGACGAGGTCGTCGATCGACTCACCGTCGCCTGCTGCCATCCGGGCCCGGATGGCCACGCGGAGCGAGCGCGCGACGCTCTCCCAGCCGGGCTCGTCGATGGCGTCGGCGATCTCGATGCAGAGGTCGATAGCGGCCAGCCCGTCCTCGTACTCGCCGAGCTCGAACGCGGCGATCGCCCGGATGTACTCCACGACTGCGCGCGTATACGAGGGTGCGGTGCCGAGCTCGGCGACGATCTGATCGAGTGCCAGGAGCGCATCACCGGCGCGGCCCGACTGCGCGTCGAACATGGCGACGACGAGCCGGGGACGCATGATCGGATCGTTCAGCATGCTCGATCCTTCCCCGGTCAGAGGTGTTTCACTCGGGTACTCAGAGTAGCCGCGCATCCAACTAAATCAGATGAAATCCCGCTATACGATCCGATCCCGTTTGACAGCAGAGGTCGCGTCGCCGGCTAGGGACGAGCCAGCGCGAGGCGATAGCGGACCTCGAGCACCTCACGGGTACCGAGCACGAACGGTTTCACTGCGCCGTCGAGCGTCCAGCCGCCACGGTCGTAGAAGGCCCGGCCGCGGGTGTTCGCGGCGGGCGTCCACAACGTCGCCTCGTCGTATCCCTCGGCGGCGAGGGTGGCGAGGGCAGCGCCCATCAGCGCGGCACCGACGCCGTGGCCGAGGTGGTCCGGGTGGGCGTAGAGCGCATAGACCTCGCCGACGTCGGGGGAGGCGGGCTCGTCGCGGCTCGGGCCGAACGACGCGAAGCCGAGGAGCCGGCCCGACGGCATGACCGTCGCCGCGTCGCGCTGGGCGACCGGGCTCTCCTGCGCGACCAGACAGTAGGTGGCCGGCTCGCCGGGCGGCTGCTCCGTCATCGCGCCGAGCCGGAACCGCCACCCCTCGGCACGCTCGACCGGATCGAGGGCGGCCAGGTCGGCGGGCGCGAAGATGTCGCCGAAGGCGCGTTGCCAGGCGAGGACGTGGAGGTCGCCAAGTGCGTCCGCGTCGGCGACGACCGCAGGCCGGATGACGGCCGGCGGAACAACGGGGACGTCCGGACCGTCGGCCATGGGTGGCGCGGCTAGTCCGAGGCCTGCCGGAAGCCGGGCAGGTGCTCGGCCAGCACGTCGACAGCCGGCACCTCACCGCCGATCTGGCAGAGAACGCCCAGGCCGCCGATCCAGACCCGGTGGATGAGCAGGAACTCCGGCGGCAGGTTCAGCCGGAGCCCGACCGACCAGGTCGGCCGGCGCGGATCGTTGATGTGGGCGAACAGTTCCCGCAGCCACGGGCGGTCGAAGCGGAACGACGGTACCCGGAGCGGGGACAGGAACGGCTCCACGTAGGTGAGAAGGCTGATCGGGTTGATGGTGACGTTCTCCCGGACGAAGCCCTGTCCACGCAGGCCGTCGAGGATCTGCGCCGCGACCTCGGGATCGGGCGTACCCGCGCCGGAACGGAGAGCGAGCGCCATCATCTGGCCGATCACCGGGGGCATCCCGTCCGGCAGGCGATTGACCGTACCGAAGTCGAGCACGATCAGCCGACCGTCCGAGGCGATCCGGAAGTTGCCCGGGTGCGGGTCGGCGTGCAGCAACCCGGCACGTTCGGGGCCAGCGAGGAGGAACTCCAGGTACCGGGTGGCCGCGGCGTCACGCTCGGCAGTCGTGCCGACCGAGATGACCTCAGACAGCGCCCGGCCGGTCACCCACTCCGTCACCAGGAGCCGGTCGGTGTGCATCAGGACGTCGGGGATCAGGAAATGCTCGTCGCCGGCGAACGCCTCCGCGAACGTGTGCTGGCTGGCCGCCTCGAGCCGGTAGTCCAGCTCCTCGACGAGCCGTGCTTTCAGCTCGTCGAGGACGGGGCCGAGATGCATGCCCGGCATCGCCGCGCCGACCAGCCGGCCGACCCTGGAGAGCTGGGTGAAGTCGGCGATGAGGGCGTCCGCGGCGCCGGGGTACTGCAGCTTGACGGCGACGTCGCGCCCGTCCCGCCACACCGCGCGGTGCACCTGGCCGATCGACGCCGCGGCGGCCGGGGCCAACTCGAACGACACGAAGTTCGCCCGCCAGTCGTTGCCCAGCTCCTGCCGCAGAACCGTGAGCACGACCGACTCCGGCATCGACGGTGCACGGTCCTGCAGCAACGTGAGGGTGCCCCGGTAGGGCTCGGCGAGCTCCTCGGGCAGCGCGGCCTCGAAGATGCTCATCGCCTGGCCGACCTTCATCGCGCCGCCCTTGAGCTGGCCGAGGACGGAGAACAGCTGGTGCGCCGTCCGTGCCTGGACCTCCGCCGCGACCAGCTCGGCAGGCTTGCCGCCGAGACGCTTGCCGAGGCCGAGCGCGGTCCGCCCGGCGAGCCCGACCGGCAGCGACGCGAGCCTCAACGACCTCGCCAGCGCCTTCCTCGGGAGATCGGCGGCACGCTCGGTGGGGTCGGTCACGAGCCCATTCTGCGCGGTCCACCATGGGCCGGCCTGCACGGACCCGCGGAGTGCCCTCAGCCGGCGTGTTTGCGGCCCGCGGCCTTCTCGTTCTTGAGCCTCGCCTTGTTCTGCGCGCGGAGTTCGTGGACCTCGTTGCTGCGCCGTTTCAACAGGATCCCGACGGCCGCGGTCGTCAGCACCAGCACGGTGCCGACGATGGCGCCGGCCAGGCTCGCGCCGCGGAAAGCCGGTGCGTCGACATCGAGCGTGTGCCCGCCCGCCACCGCCGCCTTGCTCACGCCGACGACGATCGAGAGCGTGAGCAGGTTGGGGATCGCGAGGAGCAGCGCGACGACGATCATCCCGACCCGCACCTGCCAAGCGAGTGGGCGTCGCCGTACCTGCCAGGCGAGCAGCAGCGGGAAGAACGTGAAGACGATCCCGTAGAACAGGCCCCACAGGATTCCCGCCGAGAAGCTGCTGTGCACCTGCAGTCCGACCTGGTGTGCCCACCACCGAGGGAGGAATGCGGCGGCAATGAAGTAGAGCGCCACCAGCAATGCCAGCCCGATCAGCACCGCCAGCCCACGATTGCGCCACTCCCGCAGCCGCTGCGCCCGGAGCTGGCGGCTCGCGGCCTTGCGGGTTTCGTCGAGTTCGGCGCGCGCCTTCTCGAGCTCTGCCTGGGTGGCGACGTGGGTGTCGTCGTCGGCCGCCACCGGGCCGTCGGCATCGGGCGGCGGGGGAGAAGCAGCCGGCGGGATGGGGTCGCTCATGCGGTCATCATGACAGCCGGGCGAGGCCTTGGCGGGGAGCAACTCCGGCGAATCGAGGCTCAGGTTTCGCGGTCACGTCGGTGCCCGGGTCGGCGCCCGCCTCGGCGGGCGTGCACCGCCGGGCGGACACCCAGTCAGTGCAGGCCGATGGCCGCGCCGATCGTCGTGGCCACGAGCGCGTTGCCGGCCTCGGAGAGGTGGACGCCGTCGGTGGTGAGGACGCCCTCGGGCGCGTCGTCGGCGTTGACGCGGGCAAGCTCGGCACGGAAGGCCGCGTGCAGATCGCACAGCGGCACCCCGGTGGCGGCGGCGACGTCACGGTTGATCTGCGTGTAGGTGGTGAGCATCGCGTCCTGGACGTTCGTCCCCTCGACCTGCTCGCCGATCACCGTCGGGGTGCAGAGCAGGACGCGAAGGCCTGCGGCCAGCAGCCGGTCCACGACTTCTCGCAGCCCGTCGCGGTACTCCTCCTCCGGGGTGCCGCGGCCGTCGCGGAAGTGCCAGACGTCGTTGATGCCGATGTAGACGAGGACGAGCGTCGGCTCCGCGGCGATCACATCGGCGTCGAGGCGGGCGAGCAGATCGGGCACCCGGTTCCCGCCGACGCCCCGGTTGACGAACTCGAGGTGACGCTCGCCGCCGTGACCGGCGCGGGTGACGTGGGCGAACCAGCCGGGTCCGACGGCCGGCTCGGTCGTCCACTTACGGCTGCCGCCGCCGGCCTCGGTGATCGAGTCGCCGAGGGCGAGGATGCGGTCGTAGGGCAGGACGGTGACGTCGATGTCGGTCATGGACGCCAGCCAATCACGAGGCGTCGTGCGGCCGCGGGTCCGGGCACGACGGGGGGACGCTGGCGTCGCTGGGGGACGCCCTAACCTGACGTGGGTGCGGGCACTGAGGTACGAGGCGTTCGGCGGGCCGATCGAACTCGTGGACGTCCCGGCACCACGACCGGGCACGGCCGACGTGGTGGTAGCGGTGACGGCCACCGGGGTCTGCCGCAGCGACTGGCACGGCTGGCAGGGCCACGACTCCGACATCACACCGCCGCAGATCCCCGGCCACGAGCTCGCCGGCCTGGTCGTGGAGGTGGGACGCGACGTCCGAGGATGGCGCGGCGGTGAGCGGGTCACGGTCCCGTTCGTCTGTGCCTGTGGCACCTGCGCGGTCTGCCGGTCGGGCAACGCGCAGGTGTGCCCGAACCAGCGGCAGCCGGGCTTCACCGATCCGGGCTCGTTCGCCGAGCAGGTCATGATCCCGTTCGCCGACGCCAACCTCGTCGCGCTGCCGGACGCGATCTCCGACGTCGCCGCCGCGGCGCTGGGATGCCGCTTCGCGACGTCCTGGCGCGCCGTGACCGTGCACGGCGACGTGCATCCCGGTGACGTCGTCCTCGTCCTCGGCCTCGGCGGGGTCGGGCTGGCGGCGGCACAGATTGCGCGGGCCGCCGGCGCGCGTGTCATCGGCCTCGACCCGTCACCGGCTGCCGTGGCGTTCGCCGCGACACTTGGTCTCACCGAATGCTCGGTGCTCGATGTCGACGCGGCGCCGGCCGACGTCGCTGCCGAGGTCCTCGCGCGGACCGGCGGCGCACACGTCGGGATCGACGCCGTCGGCACGCCGAGCGGCGTGGCCACCTCGGTGCTGTCGCTGCGCCGGCGGGGACGCCACGTCCAGGTCGGGCTGCTGCCATCGGCCGGTGGGCCGGTGCCGGTGCCGATGGATCGGCTGATCTCCTACGAGCTCGCGTTGCTCGGGAGCCATGGCATGCCTGCGGCCGCTTACCCCGAGTTGCTCGCGGCCGTCGCCGCGGGGCGGGTCGACCCGGCCGCGCTGGTGACCCGACGGGTCGGCCTCACCGCGGGCGCGGCCGCACTCACCTCGATGGTCACCGACCCGGCGGCCGGGATCACCGTGATCGAGCCGGGCCGGACTGACGGATCGCTCGGCACAGGACAGACTGGGCGACCATGACACCCACTAGCGAAGCGTCAGTGACCAGCGTTCTCGAGATTTTCGACGTGACGAGCGGGCAGCGATCGACGTTGTTCGAGACCGACCGGCACCTCGAGGCGCCCAACTGGTCCAGGGACGGATCGTCGCTGCTGCTCAACGGCGGTGGCCGGCTGTTCGTCCTGGATCTGGGCGACCCGGCCGACCTGCAAACCCTCGACACCGGCACGGCGACGTCGTGCAACAACGACCACGGCTTCTCCCGGGACGGCACGCAGATCGCGATCAGCAACCAGGTGGACGGATCCTCGATCGTGTTCGTCCTGCCCAGTGCTGGCGGTGAGCCGCGGCGAGTCACGTCGGCCGGTCCGTCGTACTGGCACGGCTGGTCGCCCGACGGGTCGACGCTTGCCTACGTCGGCGCCCGGAACGGCCAGTTCGACATCTACGCGATCGACATCGCCGGCGATGTGGACGGGGCCTCCCAGCCGAAGCAGCTCACCGACTACGCCGCACCCGACGACGGCCCGGACTACTCGCCGGACGGATCGACGATCTACTTCAACAGCGCCCGCACCGGGGTGATGAAGATCTGGGCGATGAACGCCGACGGCTCCGGCCAGCGTCAGCTCACCGACGACGACGCGTACGCCGACTGGTTCCCGCATCCGTCCCCGGACGGCAAGTGGCTGGTGCTCCTGTCCTACGACGCGACGGTGGCCGGGCACCCGGGCGGACAGATGGTTCGGCTGCGGCTGCTCGACCTCGCGAGCGGCGCGGTGACGACGCTGTGCGAGTTGTTCGGCGGGCAGGGGACGATCAACGTGCCGTCGTGGGCTCCGGATTCGTCGGCCTTCGCGTTCGTGAGCTACCGGCAGAACTGAGCCGCTCGGCGGAACACCAGTGGGCTGGGTCGATGGCGCTCACCGACAGCCCCGCCGACGCACGAACAGCCCTGTGCACGGGGCTGTCGACGCTCGGGAGCGGCTGTCGGTGCTGACCGAGCAACATTGACCGTCCGACCTCAGGTCAGTCGAGCTGCCAGCTCCGGTGGGGGCGTGCTGGTCTGGTCGAGGTGGTGGCGGTTCGCCCAGGCCCAGTTCGAGATTGCGGCGATCAGCACCGGCGCTGCGTCGACGGCCAGGCCGGTTGTCAGCACGACGAGAACGTATGGCGGCGCGTCGTCGGGGAAGACGATCCCGCTGTCGTGCCGGATGTCGTCGTCCCAGCCGTTCTTGTGCGCGACCCGCACACCGGGAGGCAGCCCGACCGGGATCTCGTCGTTCCAGGTGTTGCGGGCCAGGAGATCGAGCGCCTGTGTCGCGAACTCAGGCGCAAGAAGCCCACCGGCCAGCAGCGACTGGTAGGTGGCCGCGAGGGCGGATGCGCTGACCTGGTTGAGGATTCTGGTCCGGATGCCGGGCACATCGTCGATCCACCGGCGGACCCGGAACTCATCGTGGCACTCCGTCGCGGCCGCCACAACCCGGTCGAGGCCGACCGCTTCGATGACGAGATCCGTGGCCAGGTTGGACGAATGGGTGATCATCCGCTCGACCAGCCACCCCAGGGGCGCGTGCTCCCGCCGCCACGGTTCGAGGTCGTCCTCCTGCTCCTCGATCACATCGAACCGGTGGATGCCGTCAGACGAGGGGAAGTCCTTGTGTACAGCGATCTCGAGGTCGGGATCGACCGAGCCGAGCCCGACTGCCCGCAGATAGACGATCAGGACGACGAGTTTCATCGTGCTGGCCGTCAGGTGAAGGGCGTGCTCGTCGAGGACGAACGCCGGACGGTCCGCGCCGACGCGCGCCAGATGGACGGAAACCCTGCTGTCTGCTGCCACCGTCGTTACAGGAACTTGCGTTCCAGCTCGACGAAGAACGCCGACGAGAGACGGTCGAAGTCGTCCTCGGTGAGCCGGATCGGGTCGCCCACGTGGAGCTTCACCCCCGACTGCTCCGGAATCAGCTTGACCACGTTGCTGCCGCGCAGGATGCCGTCGTTGTTCATCAGCGAGTCGCACAGCAGTTCGACCTCGTTGAGCGGATTGCCGTCCTTGCCGGTCACCATCCGCAGCCGGTGCACGAAGTACCGGTCGAGGGCGACGGTCAGGTTGTTGAAGAACAGGGTCTCGAAGGTGTCCAGCGCGGCGTTGACCTTCGTGTCGCCCGGCTTCGCTGCCACCGCCTTGACGAGAGGCCGGTATGCCGCCACCTGCTCATCGATCGAGGCCTTGGCGTGGTCGACCTCGTCCCGGGTGAAACTCTTGCGACCGAGCATGGCGTCCCAACCTTCACAGCGATTCCGAAACGACGGTGGTGCGCCGACGCACTCTCCGCGGCGACGCCCGCACGATACCGAACGGTCACACGCGTCGACCGACGCACGGATCCGCCGGCAGCAACGACGCGTAGAAGCGCTCATGCAGCTGGGCGGCGGTCTCTCAGGAGTGCGCGCGGGCCAGTCGACGCCCAGCCTCACGACGGTCGGGATCGGGTCGATCGACCACCGCTGCGCCGGCGACCAGGGCGGGCAACCGTGCAGGTGGTCGACGATCTCGTCGCGCACCATGAACCCGTTCGGATCCGTGCCCTGGTACGGGAATCCGGGCAACCGGCATTGCCAGTTTGGGGGTGACGAGGCAGAACGAGTCCCAGCGGCGATCGGTCCACTCGCGCCCGGCTGTGTGTGCCTCGAGCACGACGTGATCGATCCCACGCCGGGCCAGCTGCCAGCTCATGGACAACCCGGCCTGGCCGGAACCGACAGCGACCTCGGGTGATCCGCTCGCGGACATCTCGACTCCTCGACTCCTCGGCTTCCGGTCGACGCGACGACGACCTGATGACGACGAGTCAACGAGGCGCTGCTTGCCGGGCGGTTCCATCCGGAACAACGCGTCGTTACCGAATCGCCGTTCGGTGTGACGCCTGCATGCACGCGCCACGTCGGGTTACACGCGCGCCGTGAACTCGCTGGTCCGGACGGCGGCCGACGTCGAGGATCTGATCGTCGGCGTCGCGCACGGCCTGGCGAGGGAGAACGTCCGCTACGCCGAACTCACGGTCACGCCGGATTCCCATCTGCTGATGGGAATCGAGCCGGCCGGGGTGGCCGAGGCGCTCACGAATGCGGGCACGCGCGCCCGCGTCGAGCACGGCGTCTCCCTCGCCTGGGTGTACGACATCCCGGGTGAGCTGGGACTGGAGTCGGGGGAGCGCACGATCGACTGGGTCGAACGGTTCGCCCCCGCCGGCAGTGTCGGGTTCGGTCTCGGGTGACTGTGGGTGGCTGACACCCGGCTGATCGTCAGCCGGTTTGGATCGGTCGCCGACGAACCGATGAGTTTGTCCGCGCCCGCCGGTCTGAGCTGGCAGCGAGCCGAACCCAGAACCAGCCTGGCCCCGGGCCGACCGCAGACGACCAGGGAGACTCCCATGCCACGTCGCGACCTCGCGCCCCTCGGCGCACCCTGCTGGATCGATCTGTTCAGCTCGGACACGGACAAGGCCCGCCGGTTCTACGGTGAGGTCTTCGGCTGGGACCGCCGAGGACACCGGTCCCGAGTACGGCGGCTACATCAACTTCTCCAAGGACGGTGTCCTCGTCGCCGGCTGCATGCACAACGACGGCTCGGCCGGATCACCGGACGGATGGAACACCTATCTCGCCGTCGCCGACGCGAAGGAGACTGTCGAGTCGGCGTCCGACCATGGCGCAGCCATCTACATGCAACCGATGGAGGTGATGGATCTCGGGAGCATGGCCATGGTGGCCGACCCGGGTGGCGCTGCGATCGGCGTCTGGCAGCCCGGGCTGCACAAGGGTTTCGGCGTGCTGGCGGAAGCCGGCGCGCCGGGGTGGTTCGAGCTGCACACGCGCGACTACGACACCGTGCTCGCGTTCTACCGCGACGTCTTCGGGTGGGACACCCACACGATGAGCGACATCCCCGACTTCCGGTACACCACGCTCGGCGAAGGCGACGATTCGCTTGCCGGGGTGATGGACGCGACGTCGTTCCTCCCCGACGGCGCGCCGGCGTACTGGGCGGTCTACATCGCCGTCGACGACACCGACGCCGCCGTGGTCAAGACCACCGAGCTGGGCGGTTCGATCGTGGCCCCGGCCGAGAACACGCCCTACGGCCGGATCTCGACGATCACCGACCCGACCGGCGCGACCCTACGGCTGCTCGGCCCGAACACCTGAGCGTGTGAGGCGGGGTCCGACGTGAACCGGAGCCCGCCGTCGGCCTGCGGTCACCGCGGCCAGAGGGCCAGGTGCGACGGACGGGTCGGCCCGAGCGGCGGTGTCCGCCACACGGTCGTGAGGGTGCCGGCGGCCACGTCGCAGATCGCTGTCAGGCGGTGCGGGGTGTTGATCATCGCGAGCTCCGCTGTGAACGTGTGTGCATCCGTCCATGCCCCGCACGCCGCAGTAGCGAACGGGGCACCGTCACCGACAACCTGCTCGTGGCTGCGCCATTCACCGAACCCGCACGGCACCTGGTAGTCGGCGTCGCCGTCGGAGATCGAGAGGGTCCAGCCCTGCCCCACCGACACCTCGCTCACCGACAACGACCGGATCGGGGCATTCTCCGACTCGTCGGTGACGGTCCAGGGCCCCTCGCCCGATGCGGTCTGCGTGCCGCCGACGGTGGCGAGCTCGAGCCGTCGCAGACGATCGGTCAGAGACGTGCTCGACGTCTCGGCGAGCGCGCCGTCGGTGTAGCCGGGCAGGAGTTCGGCCCAGGCTGCGTCAAGGATCGCCTGCATGTCGTCGGTGGCCGCGGTGATCGCGATGACGGCATCGGTGTCCGGCAGCACGACGCAGAACTGGCCGTACGCACCGTCGCCGCGAAAGCCGTTGTGCTGACACCGCCAGAACTGGAATCCGTAGCCCTGCCGCCAATCCGGGTTCGGTTCACGCGGGTTGTCCACCTGCACGCTGGACGCCTGCGCCACCCAGCCGGCCGGCAGCAGCTGCGCGCCGTTCCAGACACCGTCCTGCAGGTAGAGCTGGCCGAGCCGGGCGATCGCGTCGGTCTGCAGGTGCAGGCCGGAGAAGCCGAGGTCGATCGGACCGATGCCGGCCCAATACGCCGGGCCGATACCGAGCGGCTCGAACAGCCGCGGCCGCAGGTAGTCGAGGACCCGCCGGCCGGTCAGCCGCGTGATGATCACCGACAGCATGAGCGTGCAGCCGTTGTTGTAGGTGAACCAGGTGCCGGGTTCCTCCTCCGGCACCAGCGCCAGGAAGGCGGCCGCGGGACCGGAACCGCCGAACAGCGCGATCTTGTCCAACGTGTCCTCGTGGTGCCCGGACGCCATGCTGAGAAGGTGCCGCACCCGCATGCCGACCAGCTTGGGATCCAGGGTGTCGACGTTGACCTCGGGGAAGAACGAGGTGACCAGATCGTCGATGCTCAGGAGGCCTTCGCCGACGGCCAGGCCGATCGCGCTGGACGTGAAACTCTTACTCAGCGAATACAGCAGATGCAGGCCGTCGGGCTTGTACGGCTCCCACCAGCCCTCGGCGAGAACGTTCCCGTGCCGCAGCACCATCACGCTGTGCAACTCGACCCCGGCAGCCTCGACGGCGTCGAGGAACGCTTCGATCGCCGCGGACGGGAGCCCCTGCGATTCGGGCGTGCTGCGGGGGAGCGGAGCCGGTCGGGTCGTATGCGAGGACAGCTGCGTCATGCCCGCCACGATAGCGATCCGGCCGTGGCCGCCGAGTCCTCGCGTGACCGGATTCGGCTGCTCGTCAGGTTGTGGCCGCGTACCGTGGATCGGCGTCGGGCGGCAGGCCGAAGATCGGGCCGACTCAGCCGGCACGCGTCAGGGTGCGCGGGTCGGTCAACGCAAGCACAACACCGGCGGCCGCGACGTACAGCAGCGTGATGACCAGCGACCCGGTGGCCGAGCCGGCGACGCTCGGGGCCAGCACGTCGATCGCGACGTTGTGGCCGGCGTGCGCGATCATCACCACCGGCAGCGACTGCTTGCTGCTGTTGTACAGCCAGGCGTAGATCACCGCCGTCGAGACGAGCCGTGCGAACGTCTCCAGGACGTCGGCTGCCGTCGCCGTGCGGAAGCCCGAGGGCGTCAGCAGTGGCCACACATGCCACAGGCTCCAGGCGAGCCCGACCAGCACCGCAGCCGGGAACGCATCGAGACGAATTTGCAGGCGGGGTTGGGCGAACCCGCGCCAGCCGAACTCTTCTCCGAGCGATCCGGCGACGATCGGCCCGAGGAGCGACGGGACCGTGGCGAGAGCCGGCAGCACGAGCCAGTGCCCGGGTGGCGGGCCACCTCGCAGCACGAGGATGCCCGTCGCCAGCAGGACGACAGTCAACGGCGCGAAGGCCGCGATCGCGTACCAGCCGACGCCCGCGCGCCAGCGCCGGAACTGGTTGAGCAGTGCCCGGACGCCGCCGGTACCTGAGAGGAGTCCGACGGTGGCAATCGCCGCCAGGGCGGGGCTGTAGCCGATCAACAGGATCGCCGGTGAGAAGTCGTCGTAGTCGAGATGCTCGGCGTCGAGCCAGACCGCACCGACGATCGTCAAGCAGGCCACAAGGATCGCCCACACGACGGCATCCCGCAACGGGTGCGGGGACGGGCCGCTCGAGGAGCGTGACCGCCACGAGCTGCGACTCATCCGGCATCCTGTTCGACGGGTTGTCGCATCCTCGCACCCGACGCGGCCGGCCGGGGTCGAACACGCGCCCGGTCGTCAGGTTCCGAGGTGGATGTGGACGACCTCGGGTGGCACTCCGATGCGGACGGGCAGGAGGCTGACGCCGAGACCGCGGGACACGATGAGGTGGCGGTCGTCCTCGACGATGTGCCCGTGCACCGCACCCGTTCCCGTAGCGGGACGAGACGATGGGTGTGCGGCCGAGGATCTTCACCTGGCCGCCGTGGGTGTGCCCCGACAGCGTCAGGGCGAAGCGGGCCGGGGCGGTCCCGAAGATGTCCGGGTCGTGAGCGAGCAGGGGGCTGGCGCGTCGTCGGTCAGGAGGTCGATCGTGGCCAACAGGTCGTCGACGCCCCCGACCGGATCGTGCGGGAATGCCTGCTGGTCGCCCAGGCCCGCCAGCCAGAAGGCGCGGTCGTGATGGGTGAGGCGGACCGCATCGTTGTCCATGACGCGGATGCCCACGTCGGTGAGCACGCGGGCGGCGACGATAGGGCCCCGGCGGGCGGCCTGGGCCTGCGGATCGCTCCACCAGTCGTGGTTTCCGAGGACGGCATAGACACCGAGCGGAGCGTGCAGGTGCTGCGCGGCCTGCGCGAAGTCCGTCATCGACCGTTGGTGTTCGTCGGCGGTGTGGTGGGTTGCGCCGTAGTCGCCGACGAGAACGACGAGATCCGCGTTCAGCTCGTTCGTGATGTCGATGATCTGCTGCAGATGCTCGGGCTCGAGAACCGGATCGCCATAGTGGACATCGGCGATCGCGGCAATCGACAAGGCTAGGTTCGCGGGCCGGCCCGGGGGTGTCCGCGCGTACGACCGCACCCGAGGTCGGTAAGGCCGGGCCTTCCCGCTGAGCGACGCCCGCAGGCGGCGAAGGCTGGACGGTGATCGGCGCACAGCACGCTCCTCGACGTGAGCGGTTGGCTCCGGCCCGAGTGGCGGTTGCTCGGAGTCATCCATGCACTCCATCGTGCCCCCACGGCGCCCGCTGTGTCCGGATTCGTCGACCGGGCTGCCGACCGTCGGGCATCGCGGCTGAGAGTCGTCAGCGGTCGTGGTCGGTCGTCATGTAGACGTCGGGGATGCCGTCGTGATCCGTATCGGCCGATTCGATCTCGCTGAGCCGGCGGTAGGTCTTGTTGCGGGCTCCGAGAACCACCGACGCCAGGACGGATGCGAGCACGGACCCGACCAGGACGCCGACCTTGACGTGCTCGTCGGCGGGGGTACCGACGCCGAACGCGAGTTCGCCGATCAGGAGCGACACAGTGAACCCGACTCCCGCCAGCATCGCGAGACCCAGGACGTCGATCCAGGAGAGGTCGTCGTCGAGCTTCGCCCTGGTGAACGTCGACATCAGGAACGCCGAGCCGAACACGCCCACGGTCTTGCCGACGACCAGGGCCAGGATCACGCCGATCGTGACGCGCTCACTCAGCGATTCGCTGAGACCGTGCAGACCCCCGATCGTCACGCCCGCCGAGAAGAACGCGAACACCGGCACGGCGAAGCCAGCGGAGAGCGGCCGCATCCGGTGCTCGAAGCGCTCGGCCATCCCGGGTCCTGCCGACGGGCCGCCGTGCTTCTCGCTGCGGCGCACCGGCACGGTGACCGCCAGCAGCACTCCTGCGACGGTGGCGTGAATCCCGGACGCGTGAACGAGAGCCCAGGTCGCCACGGCCAGCGGGATGAGCAGGTACCAGGATCGGCGGCGCTTCTGCACGAGCAGCGCGAACAGGCCGAGCGGGACGAGCGCGAGCAGCAACGGAGCCAGTGAGAGCGAACTTGTATAGAACACCGCGATGATCGTGATGGCCAGCAGGTCGTCGACCACGGCCAGGGTGAGCAGGAAGGTCCGCAGCCCCGATGGCAGGTGCGAACCGACGACCGCGAGAACGGCGAGTGCGAAGGCGATGTCGGTGGCGGTCGGGATGGCCCAGCCGCGGAGCTGGCCGCCGTCGCCGAGGTTGAGCAGGACGAAGATCAGGGGCGGCACGGCCACGCCGCTGGCCGCGGCGACGACCGGGATCGCCGCCCGGCGAACGTCGCGGAGGTCGCCGGCCACGAACTCGCGCTTGAGCTCCAGCCCGGCGACGAAGAAGAAGACAGCGAGCAGACCGTCGGCAGCCCACTGCCCGACACTGAGCTCGAGGTGCAGCGACGAGATGCCGAAGGTGGCGTCGCGGACGTCGGCATAGGCGTGCGACCAGGGGGAATTCGCCCACGCGAGTGCGAGCACTGCGGCCACCAGCAGAAGCGCGCCGCCGACGGTCTCCTTGCGGAGGATCTCAGCGATCCGGCTGGCTTCCGGCCACGAACCGCGATCGAGAAAGCGGCGCTCGTTCGAGCTTGTCATGTGTGCTCCCCGGGACGGTGGAACCGCGGGCGACGGGTCGTCACAACGGTTGCCGACCAGACTTCCCGGCGCACCGGGGCGAGCTTACCGGCGATCGAGCGGGTCGACCGTGCACGGCGGGGGAGCGGGGGAGCGGGGGAGCCGGGGACCGGGACCGTCGGCCACTGATGTAGTCGATCGCGAGAACGGCCGGCACGGACGTCGCAGCCGCGCTGGCATCGACGAACCGGAATGCGGTCGGCTCGTCCTCGATTCCGTCGTCGTAGACGACGCGCACCGGCTCGAGCCGAGCGAGGTCGTACACCGAGATCAGGTCGATCCGTAACGGCTCGCCGTCGCCGTCGATGGGCGGGTCCTCCAAGAAGTCGCGAATCAACCCCGCGGTCACAGACGGCCCGGGGTAGTGCCGTGACGTCAGGCACCCGTCGGCTCCAACCATGCACGACACGGCATGCAGGTCGACATCCCATCGGTCGTAGAAGTCGGCGAGCACCGGGCGAGGATCGGGATCGTGACGATCCGTCCCGGTGCGCAGGATCTCCGCGATCAAGGTCTCGCGACTCGTGCGGTCGTGGTCGAGCATGCTGAGTGCACGCAGGGCGATCGCGCTGTCCGCGGGTACCGCTGCGGCAATCGCGGTATCGAGCATCAGCCCGGTCGCGAGTTCTGCGACGACCTCCCCGTGTTGATCGACTGCGGTGACGACATGGAGGCGGCCGGAGTCACCGAACCGTCCGGCCGTCACCCTGGCATCCTCCGAAGCCCTGCCGCGGTGATGCCCACCTGTGCAAAGGTCGCTCCATGCACATGTCGGACCATCTTGCCGGCTCGGCCTGGTCGCGCGACGACGTCGACTACTTCCTCGATCCCGGGCGTCCGAGCTGGGCACGCTTCGACGGACTCACCGGCTACGTGCCGAGCGACATCGTCATACGAGACGGTGTCGACGGCGCGTACACGCTCAACAGCTACGAGGACCTCGGGCCTGCGGCGGCTGCGGACCCGTCACACCGACCCATTGCCCGGCGGATGATCAATTACCGCGACCAGAACTGCCGGGTGAACACCTACGGGGACAGCTTCACCCAATGCCATCAGGTGAGCGACGGCGAGACCTGGCAGGAGGCTCTGGCGGCACACCTGGGGGAGCCGATCCGCAATTTCGGCGTGGGCGGGTACGGCGTCTACCAGGCGTTCTGCCGGATGCGAGCCATCGAGCTCGCCTCGCACGGGACCGAGTTCGTGGTGCTCAACATCTTCGACGACGACCATGTGCGCAACGTCGACGCGGCCAGATGGTTCCGCATCTCGACGTTCCGAACGGCGATGGGCGACGGCCTGCGGCCGATGCTGCATGCCAACCCGTGGGCGCACCTGCGGATCGACCGGTCGACGGGGACGTTCGTCGAACACCCGAACCTTCTCTCGACCCCGGATTCGCTGTACTCGCTGTGCGATCCGGACTTCCTGGTCGACACCTTCGGCCAGGATCCGGTTGTGGTCCTGGACTGTCTGAGTCGGGGACTCGACGTCGATGACGTGACCCCGCTCGAGGAGCTCGCCGAGGTCATCGGACACCCCACCGATCTCCGTTCCGGTGACGTCGCCACCGCGGCCGGGGATCTGTTGCTGGCTTACGGTCTCGCTTCGACACTCGCGACGATGGCGATGGTCCGGAGCCTGATTGCCCAACGGGGTAAGCGACTTCTCGTCATGCTCAGCTACAGCAGCGAGTCGGTGATCGATGCGTTGGAAGGCCAGCCGCGGTTCGACCAGGTGTTGCTCGACGACCTGTCGGTTCACGGTGACACGGTCGCGGACGGTCTCGCGGCGCATGTCAGAGACTTCGCGAGCTTCTCTCTAGCACCCGCGCAATACTGCCGTCGCTACTTCAATGGGCACTACACGCCGACCGGCAACCAGTTCTTCGCTTTCGCGGTCAAGGATGCGCTGGTGGACTGGCTCGATCCGACGCCGATCGCATACCGCACCGGCGACCGGGGCCTCAACGACTCCGCGGCAACGTTGGCATGACGCCAGCATCGTCATGCGGGTGCCGAGCACGACGTCATCGGATTGGACGCCTCCATCCCGAAGCCGTCGGCCGCCTCGAAACCCTCTGGAAAGCCTTCGAACACCTCAGCCACGACCCCACCCTCGGCGCGGCCATCTGGTGGCGCGACTACACCGACCCCACCATGACCGTCCTAACCATTTCAAACGAGCCCTTCGCGGAGTGTTCCCTCGACGATCACACTGCGCCGCCTCCGCTTCCCGGTACGAGCTCGGCATGGTTGGCTACCCGAGGCGAGCCCGCTTGAGCCGGTGGACGTGCTCGCATTGCTATGAGGGTGCTGACGCGGGTCGGGCTGTCGATGGCCATGGACAGCGGGCGGAGAGTGAAGGACATCCAAGCTCTGCCGGCGGTTGTGGCTGGCGCGAGTGGGTACGTCGTGAAACGGATCGTCGGCACTGATCTCGTCGACGCTCCGAGGGGTCACGATACTCGGGCCGATTACTGGTCCAGAACGAGATCTCCTCGCCCTGATCGCGACGGGTTTGACGAACCGCCCGATCGTCGGCCAGACCCCGTTGGCGGAGACGACTGTGAAGCGCTCCATCTCAGACATCCCCGCCAGTCAACTTCGTCCAGCTAGGTTTCTTGGGGCGCGCTCCCCGCGAGCAGGTCGCTGCGGTCGGTGATCACCGGGCCATCGGCGTGGCTCTCCCCGGCGACTGCCCGGGTCGGCGCGGCTTTTCGTGGCGGTGTGACGCTGGTGACCATGTGCTGGATCCGATCGGCCGATGCCTGGCATCGATCGCGGACGACGGCAAAGGCCGCCGCGTCAGCGCGCTGCGGCACGTCCGGGTGGCGCGGATGCTTATGCGCAATTGCCACGGTTGAGAGAGTGCCGATGAGTACCTCTCTCTCCGCAAGGCAGCCAGCAGCGTCGTCGAGGCATCGGACGATGGCTTCTGGGCCTGGCATCCAGTCGGGCAGGGCGCCATCCCTGAGTTGATGCTCGATCCGGGCCAGCGCGTCGGTCGCCTTCTCTCCGTCAACATTGACGGAGAGAAGGTGCGCCAATTCGTGAATCTGTAATTCGATGTGCCAGGCAGCGAAGACCAGCTCGCCGGCCAGCACGAGTCCGGGACCATCGCCTGCTTGGTCGCTGTCGGTTCTCATACTCGGCGGCTGCCGTCGGTGGTTGCGCTCATAGAAGGTGCGCTCCGATGCTCGGTGCTCGACGTGATGTTCGGTCATGCGGGTCCGGGTCCGGGAAGCTCACAATCTGACCGGCATAGGAGAGTCCACCGCCGAACCCGAACAGCAAGACGGGACCGTTCGGGCGGATCGCGTGGACGGCCAATAGTTTGGAGAAGGCGAGCGGGACGCTCGCGGACGAGGTGTTGCCGGACTCGATGACGTCGGTCGCGATCACAGCGTTGACGGCGCCGAGCTTGGCTGCGAGCGGCTCGATGATCCGAAGGTTCGCCTGATGGGTCACCACCCCGGCGAGATCTTCAGGTTTGACACCGGCCAGGTCGCATATCTGGCAGGCGACCGTGGGAAGCACGGTAGTGGCCCAGCGGAACACCGAGAGTCCGGCCTGCTCGAACGTGCCGTGGCGGCCTTCGGTGCGGACGGCGTCGGCCATCTCCGGCACTGAGCCCCACAGCACCGGCCCGATATCTGCCTGGGAGGAGGGTCGCACGACTACAGCGCCGGCACCGTCACCGACAAGTACACAAGTGGTCCGGTCGGTCCAGTCCGTCCAATCGGAGAGGCGTTCGCAGCCGATGACAACTGCGGTAGTCGCCGAGCCAGTGCGGATGGCCTGGTCGGCGATCGCGAGAGCATGGGAGAACCCTGAGCAGGCGACGTTGATGTCGATCGTCGCGGGCGACCTCATCCCGGTGCGCGCGGCGACCCGAGCAGCCATGTTGGGCGACCGATCAACCGCTGTGCAGGTCGCGACAAGCACCAGGTCGACCTCAGACTCGGCGACGCCGGCATTGGCGAGGGCGGCCGACGCGGCCTTGGCTGCCATCACGTCGACAGGATCCTCGTCACCGGCGATGTGGCGGGTTTGGATGCCGACGCGGCTTCGGATCCACTCGTCGGTGGTGTCCACGAGGTCAGCGAGGTCAGAGTTGGTCAGTACCCTGGGCGGCTGGTAGTGGCCCGCCCCGATGATCTTTGAACCCGTGCTGCTCACATCACTCCAGTCATCGCCCGACCTCCCAGATCTGAGAATTCCATATTGTGAAGACTTCTTCAAGTCATGTAGTGTGGTCCGCATGGATGCCAGGAGCCTTGTCGGTGCCCGTTCGGCGCACTCTTCGGCGGTTGCGGGGGAGTTCTTGTGACCGCGCCGCTGTATCAGGCGAAGGCCGAGCTGTTCCGCACGCTGGGTCACCCGGTGCGTATCCGGGTGCTCGAGTTGCTGCAAGACGGGCCCCTGCCGGTGCACGAACTCATCGCGAACATCGATGTCGAGCCGTCGAACATGTCGCAGCAACTTGCTGTGCTGCGACGGGCTGGCATTGTCACTTCGTCGCGTGAAGGCTCAACCGTTCTCTACACGCTGTCCACTCCGGATGTGGCGGACCTGCTCCGGTCGGCGCGCCTCATCCTTGCGTCGATGATCACCAGTCAGGACGAGTTACTCGCCGCGTTGCGGTCGAATGTGGCGATCGCGTGAGCCGGTTCGTCGCCCCGGACCTGCGGCATGACGACGCACCTAACGGTCGATGCCCGTCCGAGCGCAGGGGCTATCGTGGCGATTCTGCGCGGTAGGGCAGCTTCATCTGTGATCCGGCGTCGTCGACATGGCGGGCGCAATCGCCGACCTTCAGCGCCAGTCGCTTTGCCGTCGCTGGACTCGGTGGCGTCGGCGGATGTATGTCTGGACGTCGCCGCGCTCGGCGTATTGCGCGATGGCCGGATCCGATTCCGCGTTACAACCGCTGGTCCGGATCCTCGGTTTACCATCGTCGATGTTCCCGCGTACATGGAGAATCCCGAGTCCGTCGCGGACCTTTTCGTTGCCACGCACGAGAAATCGGTCGCGTGGTCGACGTGTGAGGTTGATGCGGACCACCATGACGATGGCGTCTGCCCACCGCCTACTTAGGGCAGCCCACCATGGTGGGATCAGCGCACCATCTGGCGAGGGGAGTGACAATGGGTTGGTTTCGTAAGCGGTTGCGCAGTGGTCAAGCGACAGAGCCGTTGCCGACCTCGGTGCCGGTGGCTACCGAGGTGAGACGCGGTTCGCTGCAGCTGCGCCATGTCGACGCGGGTTCGTGCAACGGCTGCGAGATCGAGATCGGAAATGTGTTTGGCCCGGTCTATGACGCAGAGCGTGTCGGTGCCCGACTGGTGGCCTCACCGCGGCATGCCGACGGTCTGCTGGTGACGGGCCCGGTCACGCACAACATGGCCGAGCCGCTCCGACGCACCTACGACGCGGTGCCTGGCCCCAAGGTGGTTATCGCTGTGGGTGACTGCGCCCGGGATTGTGGAGCTTTCCGCGGTGGCTACGGCGTGCATGGCGCGGTCAGCGACGTTGTTCCGGTCGACCACGTGGTGCCTGGCTGTCCGCCTGAGCCGACGGCGATCCTCGCTGCGCTAAGAGGCGTGACTGGTCGTTGAGTACTGCACTGACGACGCTGGCGGGAGCCGTCGTCTCCGGGGGCGCGGCATCGCTCGCAGGGCTCGTCTCATCGCCGCGTTACCGCGTGCGGCTCGGGGCACTCCTGGCCAGCGTGATGTGCGCGGCCGCGCTGTTGTGTGCCGGGTCTGTACTCGTGACCGGCGACCCCGTCCGGGCACAGCTACCCGACCTGCTGCCGCTTGCGGGCGTGACGATCCAAATGGACCGGTTGGGGGCGCTGTTCATGGCCTTGGTGGCAGTGGTCGCGCTCGCGGCCCTGTGTTTCGGCGTCGGGTACGCACACGGTCCCGCCGCCGGACGCACTGCCCAGGCCACTGTCCCGTTGTTCATCCTCGCCATGCTACTGGTGCCCGCTGCCGGCGATGTGGCGACATTCGCGTTGCTGTGGGAGGCGATGGCTCTCACCTCGTTGACGTTGGTGTTCACCGAGCACTGGATCGACGCCGACGTTCGCAGCGCCGGTAGCTGGTACGCGGTGATGACCCATCTGAGCTTGGTCCTGTTGCTGGCCGGACTGTTGGTGGCCGCTCGAGGCGCCGGGGGGCTGAACTGGGCACAGGTGGCTGTGGCTGTCGGCGACGCATCGCCGGCGGTGCGCACGGCGGTGTTCGTGCTCTGCACGGCCGGGTTCGCCGTGAAGGCTGGCGTGGTCCCTGTCCATGTCTGGCTGCCGCGTGCGCATCCTGCGGCTCCGAGCCACGTGTCGGCACTCATGAGCGGCGCGATGGTGAAACTGGGAATCTATGGTGTCGTCCGCGTGCTGTTCGGCGTGCTGGGGGGAGGACCCCGCTGGTGGGGATTTGTGCTGCTCGGGTTCGGCGCCGCGTCGGCGCTGTACGGGGTTCTGCACGGACTGGTCAGTACCGACATCAAACGCCTCCTCGCGTTCTCCACTACGGAAAACATTGGTCTGATCGTGATCGGGATCGGGGCCGCGCAGGTGCTGACGGCCAGTGGTCTGGCCGGGATTGGGCAGTTGGCGTTGGTTGCGGCCCTACTGCATTCGGTCAGCCACGCTGTCTTCAAATGCCTGCTCTTTCTCGGGGCTGGGTCCGTGCTGAGTGCGACTGGGCTACGGGACCTCAACCGTCTCGGGGGGTTGGCCCGCACCATGCCATTTACTACGGGCGCGGTCACGGTCGGGGCGTTGGCGATGGCGGCGCTGCCACCGCTCAGCGGGTTCGTCAGCGAGTGGCTGCTGCTGCAGAGCCTCGTCCACGGGCTCCGGGCCGGGACGGTCACGACGGTGGCGTTGCCGGCGGCGGCGGCCGTGGTGGCTCTGACGACCGGCCTGTCCGCCGCCATGGCTGTCCGCCTGATCGGTACCGGATTTCTCGCCCGCGCACGCAGCGAGCAAGCCACGCTGGCCCATGAGGTCTCTTGGTCCATGCGGGTCGCGATGGGCATTCTCGCCGCATTGACACTCGCGTTAGGAGTCGCGCCCAATGTCATGGTGAGCGTCGTTGTAGCGGTGGCGCGCAGCGTCATGGGCGCAGCTGACCGCCCGGTCGTTGGTTCGTCAGCAACGCTCGTCCAATTGGCCGGGCTGACCGATCGCCTCGCTCCCGTCTGGCTCTTGTTGTGCGTTGTCGCCGTGATCGCCGTGCTCTATGCCGGCTTGCACTTTCGCGGTGTGCGCTCCCGTCGAGCAGTACCGGCGTGGGCGTGTGGTCGCATGAGTACGACCGCACGGATGGAGCTCACCGCGACGTCATTTGCCGAGCCGCTGCAACGTGTCTTCGGAGCTGTTCTTAGGCCCGACCTCGATCTCGATGTCGCCCATCACGATCAGTCGAGATTCCTCATCGACCGCGTCCGCTACCACGTGCAGATCCGCGACTGGTTCGAGTCGATCCTGTACGCACCGCTGTTACGGGGTCTGCAATGGTGGGGACGGATCTCGGGCGGGTTGCAGAACGGCAGCATTCACCGCTACATCGGTTACGTCTTCGCCGCCCTCATCATCGTTCTAGCAGTCAGCCGATGAATGCCACGGCGATGATCGCTCTTCTCCTGCAGCTGGCGATCGCGGTCATGGGCGCGCCGTTCCTGATCGGACTGATGCGCGCTGTACGCGCACTTCTCGAGGGCCGGGGCGGAGCGCGGATCGGGCAGCCGTGGCGGGATACCCGCAAACTGCTGCGCAAAGAACGGTTCGCCGCCCACGGCACCAGCTGGGTCTTTGCCATCGCCCCGGCAGTCGTCTTCGCCACCGCGGTGACTGTGGCCATGCTCGCACCGTTCGTGACGACCACATCTCCACTCGCGGCCTACGGCGACCTGTTCGCCGTCGTTTCCCTACTGCTGCTCGGCACGGTCATGCTCGCCCTGGCCGGGTTGGATACCGGAACCGCGTTCGGCGGCATCGGCGCCAGCCGGGAAATGACGATTTCGGCGGTCGCCGAGCCCGCCGTGCTGTTGTCAGTCTTCGCATTGGCGCTGCCCTCGGGCTCGTCGAACCTCGCTCGGATCACCGCCGTCACCCTGCAGGATCCGGCACGGCTGGCCAGCCCCGCCAGCATCCTCGCGCTCATCGCGTTTGTGCTGGTGACCGTCGCAGAGACCGGACGGCTTCCAGTGGACAACCCCTCCACTCACCTCGAGCTCACGATGGTGCACGAGGCGATGGTGCTGGAGTACGCAGGTCCGGACCTGGCGGTGGTGGAGTGGGCCGCGCAGGTCCGGTTGGTCGTGTTCCTCGGCCTGATCGCCACCTTGTTCTTCCCGTGGGGTATCAGCACCGGACATGACCTCGCCGGCGTGGTGCTTGGAACAGCCGCATTCGCCGCGAAGGTGGCAGCCCTGGGATCGATCCTTGCCGCGGTCGAAGTCTCGGTCGCCAAGTTGCGACTGTTCCGGGTTCCGGAGTTGCTCGCCGGCGCGTTCCTCCTCGCCTTTCTCGCGGTCACCGTCTCGGTCGTACTCCCGTGATGTCGACCCTGGTGTTCAACGCGCTGCTTGACGCCGTGGTTGGTGTCGCGCTGGTATCTGCGACGCTGGTTCTGTGGCGGCGGCGTCTCGCCGGCATCGTCCGCGGGCTTGCCATGCTCGGCGGCGCCGTGGCCGCGGTACCAGTGCTGATTGGGCTGCACGGACGTGACCTACCCCTCGTCGACGTGGGTGTTGTGGTCGGAATCCTCAAGGCCGGTGTCATTCCTGCGATTCTGTTGAGGATGCTCCGCGGTCATGGTGAGGACCGCGAAACCGATCCCCTGGTCAACGTGCCGGCCTCTCTGCTCGCCGGTGCCGTCCTGACCGCATTCTCCTACCTGGTGTGCGCACCGATCGTGGCGTTGGACGATTCCGCACCAGTTCGCGCCGTCCCGCTTGGTGTGGCGATCGTGTTGATCGGCTTCTTCGTCCTCACCACCCGACGTCGAGCGGTCGCGCAGGTGGTCGGATTCCTACTGGTGGAAAACGGCATCACCCTCGTCGCGTTCCTCGCCACCAGCGGCGTACCACTGGTTGTCGAACTGGGCGCGTCCCTCGACGTGCTCCTTGCCGTGCTAGTCCTGCAGGTCCTCACCGCCAGGATGCGTACCAAGTTCGGTGACACCGATCTCAACCGTCTCCGAGAGCTACACGACTGATGGGTCAGCTTCTGTTGTGGACCCCGTTGGCCGCGCCGCTCGTCGCCGCCGCCGGCGCCGCCATCTTCGGTTGGCGACGACCGATTGCGTGGCTGGCTCTCGCCGCGGCCACCGTGATTGTCCTTGCTGGCGTCGGGCTCGGCGTCCGCGTGCTGTCCGTAGGTGCCATTACCGGCGGCGGTCACCAGTTACGCGTCGACGCGCTGACAGCGTTCATGCTGATCGTCATAGGCAGCGTCGCCGCGATTGCGACGTGGGCCGGCGTCGGCTACATCGAGGGTGAGCTCGAGGACGGTCACACCACTCTCGCCGCAGCACGCCAGTACGCCGTCCTGGTCCCCCTCTTTCTAGCCGCCATGGTTCTCGCGGTACTCGCCAACAACGTCGGGGTCATGTGGGCCGCCGTCGAGGCGACCACCGTCATCACCGCGTTCCTGGTCGGTCATCACCGCACCCGGGATTCGCTCGAAGCGACGTGGAAATACGTCATCGTCGGCTCCGTCGGAGTGGGGCTCGCGTTCTTCGGCACGGTCCTCATCTTCTTCGCCGCGACCCATGTCACCGGGGGTGGTGACGTCGGTTTGAACTGGCCCGACCTGGTCGCAGCAGCCCCCCGTCTTGATCCGGGCGTGACGAGATTGGCCGCGGGTCTCCTCGTGCTGGGATTCGGCACCAAAGCAGGTCTGGCGCCCATGCACACATGGCTTCCCGACGCTCACAGCCAAGCCCCGGCCCCGGTTTCAGCGTTGATGAGCGGGGTCCTACTGTCCGTCGCGTTCTACGGTTTGCTACGGTACCGGGTCATCATTGACGCCGCCATCGGACCAGGCTATCTCCGAACCATGTTCGTCACCGCAGCCCTGGTCTCCTTGCTGGTCGCGGCATCGTTGATGATCACCCAACGCGACTACAAGCGGCTCCTCGCCTACTCCAGCATCGAACACATGGGCATCATCGCCTTGGCCGCTGGCATCGGCGGACCACTTGCCAGTGCAGCAATGCTGTTGCACATGCTCGGCCACGGCCTCACCAAGTCGGTCCTGTTCAGCGCCTCAGGCACCCTGCTACGCGAGGAAGGCACCACACGCATCAGCGCGGTCCACGGCGTCCTTGCCCGCCGACCGGTGCTGGGCACTTGCTTGGCACTGGGACTGGCCTCCCTTCTGGGATTCCCGCCATTCAGCATCTTCGCCAGCGAACTAGGAGTGCTGCGCGCCGGCATCACCGGCGGACCAGCACTTCCGACCCTCGCCGCCCTCGTCCTGCTCCTGGTGGTCTTCGGAGCACTGACGACCCACGGCGTATCCATCCTCCTTGGACCACCGCCACCCTCCGAGACGGCCAGCGCGGTCTCGACAATCCCGGGAACCGTCGACGCCGGGACCGCCAACCGCTGGTTCACCGACGCCCCTCTGGTCGGCGGTCTGGGAGTCGTTGCCGTGCTTGGTGTCACCCTCGGCCCGCTCCATCAGCTGCTCACTGCGGCCGCCACGATCGTCGCAGGCACGCGATGACGCCCCACCGCGACGAACCAGCCATCCACACCGTCGCGGGCACCCGTGTCGGCTACCACCGACGGGCCCTGCCCATCCGCGTGGAACAACTGCCGGAGGCGACCACCCGGCTCCTCGACGCCGGTTACCGGCTCGCCCTGGTCGCCGGCCACGACGACGGACCGCAGCTACGGATCGTCTACCTGTTCCTCGCCGGACGACCGGACCGCCGCGTCGAACTCAGCGTCACCCTCGACGCGGAACATCCACAGCTGACAAGTCTCGCGGCCATCTCCTTCCCCGCGGGCCGATTCGAGCGGGAACTGGTCGACCTGTTCGGGGTCGAGCTGATCGGACATCCCATGCTTCGTCGACTGGTCAAACATCACCACTGGCCAGCCGACTGGCACCCGATGCGGAACAACCCCGGCCCACCACCGCTGCTCGAGGACCGCGGCGACCCGTACCCGTTCGTTCCTGTGGAGGGCGACGGCGTTTACGAAATCCCGGTCGGACCCGTCCACGCCGGACTCATCGAGCCGGGCCACTTCCGATTCTGGGTCGTGGGCGAAACCGTGCTCAAACTCAAAGCCAGGCTGTGGTTCACGCACAAAGGCGTGGAGAAACTCTTCGAAGGCCGCACCGTCACCGACGGGCTCGCCCTGGCCGAACGGATCAGCGGAGACACCACGGTCGGACATGCCCTGGCCTATTGCCAAGCCGCCGAAGACGCAGCCGGTGTCACCGTTGCGGAGGAAACCCTGCTCAGGCGAGCTCTCCTCCTCGAAGTCGAACGGCTCCACAACCACGTCACCGACATCGGCGCGATGTGCAATGACGTCGGTTTGGGCGTCATCAACGCCTACACCCTCCGCCTGCGCGAGCAGCTGCTGCGACTCAACGCCCGACTGACCCATCACCGACTTGGCCGCGGGGGAGTGATCCCCGGCGGCGCCACCCTCTATGACCTCCCCACGCTGACCGAACTCGACAGCGTGGACCGCGAGATCCACGAACTGAGCGATATTGCCCTGAGCAACACCGTCGTCAATGACCGGTTCTCCTCCACCAGCGTTCTCGACATCGACGAGGCCCGCGGGATCGGTGTCCTCGGCTACGTCGCCCGGGCGTCAGGGATCGACACCGACGCCAGACGCGACCACCCCACCCATACGGTCAACGCCGACGTTCATGTACCCGTATTCACCGATGGCGACGTGATGTCGAGGTTCAGGATTCGATTGGTGGAGATCGAGGCATCCCTGGCCCTGCTGCGCAGCCTGGTTGCGGCGGCAACCGCCGGTCAGCACGCCGTCGACGTCGAGCCGACGCTGACGCTGACGACCAGTGGGGTCGGCATCGTCGAGGGCTGGCGGGGAACGATCGTCCACCGGATCGAGGTACGCGACGGAGTACTGCACCGAGTCAAGGTTGTCGACCCGTCGTTCTTCAACTGGCCAGCGTTGCCAGTCGCGATGCGCGACACGATCGTTCCGGACTTCCCCCTTACCAACAAGAGCTTCAACCTCTCCTACGCCGGCAACGATCTCTGACGAGGGCAGCCCGCCAACCAATCAGCACCCAGCCGAACGATCGACGGGTCCTCAGCGCTGACGTCTATGGATGACGTGATAAATTGCAGATTTCTTCAAGTCAGGGTTTACTGTTTCTATCACTACGAGAGAGGTGAAGCGATGGCCCTGAACTGGGACTTGGAGCGTTCCGCAATCGGAGCAGTGTTCACACTGAGCGGGTACCTCTCCGATGATGACGTTGATCGACTGGAAGGCGCCACCGGGTGGGTCGCTGGCAAGACAGATGCGGTCGTGCTCGACCTGAGCGCGCTCCAAGGTTGCAGCCTTCGCGCCCAGAGAGTTCTCGGCCGATTCGTCGTCGGCTTGGCGCCTCGAGTCGTGGTGTGCGGGGCAAGCCCAAACCGGCTACCGCTCCACGACACCAGCTTTTTCGGGATCCCGCGAGCCAAGACGCGGGCGGCGGCACTCACCACACTCAACGCCATCCCGCCGCGTGAGTGGCTGTCGGTAGCGCCCTAACCGCCAGCGTTGTCGCTTAGGGCGCTACCGACAGCCAGTCACGGATGCACAATGCTGGTCAGGTCACCCGCGACCGACGCCAATGGAGGCACAGTCAGACGTGGTCGCAAGTGAGAGAACTCTCTCGCCGATAACTGACATTATGTCAGTTGGCGTTCGCGAACCTCGTGAGCGTGCGGGTTGCTCCCCTCCCCCACGTTGACCGACAACAGCCGCTGGCCAAGCAGGCCACACCGTTTCGCTGTCCTCGGATCACAGTGCTCCAACCTCCACCACGGTCTGCCACCAAGGCTGGAGGGCAGACTGTGGCAAGAATGCTACGATTCCGCACATGAGCACCGTGGCCTCCCGTGATCTGCGCAACCACACGGCTGACGTCTTGCGGCAAGTGTCCGGGGGAACGCATGTCACCGTCACGGTGAATGGGGTGCCCGTGGCGGAGATCAGCCCAGTCCGCTCGACACGCAAGCCGTTTCTCACCAAGGCCGACCTGATTGAGCTGATCTCGCGCAGTCAGGCCGACCCTGGACTCACCGACGATCTGGCGCGACTCGCTGGTGAGACCACCGAGGATCTCGATCCGTTGTGACCGCGCGCCCCGCCCTGCTGGATACCAGCGTTCTTATCGCTCGCGAGGCGGGCCGCCGCCTCGACACCGACTCGATTCCGGATCAGACGGCGGTCAGCGTGGTGACGCTCGCCGAACTGCATGCAGGCGTCCTGGCCGCGGGCGACACGACGACGCGTTCCCGTCGCTTGGCCACCCTTGACGCCGTCTCCGTCGTCGAAGCCCTGCCTGTCACTGCCGAAGCCGCCCGACAGTGGGCAACGTTGAGGGTGCGCCTGGCCGAGGAAGGGCGAAGCGCGAAGGTCAACGATCTGTGGATCGCCGCCGTGGCGGCGGCCAACGGAATGGACGTCGTCACTCAAGACGGTGACTTCGACGCCATCGAAGGTGTCGGCGGTCCTGCGGTGATACGAGTCTGACGTCCGCGGCGCGTCGGTCCTTGCTCCCTGATCGCTTCGCTCGGGGCCGGCTGGGACGGGCTGTCCAGTGTCCGAGCCCTGGCGAGGCCGGTACGCCTCACTGCGATGGGCGATCCGAAGGACCGTCACGGCGGGGCGTTCGGTGTCGATCTCGTAGATCGCCCGGTAGCTACGGCCCGTAAAGGAACTCGTGGGGTTGTGCGTCCCTCACGCCGGTCGACCGAGCTCGAGTCGTAGCAGCCACGGCCAGTTCGGGTTGGGTCGCCATCCGACGCCAGGGCAACATCCGATTCACCGAACGAACCGATAACAACGGGTCGTTGAAGACGCGCGTCACCGATCTGGTCTCCGACACTGACGTCTCCCCCGGTTGGATCGCAACCGGGCATCTATGACCTGGCCGACAACGTGTCAGATGAACAGTTCGACGCCGCGTGGTGTTCGTGGCCCCACCCGAGCGTGCCTGGTGAGTTCGCGTGCGAGTGGCTCCCTGCGAGCGCACAAAGGTCGCCCCAGAGGCTTCGCAGGATCAGCTGCACCGAATCATCTAGCCCCCTTGACGTTTACTCTCTACCCCCCTAGAGTTACCCTCATGGCCAAGGAGATGAAGCGTCGCGAAGTCATCGCGAAGCTACTCGCGAACGGCTGCTCCGTGGACTCGGAGGACGGCGACCATACGAAGTGGCGATGCCCCTGTGGCAAGCACACGGTCAACTTGCCTCGTCACAAGGACATCTCACCTGGCGTGGTCAAGAGTTCGCAGAAGCGCATGGCCTGTCTCTCGGAAGGGTGGCTGCAGTGACCACGAAGTTCAACGTAACCGCGACTCGATGGGAGAGGGGGTGGGAACTGGAAATTGATGGTCTAGGAGTGACTCAGTCTCACACCCTCAGAGATGCGGACCGCATGATTCGCTCATACCTCCGCATGGACCTCGGTGCGGAGGTCGCTGAAAACGCTGAGATTGAGGTCGTGTACCAACTCGATGGACTAGAGGACGAGGCAGAGGCTGTGCGCCGCGAGGCTTCAGAGCTCAACGCCTTGTCGGCGAAGGTCGCGAAGGACTCGCGAGCCGTTGCTGGCAAGCTCAAAGCCGCTGGGCTCACGGGTGCCGACGCTGCCGAGGTAATGGACATCTCGCCTCAGCGGTTCTCTCAGATCATCAACGCCTAGACGAGCAATGATCAGAACCTGTGGATGGCCCTCGGCCGGGTGAACGTGAAGGGGCGC
>DAIQRJ010000049.1:0-29974 GCA_036786375.1 Actinopolymorphaceae bacterium
ATCCGGGGCTGAGCCGAATAGGTGAAATCCGTGACCCAGACGAGATTGGGCGCCGCGGCGGTGAAGTCGCGGTCGAGCAGGTCACCGGCCCGGTTGCCGTCGCGGGCGGGGATCGTGATCCGGGTGCCGTTGTCGCGGCGTACCCCGACCAGTCCGAGCGTGCGCATCGCCCGGTCCACCGAGCCTGCAGAGGTCTCGGGCATCGCCGTGCGCCGCAGGTAGGCCGTCATCTTGCGCCGCCCGTAGAGACCCTCGGGGGTCAGCTTGCGTCGGCCGTGCTGGTCGGTGGCCCAGGCGACGTCGCGGACCGCGTCAACGACCTGTGCCTCCGACATGGTCCGGGCAGCGACCGGTCGGCCGGCTCGCCTCCAGCTCCGGTAGGTCCGCGCGGCGACCTGGCAGCCCTGCTCACGCAGGACTCGACAGATCGACTCGACCGCGTGGCCCTCGGCTCTCATGGTCTCGACGAACCCCATGATCAGCGGTTGCGGGGGTCGAGTTCCCCGGCGAAGAAAACCGTCGCGGCCGTCAAGATCGCGTTGTCCTCTTCCAACCTTCGAACCTTGGCCTTGAGCGTCTTGATCTCGACCAGCTCCACGGTAGTGGCTCCCTGGCGTTGGCCGCCGTCGACCCGGTGCTTGGACCACCCAGCGGCGCACCGACTCCTTGCCGACACCAAGCTGCTTGGCCACTGCGGCCGACACGGCCGTCAACGACGGGTACTCGCTAAGGTGCTCGTTCACCAGACGCACAGCGCGCGCCTGGAGCTCTTCATCGATCTTCTTTGGCATGGTGCTCATCCTCCGTGACTCAAACAGGAGCGGCATCAAACCTGGGCCGCTTCACGGGTGCCTTTGGACCCTGTCCCGGACAACGCTCTGGAGACAGGGTCGATTGCGTTGGTTGTAGTCGAGAGAGTTGGGGTGCGATGCCGCGGATGCGCGATCTGCTCTACCGTTTCCGTCCGGCCGGGGCCCCGGGCGGCGCCAGCGCTGCTGGCGTGCCGATCGACCGTGCCGCCACGCTGGCTGCGGAGTTGGAACCGCTGTTCAGCCAGCTCGCCGCTGTGGAGAGCGCCTGCGACGGCATCGGGGATGACGCCGCCCGGCACGCTGCCGCGATCAAAGAGAGAGACGCCGAACGTGCTCGGGCAATCGTGGCGGCGGCGACCGGGCGGGTCGGGTCAGAACGCGCGGCGGCGGTGTCGCGGATGCGAGATCGAGTCGCTGCCGACGCCACAGCCGATCTGTCGGCGGCTCGGGACGAAGCGGCAGCGTTGTCGAATCGTGCCACGCAGCGGATGCCGGACTACGTCGATCGAGTGGTCGCCGCGGTAGGCAAGCTGATCGGCGATGAGCATCGGGCCGGGGTGTCGTGAGTGCTGCGTGGGTGGCCGGCAGCGTGCGGGCGAGTGCGATGACGCGGCGACGTCTCGGCCGGGTCACGGCCGGGGCCCTCGCCGGCTGTTCGTCGGTGGAGCTGGCTGTCGCGCAGTTGGCGGATTCCCCGTACGGGCGCGATGTGCGGGCCGGCCAGTCGCTGGCCGAGGCGCAGCGTGCTGTGGTGGCGACGGCGTTGTGGAACCTGCGGGTGCTGGCCGGTTGGCAGCCGCGCGATGGGGTGGTGATGCTGCGCGCCCTGCTCGGGGCGGTCGAGGTCGTGAACGTGGGCGATCACCTGCAGCGGCTGGCCGGTGGGCAGGTGCCGCCGCCGTTTCAGTTGGGTGGGTTGGCTACCGCGTGGCCGCGCCTGGCGGCGACGACCAGCGTCGCGGACCTGCGGCGGGCGCTTGCTGCGTCGCCGTGGGGTGATCCCGGTGGTGACACGCCACGCGAGATCGCGTTCACGATGCGGCTGGCGCTGGCCGATCGGATCATGACGGTGGTTCCTGTTGCGGGGGAATGGGCGGCTGGGGCGGCCGCGTTGCTGCTGGCCCGGGAGGTGGTGGCTGAGCACCGGGAGTTGTCGGATCGGACGCGCCTGGTGGCCTCACGCGTCGTCGGTCCGGCGGCCGTGTCGACGTCGTCGCTGCCCGAGCTTGTCGACGCGCTGCCGGCTGCCGCGCGGTGGGCGTTGGCTGATGTCGACGACGTGACGGGGCTGTGGCTGGCCGAGGCGGGTTGGTGGACCCGGGTCGGCCGCGATGGCGCGGCGTTGTGCCGGCACGCCGTGCCTGGCCCGGAGGTGTTGGTCGGCGCGGTCGCGGTGCTGGCGGTGGATGCCTGGCGGGTGAGGGCGGCACTCGAGCTGGCCGCCCGCGGTGGGGGACCGATGGAGGTGTTCGATGCGGTGGCGTGAGGCGTTGCATCCGGTGGGAATGCAGCGGGTCGCGCTGGTGGCGCCGCGGGACGCGCTGCGCGACCTACTGGTTGCCGTGGCCGATGTGGGCACGGTGGAGCTGACGACGGCGCCGCGGCCGGCGCGGCGCCGGCCCCGTCGCCGGCGGCGGATCGGCTGCATCGGCTGCCGAGCGCCGGTATCGCCCCGGCGCTCGCAGTCGGTCAGCCGGATCTTGATGCCTGGGAGCGGGCGGGTCGTGTCGATCTGATCGCGGGTGAGGCGCAGCTCGAGCATCGCGCAGGGCAGGCGCTGACTCGGGGGCGGGTGGCCGCCCTGGCTGGCTGGATGCCGGCTGACGAGCTGCCACGGCTGGCCGGACGGGTCGCTGGCTTGGGCGCTGCGGTGGTGCCGATGCCGCGACCGGCCGGGGTCGACCCGCCGACCCTGCTCTCGCAGGACGGTGCTGCGCGGGAGTTCGCGCCACTGGTCGAGACGTATGCGACCGTCCCGTACGCGGATCTCAACCCGTCGCTGATCGCCGGGCTGGCCTACGTGGTCATGTTCGGCATGATGTTCGCCGACGTCGGGCACGGCGCGTTGCTGCTGTTCGTCGCGGTCGCGATCCGCGCACGGTGGTGGTCGCTGCTGGACGGGCTTCGCCCGTTCTGGTTGTTCCTGGCCGGAGCCGGCGCGGCGAGCATGGTCTTCGGCGCGCTCTACGGGGAGTTCTTCGGCCCCACACACGCGGTGCCGGTGATCTGGCTCGCGCCGCTGGATCACCCGGTTACCCTGCTCGCAGCGGCGGTCGCGGTGGGAGCGGTGCTGCTGGCCGGCGCCTACGCGCTCGGCACAGTCAACCGGTTCCGCGAGGGCGGCTGGCGGCGCGCGGTCTACGCACCGTCGGGCCTGGCCGGGGTCGCGCTGTTCCTTGGCCTCGGCGTGGTCGCCGGCGGCATCTATCTCGGCCGAAGCTGGCTGGCGGTCCTGGGCGGTGTGGTGGCTGCCGCGGGCCTCGCGGTGGCCTACGTCGGCCTGTTCGCGGCGGCGGGTGGGCGCGGCTCGGGGGCGGCCCAGGCCGCCATCGAGTTGTTCGACCTGGTCCTGCGGCTGGCCTCGAACCTGGTCAGCTTCGCCCGGCTGGCCGCGTTCGGTCTCACCCACGCCGCGCTCGGCCAAGTGATCTGGCAGGCCACGACGGGCGCAGCCGAACACGGGCCGCTCGGGGTCGTCGGCGCACTGGTGATTTTCCTGATCGGCAACGCGATTGCATTGGCGCTGGAAGGTCTCGTCGCGGGCATCCAGGCGCTGCGTCTGGAGTACTACGAGTTGTTTTCCCGCATCTTTGTCGGCGAGGGTCGACCGTTTCGGCCCTGGCACATTCCGCTGAACACCCTGGAGGCGTCATGTTGACCTGGACGATCTGCTTGCCGGTGCTGGTGGCGGCCGCGGTGTTTGTCGGCTGGTTACTGCGCAGGCGTGGCCGGCCGGCGTTGCGGGTGGTGTTGGCCGCCAACGGGGTGCTGATGCTGGCGGCGCTCGCGCTGCTGGCGATGGCGCTGGCGGCCGGGCCGTCCTCGGCGGCGACCGTGCCGCACGCCGCCGCGGCTGCGGCCGCGGCGACGACCACTAACGGGTCGGCGCTGATCGGCGCGGCGATCGCGGTCGCCGGCTCGTCCATCGGTGCGGCAATCGCTGTCGCGTACACCGGTTCCGCGGCCCTGGCCGCGATCAGCGAGCGGCCCGAGCTGTTCGGCCGCGCCATGGTCATCGTCGGGCTGGCCGAAGGTATCGCCATCTACGGGCTGATCGTCTCGGTGATCCTGATCGGGAAAGCATGAGAACCGCGCGACGACGTCTTGCGGAGCGAGCATGAGTGACGTGGCAGCGATCGGCGCCTCGCCGCAGGTTGCCGGTTTCGCGCTGGCCGGGGCGCGTGTCTACCTCGCCGACACCGCCGAACAGGCCCGGGCGGCCTGGCAGGGGAAGCCCGACACAGTCGCTGTCGTGATCCTTACCGATGCCGCGGCCGAGGCGATCGGCGCAGAGCGCACATCGACGCAGGCTCCGCTGACGATCGTGCTGCCGTGACCGACACCGAGGTGCGCGAACACGCCCTCGAGCCGCTGCGGGCCGCGCTGCTGGCTCGAGCCAGGGCCGACGCCGAGACCGAACGCGCCGCGGCCGAGGACGCAGGTCGGCAGGCTGTGGAGGCAGCCCGCGGCCAGGCGGACGCAGTGTTGGCGGAGGCCCGGGCGCGTGGGGAGGCCGATGCCGCCGGATTGCTCGCGGCCGAGCGGGCGCAGGCCAGGAGGGCGGGCCGAGGTGTCGTGCTCGCCGCCCAACGCGCGGCGTATGACGATCTGTGTCGTGGGGCTCGCACGGCGGTGGCCGAGTTGCTCGCCGATCCTGACCGGCGCCGCCGCCTGTCGGCGATCGTCGGTGACCGGTTGGGCGAGGGCGCCACGGTGCGCGACCATTCCGCCGGCGGTGTGATGGCCGAGTCGCCGGACGGGCGCCGTATCGACGCCTCGGTCGACGCGTTGGTCGACGCCGCGATTACTAATCTCGACGTGGAGCAGCTGTGGGCAGCCCGGTAGCCGGCGCGGGCCCGGGGCGGGTGCTGCGGGTCAGCGGCCCGTTGGTGGAGGCCGAGGGGCTCGGTGACGTGGCTATGTCGGAGCTGGTCGGTCTCGGCGTGGCGGGTATGCCGGGGGAGGTGGTGGCGATCCGTGACGCCGTCGTCTCCGTGCAGGCCTACGAGTACACGGGCGGCTTGGCTGCCGGTGACCCGGTGGTGGCGCTGGGGCGCCCGTTATCGGCCCGGCTGGGGCCGGAGTTGCTGGGCGGTGTGTTCGACGGGTTGCTGCGTCCGCTCACGTCGGCGCCGATCTGGCTGACCCCGGGCTCGTATCATGAGGACACCGGAGCCGAGTGGCACTGGCAGCCGGCCGTGGTCGAGGGCGCCGAGGTCACCGCGGGCACGGTGTTGGGTGTGGTGCCCGATGCCGGCGGTGTCGAGTACCGGGTCCTGGTGCCGCCGGGTGTCACTGGTCGCGTCGAGCGCCTGGCCGGCACCGGGGTGTACGGCTCGGACGCGGTCGTCGCCACTATCGCCGGCACGCCGGTCCGCGTCAGCGCGCTGTGGCCGGTGCGGCGCCCGCGCCCGGTGCAGGACCGGGTCGCGGCAGCCGAGCCGCTGCTGACCGGTCAGCGGGTGATCGATGCGGTCTTCCCGCTGGCGCGCGGCAGCAGCGCCGCCGTCCCCGGCGGGTTCGGGACCGGCAAGACGATGTTGTTGCAGCAGATCGCCAAGTGGTGCGAGGCGGATGTAATCGTCTACGTCGGGTGCGGGGAGCGGGGCAACGAGATGGCCGACGTCCTGGCTGAGCTGGCCCAGCTCACCGATCCGCGGACCGGGCGGCGGCTGGCCGAGCGCACGGTGATCATCGCGAACACCTCGAATATGCCGATGATGGCGCGTGAGGCCTCCATCTACACCGGAGTCACGGTCGCCGAGTACTTCCGCGATATGGGCTACCACACCGTCGTCATCGCCGATTCGACCTCACGCTGGGCTGAGGCCCTGCGAGAGCTTGCCTCCCGGTCAGGCGCTTTACCAGCGGAAGAGGGGTATCCGGCGTCGCTTCCGTCCGCGCTGGCCGCGTTCTACGAACGAGCGGCCCGGGTGGTCACCCTCGGCGGGGAGTCGGCATCGGTCACGATCATCGGCGCGGTGTCACCCGCCGGGGGCGACACCACCGAACCGGTCACCGCCCACACCGAACGCTTCGTCCGCGGGCTGTGGAGCCTGGACCGCGACCTCGCCTACGCCCGGCACTATCCGGCGGTGGGGTGGGCAGGTTCGTTCTCCCGTGACACCGATCCGCTTGCAGCCTGGTACGCCCGCAACGGCGACCCGGAATGGGCATCGCGCCGGGCCCGAGTCACGACCCTGCTGGCCGACGCGGACCGCCTGGGGGAGCTGGCCGAGCTGGTCGGCGCCGGTTCGCTTCCCGGGCACGAGCGGGTCGTGCTGCTCGCCGGGCGGCTGCTACGCGAGGGAGTGCTGCAGCAGAATGCCCTGTCCGCCAACGATGCCCACTGCTCCGCGGTCAAGACGGCCGCACTCATCGATGCCGTGCTCGCCGTCGTCGATGAGTGCGAGGCGATGATCGCTCGCGGCGTCACCGCCGGAGAGATCGAAGAGCTCGACTTCTCCCCGCTGCTGCGCGCCGCGCAGGAGACTACGCCGGAGGACACCGCCGGCATCGCCACCCGCCAGGAGCAGATGCTCGACGTCCTGGCCGGTCTGCGATGAGCCAGCCACCGCCCGAGACGCCGCCCGATGCAGGACTCGATGTTGGTCTTCCCGTGGAGTACGGCGGGACCAGCGAGCTGCGCGGACCGCTGCTCGTGCTGCGGGGCGTCTCCGGCGTCAGCTGGGACGAGTTCGCGACGATCCGCACCGCACCCGAGGATGTCCCCGGTGGTACCGGCGGTGCTGCCGGCAGCGGCGGCGAGCTGCGGCACGGTTTGGTGTTGGAGGTCAACCGGGACCTCGCGGTCGTGCAGGTCCTGCAGGGCACCGATGGGCTGGTTCCGCGTACCACCCGCGTCTCGTTCACCGGCTCCCCGATGCGGGTCCCGGTCGGGGCCGGTTGGCTGGGGCGCATCTGCAACGGCCGGGGCGAACCGATCGACGGCGGCCCGCCGATTTCCGGCACCGCCACCGCACCGGTCGCCGGCCATCCGCTGAACCCGACGCACCGGGACCCGCCCGCCGAGCCGGTGCTCACCGGCATCTCCACCATCGATGCGCTCACCACCCTCGTCCGCGGCCAGAAGCTGCCGATCTTCTCCGTGGCCGGGCTGCCGCATCTCGAACTCGCCGCCCAGATCGCCGCCCAGTCGACCGCGGGCGACGAGCCGTTCAGTGTCGTCTTCGCCGCGATGGGCCTGACCCATGCCGATGCCGACGCGGTGCGGGCCGCCCTCGAGGAGCGTTCTGCCGCCCGGGAGTTGCTGCTGCTGCTCAACACCGCTGACGATCCGGTGATCGAACGCATCCTGACCCCGCGTATCGCGCTGACGGTCGCTGAACACCTCGCTTTCGAGCTGCACCGGCACGTCCTCGTGGTGCTGGCCGACATGACCAGCTACGCCGAAGCGCTGCGTGAGGTGTCGGCCGCGCGTGGCGAGATGCCCGGCCGGCGGGCGTACCCGGGCAACCTCTACAGCGACCTCGCCTCCCTCTACGAGCGGTGCGGCCGCATCCGTGGCACGACCGGATCGGTCACCGTGCTGCCCGTGCTGACCATGCCTGCCGGCGACATCACCCACCCCGTGCCCGACCTGACCGGCTACATCACCGAAGGGCAGATCGTGCTGGCCCCCGACGTGCACGCCCGCGGGATCTACCCACCCATCGACCCGCTGTCCTCGCTGTCGCGGCTGATGCGCAGCGGCGCCGGACCCGGCCGCACCCGTGACGACCACCTCGAACTCGCCGCCCAACTGCTCGCCGCGCTGGCTCGGGCTCGGCAAGCTCGCGAGCTCGCCGAGATCATCGGCGCGTCCGGCCTCAGCGGAACCGATCAGCTCTACCTTGACTTCGCCACCCAGTTCGAGCAACGCCTGGCCAACCAACACCCAGGGGAGCGTCGAACCCTCGATGAGACCCTCGACCGCTGCTGGGACGTCGCCACCGTTCTCCCGACCCGCGAGTTGACGATGCTCTCCACCCGGTTCCTCGACGCCCACCCCCGAACCGAGGACTGAGTCCATGCCACCGATGGCGCGCATCCCGCCGGGCCGCGCCGGGCGGATGTGGCTGCGCCGGCGCCTGGACACCGCCGAACGCGGCCGTGAGCAGCTCGACCGCAAGCTGCGCATCCTCATCCCCGAACAGCAACGGCTCCAGACCCGGGCCGACCGCCGCCGCGAGGAATGGGTCGCCGCGCACGCCGACGCCCAGACGTGGCTACTTCGAGCGAGCCTGCTCGGCGGCCAGGACGCCATCCGCGGTGCCGCCCCACCCGATCTGGTCGACCTAACCGTGCTGTGGACCTCCTCGATGGGGGTGGCCTATCCCGAAGACGTCACACTCGCCAGCCCCGGCCCAGACCAGCCGGTCAGGCCAGACCTGCTGGTCCTGCCGGGCAACGCCGCGGTCGCCCCCGCAGCCACCGCCTTCCGGGCCGCGCTGCTGGCCGGAGCCCGCGCCGCGGCCGCGGCCGAGGCAGTCCGGCGCCTCGAGGCCGAGATCGCGGTCACCCGCCGGCGGATGCGCGCCCTGGACAAGCGATGGCTGCCCTGGCTGCGTGACGCGCTCGCCACCCTCGAGTTGTCCCTCGAACAAGCCGAGCAGGAAGACGGCATGCGTCTACGCCGTACCATCCAGCCACACTCGGGAGGTAGCTGACATGATCGGTCGAATCATGCTCGCCGTCGACGACACCCCGGACTCGGTCGCCGCGGCACGCGTAGCAGTCGAGCTGGCCGCCGCGCTGCGGGCCGCGCTCCGCGTCGTGCACGTCAGCGCCGACCATGCCCTTGACGCCGCGGTCCTGGCGGCCGGCGGACAACCCGCCGTCGCCACGCGACGAGCCGAGGCCGGCGCCGCGATCCTGGCCCGCGCCAGCACCCTGGCCGCCCACGCCGGCGTCGAGGCGCAGACCGAACTGCTCACCGGCGACATCGGCCCGACCGTGCTCGACGCGGCCCGCCGGTGGCCGGCCGACCTCGTCGTCCTCGGCAAGTCAGCCCGCTCCGCCAGCGGCGAGCCCTACATCGGAACCCGCACCCGCCACATCCTTGAATTCTCCGACCAACCCGTCCTGATCGTCCCACCCCGACTGCACCACTAACCGCCCCGACCGCACCGAGCCGGCCGCTTACGGGCCACGAGATCGGCGCCCATCCGGGGATTGTGCCGGTCAGCAACAACAACTGGAATGGCTCGACGGCGGCACATTAGCGACGCTGCTCGACGGCAACGCCACCGACGGCCAACTGATGATCGGACGCTTCGACGTCAGCAAAGGCGAAGCACCGCCCTACCACAAGCACACCCGCGAGGATGAGGTCTTGCTGCTCGTCAAGGGAACCGCGCTGGTCTGGGTCGATGACCAGGAAACGGAGCTGGCCGAAGGTGGGATCGTCTTCCTTCCCAAGAACATTCCGCACGCCTACCGCATCACTTCCGACAAGGCCGACCTCTTGATGATCAACACACAAGCAGGGGGGCCTCTCGAGGCAGGTCAGTCCGGGGTAGGGGCGGTCCTCCACACGCAGCATCCACCAGTCCTCGTTCTCGTCCTCGGTGCTACTGCGGCTGGATACGAACCTGCGCGCCTCTGAGGGCAGCAAAGCACTTCCGAAGTTGCTTCGAGTCTGTGCTCGTTGATCTTTGAGCCCGGCCTCGTGGACGCGCATCTCTGCTGGTGTCGTGCTGCGGGCCGCTCTGCAGGATCCGGTTGAGGATCGGGTGCTGCGCGATGCCGGAACTGTCGGTCCCTGATGCGACGATCGCTGGGGAGCAGGTCCGTGAGGAGGTCGTGGAGGGATGTCGGGGTTGGCGGAGCAGGCATGGGAGGTCCCGGCACCAGGCGGAGACTTCCGGTTTCGGGTTGGCACGAGTCTGCTCGCAGTCATACACCGGCGGACGGGCTTCGCGAGCTGGTCCAGAACGAGTACGACGCGGGTGGGGCGTCGATCGTCGTCGACTTCGGAAGCGATGCCTTGGTAGTTCGGGGGAGTGGTGCGCCGATCGACAGGAGGGGCTGGCAGCGGCTGGGTGTCATGCTCGGTACTGGGCTGGTCGGCGGCAGCGGGGAGCGCGTAGCGCCGAAGGTAAACGGCGTCGGTTCGAAGAACTTCGGGCTACGGTCTCTGTTTCTGTTCGGCGACAGGATCTACGTTTCCTCGGCCGGACGGCTGACGGTGTTGGACCGGACGGCCGGAGCGCTGGACAGACCATTGGCCGATATCGAGACGCCGGCCGGCGTGGTGTGGTGCTGCGTGTCCCGCACCGCTTGACTGACGACGGTCGGTTGCCGGGTTTCGGGGTCGAGCAGGAGCGTGACGCGTTCGCCAGCTTCGCCGAGGAGCTGGCTCGGACGCTGGGAGCTTGTCTGGCATCAGTCGAGCAGCCAGGTCGAGGGCCGGCCGGGCCGTTTCAAACGCTCCGTCCGGATCCGACAGCACGGACTCGACCCGTACGCGATGCCATGCCCGCGCCGCCCCGGATCCGGCTCGCGCTGTCCTTCCGGATGGCCAGCCGGCGCTCCGGACGTCGAGTGGCACTACGCCGGCTCGACACGGCCGACATCTCATCTACGGGGAGGGACCAAGAAACGGTCAGCCAGCCAAGGCGACAACCCACCCCGGCACGGGAGGCCCCCATGTACAGCGACGCCAGCAACGATGACCGCCACGACGATCAGATGCCCGACGCGCACACCTGCCCGGCGGGATCCCAGTCCCCGTTCGGCCTCGACGAGGACTGCCCCGACTGTCGAGCACCGGCCGACATCGAGTGCGCCTGGTCGTGTTCGTCCAACTGGAACTAGCCATCCCAACCCCGAAAGGGCGGCCGCGAAGTCCGTCGACGCAGACTCACTCGCCACGTCGTTCAGCGCGGTCGGGACTCTGGCCGGGAAAGTCGCCGGATCCCTCGTCGAGGGCGACCGGGTCATCGTCCACGGCCGCGTCGTCACCGACATCTGGCGGCACAAGGGCACCGGCGACACGCAGCGCGCCCGGCATGATCGGTCCCCGCTCGTCTTGGGCCACCGCCGGCATCACCACACCCACTCCCCGCCGCGCCCCGGCGACGGCGAGTAGAGACGCCGATTCGGCCAACGGGGGCTCGATCGGGCGGCCCCATCGTCGTAAATAACCCACCCCAGCGCAGCGCCCCCGGACAGTCCCGCTGTGACTGTCTGCTCCTCTGATGGAAGGATCTCTGCCATGCCGACTCAGGTACGGACCGTTCTCGTCCCCGACCTCGAGCACGACCTCGAGCTAGCGCACCGGCTGCACGGGCTCGAGGAGTTCCTCCTCGGCTTCGCTGGCGCCGAGCCCGACGACGTCGACGGCGTGCCCGAGCCGATCGCTAGTGACACCGCGCTCGAGGCGGTGCGACGCATGTGGCAGGCGGTCACACCTTCTCAGCACGATGGTCGCGGGAACGCTGGACGGCTCCTCACCCCCCACGGCCACGGCCACGGCCACGGCCGCCGCCCCTGGCCGGGATCAGCGGACTGGGCGTTGTCGCGCGGGTAGCCCAGTGACGGTGAGGTCGTAGGAGTCGTCGAGGAGGTCTACGAACAGCCCATCCGGTATGCAGTCGGTCGGGCAGGGTGGCGGTGATTCAGTGCCGCTTGTTCATGTGGTAAACCCCGTGTAACCCTTCATGGAATCCTTCCTACCGGAGCCCATACAATCATCGGCACGGCCATCCCGCCTTCGGCAGAAACCACCAGCCGGCCGCGGCACCAAGCTGCCTGGCAGAACGGCAGCATCAATCGAGGAGGCATGGTGGGCGGTAGTGACGGGGCCAGAGCCGGGCCGCGGTTCAGCGTGGTCGTGCCTGCCTACAACGAATCGGCATTCCTGGGCGAATGTCTGCAGTCTCTGGCCAGTCAGGACTTCGGCGGGACCTATGAGGTCATCGTCATCGACAACAACAGCACCGACCAGACAGCTGAGATCGCCCGCTTGCACGGCGCAACCGTGGTCGGCGAACAGCGCCCTGGAGTGTGCTGGGCACGGCTGGCCGGCACTCTGGTGGCCCGCGGTGAGATCATCGTCTCCACCGATGCCGACACGACCTTCGACCGGGGCTGGTTATCGCGCATCGACCAGACATTCAGCGCGTCGCCCGACTGTGTCGCGGTGGCGGGGCCGTGTCGCTTCCTCGCCGCCCCGTGGTGGGGTGGGCTTTATGTGTGGGTGTTGTTCCACGTTGTGCACGTTGTCAGCCTTCTCACGGGCCGCGTCGTCTATGTCACCGCGACCAATATCGCCTTCCGCAAGAGCGCCTGGACTGGCTATGACACCAATGCGACGCAGGGCGGTGATGAGCTGGACCTTCTGCGGAGCCTGCGCTCTCGCGGCAGAATCGCCTTCGATCTGGGCAATCCCTGCTTCACGTCCTCACGCCGGCTCCGCCAGGGCTTCGCCTACAACCTGGTAGTGACCTTCCTCTACTACTACCTGCTGGGCTACGGCTTCAACCGGCTGCTCGGCCGGCCGCTGGTCGGGACCGCGCCAGCGTTTCGCCGTGAGTCGCGGTCGGCGATTCATGGCCAACGGCTTGCGCGAATCGCGCTCACTTTGGCAGCCGCCAGCGTCTGTGTCGCGATGCTCATCGCTGTGGTCTGAGTGGTCATTTATCTGGCCGCACAGTGACATCCCGCACTGGTGCACGGGCCCGCGCCGTGCACCGACTCGGTCTCGGCGCGGCCGGCGCCAGTGGACTCGTTGGCGGTGCGTACTGGCTGGTCATGTCGCCCTACTCCCAAGTCCTGGGACCGTTCCCGTACCGAGCAGCCAGCACGGAGCGGGTTGTCGCCTTGACCTTCGACGACGGGCCCAACGAGCCCTACACCTCGCAGATCGCGGACTTCCTTGACCAGCGAGGCGTCACGGCGACGTTCTTCCAAGTCGGACGCGCCGTCGTTCGCCACCCGGACGTGACCGCCCGCCTTGCAGCGAGCGGACACGTGATCGGCCACCACGGCTACGCTCACCAGTTCAGCCGCTACCTACGCCCACGAACGCTCGCCGCGGACATGCAGCAGGGCCTAGACGCGTTCGCCGACCTAGGACTGCGGCCCGCGCTGTACCGGCCACCCTGGCTGCTGCGCATTCCCGCGCTCTGGGGAATCTCCCGCAGACACCGGCTGCAGGTCATCTCCGGACAGTTCTGCCACCCCCTGGAGGTGTTCCAGCCCGCCGCGGACCGGATCGCCCGTCACACACTGGCCAAGACCAGGCCGGGATCCATCCTCATCTTCCACGACGGCTTCGACGGGCGAGGTGGCAACCGCGCCAGCACCGTGGACGCGGTAAAGATCGTCGTCGATCAACTCATCAGCCGGGGATACCGCTTCACGACCGTCGACCGCCTGCTCGACCTTCCCGCCTACGACACCGACCCACGACAGGCAGGCTCGCCACCGCGGTAGACCGGAGCCTGGGTCGCCGGGAAGAACGACGCCATGGCTACCGCCAGATTGTCCAGTTTGCTAGATGGTGCTGGCGGCAGGCACCGAGAATTACATCGCCCCCCAACGGACGAGCGAGCTGCTTGGAGGTGGGTGTCGTTTGGCGATCGGTGACCGGTCAGCGGTCGGCTTACGAGCCATTCCTCCACAGAGCAGTCACGGCGGCGATTTTGTTCTTCGATGGTCAGGTCCGTGACGTCAACGTCGTGGTCGACCGGTGGAGGGTCGTCACGATCTTGGTCGTGTAGATGGGCGAACTCGGCATCCGTGAGGTAGACGGTGCGGGTGGCCCCGCGTCGTCGTGAGCGACAGGCCGGTCGGCGCACTGTGGAGAGTCAGGCTCTACTAGATCAAGGCGCCGGCTTCGCCGGCTTACGCGACCTCCCGCTGCGGCCGTCCTCGCTTCGCTGCGGGCGGCCTCCGCTCCCGGTCGCGGCGGCTGTGACTCGGTGCCACCGGCCGTACCGGCGAGGCAGGTCGCGTTGATCCTCCAGCAGGGCCCGCGAAAGTGGACCTTGGGAGTCGCGGACGCCAACGGACCGGAGCGCACGATCACCTACGTCGTGGTCCTGCCGAGCGGGCTCGAGGCGGGCCGCGCGCAACTCACGCTCAAGGGCACAGGAGTCCTCGGGGCCAGCCTTCGCCTCGCCGTCGCATAGCCCCGATCCGTGCCGATCCTCGTCGAGTGATGCTGAATGCACCTCGGGCTGGGGAGGTGCATTTGGCATCAGTCAGCGCGCACCCCGATCTGCACCGAGGCCGGACTCACGGCCGAGTGGGAGCAGAACGACCCAGCCCTGGGCTGGAGCTACCGCCGTCTCCTGCCCGAGATGCCGAGTGGGTATCGGCTCGCGCTCGAAGGGGGACGGGAGGCCTGACCAGCGGACGGAAACCTCGCCGACACCGCCGGACTGGCAGGCTCGGAGCGAACCACCGCCGTGCAGTCCGCTTCGACGTCGCGGAGACCCCGATGAGCCAGCACCGACTCGATCCGACACCGGCCACGGTCGCCGATGTCTTCTCCTGCAGCCTCACGCCGGTGCTCACGGTCGATCCCGGGGACACCGTCGTGGTGCGGTCGTTGGACGCATCGGGCTACCTGTCCCCGCAGACCGAACCGGGCGAGCAGCGACCCCGGCTGCTGCCGGATGCCCGCGGTCACTGCCTCACCGGCCCGATCGCGGTAACCGGTGCTGAGCCGGGCATGGTTCTGGCCGTCCGGCTGGTGTCGCTGCGCCCCGACGACTGGGGGTGGACGGTGGCCGGGGCCCGTGACAACGAGCTGAACCGGCGTCTCGGCGTTACTAGCGGCGCTCCCTCTTGGCTGCTGTGGGCGCTCGACAACGATCGCGGGATCGGCACCAGCGACAAGGGCTTCGTCGTCGACCTGGCGCCGTTCCACGGGGTCGTCGGTGTCGCCCCGGGCGAACCGGGGGAGCACTCCACCATCCCGCCACGCGCCGAGGGCGGCGGCAACATCGACTGCCGTGACCTCGTTGCCGGAACCACCCTCTACCTCCCGGTGCTGGTTCCCGGCGCCCTCCTCAGCATCGGCGACGGCCATGCCGCGCAGGGTGACGGCGAGGTCGGCGGCACCGCCATCGAATGCGCCATGACGACCGAACTCGTCATCGACCTCGTCACCGACCCGCCGATCCCGGGGATCCATGCCGTCACCCCGTCCGGCAGGATCACGTTCGGCTTCGACGCCGATCTCAACGAGGCGATGGCGGCCGCACTGGACTCGATGCTCGGCTGGATTCAGCACCTGTTCGGCATCGACAAGCCGACCGCGCTCGCGTTGGCCAGCACCGCCGTCGACATGCGGGTCACCCAGGTCGCCAACGACACCTGGGGTGTCCACGCGGTCCTGCCCGACGGCGCGCTGACCCGTCAGTAGGTGGCCGTGTTGCGCCGATCACCCGGCGAGCACCAGCGGAGCCGTCAGGGCTCAGCCGTCGTTGCGCCGGCCACCGCGTCGACGGCCTCTATGGTCGGAGGCGCCTCCGTCGTGACGTCGGTGGCACGGCGGTCGCGCCGCGCGGGCGTCGGCCGTTCGCCACGATCACTGGCCCGACGGCCGCGTCGGTCGGGTTGTTCGGCCCGCGCGAGCCGGTCGCTGGCTCGCCGGTCCTGGCGGGTCGGTGGCTCGACCGGTTGGGCCACGATGCGGAACGAGCCGGTGGCGTCGGACACGTGCTGGCCGGTCGCCGTCGCGGCGGCACCCCGGTAGAGCACGTCCTGCCATCCGGGGTGTGCAACCTCGTGCGTCAGCACGGCTGCCCGGCGTGGACGGACCCGCACCGGAGCCGGCGAAGGCTTGCCGGTGACGTAGAGACGTTCCACCAGGCCGAGCACGACGTCGACGAGTGCGTGCCGGACACCCATCAGGGCGGTCACCGCGTATGTCGCCGTGACCGCGTTGAACACGGCGAACGCCGCGTTTCCCCAGTACCCGTGGTTGATGTCGCGCCACGCGGTGAGCACGGAGAACCCGATGATCAGGAATGGCGAGATCGCGAACAACAGCGGCGTCGCGGTGCGGTTGCTGACCTTGGGCGTGCGCGCGAACGGGATCCGCCGTGCCGTGATCGCCTGCTGGATCGATTTGATCACCCCGGCGAGATTCACCGGCAGCAGGATCAGGTTGAAACCGTAGATCCGGAAGATGTCGCTGCGTTTGTAGCCGCACTGCTTGAGGTCCGACGACATCGCCGTGAAGTACGGGACGGCCGCAAGAATGACGAGCGGGCTGAGGAGTTGGCTGTCGAACGGATAGGCGAGCAGGAACACCAGCGCGACACTGCTCCAGCACGTGGACGCGAGATAGTTGATGCGCAGCAGTGTCTGCAGTGCGCTCCCGGTGTCGCCGCGTTTGATCTGCGTCCGCCGTTCGCGCCACAGCTTCGGCAGGATCAGCAGGCCGCCGTTCGCCCACCGCCGCCGCTGGATGCTCAGCGAGCCGAAGTCCGGCGGGGTGGCCGAATAGCTCAGACGCTCGGGGTAGTTCAGCAGCCGCCAGCCATGTACGGCGAGGTCGAGGCTGGACTCGGTGTCCTCGATCACGGTCCGGTCCATGATGTAACGCCGGATCTCGTACCCGCCCTGGTGTTCGACCTCGACGATGTCGTCGAGGGCCCGCTTGCGAATGACCGCGTTCGCGCCGACCCAGAAGGTGGCACCGTAGTAACTCATGCCCTGATGCACGATGTGCTGCAGGTCGGTGGTGGCGCCGGCGAGGCGTTCCATTCTCGTCGACGATCCGGGGAACGCGGAGTACGGCGTCTGGACGACGGCGAGCCGCGCATTCTCGGGCTGGATCATGACGTGCATGAGCCGGAGGCAGTATTCCGGCAGGAGAATGCTGTCGGCGTCGAGGGTGAGCAGGAATTCGGCGTCCGGAATGGTGATCGATCCCGGATCGGTCGACGGTGCCAGAACGCGGCCCTCCGGTGTCTGGCGCGGCTCGACACTGCGACCCATGAGACCGACATAGCTGTTCAGGTTCATCGCTTTGTTCGCCTCGTGCGACAACGACGCGTAGAGTTTGCGTTCGAACCAGGTGAGTTCGCCGCTGAACGTCCAGGCGAGCCGCCGGTGCAGTTGGCGCATTCTTGCTTTCGGAATCGTCGCGTTCTCGGCCGCCGCGGACGCGAGCGCGGCGCTCACCTCGGCGAAGTCGGCCGACAGGACTCCGAGCACGCGATCGGCGAAGAACCGGTCGACGTGGTCGACGATCACTTCCTCCTCGGCCCGGACGCGCAACCAGTGCGCTGCCCACGCGTATTCACGGCCGAGGCTCAGGATCTGGGCTCGGGCCGGCTTCGACCCGGACGCTTCCGACGTCTCGAACTGGTCGAGCGACTCGGCGAACCGGTCCCGCGGTTCCGCGAGCCAGGCGGTCAGTTCCGCGGGTAGCCGCCGTGCGGCAGCGAGTGTCTCGGCATGTGCGGCGGAGTTCGGGTACGGCGGATCGTCGAGCAACAGCACGACGCGCATGAACGGGTATTCCTGCAGCGCCGCCGACAGCAGTGTCTGCCGGACGGTCGTTATTTCCTCACGGTAGGACGGCACCAGGACCGTCATCGTCGGGAGTGTGCTGTCGAACGACTCGTCGATGACGGCACGCGGTACGCGCCGATGTGCCCGGGTCCGGTAGAGCGCTCCCTGCCGCGCGATCAGATACGACAGCGCCGACAACGCGAGCAGCGATGTGATGGCGACGTATCCCGCGGTCTCCGACGTCAACCGCATACCGTCGAAACCTCGGTTCACGAACCTGGTGATGACGGTCGAGACGATGTAGGCGACCCACGCGAGGACGGTCGCGACGATGCCCACGCGACCCAGCGCGATGACCTTGTCGCTGGCCGGCGCCGCGACCGCCGGAAGAGGATCCACGCGCCGGTCGGCGCCCCATTGGCGGCGCGCTGACTCAGTGTGTTCGTGGGGATCCATGAGGCCTCCTGCTCGTCGGCCACGAGAGGTCCGAATTGACATCAAGGATACCCTTCGAATCATACTGTGAGCAACCGATTCGATACGTATAGTTACCTCGATGTGCGGCTACCCCGCGGAACGGATTTCTTCGTGACTCCCGAAGAAACGGCGTATGCCGCGTCGGTCGGCGAAGCGACTGGCTTCACCGACGAGCGTCGGCATCTCTCGGCGTTCCGGATTGTCGTCGTCGTGCTCGTCGTCGGCGCGGTCACCGGCCTGTGGGTCGGCATCCAGGGCAGTGCGGCCCGGCGAGTCGTCGCGGCGCCGCAATCCTCCTTCGCCCCCTATGTGGACGTCACTGCGACGCCCCAGTACGCGTTCGAGGATCCGGCCAGGTCGATGTCGACCGATCCTGTGCTCGGCTTCGTGGTCAGCGCGCGTACGAATCCCTGTGAGGCGAGCTGGGGAACGGCCTATTCCCTCGCGACCGCCGCCGACGGCCTCGACCTGGACCGTCGGGTGGCCCGACTCGGGCAGCTCGGCGGCAAGGTGACGGTGTCGTTCGGCGGAGCCGCGAATTCCGAACTCAGCATCGGCTGCACGGATCCCGCCGCATTGGCCGCGGCCTACCGCTCGGTTGTGGACCGGTACTCAGCCGGTGTGATCGACCTCGACATCGAGGGCCCGGCGTCCTCGACCGCAGTCGTCGCCAGCCGGCGTGCCACCGCGATCGCCGCGGTGGTGGGGCAGGAGGCAGCCGCCGGTCACGACATGAGCGTCTGGCTCACCTTGCCGGTCGGCCCGTCCGGGCTCACCGCCGAAGGCCAGACGGTGCTCACAGCGATGCTGTCGGCCCACGTCAGCCTGGCCGGCGTCAACGCGATGACGATGAACTACGGAGAGCCGCTGGCGGACGGGGTGAGCATGTCCGAGCAGGGCGAGGTGGCTCTGACGGCATTGCAGCACCAGCTGCGGTCCGCGTACGGCGACGCCGGTATCGACCTCAGTGACGCGCAGGCCTGGCAGCGGATCGGGGCGACCGCGATGATCGGCCAGAACGACACTCCGGACGAGCGCTTCGAGCTGGCCGACGCGCGTCAGCTCGTCGGTTTCGCCCAGTCCCATGGGATGCGCCGGCTGTCGATGTGGTCGGCCAACCGGGACCAGCCGTGCGGTCCGAACTACGCCGATGTCCAGATCGTCTCCGACGCCTGCAGCGGTGTCGTCCAGTCCGCCGGCGACTTCGGCGCGATCTTCAGTGGCTTCAGCTCCGGCCAGCCGCTGGCGCCGGTGCCCACGGCCGGTCCGACGTCGTCGACGGCCACACCGACGGCAGTCGACGACCCGGCGACATCGCCGTACGCGATCTGGCTTCCCGGGCAGCCGTATCCGAAGAACGCGCGGATCGTCTGGCACCGCAACGTCTATCAGGCCAAGTGGTATACGACCGGCGACCAGCCCGACGCGCCGGTGTCCAGCGCAGCGGACACGCCGTGGTCGCTGATCGGGCCGGTGCTGCCCGGCGAGCATCCGGCACCGCTGCCGACCGTGTCCCCCGGCACGTATCCGCGCTGGAGCGCGACGGCGATCTATGTCGTCGGGGACCGGGTCCAGCTCGACGGCGTCGGTTACCAGGCCAAGTGGTGGACCCAGGGGGACGTGCCCGGCGCCGGCCCGGGGAGCCCGTACGACTATCCGTGGGAACTGGTCACCACTCGCTGATCACCGTCCGCTGACATCGGCCGGCCCGGCAAGTGGTGGTCCGACTTTTGTCGGATTTCGTCCGGTTCAATCTGTTAATTCCCGCAAAGCGGTTTGTTGGCTGATATGCCGTAAAGACACCGGATTCCTCGCGACCGACATTTATCTGAGCTTTTTTCGGACGACATTTCTATACGCATCGTCGGAGCGCAATCACGTGCAGTCACGCGGCTGGACGTGATTGCGGCGGCATGGAAAGCTACTGACGAAAGTGGCTCCGTCGTCCGACGAAAGGCACAAATCATGTGGTTGGTCTGCTGGGATTGGTGGCGCTATTCTGGCGCCATGGTCTCGACCGCGACGGGCCGTACCGCGAGTCTGAATTGTGCGTCCCGTCATCAGTTCGGATCGACTGACCGAGTCCGCTCGGTGTCGCGCACGCTCTCCCACCACTGATCGCCGCTTCGTTCGGGTCCCCCGCCAGATGGCGGGCGTGGATCTCACTATGCGAACGCTCCCTCCGTACGTACCTCCTTTTGCCGACTCTAGGACTAGGGATAGCGGCCTTCAGGAGTGCCGCCTGTCCGATCCGAGAGGGACATCATGACTTCCGACGGTCTCACCCGACGTCGTTTTCTCGGCCTCGCGGTCGCTGCCACCGCCGCGGCCGGGCTAGCAGCCTGCACGAAGACGTCCGACGCCATCAACCTCGTCGGGTACTCCGTCGCCAAGTCGGTGTACGACGCGGTCCAGCCCGCTTTCGCCAAGACCTCCGCCGGCAAGGGCGTGACCTTTCAGTCCTCCTACGGCGCGAGCGGCGACCAGAGCCGCCAGGTCGTGAACGGCCTCGCGGCCGACTATGTCGCGTTCAGCCTGGCGCCCGACGTCACCCGGCTGGTCGACGCGAAGCTGGTCGACTCGACCTGGGCCGACGGCGCGACCAAGGGCATGGTGAGCAACTCCGTCGTCGTCATCGCGGTCCGCAAAGGCAACCCGCTCGGGATCAAGGGCTGGGACGACATCGTGAAGTCCGGTGTCAAGATCGTGACACCCAACCCGGGGTCGTCCGGAGCGGCGCGCTGGAACGTCCTCGGCGCCTACGCGCACGGTCTGGCCAACGGCGGCGCCAGCGCCGGCGAGGCGTTCGCGCAGAAGTTCTTCGACAACATCGTCAGCTTGCCCGCCAGCGGCCGCGAGGCGACCAGCACGTTCACCAGCGGCACCGGCGACGTCCTGATCTCCTACGAGAACGAGGCGATCCTGGCCCGCCAGAGCGGTACCGCCATCGACTACATCGTGCCCGAGGACAGCTTCCTCATCCAGAACCCCGTTGCGGTGACCAAGACCGCGCCGGACACCGCAAAGGCCTTCCTGGCTTACGTCCTGAGCAATGACGGGCAGCGCATATTCGTCGAGAAGGGCTTCCGCCCGGTCGTCGACGGCGTGTCCACCAGCGGTGTCACCGGCGCGAATGACGAGGCGAACCCGTTCCCGACCGTCAGCAAGCTGACAACCGTCGACGACCTCGGCGGGTGGACGAAGATCAACGCCGAGTTCTTCGCCGACGACGGCCTGGTGACGAAGCTGCAGAAGGCCAAAGGCCTCGGATGAGCGAGCACCCGACCACCGCTGCGGTGGCGGCCGGGTCCGAGCCTCGTCACGGCCGTCGCGCCAGGGCGACCCCGACAGGTGCGCGCCTGGGTCGGGCGTCCGGCGTAGGTCTCGGTACCGCGGTGCTGTGGCTCAGCATCGTCGTCCTGCTGCCGCTGGCCACGGTGGTCGCGTCCTCCACCCACGACGGGGTCAGCGGTTTCGTCCAGACGATGACCAACGACGCGGTCGCGGCCGCACTCCGGCTGACGGTCGGTACCGCGCTCGCCGTGACGGTGGTCAACGTCATCATGGGGACGCTGATCGCCTGGGTCCTGGTGCGCGACCACTTCCGCGGCCGCGCGGCACTCGAGGTCCTCATCGACGTGCCGTTCGCGCTGCCCACGATCGTGGCCGGGTTGGTGCTGCTCTCGCTCTACGGGCCGACGAGTCCGATCGGGGTCAACATCGCCCAGACCCGCATCGCGATCGCCGTCGCGGTCGCCTTCGTGACACTGCCGTTCGTGGTGCGCACGGTCCAGCCGGTGCTGCTCGAACTCGAGCGTGACGTCGAGGAGGCCGCGATGTCCCTCGGCGCCTCCCGGTTCACGACCTTCCGCAGGATCGTCCTGCCCGGACTGATCCCGGCGATCGCGTCCGGCGCGGCGCTGTCGTTCGCACGGGGCATCAGCGAATACGGGGCGATTGTCCTGATCGCCGGCAACATCCCGTTCAAGACCGAGATCGCGTCCGTGCGCATCCTGACCCAGGTCGAGAACGACCAGACCACCGCCGCGGCGGTGACGGCGACCGTCCTCCTGATCATCAGCCTGCTGACGATCGTGCTCCTCGACGTGGTCCAGCGATGGTCGTCGCGCCGTGGCTAGTCCCGTCGCCCGCCGCCGCACCGGCAGCGCCGTCGAGCCGAGCCGGATGTCGCGGTACGCACTGCGCGGCGCCGCGATCGCCTACGTCGCCGTGTTGGTGATGCTCCCGCTCGCCACCGTCGTCTGGCACACCTTCGAGAGCGGGATCGTGCCGGTGATCGACTCGCTGCGCCAGCCCGACGTCGTGCACGCGTTCGTCCTGACCGTCGAGGTGGCGGCCATCTCGGTGGTGGCGAACACGGTGTTCGCCACCGTCGTCGCCCTGCTGCTGGTGCGTTACCGCTTCGTCGGCCGCCGTGTTCTCAGTGCCCTCATCGACCTCCCGGTCGCCATGTCGCCGGTGGTCGTCGGACTTGCGATCGTGCTCGTCTACGGCTCGCGCAACCCGATCGGGGCGGCGCTGGTCAGCATCGGCTTTCCGGTCGTCTACGCGCTGCCGGGCATGGTGCTCGCCACCGTTTTCGTGTCGCTGCCGTTGGTGTTGCGCGAGGTCGTCCCGGTGCTCGAGGAAGCGGGGATCGAGCAGGACCAGGCTGCGCAGTCGCTCGGCGCGGGCGCCTGGCAGCGGTTCGTCCGGATCACGCTGCCGACCATCAAGTGGGGAATCGCCTACGGCGTCGTGTTGAGCATCGCGCGGTGCATCGGTGAGTTCGGCGCGGTCAAGATCGTGTCCGGCAACCTGCTCAACCGCACCCAGACCGCCACGCTGGTGGTCGAGCAGAAGTACCAGAACTTCGACCAGCCCGGCGCGTACGCGATGTCCTTCGTGCTCGTCGTCGTGGCGGTCGCGTGCATCCTGACCGTGGCATTGCTGCGGCCGAAGGAGGAGACCTGATGGGCATCTCGGTCACCCATGTCGTCAAGACGTTCGGTGCGTTCACCGCCGTCGACGACGTCACCCTCCAGGTCAGGAGCGGCAACCTGACGGCGCTCCTCGGCCCCAGTGGCGGTGGCAAGTCGACGCTGCTGCGCATCATCGCCGGGCTGGAGCGACCCGATTCGGGAACCGTGGAGATCGAGGGCGAGGACTCCACCGACCTGCCGCCGCAGCACCGCAACGTCGGCTTCGTGTTCCAGCACTACGCGGCGTTCAAGCACCTGTCGGTGTTCCGCAACGTCGCGTTCGGCCTCGAGATCCGCAAGGTGCCCAAGGCCACGATCCGCGCACGGGTGTACGAACTGCTCGAGTTGGTGCACCTCGCCCAGTTCGCGGACCGGTTGCCCAGCCAGCTCTCCGGTGGTCAGCGTCAGCGGATGGCGCTCGCCCGTGCGCTCGCCGTCGAACCTAAAGTGCTGCTCCTGGACGAGCCTTTCGGCGCGCTGGATGCCAAGGTGCGCAAGGAATTGCGCGATTGGCTCCGACGGCTGCACGACGAGGTGCACGTGACCACGCTGTTCGTCACCCACGACCAGGACGAGGCGCTCGAGGTGTCCGACGAACTCGTCATCATCAACAACGGGGCCGTCGAGCAGGCCGGCAGCCCGAACGACCTCTACGACCGGCCGGCGAACGAGTTCGTGATGGGCTTCCTTGGCCCGGTGACCACGCTGGCCGGGAAGATGGTGCGCCCGCACGACCTCGAGCTGTTCGACATGGCCGAGCCGGGGACGATCCCGGCGACGGTCGAGCGGATCACCCGCATCGGCTTCGAGGTCCGGGTCGACCTGCGCGCCGGCGACGAGACGACGTGGGTGCAGACGACGCGCGGTCAGGCCGACGGGCTGGATCTCGTGCCGGGCCGCGAGTTCTGGCTGCGTGCGTCGCCGCACGCTTCGACGATCACCGTGACACGCTGACGGCTGGCCGGGACAGGCCGAGGGCGTGCGGCGAACGTGCTAGCACGCCGTCGGTTTGGGAGCCTGGGTCGCCGGGCAAGCCACCCACCGTCGGGAGACAGCCATGACTGGGTCCTACGACGCGCCAACGCGCGCGAGTTCATCCGACCGTCCCTGGCGGTTGCGTGCCGAGCACCTCGACCAGTCGCTCGGCGTGGGCGAACGAAGCCCACGGCTTTCGTGGCGGCTGCCCGACGGCGCGCACCGCCAGCACGGGTACCAGCTGCGTGTCCGTGCAACCCGCGCCACCGATGACGGCGCTACTGATGCGGCCGCCTGGGTCGGGACCGACTCGCACGTGCTCGTCGCGTGGCCGGCGACGCCGTTGGCCGCGCGCGAGCGCCGGACGTGCGAGGTCCGCGTGCGCACCGATCTCGGCGAGAGCGGCTGGTCCGACCCGATCGAGGTCGAAGCGGGGCTCGACATCGGCGACTGGACGGCGTCCTGGGTGGCGCCGGTCGAGCACCCACGACCCGAGGCGGGCCGACGTCCCGGCTATCTGCTGCGCGGACGGATCGACGTGCCCGGGGATGTGCTCCGGGCACGCGCCTACGTCACCGCGCACGGCATCTACGAGTTGTTCGTCAACGGCACCCGCGTCGGTGACGCCGAGCTGACGCCGGGATACACGAGCTACCGGGCGAATCTGGCCTACCAGACCTACGACCTGACCGACCTGCTTGTGCCCGGGGAGAACGTCGTCGGTGTGCTGCTCACCGACGGCTGGTACCGCGGACGCGTCGGCTACTACCGGCAGCCGGACGCGTTCGGCCCGGACGTCGCGGCGCTCGCGCAGATCGAAGTCGAGTCACCGGACGGGGGGTCGGTGCACGGCAGCGACGCGGGCTGGGAGTGGGCCACCGGCTCGATCGTCGCTGCGGACCTGATGGACGGCGAGGCGATCGACCTCGCGATGTCCAAGCCGGGTTGGGCGACGAGCACCGACGGCTCGACCGGCTGGGCGCCGGTCCGGCTCGCGGACGGTCCTGAGTACGACCTGGCCCGGCTGACGACGTCGCCGGCACCGCCGGTACGGGTGGTCGAGCAGCTCGCACCCGTGGATGTCAGCGTGCTGACATCCACGCGGACGATCGTCGACTTCGGCCAGAACGTCAACGGGTGGGTGCGATTGCCCGATACCGGTGCCCGCACCCTCGCGTTGACCCACGGCGAGGCGCGCACTCCCGACGGTGACGTCACCGTGGCCCACCTGGCCAGCCGCGCCCACCGCGCCGAAGGCGAGCCACCGCCTGATCCCGCGGTCCTCCCGGTCGGTCAGTACGACACCGTGACAGGGACCGGGGACGGTGATCTCGGGTTGGCAGACGGCGAGATCGCGTTCAGGCACACGACACACGGGTTCCAGTACGTGCGGATCGAGGGCGACACCGACGGGCTCGATACCGCCGGCATCCGTGCCGACGTCGTGCACACCGACCTTGTGCGCACCGGCTGGTTCGCGTGCAGCGACGAGCGGCTGAACAAGCTGCACGACGCCGCGGTCTGGAGCTTCCGCGGGAACGCCTGCGACATCCCGACCGACTGCCCGCACCGTGAACGTGCCGGCTGGACGGGGGACTGGCAGCTCTATCTCCCGACTGCGGCTTTCCTCTACGACGTCGCGGGATTCTCGCTGAAATGGCTCCGCGACCTGATGGCCGACCAGCGCGACGACGGCGTCATCCTCAACTTCGCGCCCGAGCCCAATGCCGCGCCCGGTGGCGTCGACGTCCTCCCCGCTCCGTGGGACCACATGCAGGGTTCGTCGGGCTGGGCCGAGGCGATCGTGATCGTGCCCTGGGAGCTCTACCGGGCCTACGGCGACAAGGAGGTGCTCGCCGAGACCTACCCGGCGATGCAGCGCTGGCTCGACTACTGCATCAGCCAGGCCGCGACCCGCAGGCACGAGGCGTTGGCACAGCGCCGTCCTGAGGCGGCGGAGCACGAGCAGTATCTGTGGGACACCGGCTACCACTGGGGCGAGTGGCTCGAGCCGGACGAGAGCGGCCACGACGCGTTCGGCGAGGAGGGCATCGTCGCCACGGCGTACTTCTACCGGGCGGCGGACCTGATGACGACGATCGCCACCGTGCTCGGCCGCGCCGACGACCGCGCCCGCTACAGCGACCTGGCGGCGAACATCCGCCATGCCTGGCAGGCCGAGTACATCGGGCCCGACGGTGGGCTCGCCCGCGACACCCAGGCCACCTACGCGCGTGCGTTGACGTTCGGGCTGCTGCCCGACGATCGGCGCGAAGCGGCCGCCGCCCGGCTCGCCGAGCTCGTGCGCTCCAACGGCGACCACCTCTCCACCGGCTTCTTGTCGACGCCGATGCTGCTGCCACAGCTGGCCGACGCCGGCTACTGGGACGTCGCGTTCGACCTGCTGTACCAGACCGGCGTGCCGTCGTGGCTGGTGATGATCGACCGCGGGGCGACGACGATCTGGGAGAGCTGGGACGGGCTGAACGAGGCCGGCGAACCCAAGAGCTCGCTCAACCACTACAGCAAGGGCGCGGTCATCTCGTTCCTGCACACCCACGTGGTGGGGCTGCGCGCGGCCGCGGACTGGCCCGGCTACGAACGGTTCGTCGTCCACCCGCACGTCAACGGGCCGCTGACCTGGGCGCGGGCGACTCTCGACACTCCGTACGGCCGGATCGAGGCCGGCTGGCAGCGCGGCGACGACTCCGTCGAGGTCACCGTCACCGCCCCGGCGGGGACCTCGGGCGTCGTCCGGCTGCCCGACGGGAGCGAGCACGACGTCGAGGTGGGCGTCCACACCTTCACCACGCCGCTGCTCGCGGCCGGGTGATGCTTGTGCACACTGCGACGATGGGTCACATGGACACCGTCGCGGCGGACGCGGCCGTCGAGGCCGCGGCTGCTCTCCTGCGCGGACGCGGCGAACGGCTCACGTCGCCGCGCGTCGCGGTCGTTCGGGTGCTGGCCGGGCGGCACGACCATCTGACCGCCGAGCAGGTGGTCGCCGCGGTCGCGCAGGCCGCCCCGGCCGTCCACCGCGCCAGCGTCTACCGAGCGCTGGACACCCTGGCCGGGCTGGGGATCGTGGCACACGTCCACCTCGGTCACGGCACCACCACGTATCACCTCGCGGCACCGCATCTGCCCCAACACATGCACGCCCAGTGCGCCGACTGCGGCCGGATCTTCGACCTTCCGGCAGACACCCTGGACGGTGTCGTCGAGCACGTTGCCGAGGTCACCGGGTTCCGGCTCGAACCTGCGCACGTGGCGCTCTCGGGAACCTGCGAAGCCTGCACGCAGCTGCGTGCCGCCGCCCGTTAACCTGTCGCACATCCTCGACCTGGAGGTCTCTGCATGTCCGTGAACCCGGTACGCCGCGTCGTCGTCGTCGGCTCGTCCCTTGGTGGTGCCTCGGCGGCGGTCGCGCTGCGCGAACAGGGCTTCGACGGTGAGCTCACCCTGGTGGGTGACGAGCTGCACCTGCCCTACGAGCGGCCGCCGCTGTCGAAGGCCGTCCTCACCGGCGAGCACGACGAGCCCGACTGGGTCGCCGACAGCTCGTACTACGGCGAGCACGGGATCGACCTGCGCCGCGGTGTGCTCGTCACCTCCGTCCGGCCGTCCGACGGTGTCGTGGTGGCAGGCCCGGACGAGCTGCCCTACGACCGGCTCCTGCTGGCGACCGGCGCCCGGCCGCGCACCCTCGACCTCCCCGGCGCCGACCTCGCAGGGCTGCACGTCCTGCGCACCCTCGACGATGCGCTCGCTCTGCGGGCGGCCTTCGGCCCGGGCAAGCGCGTGGTCGTCGTCGGTGCCGGCTGGATCGGATCCGAAGTCGCCTCGGCGGCACACGGGCACGGGTGTGAGGTCGTGGTACTCGACCCCCTTACCCAGCCATTGCTCCGGGTGGTCGGGGAGCGGATCGGCGGCGCGTTCGCAGCGCTGCACCGGGACAACGGCGTCGACCTGCGCACCTCGACGGGCGTCACCGGCTACGTGGGTTCCGACGGGCAGGTGACCGGCGTGCGGCTCGCCGACGGCACGTCCGTCCCGGCCGACGTGGTCGTCATCGGGGTCGGCGTGCGCCCGCGCGTCGACCTGGCAGAGGCGGCCGGGCTGACGCTCGCCCTCGGCGGCGTGGCCGTCGATGCCGCACTGCGTTCGAGCGACCCGGCGATCTACGCGGTCGGCGACATCGCCTCGCACGACCACCCGCGCTACGGCCGGCTGCGCGTCGAGCACTGGGACGTGGCCAAGGAGCAGGGCACGCACGTCGCGGCCAACCTCGCCGGCGCGGACCTCCCGTACACGAAGAGCCCGTTCTTCTTCTCCGACCAGTACGACCTCGGCTGCGAGTACCGCGGCCACGCCGATCCCGACAGCGACGAACTCGTGGTTCGGGGCGACCTCGACAGCCGCGAGTTCACCGCCTTCTGGCTTCGCGACGGCGCTGTCCGGGCGGCGCTCAACGTCAACATGTGGGACGACGGCGACGCTCTCGGCGCGCTCGTCGACGCCGGTGCGAGCGTCACGGCATCGCAGTTGCGCGACGCCGACCTGGCCGAGCTCGCCGAGCGGGCGACTGCGGGGAGTCCGCCCGGATGAGCACGCTGCACCCGCTGATCCGGCAGGTGGGTGATCCGATCCTCCGGACCAAGGCCAAGCCGATCTCGTCCTTCGACGCCCGGCTGGCGGCCCAGGTCGAGCGGATGTTCCTCGTCATGGCCGAGGCCGACGGTGCGGGCCTGGCCGCGAACCAGATCGGGCAGGGCAACGCGCTGTTCGTCTACGACTGCGACGGGGCGCGCGGAGCGGTGGCGAATCCGAGGATCACGGTGCTGGACGAGACCGAGATGACAGATCCCGAAGGCTGTCTGTCGGTCTTCGGGCAGAGCTACCCGACGACCCGGGCCAGCGTCGTGCGGCTGGACGGGTTCGACCCGGACGGCGAGCCCGTCGGCATCGAGGCGACCGGCTACCTCGCGCGCTGCTTCCAGCACGAGACCGACCATCTGCTCGGCAGGCTGTACGTCGACCGGCTGCCGAGGGAACTGCGCCGGCTGGCCCTGCAACGGAGCACCGAGCTTCCGGTCTGAGGTGCCGGTGCGCGGCCGGGGAGGGCGTCGACCGGTCCGGGCGCGGCGCGGCGGCTGCTGGTGCCGCGCCGCACCGGGGAGTTCGGGCTACCGCTGGGCGTTGCGGTCACGGCTGTTGTAGTGCCGGTCCGGGTTGGTGACGTCGAGCGTCCACCGGTCGATCGCGCGAACGAGACGACGGGCGGTGGTGCGGACGCGACGGTTGCTGGCGACGTGCTCACGGGTCAAAGGCATATTGGTGTCTTCCTGTGCGGATGAAGCTGTGTGAATCGGGTTTCGGACTGTGAATCAGGGAGCCGGCAACGATGCCTGATGACTCCCTCTCCTCAAGTGTCACGATTTTGCAACGATTTGCCAAGAATTTGCGTCGTGATGTCGTTCACGCAGCATCGGCGAACTCTCGCCGGGTCCGGCTGAGCATCCGGGCGAGGTTCTCGCTCGGGGGAGTGCTGGCATGCTCGGGGCATGCCGGAGGACAGCGGGCCTGACGCCCGCACCATCGAGATCGCCCATCACTGCTTCGACCTCGCGCGGGCCGGCGAGACCGACGCAGTGATCGCCTACGTCGAGGCCGGTGTTCCGGCGGATCTCACCGACGCGAAGGGCAACACGCTGGTGATGCTCGCGGCGTACCACGGCAACGCCGACACGGTCGCGGCACTGCTCGAGCGCGGCGCCGATCCCGACCGCGCCAACGACCGTGGTCAGACGCCGTTGTCGGGTGCGGTGTTCAGGGTTGAGGAAGCGACCATCCGTGCGCTCGTCGCCGGCGGTGCCGACCCCGATGCGGGCACGCCGAGCGCGCGCGAGTCAGCCGTCTTCTTAGGCCGGGACGAACTGCTCGCGCTGCTCGACGGTGACTGACCTGCCCGACTGACAGTGATGATGTGGGTGAGCCCTCGCAGCGGTCGTTCTGACTCAGCCA
>DAIQRJ010000011.1:0-107418 GCA_036786375.1 Actinopolymorphaceae bacterium
CTCACACAGACGACACGCTCACCGAGCCTAGAATAAGTGCGGCTGTAGTACTAGGAGGTTCGCCACCGGGCCCGTGGGCGCCTCGTCCGCGTCGACGCCGGCGGCATCTGTGCCGGCGAGCTTCAGTCCTATCACGGCGCCGCGAAGTTCTGGGGCGACGAGAACCGGCCTGCACGACTGAGACGCACGTCTACCGCAAACGCGCCGAGTACCACATGTGCCAGACCCACAATATGTTCGGCTTCAAGCGCGCCAACCCCGGCGGCATGGCCGACTAGGCGAGTCGGCTCTTCGGTGACGCCGCCCCGACCGACGATCCGTCTCGGTTGACCGAGTCGCCCAGAGCATCGTCGATCGCCGCAAGCGTCTCTACTGACAGTTTCTTCCCCGCCGCGGCTGCGTTGTCCTTGACCTGCTCCGGGCGCGAGCCACCTGTGATCGCCGACGCCACGTTGTCGTTCTGCAGCACCCACGCCACCGCCAGCTGAGCCATCGACAGACCCTCGGCCTCCGCCAACGGCACCAGCTTCTGCACCCGCGTCAACGTCTCGTCGGTCAGCAGGCCCTTGATGAAGTTCGCCCCACCGCCCGCCTCGTCGGTCGCCCGGGAGCCCTCCGGGGCCGGCTGACCCGGCTTGTACTTGCCCGTCAGGATCCCCTGCTCGATCGGCGAGAACACGACCTGGCTGATCCCCAGCTCCTTGCTCACCGGGACCACCTCGGGCTCGATGATCCGGTACAGCGCGTTGTACTTCGGCTGGTTCGACACCAGCGACACGTGCAGCTCACGCGCCAGCGCGTGCCCGGCGCGAAGCTGGTCCGGCGTCCACTCGCTCACCCCGATGTAGAGCGCCTTGCCGGCCCGGACGACGTCGGCGAACGCCTCCATCGTCTCCTCCAGCGGCGTCTCGAAGTCGTAGCGGTGCGCCTGGTAGAGGTCGACGTAGTCCGTCCCGAGCCGCCTCAGCGAACCGTTGATCGACTCGAGGATGTGCTTGCGCGACAGACCGGTGTCGTTCGGTCCCTTCGGACCTGTCGGGAAGTAGACCTTTGTGAAGATCTCCAGGCTCTCCCGGCGCTCACCGCGCAGCGCGTCGCCCAGGATGACCTCGGCCTTCGTGTTCGCGTAGGTGTCCGCGGTGTCGAACGTCGTGATGCCGGCGTCCAGGGCAGCGCGGACGCATGCGGTCGCCTGCTCGGCCTCGACCTGCGAGCCGTGCGTGACCCAGTTGCCGTAGCTGATCTCTGAGACCTTGAGACCGCTGTTGCCGAGGTACCTGAACTCCACTGGACGTCCTCTTCAGCAAGGCGCTCGCGGACGACAGACGGCCCAACGGCGCAGATCAGATTGTCGAGAGCACCGTAACCGTGCAACCGACGGACCGCACCGGTGCCCCACCGGCTCCGGTCAGCTGACGCGACGCGACCACAGGGAACGTGGCCGCGCTTCCTAGGCCTGGCGCGAAGCGACGGAACCGGCCACAGTCTGGCAGCGGGCTGACGGTACGGTCGACGTGCCCGCGGGACTTGTCCGCTCGAGAGACATGATCAGCGGTGACTGGCTGTTAGTTGCGCGGCTGACGGAAGGGTTCTCATGGCACTCGAGGTAGGGCTGTGGAGGGTCGATGGCGACCGGCCGGTGAGGGTGGAGCCGTCGGGCGTTCCGCTCGAAAGTCAGCTCGAGACGATGATCGAAGCCGACCCTGGGATCTTGGGAACGCCGCTGCTGCTCATCGGTCGTCAGGTACCGACGGACTACGGAAAGTTCATCGATCTGCTGGCGATCGACGATGCAGGAGCGCTGCATGTCTTGGAGCTCAAGAGGAACAAGACACCGCGCGAGGTCGTCGCCCAACTGCTCGACTACGGGTCCTGGGTCCAGCAGCTCACGCAGGACGCTGTGCGCGACATCTACGCCAAGTTTCGGCCCGGGCGCGAGCTCGAGCAGGCCTGGACGGACGCGTTCGACACAAGCACCCCGGACGAAATCAACACAGCACATCGTTTGACCGTCGTGGCTGCCGAAATTGACCCGGCAACTGAGCGCATCGTGAGCTACTTGAGCGACTATGGCGTCCCCGTGAACGTCGTCTCCTTCCGCTACTTCAGAGACGACGCGCGCGCCTACCTGGCGCGCACCTGGCTACTGGATGAAGCAACGACGAAACCTGCGAGCGGCAAGCGATCGAGCAGCACTGAGCCATGGAACGAGCGAGACTGGTACGTGAGCTTCGGCGAGTATCCGGGCGGGCGAAACTGGGAAGACGCGACGAAGTACGGCTTCGTGTCTGGTGGAGGTGGCGATTGGTTCTCGAAGACGGTGCGCGCCCTGCCAATCGATGCCCGCGTGTTCACATGCATTCCCAAGGCCGGGTACGTCGGCGTCGGCACTGTCATCGGGCCGGCCGCACCATTCGCAGATGCTGTCGTGACAGTTGACAGCGAGCCAACACCACTCGCGACGGTGCCGCTCAAGGGTCGGTATATCCACTCGAACGGCAAGGAAGGAGATGACCTTGCCGAGTACGTCGTCCCAGTGGCATGGATCAGCACCCGCACGCGGACGGACTCGATTTGGGAGTCGGGGATGTTCGCGAACCAAAACAGCGCATGCAAGCTGCGCAATAGGTTCACGCTTGATCGCCTGTACCGAGCGTTCAAGCTCGAAAGCGAGTAACTCAGATCGCAGTCTGCCAGCCAGCATCCCCAGACCTAATGTTCAGCGCCCGCTGAGTGCCGGCATCACCAACCAGAAGGGTCGGTCCCTGTGGCCACCATGCAAGCCGTCGTCGTGCACGGACCCGAGGACTACCGCCTCGAGGAGGTCCCCGTCCCCGTCCCCGGGCCTGGTGAGATGCTAGTCCGCGTCGAAGCGGTCGGCATCTGCGCCAGCGACCTCAAGTGCTACCACGGCGCCGCGAAGTTCTGGGGCGACGAGAACCGGCCCGCGTGGACCGAGACCCAGGTCATCCCCGGCCACGAGAACGTCGGCGAGGTCATCGAACTCGACGACACCGCCCGCGCGCACTGGGGCATCGAGGTCGGCGACCGCGTCGTCCCTGAGCAGATCGTCCCCGACTGGACCTGCCGTTACTGCAAGCGCGGCGAGTACCACATGTGCCAGACCCACAACATGTTCGGCTTCAAACGCGCCAACCCCGGCGGCATGGCCGAATTCATGGTCTACCCGGTCGAAGCACTCGTCCACAAAGTCAGCAAGGACATCCGCCCCGAGTGGGCCGCCTTCGCCGAGCCGCTGTCCTGCTCCCTGCACGCCGTCGAACGCGCGAACCTGCACTTCGACGACGTGGTCGTGATCGCCGGCGCCGGCCCGATCGGCCTCGGCATGATCGCCGGCGCCAGGGCCAAGTCCCCTGGCCTGGTCATCTCGCTCGACTCGATCGACTCCAAGCTCGACCTCGCCCGCCGCTGCGGCGCCGACCTCACCATCAACATCGCCCACGAGGACCCGCTCGCCATCGTCCGCGAGCTCACCGGCGGCTACGGCGCCGACGTCTACATCGAAGGCACCGGCCACCCCTCCGCCGTACCCCAGGGCCTCAACATCCTCCGCAAACTCGGCACCTACGTCGAGTACAGCGTCTTCAAGGACCCGGTCTCGGTCGACTGGAGCATCATCAGCGACGACAAGGAACTCGACGTCCTCGGCGCCCACCTCGGCCCCCACACCTGGCCCAAGGCGATCGAGATGATCGAAGCCGGCCACCTCCCGATGGCCGACATCTGCAGCACCCAGTTCCCGCTCTCCCGCTTCCAGGACGGCCTCGACCTCGTCTCCGACAGCCAGCACTCGGTCAAGGTCACCCTGCTACCCGACTGACACGTTCGAATGTCGTCGCGTTATGCCATACTTCTCTGGCGCACTGGAGAGGTGGAGAAGTATGGCATATCCGTTGTTCCACTCCGCGGGCGCCGCTGACCTCCCAACCGCTCTGACCACTGACCAGTTCGCCGCCGAGTTCGATGGCGAGACCGACCTCGTCGAGTTCAAGCAGGGCATCTCGGAGTCGAAGGTTCGCGAGGCGGTCACGGCTTTCTCGAACACCGACGGCGGGGTCATCCTGCTCGGTGTCAGAGATGACGGCGTCGTCCAGGGAATCTCGACTGACGGAGAGACAACCGCGAGGGTGCATCGCGTCGTGGCGGGCGTCCGCAGTCCCGGCCGGTACGACGTACGTCCACTTTCAGTTGGCAAGCGAGCTGTACTGGTTCTGTCGGTCGAGCGTCGACGCGAGGGTTTCGCCCAGATGCTCGATGGGCGCATCTTGGTACGCCGCGGCGCGATGAATGTCCCTCTATTCGACTCGGAACTGGCGCGATTCGTCAGCGAGAGAGCGCTCACTCGATTCGAAGCAACTCCGGTGCGGCCGACGCTTCCATCGGCGGACGCGGACTTGATCGACTGCGTCCGCTCCGCGTATGGATGGAGCTCAGACCAACTGCCTGAGCGTCTAGCGGAGGCCGGCCTACTGGAGAGCGGCACGGGCACCGCCCACCTCACGGTGGCCGGAGCTCTGTACCTCCTCCCCCGACCCGCCGACGTCCTCGGCAAGGCATACGTCGAGGTCTTCCGTTACCGCGATGAGTCCGAAACCTATGACCGGCGGTTCGAGATCTCCGGCCCGGCCAACCAACAAGTTGAAGAAGCAACGCGAGAGTTGATGTCCGAGCTCGGCTCAGACGTAGTCGTTGTCGGTACGCGCCGCCACGAATTGCCTCGCATCCCCGAGGCGGTTCTGCGTGAAGCAGTCGCCAATGCCGTCGCCCACCGAACCTACGAGGTGTCAGGGCAATCGGTCCGGATCGAGATCCGGCCGGACCGCGTCGTGATCCGGTCGCCAGGTGGGCTACCGGAACCGGTGACGTTGAACAACATGCGTGAGCAGAGTGCAGCTCGCAACGTCGACGTCATCCGCACGCTGCGCAGGTTCCGGCTCGCGGAAGACGCCGGAATGGGTATCGACGTGATGGAGGATGCGATGGAGGCGGCGCTCCTGCAACCTCCCGAGTTCGACGCTGACAGCTCACACGTTGAGGTCGTCCTCCGCATCGGCAGCGCGGTGACTCCGCAAGAGCGCGCCTGGATCAGCGGGATCGAACGGCGTGGCGACATCCGAACGACGGACCACGTCTTGCTGGTGCACGCTGCCCGAGGCGAACTCCTGACCAACCGGTCGGTGCGGGACCTGTTGGGGATCGACAGCGTTCACGCTCGAGCGTCTCTGCAGCGGCTCCGAGACCTCGGATACCTGTCACAGCGGGGCCAGCGCGCTGGTGCTGTGTACTCGATCGCCAAAGGACTCGCGCCCCCTGCTGGCCTCGAACTCGACGACGCTGCACTCCGACTGGTCATTCTCGACATCGCCTCGGGAGCTCAGGTCACGAACGAATCGGTGCGCGTGCGGACTGGGTTGGATCGCGTGCACGTGCTGTCGCTGCTGAACTCGATGGTCGAAAGTGGTGAGCTCGTTCGGCGCGGCTCACGACGTGGCACCTACTACGAGACCGGCCCCAAGGCTCTCAGCCGCTGAAGCTGTCGCACCGTCAATACTCCGACCCGCGATGTCTCATGCGGACGGATCGCCGTGCTCAGCGCACGAGCCCACCGCTGTCGATGGTGGGGTCCACGCGTCCACGGGGATCGAGCCCGCTTCCAGGACGGCCTCGACCTCGTCAGCGACAGCCAACACTCCGTCAAGGTCACCCTGCTCCCCGACTGACCTGCCAGCGATCGACTCGCGCCCGATCGCTCGATACTCCCGTTAGCTGTCGGCGTTCCCTGCCACTATGTGGCGCATGGCCGTGTCCCTGCTTGACCGCGCGATCTACTCGTACGCCGATGTGGATCGTCTGGTCGGTCTGCCCGCAGGTACCGCTCGGCGATGGCTCAACGGCTACGAACGGGACGGGGTCTACTACCAACCCGTGCTGCGAGAAGCGCCTCAGGATCGGGACGTCGTCACCTGGGGCGAGCTCGTCGAAGCGCGACTGCTGGCCGAGTTCCGCTCCCGCAAGGTGCCTGTGCAACGCATGCGTCCGGCTGTCGTCCGGCTTCGACAGGAGTTCGGCCACTATCCCTTGGCTCAAGCCGCCCCGTTCCTTGAGGCATGGGGCCGCGAACTCGTACGCCGGGTCCAGCTGGAGGTGTCCCTCGACGGTCCGCTTCAGCTCGTCGTCGTGCGCCACACCGAGATCATGCTCAGCACCGCCAGCGAGCGCTTCAGCGAGTCCGCGCGTTTCAGCAACGGCATCGTCGAGTCGCTGCAACCGTTGGCACTGACCCCGCTCGTTCGGCTCGACCCGCGGCGGGCGTTCGGACAGCCCACCATCGGTGGCCGTGCGTTGCGCACGAGCTCATTGGCCGAGAACTTCCGCGCGGGAAGCACCATGACCGAACTGGCTGACCTCTACGACCTCGCCCTTCCGGAGGTCGAGCAGGCTTTGCGATTCGAGCTGACCAAGTCCGAGCTCGAGGCTGCGTGATGTCATGGCGTTCGATCAGCTCGACGACGTCAGTTACTTCGTCGACGAGAACCTGTTGGGCTTTCACAAGCTCCTGATGCGTTCAGGGCGCACGGACTCGATCGCGCCCGGCGACGATCGCTGTCCGTCGATTCCGCTGGGCACCCCGGATCTGGACTGGATGCCGATCGTCAGCCGGTCCGACCTGATCGTCATCAGCCGTGACAGGCGAATCGGGAGTCGACCTGCCGAGCTCGACGTCTTCCGAGGATTCGGTATTCGGTCGGTCTGGCTCGGTGGGAAACGGGATTTGCGGCCGGACAGTCAGCTCAGCTTGTTCCTACGCTACGAGGCGAGACTCCTTCAGTTCGCGGCGGAACTCGGAGCCGGGCCGTGGATGCTGAACATCACAGCGTCGGGGGTTCGGTCGATGCCGATCCGGCCGTGAGGTATGCGAGCCGGTAGGTGTCAGTCAGGACGTCGATGTGGCGGCACCGGCGTCCAATCGAACTCGGCCGGGTCACACGCGATGTGGCGGCGAACGGACTGGAGCATCATCAGCGACGACAAGGAACTCGACGTTCTCGGTGCCCACCTCGGCCCCCACACCTGGCCCAAGGCGATCGAGATGATCGAAGCCGGCCACCTCCCGATGGCCGACATCTGCAGCACCCAGTTCCCGCTCTCCCGCTTCCAGGACGGCCTCGACCTCGTCTCCGACAGCCGGAAGTCCGTCAAGGTCACCCTGCTGCCGGACTGATCGGCAGCGGCAGGCCGATGTCGCCGTTCGCGTCGGATAGGTTTGGGGCATGACGGTCCAGGTCTGGGGTATTCACAACGACGAGCTCGGCCCGGAATTGCTCGAGGGCGGCTTCATAAGCATCAGTTGGGACGAGATCGGCGATCTACGCTCGATTGGCGCCGATCGCGAACTGATCAAAATGCGAGCCACAGCCAGCTATCCGGAAGCCAAACCGCGGGCGGTCGCACAATGGGCTGGCACCCTGTACCGATTCGCGCACGAGCTCGCGGTAGGCGATCTCGTCGTCGCTCCGTATCGGATCGACAGCACAATCAACATCGGGCGGGTTGTGGGCGGGTACGAGTACAACGCCGCCGCGCCGACGCAGCCGCACCGTCGGCGTGTGTCCTGGCTCAAGATCGGCGTGTCTCGAGCACTGTTCTCGCAACCTGCCTTGTACGAGCTCGGCTCGCTGGTCACGCTGTTCCACATTCGCCGACACGCTGAAGAGTTTGCGACGTACGCGGCCTCGACCGATGACAGTCGCTTTGAACGCAAGATCGCCGAAGTCGCGAGTCAGGTCGACACGTTAACGGAGTGGACAGCGGAGGAGCCAAATGCCGACCGCGTCGAGCGACTCACTCGCGACTTCGTCCTTGCCGGGCTTCACACGAGGCTGAGTCACCAGGAGTTCGAGGCCTTCGTGGCAGACCTTCTCCGCGCCATTGGCTATCAGGCTCGAGTCACTCCATACAGCCAGGACGGTGGAATCGACATCATCGCCCACCGCGACAAGCTCGGCATCGAACCACCGGTCATCAAGGTGCAGTGCAAGCACCAGACCATCGTCACCGGCGCACCCGACGTGAACCGGCTCGTTGGCGCGCACTCCGCAGACGAGTTGGGGCTCTTCGTCACTCTCGGCAGCTACACGAAAGAAGCACGCGCCCTGGAGCAGAACAAGCCCGGGCTTCGACTACTGGGCGGGGAAGACGTCGTCGACCTCGTGCTCGAGCACTACCCCAGTCTTTCGGCTCGGTGGCGCGAACGGATACCCCTTCGCCTGGTCTATTCAATCGAGCGGGACGACTGAGCGGGTCCCACCACCGGCGAAGGCCCGGGCTGGGTTAGCAAGCTCGAGGCCGAGCTCACGCTGAGCCTCGTCACACCGGACGCCGCGGAGGCGGTACCGGCTTCCAGTCGAGCTCGCCCACCGACTCAACGTCACCCTGCTGCCGGGCTGACAGCCCGGCGAGTAGCCGTCGAAGGGCTGGCAGGCGTCGAAGCGTCCGGCGACACGTTCAGCGGGAACGTCAGCGTGAACTCGGTCGCCCCCGGGCCGCTCGTGAGGTCGACGGTGCCACCGTGGGCGTGCGCGATCGCCGCGACGATGGACAGGCCCAGCCCGCTGCCGGCCGTCGCCGCCGCCGCATCGCCGTGCACGAACCGGTCGAACACATGCGGCACAAGCGCGGCCGGCACGCCGGGACCATCGTCGTGCACCACCACGACGGCTGTCTCCGACGCCGGGTCCGCGCGAACCCGGGCGGAGACCGTCGTCCCGGGCGGCGTGTGCGCGGACACGTTCGCCAGCAGGTTCGCGACGGCCTGATGCAACCGGTGCTCGTCCCCGCGGACGACGACAGGAATCTCGGTCAGATCCAGCTGCCAGCGCCGCTCGGGGTCGACCCGATGCGCGTCACCGACGGCGTCCATCACGAGCCTCGTCAGGTCGACGTCGGCTTCGAGCAACGCACGGCCGGAGTCGAGCCGGGCCAGCAGCAGCAGGTCCTCGACCAGCCGCCCGGTCCGATCGGCCTCCGCCGCCACCCGGCGCAGCGCATCCTCGACCTCCTCGGGCAGCTCGACGGGCAGCCGCTGGATGAACTCGGTATGGCTGCGGATGACCGTGACCGGCGTACGCAGCTCATGGCTCGCGTCCGCCACGAACGTGCGGAGCCGGTCCTCGCCGGCTTGGCGTTGCGTCAACGATTCCTCGACGTGGTGCAGCATCAGGTTGAACGCTTCGGCCAGCCGGCCCACCTCCGTCGACAGCGGACCCGCCGGCACACGCTCGGTGAGCGTCACCGCGCCGCGCGCCATCGGCAGGCCCGCAACCCGTCGTGCCGTTGCGGTCACCCGGTTCAGCGGCCGCAGCGCCAGCCGGACGCCGACCGCGCTCGACAGCGCCAACAGCACCAGCGCGACCGCGAAGACCGCGCCCTCGATCGCCACCAGCCGGGCGATGGTGTCGTCGATGCCACGTTGCGGCAGCCCGGTGATCTGCACGTCACCGTCCCGGCCGGCCGTCGCCAGGACGCGGTACTCGCCCAAGCTCGACAGCTTCAACGTCTTCGGCCGCGCAGACGGGGCCAATGTGGCGAGCAGCGCCCGATCCTCGTCCGACGGGACCACCCGTGCGCCGCCACCGGTCACGACGCCGATCGCGGTGACACGCCCGGCCAGCACCCTCGCGCCGAGCGTTCCGATCGGTTGGCCGACGGCCGAGGAGAACAGCAGCTCGTCGCCGTCGCCGTCCCCGGGATGCTCCAGCCCGACCGAGTACCGGTCACCCGCCGCCACCAGCTGCTGATCGAGACGCTGCACCAGGAAGCGGTGCAGCGCGAGCGTCGTCACCAGGCCGACGCCAACGCAGCCCGCCAGCAAGAGCACGACGAGCAGCGCGACGAGCCGCCAGCGCAGGCCCCGCCGCTCCAGCCAGCTGAAGGCCGGGACGGTGACGTCGTCGGATCGCGGCTCGTCCAACCCTCGCGCCGATCCTGGAGTCGTCGTCACGGCGTGGCCGGCCGGAGCACGTAGCCGACACTGCGGACCGTGTGGATCATCGGCGTGCGGCCGGCGTCCACCTTCTTGCGCAGGTAGCTGATGTAGAGCTCGACGACGTGGGCCTGACCGCCGAAGTCGTAGTCCCAGACCCGGTCGAGGATCTGGGCCTTGGACAGCACCCGTCGCGGATTGCGCATCAGCAGCCGCAGCAGCTCGAACTCGGTCGGCGTGAGCTCGATCGGCGTGCCCGCCCGCCGCACCTCGTAGGCCTCCTCGTCCATCGTGAGGTCGCCGACCGTGATCAGCGGACCTGAATGGCGACGGGTGATGCCGGCCCGGCGCACGATTCCCCGGACCCGGGCGAGCACCTCCTCGAAGCTGAACGGCTTGGTCACATAGTCGTCGCCACCGGCGGTGATACCCGCGATCCGGTCCTCCACCGAGTCGCGGGCGGTGAGGAAGAGGACACAGACGTGGGGATGGACCTCGCGCAGGCCGCGGAGCACCTCAAGTCCGTCGATGTCGGGCAGGGTGACGTCGAGGACGACGGCGTCCGGCGCGAACTCCGTTCCCACACTGAGCGCCGCCCGGCCGTCGAACGCCCGTCGCGCCTCCCACCCCTCGCGCTCGAACATGGTGGCGAGCACCTCGGCCAGAGATCGCTCGTCGTCGACGACGAGAACCCTCAGCTTCGACCCGTCGGTGCGCAGCATCGGCGGCGGCGCGTGCTCGGTGCGCGTGGTCATGAGGACAGCATGCGCCCCGGCGCGGGCAGCGAACCTCTGCGTTCCCTATGAACGTCTTCTGACTCCCAAGGCCGAAGGCTTCGGGTCCGTTCAGAGCCGGCACAGAGGAAGTTCCCGGATCCTGGTGATGGCCGCACCGCATCTGAGAGAACGGAGACGACCGTCACCTCGACGCTGCGAGCACCGTCGCACTGGGCACGGCATGCGCACCGCGCGCCGAGCCGCCTCGGCGTGCGCGTGCCACCAGGGCTGGCCATTGTGCTGATCGCGGCCGGCGCCGTCGCCGTGCTCGCCCTGTGGTGGCACGACACGCCGTCGGTCTACGGTCTCGGCGACTGGCTGACGAACGCCGGCCGCATCACCGGCCTGCTCGCGGGTTACGCCGTCGTCGTCCTTCTGGCGCTGATGGCCCGGGCACCGGCGGTCGAGCGCGGGCTCGGTGCGGATCGGCTGACCCGCTGGCACGCCATGGGCGGCCGGTACACCGTCGGCCTCTCGGTGACACACACCCTGCTCATCGTGTGGGGCTATGCCCTGACATCGCACACCAATGTGGTCAGCGAGACGCGGACGTTGATCGTCAGCTATCCCGACGTGCTGATGGCGACCGTCGCGGTGGTGCTGCTCGTCGGCGTCGGCATCACGTCGGCACGGGCGGCACGGCGACGGCTGCGGTACGAGACGTGGCACCTCCTCCACCTCTACACCTACCTCGCCATCGCCCTTGCCTTCTCGCACCAGTTCGCGACCGGCGCCGACTTCATCGGCAACGCGGCAGCCCGCACGCTGTGGGCGGCCTTCTACGTCGTCGTCGGCGTGCTGCTGCTCTGGTACCGCGTTGCCGTCCCGGTGCGCTCCATGCTTCGGCATCGGCTGCGAGTCGCGGAGGTACGTCACGAGGACGCGGACGTCGTGTCGATCTACCTGACCGGCGAGAACCTCCCCGAGTTGCGGGCTGAGCCCGGACAGTTCTTCCGATGGCGTTTCCTCACCCGGGACCTGTGGTGGGCCGCCAACCCGTACTCGTTGTCGGCCGCACCGCGCCCGGGCTGGCTGCGCATCACCGTCAAGGTCGCCGGCGACCACAGCGCCGGCCTGCGCGCACTGCAGCCGGGGACCCGGGTCTTCGCGGAGGGACCGTACGGCTCGTTCACCGCCGCTCGACGCACCCGCCGCAAGGTCCTGCTCCTCGCCGGCGGCGTCGGGATCACGCCGCTTCTGGCACTGTTCGAGTCGCTTCCCGGCGACCCCGGCGACATCACGCTGATCTACCGCACGACCCGTCCGGCCGACATCGTCTTGCGGCACGAGCTCGATTGGATCGCCAACGATCGCGGCGCGCACGTCTACTACCTGACCGGCGCACGAAGGCCGGGACGTCGCGACCCGTTGTCCCCGCAGAGCCTGCAGAAGCTGGTGCCCGACCTGCGCCACAACGACGTGTTCGTGTGCGGCCCGGACGGGATGGCCGCTGCTGCGCGCGCGTCACTCCGGGAGGCGCACGTCCCCCGCCGACACATCCACTCCGAATCCTTCACGTTCTGAGGTATCGATGAAACGCGTCCTGTTCTCCGTCGTCGCCACTGTGGTGGGGCTTGTCGCCCTGCTCGGCTTCAAGACCCACCCGGTGAACGTCACCGCGACGACCATTTCGCGGCCACACACGCCATCGGGGAGCTCGAAATCGCCCACGCCGACGCCGTCCAAGAAGGGCGGGACGTCCGCGAAGACGACGCCCAGGACCGTCGACGGCGACGCCGTCCAGACCGCCTACGGCGTCGTGCAGGTGAAGGTGACCCTGCACGGCAAGAAGATCGACCAGGTCAGCTTCGATCAGATCCAGGGCTACGACCAGCGCTCCGACGAGATCAACCAGGCCGCGGCCCCGCTGCTCGTGCAGGAAACCCTGACCGCGCAGAGCGCGCAGGTCGACACCGTCTCCGGGGCGACCTACACCAGCGAGGGCTACATCCAGTCCCTGCAGAGCGCCCTCGACAAGGCCGGTGGCGCGTGATGCAGGCATCCCGTCCGAGGCGGGTCCGCGTCGAGCACTGCATGGGCACGGTGTTCTCCCTCGACCTCCGGTCGCTGGCGGTCAGCGACGCCGCTGTCGAGGACGTCGTGCGCCGGCTGCACTGGGTGGACGCGACCTTCTCCACCTACCGGCCCGAAAGCACGATCAGCCGTCTGGCCCGGGGCGAGATCACCGAGGACGATTGCGCTCCGGAGGTCCAGCAGGTGCTCGCACGTGGCCGTCGACTCAGCGTGGTGACGGATCACTACTTCAGCCTGTACGCCGACGGGACCCTCGACCCATCGGGTCTGGTGAAGGGGTGGGCCATCGAGGCGGCGAGCGATCTGCTGGTCGCGGCCGGGTCGACGAGCCATTGCGTCAACGGTGGCGGCGATGTGCAGTGCGTCGGTGACGCCGACCCCGGGATCCCTTGGCGGGTCGGGATCACCGATCCGCACCATCCCGGGCAACTCCGGGCTGTCGTCGCCGGCAGCGGCATCGCTGTGGCCACCTCGGGCACCGCCGAACGAGGCGCCCATATCCGCAACCCGAGAAGCCGTGACGACCCGGCCGGGCTGGCGAGCATCACGCTGATCGGGCAGCAGTTGGGCGACGTCGATGCCTACGCCACCGCTGCTTTCGCGATGGGGACAGCGGCGCGGGAGTGGATCGAGTCGCTCGACGACGTCGAGGCATTCGCCGTCACCGATGACGCGAGCACCTGGTGCAGCAGCGGACTGGCTGCCGACGCCGCCGGCACTCTCACGGTCCGAACGGACCGCACCGTCCGAAGCACCCGCAGCTCCGGCCGGGTCGGCTCGGCCGCCGGGCGCGGATTCACCACTTCCCCCACCAACCGAGCGGAGCGGGCATGACACCACCCCGGGTGATCAACGACGTATGGACATCGGCCATCGGCCAGGAACATCGGGACGATCCGGCGCTGCCACGCAGCGGCGGGCCGGCGGGCAACGCCCAGTTGACCGCCTGGCTCGGGCTGATCCTGCTCGTGCTGTTCGTCGGCGAGCTGGCGACCCTGATCGACGTCCGCCAGCTCATCACCTGGCACATCGCCATCGGGATCCTGCTCGTTCCGCCCGCACTGGCGAAGACCGCGACCACCGGGTGGCGAATCTTCCGCTACTACACCGGCGCCCGTCCCTACCATCAGGGCGGGCCGCCGCCGCTGCTGTTGCGTGTGCTCGGTCCCGTCGTGGTGCTCACGACTTTGGCGTTGCTCGGCAGCGGTATCGCGGTGATCGCGGTCAGCCCCGCGTCCGCTTTCGAGACGCTGTTCACGGTCGCCGGCCAACGTGTCAGCGTGCTGACGATCCATCAGGGCTTGACGGTCCTCTGGGCGGTTGCCACGGGCCTGCACGTGCTCGCACGGACCGTTCCAGCGCTTCGCCTCGCGACGGGACGGACACCGGGCGCACGCCCCGACGGCAGTCCGGCCCGAGCCGGGACTCTCCTGATCACCGTCGCGCTGGGCGTCGTTGCCGCGCTGCTCGTTCTCCAGCTGACCGGCACCTGGACGACGTCGGACCTGCACCGTTTCCGCCCGTCGGACGACCGTCCGCGCGCCGCAGCCAGGTAGCTCCGCCGCGCATCGACCGTCAACGCTGTGGCGGTGGCCGAGCGGTCAGACCGGACGTCGCGGCGGCGGTGTCGGCTTCCAGTCGAGTTCGGCCAGATGCGCGTGGGCGATGACGTCCGCGAACATCTCCGGGCTCGGCACGTTGCACGGCACCGTGACGATCGCCTGCCGCCCGGGCTGGTGGACCGACGTCACGCCGTAGCGGAGTCGGCCATTCTCGGCGACACCCATCGGAGCAAGTTCCAACAACTGATCTTGAACTGTCATGGTCGACCTCCTATATCGAAGTAACAACCTTCTTGCAGCTTGCCCCGCATCGCGCCAGGAACGAAACGGCGTGGCCGTCACCGGCCAACACGCCGTAGAACCGTCTGAGTATTCACATTCGCTGCCCTCGTACGACGCATGTCCGTCACGCAGGCGTTCGCCCGACGGATCCGCCATCCTGTGCGGATGAGCCTCAGTAGCGTCCGTCGACGCGACCCGTGACCAGTTCCGCGTCGACACCGTGATCGATCGCATCGAGGACGCCACCGACGAGGTGCTGAACGACAGGACAAGAGCGAAGCGCGACCTGCTGGCTGAGCGTGCGTTCGGGCAACCCGGCTGACCCCGCTGTCAGTGCAGGACGCGGTAGCTGATGTGCGTGACGTTCGAGTTGCCGCTCACGTCGAACGGCTCGAGCGCGATCCCGCTCACGCCGTCGAGCAATCGCTCGCCGGAGCCGAGGATCACCGGCGCAATGTGCAGGTACAGCTCGTCGATCGCCCCTGCCGACAGGTACTGCCGGACCGTCCGCAATCCGCCACCGATCCCGACGATGCCATCACCCGCCGCCTCGCGTGCCTGCGCCAGCGCCGACTCCGGCCCGTCGGTCACGAACGTAAACGTCGCCCCCCCTCCATCACCAACGGCTCCCGCGCATAGTGCGTCAGCACGAACACCGGCGCGTGGTACGGAGGCTCCTCGCCCCACCAGCCACGCCACTCCGGGTCCCACTCACCGCGACCCGGCGAGAACATGTTCCGGCCCAGGATCATCGCGCTCGGCGCCTGCAGAGCCGCGAGCGCAGCTTCGTGCTTCTCGGGCTCGCCGAACATCCACCTGTGCATGTACTCGACGAGACGCTCGCCGGCACCCTCGCCCATCGGAGCGTCCGGACCCTGGTTCGGACCGGCCATGACGCCGTCCAACGAGATCGCAAGGCTCGCGGTGACCTTACCCATGACCGTGGCTCCTTGATGTCGAGTCAACACTTAAGTAACTACTTAACTGGACGACTATCGGAGAGCGCAACCCCCGCGAGGTCCGGCATCCTGTGGGGGTGAGCATTAGCAGCGTCGTCGGCACCGTCGGATCGGTCATCGATGCAGCCGGCGTGGCGATCATCGTCGTCGGCGCGGCCGTCGTCTCCGTCATGGCCCTCGTGCGCTGGAGTCGTCACGAGGCCGACGTCTACCGCTGGTACCGCCAGCAGCTCGGACGGTCGATCCTGCTCGGCCTCGAGCTCCTCGTCGCCGGCGACATCATCCGGACCGCCGACGCCCCAACCCTCACCGGCGTCGTCATCCTGGCGGGGATCGTGCTCATCCGGACTGTCCTCAGCTTCTCCCTCGAGGTGGAGATCACTGGCCGCTGGCCCTGGCAGTCGGGCGCGGCCGGATCCGACACGAAGGCGGCACCCACCCAGTCCTAATTCGGGGCGATGACGAGCGCGACTGGATGCGCGATCGGATCCCATTCCTCACGGCCGAACCGGAACGAGGCGACACTGGTCAAACCTGCGCCGGGCTGCGGCCGACCTGCTAACACTGTCCGAGTAAGTCCGTGGGCGTGTGCTCGCCGCTGCCACGATCGTCACTCAGTTGGTCACTCACCTTCGGTTGGCCGCAGAAGTGACCCCTCCGCTTGCAAAGCTCGGCCAGGGTGTCTAGAAGCGTTCCGCTGCTCCTTTGAGGCCGCGCCTCGCCAACATCTCTCGCCTAATATTTTCAATGGATGATCCCAGGTGCGTGAACGGACGCAGCCACGGCTGCCAAGTATGCACCTTCGACAGGGTCTCAAAATGCGTCACGCCAGGCTTGTTGTTGACTGAGCCAGAACACACATCGAGTTCCTCGTCTCCGATCCTGACTCGCAGCCAGGCATGGCCCGAGACTCCTTCAGGCGATAGCGTGCCATCAGCCACCGTGGCAAGAAACGTGCAACGCAAGGCAAACACTGGCCTTGCTTCGATCCCCAGTTGGTCATAGATGTGTTTCAGCGCAAGCGCCTGATGCTCGCAGTACCCCATACCTCGTTCGAAAGCCCTGGCAGGTGTATCCCACGTATTGAGCCGAGAATAGGTGAATTTTCTGGCAGCGAGGTTCTGCGCATACGCTACCAGATCCCAGCCGTGCAACTGCGTTCGTTTGCATGCTTCTACTGCGTCATCGATCGTGGTGATCCCATCCATCGACACACGGCTTGGCTTGGGAAGACGACGCAACAGTGGGATGGTAAGCAGGTAGATGGCGACAGCCGAAGCAGCTCCCAGGCCGGTGAAGGCCAGCACTAGTTTCCTGACCATGCTCGTTCTCCTTTTGCTCTGGCGAGCATCTGAGCACTCCTGCTTCGTTCTGCGCGACCCGGCGTGCCTACCAGCGACTTCCGTGCTCTGCTCATCCAGCGCGGGCTGCTGCCAGCATTGTACTGCTCGCGTTGCTGCTCGCTGTTCATGACGAAGGTCCCACCCGGCTGGGCCTGCGGGCCCTGGCGGCACCGGTGGGATGGGTGCATCGTTTTGCCATGTGCGCTCCACGTGAAACCAGCCGACGGCTGGCTCGGCCTCAGCGGGTCTTCTGGAGCGCCACCACCGAGGAAAGGGCGATGGCGCTGCCGGGAGTCGGTTCGCCGCCTACCTCAGCCAGCGCGACAGGGCCCCCTTGCGGTGATTGCCGCCTTCCCCTCGTCGGCGCCATCGGCAGCACCGCTGACCGTTCGTCTTGCAGAACGGTATCGATATCGGGTGGACGGCATCGATGCTCGGTGGGACGGTTGGTGACATGTCCCTTCCTCTTCACGAAATCGCCGAGGCCAACCATCGAATCCTTGACCCTTTCACCGACGAAGAGCACTACTGGCCTCGTTTTCGAGGAACGCCGACAACGGCCCGCCTTACAGGGTGCATGCGGTGAGCAAGATTCTTGTCGCGTTCGCCACCAAGAACGGCTCGACCGAAGAGGTGGCTAGGGCCATTGCTGAGACGCTGCGTGATGATGGATGCGTCGTCGATGTCCGCCGTGCCCGAGATGTGAGGGAGGCGGTGGCTGGGTGGGACCTAGTGGTGCTCGGCGCGCCGATCTACTCGGGTCGATGGCATCGCGATGCGCACCGGTTTCTCAAGCGGCACCGCAACGACTTCGAGGTGGTCCCCATTGCCGTGTTCGCCATGGGACCACGGTCTGGCGACGAAGAGGGCTGGCAACGTTCACGCGCCCAACTTGATCGAGCCCTGGCAAAGCGGGGATGGCTGGCTTATGTGGCGGTCGCAGTGTTCGGCGGAGTCGACCCACCAAAGGAACGACATGGGGAACGACGAGACCTCCGCGACTGGGAGGCGATTCGCGCTTGGGCCACAGGGTTGCCTGCGTTTGCCCGCCCGCCAGGTTGATCGATTCGCGAAGAACCGATGAAGAGACCCGGCGAACCCGCCGCGCAGTGGCCATGTCCGAAGAGCCGCCAGTTTCGAAACGCACTTAATCCGGCCACACGCGTTCCGCGAGGCGATCGGCTTGCGGCCGGCGTGGGTGATCAGACGCCGGTGCTCTCGGCTGCACCGGTAACCGTTGGCTATCGGGACTCGCTCTCATAGCCGATGTGCGTGAAACCCGTCGGCCTTCGGAAGGCGTCGATAATGGCGGGATGACGCGCGACGCAGAGAAGGCGCCAAAGGCAGGCGCAAGATCACCAGCGACGGGTCGATTCGACATCGAGAAGCCGGGAGGGCCGTCTTGTCGGCCGAGCGCGCCCGAGAGGCATCCCGTGGCGAGAGCTAAGCCTGCTAACTGACGTTGGTGACTCCGTCTGGTGGGGGCGACCTCAGGGCCTCGAGTCGGCCCAGCTCCATCAGACTCAACGACCGACCCATCATGAACAGCGCTCCCCTCCGGGCCGTCGACAACGGCGTAACAGAAGGGCCCGTCGTGTTGGGCCCGAGAATCGTCAGGTGTCCAGCCACGCGCGGTTGCCGTACGTGTCGAGATGCACCACCTGCTCGACCGGTTTGCGGGTCGTGGGCCCGTAGCGGCCCCACGGCCAACCCAACGGCACCACGCAGCATGGCGTGACCGACAGCGGCAGGCCGAGGATCATCCGGGCCCAGGTCACGCTCCACAACGGCAAGGTGATGAGCGACGCGCCCAACCCCATAGCCCGCGCCGCCAGCAACAGGTTCTGCACGCTCGGGTAGATGGAGCCGAAGAACGACGACGCGGCCCCGTGCGGCGAGGGCAGGTACGGCACGTGTCCTTCGCGCACGCCGGCGCGCAGGCAAGGCACGACCAACACGGGGATCTCGGCGAAGTGGTCGACCTGCCATTGCACCGCGCGCAGGATCTTCAACATCGACTCGTCGCCTCCCGACGCCCGCCTCCCGAGGCTGCCGTACATCGACCAAGACTCGCGATAGCGCGCCGCCAGCTGCTCCTTGACCTTCTGGTCCTTGACGACGACGAACTCCCAGTTCTGGCTATTCGAACCCGTCGGGGCGCGAAGGCCCAACTCGATGCACTTCAACACGATGGCGTCGTCGACGGGATCGGGGAGCACCCGCCGCACCGCCCGCTGGGTCATCATCGCCTCGAGAAGCGACATGTCGAGCCGGTCGAAGGCCTCGGGGACGGTCGGGATGACCCTGGACGCGGAGCGATCAGAAGGGCCGGAGCCCGCGGAATCGGTCATGTCATGACCCTCTCCCCTCATCTGATGACGATCCACTGGATCGCGCCGGGCGACCTCCGAAGACTCCCGGGTAGGTTCATGCCCTGGCTGGTCTCCCTCACCGCCAGTCTGGCCCGCCATGGGCGCGGGGAACAGAGCCGTATTTGCCATACCTCGGCGCCCGACTCTCGCCCAGAGTGCGCGAATCAAGCTTCCTGGGGGCTCGGACGGTTGAATTGGGCACTCCGGCCGCCACCGAACCGGCGCTCGTCCCCCACCCCGCACATCGCCGCCCGGATCCCGCTGACAGACGCAACCGACGCCATGGAGCTCGCGGAATCCCATACGGTGCTGGGGAAAGTCGTGCTGGTGCCCTGAGCGCGACGCCTCCCGCGCGGTTCGGCGCGTGGTGGATCTACTCTGGGCTCTGGCAACGACGAGCGACGGCGGCGGCCGCGCCCGCCCGTCGGTTCGGTCCGCATCCCGCCGGGAGGAGAGGCCCACGATGACCCGGCTCTACGACGACCCCGCCCGCTTCTCCGACGACGCCCTCGACGGCTTCGTCGACGCCAACGCCTCCTACGTCGCCGCCGTGCCCGGTGGCGTCGTCCGCTCGCACGAAACCCCACCGGGCAAGGTCGCCGTCGTCGTCGGCGGCGGGTCCGGGCACTACCCGGCCTTCTGCGGCATCGTCGGACCCGGCTTCGCCGACGGCGCGGTCGTCGGCAACATCTTCACCTCCCCCTCCGCCGAGGACGCCTACTCCGTCGGCCGCGCGGCCGCGAGTGACGCCGGTCTGCTGTTCAGCACCGGCAACTACGCCGGCGACGTCCTCAACTTCACCCTCGCCCAGGAACGCCTCCGGGACGACGGCGTCGACACGCGCTGCGTCTGGGTCACCGACGACGTCGCGTCCGCTCCGGTCGGCGAGGTCGACAAGCGGCGCGGGATCGCCGGCGACTTCGTCGTCTTCCGCGTCGCCGGTGCGGCAGCGGAGGCCGGCTACGACCTGGACGGTGTCGAACGCGTCGCCCACCTCGCCAACGACCGCACCCGGACCCTCGGCGTCGCCTTCGACGGCTGCACCATGCCCGGCGACTCGTCCCCGTTGTTCTCCGTTCCGGCCGGCTCCATGGGCGTCGGGCTCGGGATCCACGGCGAACCGGGGGTGTCCGAGGAGCCGATGCCGACCGCCTCTGAGCTGGCCGCTCGGCTCGTCGACGGCGTCCTGTCGGAGAAGCCGATGGACGCCTCCCCTCGGGTCGGGGCGATCCTCAACGGGCTCGGGACGACGAAGTACGAGGAGCTGTTCATCGTCTGGAAGACCGTCTCCCGGCTGCTTCGTGAAGCGGGCTTGGAGTTCGTCGACCCGGAGGTCGGTGAGCTCGTCACCAGTCTCGACATGGCCGGCTGCTCACTGACGCTGGTGTACCTCGACGACGAGCTCGAGGCGCTGTGGCGCGCGCCCGCCGACACCCCGGCCTACCGCAAGGGCGCCGTCACTGCGTCGGCCGCCGAGGCCGGTCATCCGACGTCGGCTCGCCGTCGCGCCGCGGTGCAAGCCGACACCGCCGCGGCGCACGCCAACGCGACTGTCAAGGGCAGCTCGACCTCCCAGGCCCACGCCCGGACCATCCTCGCCTGCCTGGAGGCGATGTCACACGCGCTGCACCACGCCGAGCGCGAGCTGGGACGGATCGACGCGGTGGCCGGCGACGGTGACCACGGCCGCGGCATGGTCAAGGGCGTGAACGCCGCGGTGAAAGCCGCCCGCCAGGTCGTCGAGGACGAGGGCACCGCTGCTGCGCTCCTCAATGCGGCCGGCCAGGCCTGGGCACACAAGGCCGGTGGGACGTCCGGCGTCCTCTGGGGCGCGGCGCTTCGAGCGGCCGGCGCGAGCATCGGCGACGACAACCACCTCCGTGGGACCGACGTCTCCGCCGCCGTCCGCGCCGGGTTCGACGCCGTGCAGGCCCTGGGCAAGGCCCAGCTCGGCGACAAGACGATGCTGGATGCGTGGGGTCCGTTCGTGGATTGCCTCGACGAACACCTCGCCGGCGGCGCGACGTTGTCGTCGGCGTGGGACGCGGCGGCCGAGGTCGCTGACGTGGCCGCGCAGGCGACGGCGGCTCTTCGTCCGAAGATCGGACGAGCCCGGCCGCTCGCCGACCGCAGCGTCGGCAGCCCGGACGCAGGTGCGATCTCGCTCGCGTTGTGCGCGCGGGTGGTTGCCGAGGTCGTCACCGTCCAGCACGATCTGGGACCTGACTTCGGGCACACCAGCCTCGAGGGCCGCCTGTGAGCAGTCCTGAAGTGCCGTGGCGGATCGTCGTCGGGTGTGACGACGCCGGCCTGGAGTACAAGGAGATCCTCAAGGCCGACCTGCTGACTGACCCCCGGGTCGGTGAGGTGGTCGACGTCGGGGTCCACGCGGACGAGACGACGGCCTACCCGCATGTCGCCGTGGCGGCGGCTCGGTTGGTGGCGGACGGGTCCGTCGACCGGGCTCTTCTCGTCTGCGGGACGGGGCTCGGGGTGGCGATCAGCGCGAACAAGGTCCCGGGGGTGCGGGCGGTGACGGCGCACGACAGCTTCTCCGTCGAGCGGTCGGTGCTGAGCAACGACGCGCAGGTGCTGTGCTTCGGCCAGCGGGTGGTGGGGATCGAGCTGGCGCGGCGACTGGCCCGGGAGTGGTTGGGCTACCGCTTCGACACGTCCTCCGCCTCGGCCGCGAAGGTCGATGCGATCAACGCCTACGAATCCGGCAACTGCTAGCTCCTTCTGTCCCGCCGCGCGGCGTGGTTGCACACGCCGTCCCCTTAGGGCAGCCTTACCAGAACGCGCTCATCAAGCATCCCAATCAGGAACCGGTGCTCCATGGAACTGTCGAAGACCTTGCTGCTCGGCTTCATCGCCGGCGTCACCATCCTGCTCGGGATGCCGATCGGCCGGTTGCGCCGGCCGATGCCCGGCCTGCGCGTCTTCCTCAATGCGACCGCCGTCGGCGTCCTGCTCTTCCTGGTGTGGGACGTGTTCTCCGCAGCCTGGGAGCCGATCGACTCGGCCCTGGCCGCGACCCACGAGCACACCGGCGGCTACGGCCCCGTCATCGGCTACGGCGCGCTGTTCGCCGGCGGCCTCGCGGCGGGGCTGCTGGGCCTCGTCGCCTACGACCGGTACATCGCCCGCCGGTCTGCCCTCCCCAGCGCCACCTCCGTCGGGCCAGGCGCGATGTCGGTCGACGAACGCGGTCGCGGCGGCTGGTCCGTGGCGCGCTGGTCGGCCGGGCGCAGGCTCGCGCTGCTCATCGCCGTCGGCATCGGCCTGCACAACTTCGCCGAAGGGCTCGCCATCGGCCAGTCCGCCGCCAGTGACGAGATCGGGCTGGCCACGATGCTCGTCATCGGTTTCGCCCTGCACAACGCGACCGAGGGCTTCGGCATCGTGGCCCCGCTCGCTGCCGAACAGGATGATGACGGACACCACGAACTGCCGAGTTGGGGATTCCTGCTCGCCATGGCGGCCATCGGCGGCGGCCCCACGTTCGTCGGCACCTGGGTCGGCCACGGCTTCACCAGCGAGCCGGTCTCGGTCCTCTTCCTGACCTTGGCCGCAGGATCGATCATCTACGTCGTCGCTCAACTACTGGGCATCGCGGCCCGGGCGAAGCGGTCCGACCTCGTCGCCTACGGACTGCTCCTGGGGCTGCTGGCCGGTTTCGCGACCGACGCCGTCGTCACGGCCGCAGGCGTCTGACCCGTCGATCCGGCTTCGCTCGGCTTCCACCTACTCGACAGTGCGTGACCCACCAATCACGCCAGATATGACGAATGGCGCATCAGGGTAGGCAATGTCGGCTCCCTGTGGCACCGTCCCACGAGTGTGTCCCGTCATGGTCGGGGTGGAGCGGGCGCACGCTTACGGGGAGCGCCAGACCACCAAAGCAGCCTCCGAGACGATCGTTGGCTATCGATCGTTTCGATCGATAGCCTTGTACTATCGATCACATGATCTTCCGGACCCCCACCCTCCGCGCGGACGACCTCCGCGCGCTCACGTTGATCGAGGAGCAGCGCAGGCAACTGCGGATCCACGTGGCCGAACCCCGCCGATGGGTCGGACGGCTCCGGCGCACATCCCTCGCTCGCGCCATCCAGGGCTCCAACAGCATCGAGGGTTACGTCGTCGGTTTGGACGATGCGCTCGCCGCGGTGGAGAACGAGGATCCGCTCGAGACCAAGCGCGCCACGTGGCAGGCAATCCTCGGCTGCCGAAACGCCATGACCTACGTCCTGCGCCTGGCGACCGACCCACACTTCGTGCTGAACGAGGCGCTGCTCAAGAGCCTGCAATTCATGATGACCCAGTACGACCTGCGCACGAATCCGGGAACGTGGCGACGTGGCGACATCTACGTCCGCAACGACGCGACCGGCGAGGTCGTGTACACCGGCGCGGATTCCGACGACATCCCCGCCCTGATGGCCGAGCTCGTCGCGCAGATCGACGACAGCGACGATCCCCCGCTCGTGCGTGCTGCGATGGCGCACCTCAACCTGGTCATGATCCACCCGTTCACTGACGGGAACGGCCGGATGGCCCGGTGTCTGCAGACGCTTGTCCTGGCTCGGGAAGGCATCCTCGCGCCGCAGTTCTCCAGCGTCGAGGAATACCTGGGCGCCAATACCGATGCCTACTACCGGGTCCTCGCCGACGTCGGCCAGGGGCACTGGAAGCCGACCGGCGACGCCCGCCCGTGGATCCGCTTCATGCTGACAGCCCACTACCGACAGGGTGCGACCTTGTTGCGCCGGGTGTCGGAGTCGCAGTCGCTCTGGCAGCTCGTCGAAGACCTGGCGTCGACCCGAGGCATGCATCAGCGGTCATTCTCGGCGCTGTTCGATGCCGCGCAGGGTCGACGGACCAGGCGCAACAGCTACCTGGCCAGCCTGGAAGACCCGGTCTCGGACGCGGTCGCGACGCGCGACCTGCGGAGCCTCGTCGCCGCTGGACTTCTCGTCGCTCATGGCGAAAGGCGCGCTCGCGAGTATCGGGCCTCACCCGAGCTCGCCGCGCTGCAGATCAGCGCCCGGCGCCGCGCTGCCGACGTGGGCAGCTTGGATCCCTACGCCCGAGACGCCGACCCGACACTGTTCTGACGCTCCGACCGCCTGCCGTATCGAGTGCCGAGGTATGGCAAATGGACCTCCCGAGGCCCAGACCAGGTGGATATGGCATCAGTCGGTGAACGCCAGGAGGTGCCGCAGCGCCCGCATCGGATGATCGACCGGCATCGTGGCCTCCTCCACCGGCAGCCCCCAGATGCACAGGTCCCGGATCACGTGCGCCACCTGGAGCAACCGCAATCGAGCCGCCGGCTGGTCGACCGCGAACAGCTCCGGGTAGTCCTCGCGCAGGCACCTCAGCAGCATCGGATGCGACGTGAGTCCTTCGAGTTCGTCCGCATCGGCGTTGTCCTTGATCCGTGCCACGTCGACGTAGCGGGGACCGAGCCGCACCCACTCCAGGTCCAGCAGTCCCGAGACCGCGTGCCCGTCCCACCAGACGTTGTTCAGATGCAGATCCGCGTGGATGACGTGCGGGGCAGCCGGATCGTCCAAGCGCGGCACCAGCTGCGCATCCAGATCGACGAGTCGCAGCGCCTCGTCGAGCACCGTCGCGTCGGCGCCACGACGACGAGCATCCTCGACCAGTAACGCCAAACCGTCCGGTAGCGGGTTGATCGATCGTCCGATGACCTCGGAGGTGGACGGGTGTGCACCGAGTGGCGTCGGCACCAGGACAGCACGGGCGGCGGCAGACGGGCTCCACTCGTGCATGGCCCGCAACGCGTGTGCCACCTGCCGGCAGGCGTCCCGCCGAGCCACCTCGTGGAGGCCAGGCCATGCGTCGGCCAGCGACATACCTGCGAGCCGCCGGGTCACCGTCCAGCTCAGATCCCGATCACCGGGCACCCGGCCAAAGCCGAGCACCGGCGGGTATCCGACCTCGGCCGGCAGGTCGGCGCCGACCGTGCCCTCCCGAAGGAGCCGATCGGTGTCGCCCCGCCAGCAGACGCGCAGAACCACCTGGCCCTGTTGGGGATCCTCGATCAGCCACGTGTCGTTCGAGTGACTCGTGACGGCTGCCGGGTCGGCACCTGGGTGCAGCCCGGCCGCGGCGAGGACGATCGCGAGCCGACCGTCCGCGTCGTCAGACGGCATCCCGCTCGGCGTAGGTGAGACGGACACGCTGGCTCAGCCCGAACGTCCCGTCGGGCCTGCGCGCGCCGTCGAGGAGCTCGGCGACCTTCGCCAGGACGGCGGCGTGATCGGCTTCGGGAACCGCGTCCCACATCGCCCTCTGACCATGCGAATGCGACCATCGCGACCAGTGGTCGACGTCGGCCAGGACGACGTCGAGGTCGGAGCTCTCCGTGCGCACGTTGACGAAACCCGCTCCGCGCACCAGTGCCTCGACCCCCGCGTCGGACTCGAACGGCCCAGCCGCCCCCGTCGTCCGTGCATCGAGCATCGCCGGCGGGAGGTAGGGCCGGAACACCGCGTCGACCGCCTGCCAGACCGCGCTGGCTGCACCGAACGTCGACAGGCCCAGCCGCCCGCCCGGGACCAGGAGCTCACGCCAGTTGGCAAGGGCCCGCGCCGGGTCCGGTAGGAAGAAGACGACCAGCGACGACGCGACGATGTCGAAGCCCGCATGGGGAAACCGGGGAGCCGACGCATCCATCACCTGAAGGTCGACGTTCGACAGACCCCGGTGATGGACGTCCGCCGACGTCGCCTCGACCATCCGCGCCGACAGGTCGATGCCGGTCACCGACCCGCCCGGACCCACGGCTACGGCGAGCGGAAAGACCGCGGCGCCTCGTCCCGAGCCGATGTCGAGCGCACGCTCACCCGGTCGTGGGGCGAGGCCGGCGACGAGGCGCTCGGCGATCGGGGTGAACCACGGGACCCCGACGTTGTCGTAGGTGTCGGCCACCCGGTCGAAGATCGCCGCCACACCTGCACTGCGCCTGTTCGTCTGAGCTTCGTCCATGCTCGATCGTCGCGCACCGGGCGGCCTACGTCGAGCGTGCACGGATGCACCAGCGGATGAGCGGGCCGGTGGTGCATCCGTGCAACTCAAAGCCCGATTCGGTCAGCGCAGACTGAGCGTCGCGAGCAGGTCCGTCCCGGCCTCGACGCCGTTGCCGGGCGTCAGTGCCCACAGGCCGTCGATGATGATCGCCCGGCCCTGGGCATTGTGGACCGTGCCCTGTTCCTTCAGCGTCATCGGGTCGTCGGCGTGGATGTCGCGACCGGTGCTGCGATCGATCTTCGCAGTCTCACGAGTGTGCTGTGCATGCGTGCTCCTCAGCTGGGGATGTACCTGCTCAGGTGATGTACGCCGGATCGCACCGCTCGGTTCACCGTCGGGCAGCGGTGGCCGAACGAGGTCAGAGGGAGAGCGCGACGCGCAGTGGCGCGCCGGCAGCGTCGATCTCGCGGTAGCTCGTCAGCTTGATACCGCGCCGGTCGACGACCTCGCGCACGACCAGGCTCGTCCAGGCTTGGAAGTTCGCGAACCGGTCGGTGGACACCGACTCGTAGCCGGGATGCCCGTACGCCTGCATCTCGGGGTCGTTCGTGGACGCGTGGTCGATGTGCAGCCACAGCCCGGGATCGAGATTGTCCAGGCGGGCGGCAAGATTCGCAGCCTTCACGTCACCCGGATCGTCACGGCCGTAGGGCATGCCAACCCGTTTGAGCGCGTTCATGTCGTTCGGGGGGATGAGCCCGTACTCGGGCGTCAGCGCCCGCACGAGGCCCTCGACCGTCGGATCGACGAGCTCGAACATCATGTGCCCCCACGTATAGGTGGCCTGCGGGAGATGCCTGAGCCCGAGCTCGAGCTGTGCGCGAAGTTCCTGTTCCACCTGCTCGAGCGTCCAGTTGCTCTCCTCGATGCTCGCGCCCGCGGGCAGGCCGGCACGGGGGCGCACCGTCGGCAGGAAGTACCCGTCTGCGTCGACGAGGCCGGGAACGTGGGTCAGCGGCCGCCACTTCACGTTCGTCCACTCGCTCGTCAGGGCCAGGTGGATGCCGACGTCGAGGGTGGGGTTCTCGTTGATCATCCGGACCGCCTCGGGGAACCACGCACCCGGGACGATGACGTTGGTGGTGGTCAGGACACCGTGCTGATGGGCTTCGATCGTCGCGACGTTGACGCCGTGTCCGGCGCCCATGTCGTCGCCCTTGACGATCAGCCGGATGTCGTCGGATGCCGGTGCGCTCATGCCCGCCGACGCTATCGGTACGGCAGAGGCGTCGTGCGCCCGCGTTCCGCGTCCGTCCTGTCACAAAGTCTCCTGATCTGTGGCGTTCCGCCGAATCACTGGGAGTCACCACGTGAAGTTGCGTCTGCCCGCAGTTCTGCTGAGCGTCGTCGGCCTTCTGTCCACCGGACTTGTGACCACGGCTCCTGCGCGGGCGGACAGTCCGTGCACGATCGAGAGCTTCAGCCCGGCACGCGTGACCATCGGGCTCACACCAAAACTGGTGACGTTCACCGTCAAGACCTCCGGCTGCCGACTCACCAACTGGACGCTCGAAGGCAACCCGTTCTACGTGTTCTACGCGTCCCCTCAGTGGCCCTTCCAGCCCCTCTTCAACGACGAGGCCGGACCGCGCTATGTCACCGTCGAGGACGACAACGGCGACCACGACACCCACACAAGGGTGTTCGTGAACGGGTTCAGCCTCCTGCGTCGCACCGAGTGGCAGGACGGGACGTTCAACGCGTCCCCCGAGCCGGTCACGAAAGGCAAGCCCATCACGATCAAGGGCCGGCTCAAGGTCGTCGACTGGGACATCCAGCACTACATCGCGTATGCGCACCGGACCGTCAGCGTGCAGTTCAGGTCTCCGTCGGGTGCGTACAAGACCGTCAAGACGACGACCACGTCCAGCACCGGCTGGGTGGACACGCAGGTGACCGCCACGGCGACCGGTGACTGGCGGGTCGTCTATTGGGGCAACGGCGCCGCCGCGTCGGCGACCAGCGCGGGTGACAACGTGAAGGTCACCAACTAGCGGTCGGCCAGCGCTCGGGTTCCTGACCCCGTTTCACCGATCTCGTTCCACGGATCTCGTTCCACCGACAGCTTCCAGATCCAGCCGATCGGGCGCAAGCCGAGCTTCGCGGCGACTCGTCGAGACGCGCCGTTGTCCGACGACGTGCTGTAGAAGCGCACGCGGTCGCCCAGGTCGGGATGCCCCGCCCACACCGCGGTCGCCGCCGAAGCCCGACCGTGGCCACGGAAGTTGGGGTGCGCCCACACGCCCGCCTCGGCGGCTCGCTCGGACAGCCGGGACGTGTGGCACAACGCGGTTACCTGTCCGGCCTCCATCGACATCGCCCACGGGCCCAGCTCACCGGCGAGGAGGTCGCACCACTCGTCGGGCTCCCACCAGTCGGCCGGGCGGAGCGGGATCAGGTCGTCGTCCGTGCCGCTCGATCGTCGTGGTACCGGCTCGACCGTCGATGCCGTGCCTGGCGGGACGACGAAACTCGGGCCCGACGTGACGGTCACGGCGCCCATGGTGGTGAGCAACCGGATGCACTCGCCGAGTCCGCGCGGCGGATCACCGGCCGGTTCGTCCCACGGTCGCGCCTGGGCGGCGGCGCTGAGTTCGTCGGCGAAGTGGTCGGGGACGTCGCTGCCGACCGCCACCCTGCGTCCGTCGCTCCCGACGGCGATCGCGAGCTGCGGCCACGGACGGACAGACCCGCACAGACGTCCTCGATCGTCGCTCGCCCAGAGCGTCTCGAGCTCGAGGGCAAGGAGCGCCAGATCACCCGGCTCGGCTCGTCGAGAGTTCATGATCGGGCCAAACTACCGAGACCGGGCCGGCGGAGCGACCGAGTTCACGTGCTTGGAACGCAGCATGAGGATGGTGGTCTGGAACTGCCGGATGGGCCTCGCCCGCAAGCTGGACGCCCTGCTCGAGCTGCGTCCGGACGTGGCGATCCTTCCCGAGGCGGGCGATCAGTCCCGGCTCTCGACTTCAGTTCTCCAGGCTCATTCCCTCAGCTACGCGTGCATCGGTGGAAGAAACACCAAGGGGCTCGGGGTGATCGTCCGGGCTCCGTACCGGTTGTCTGCGGCTCCGGACCTGGCGAGCTCGCTCGAGTGGGTGCTCCCGCTGCGGATCACCGGCCCCATGTCGTTCACGCTGCTCGCCGTCTGGGCGATGAACCACCGAGCGTCCAACAAGAGGCCTGGTGAGGGACAGCTGCGTCAGGTCGACCGCGCCATCGACCTCTTCGATAACCAGCTGAGGACCGGACCGCTGGTCGTGGCAGGTGGCGACCCCACCATTTACTGGCAGAGCAATACCATCGACGAGCCGACGTTCCACATCGACTACTGCTTCGTTCCGGCAGCGTGGACCAACCACATCCGGGTCGAAGTCGGTGCCTTCGCAGACTGGGTAGGCACCGGCTTGTCAGATCACGTCCCCTTGACGGTCGACGTCACGCTGCAGCCATGACGTCCATCGACTTCGGCCTCGTCGTCGAGAGTGCGCAAATGAACCTTGCCGGGCGCTTGAGTTCAGGTGATGGTCGCAACACCCCGTCTGTTTGGAGTGTTGATGCGTGTCATCGATCGTGAGTTGCAGCGTCGGTTTTGGCTGTTGGTCCGGGCTGGGGCGGTCGCGTCGGAGGCTGCCCGCGTGCTCGGGGTCCGGCCAAAGACCGGCGAGCGCTGGTTCCGTAATGCTGGCGGCATGCCACCGATGTCGCTCGACCCGCCCGCGACCCGCCGTTACCTGTGTCTGGCCGAGCGGGAACAGATCCATGCCGGCCTCTCGATCCGGGCGATCGCCCGCGGACTGGACCGGTCGCCGTCGACGGTGCTGCGGGAACTGCGCTCGAACATGTTCCATCAGCGCTATCGGTCCCGGCGATCGTTGCGTCCGCACGCGTCCGGCTCGCAGGTCCGGAAGCCGTGGAAGTACTCACCATCGTGGGCCCAAGGCCGGGCCGAGCGGGCCCGGGCACGACCCAAGACGGCGAAGCTCGCGGGCAACGACCGGCTCCGTGGCCAGGTCCAGGACTGGCTGATCGGCAAGTACTCCCCGGAGCAAATCAGCCACCGCCTACGATGCGACTTCGCCCAGGACCCGGAGATGCGGGTGTCGCACGAGACGATCTACCAATCGCTGTATGTCCAAGGTAGGGGCGCGTTACGCCGCGACCTGACCGCCTGTCTGCGGACCGGCCGGACCCTGCGGCGGCCACGGCGCCGGCCCGGTGAACGCCGCGGCCGGATCACCGACATGGTCAACATCGCCGAGCGGCCACCCGAGGTCGACGACCGGCGGATCCCCGGACATTGGGAAGGCGACCTGATCGTCGGCGCGAACAACGGATCAGCGATCGGGACCCTGGTCGAACGCAGCACCGGGTTCGTCATCTTGCTGCACCTGCCCGACACCCACGGCGCCACCCAGGTCGCTGACCAGATGATCACCCAGATGCGCCGGCTGCCCGACCTGCTCCGCAAAACCGTCACCTGGGACCAAGGCATCGAGATGAGCGACCACGCCCGGATCAGCCTGGCGACCGACCTCGACATCTACTTCTGCGACCCCCATTCACCCTGGCAACGCGGCACCAACGAGAACACCAACGGGCTCCTGCGCCAGTACTTCCCCAAAGGCACCGACCTGTCCGGCTACCACCCCGACTACCTCGACTACGTCGCCCACCAACTCAACGACCGACCCCGCAAACGCCACAACTGGCAGACTCCACGAGAAGTCCTCACCACCCTGCTCGACAACCCCACCCCACCCACTGTTGCCACCACCACCTGAATCCACCGCGCTAAACCGGTTCATTTGGGCACTTTCGGCGCGAAATGCGCGGAAGCGAGGACCGAGCGGAGGGACGGCTCAGCGGGTGACCGGTGGGGCCGGCTTGTCCTTGGCGTCCTTGCCGTCCTCGTCCTCGCCGTCGTCGACCTTGCGGCGCAGGCTGGGCATCTTGTATGTCCATCCGAGCGCGCCGGACGCGATCGCGAATACCAGCGCGACCCACAACCAGGGACCGGTATACGTGTCGTGCCGGAACACGTTGACGATCAGCGTCAGCAGGACCAGCATGCACACCGCGGTGATGATGACGCGGAACCACGCAGGTGGGTGAAGGATTCTCGTGCCGATGCCGGACATGCGCCCTCCTGGTGGCCGCCACGTCCGGCTGCCGAGTGAGCCACACGGTAGCCGTCGCGGTCGCGGCCGACAGCCAGCGGGCCACCGCCTCCTCCGCGTTGCTGCCGATCACCGCCGTCGCCGCTGCGTGAACTCCCTCACCGCGTTCGATGCGGCGTACGACTGGTCCGCGACGGCGAACATCGACAGGTCGTTGAGGTTGGCCCCGAAGCAGACGATCCGGTCGGCACCGGCACCTGCGGCCACCGCGCACGGCCTGCGTCTTCGTGCCGCCCGCGTGCGTCAGCTCGGGCCGGAACCGGCCCCGCGTGTACACGTCCTCGCCGAGAATCACATGACAGAGTTGATGGATCTCGTCGCCGAGTTCGACGTCGACGTCGGCCAGCAGCGACCGGTCGTCGAGGACCGTTCGCGTGTACGTGCCCAGGGTCGCGTCCGGCAGCAGGAGCGTCTTGTCGAGGTCGCTCACGTACAGGGTCCCGGGCACGCCGCCACCATCGCTTATGTCGGCTCAGCGATGCAGACTTGACCAACCGCATCCGGAGCCCCGACGACGAGCTGAGTGGGACCCATGACGTTGAGCGAACCAGCTGTGATCGAGCGACCCGCCGTGCCGTACCTCGGGATCGGCGTCCGCGCGCCGCTGAGCCGGCTCGGCGAGGTGTTGCCCCCGCTGTTCCCGGAGGTCTTCCGGTGGCTGGGTGAGCACGGCATCGTCCCGGCGGGCGCGCCGTTCGTCCGCTACCTGACCGTCGACATGGACGCCGATCTCGAGATGGAGGTCGGCGTGCCGGTGGCCGAGGATGCTGCCGCCCACGCTGATTCGCGCGTCCGTCGCGGCGTGCTGCCGGCGGGGAGGTACGCCGCGCTCGTCCAGATCGGTCCGCCGGATCAGGCCGCCGTCGGGCATGTGGCCTTGCAGAACTGGATGGACCAGCAGCATCTGACGCCCAAAGTGGATGGCGGGCGATGGGGCGCCCGGCTGGAGTTCTCGCTCCTGAGCCCAGATGAACAACCCGACGTCAACTTGTGGGAAACCGAGATCGCCTGCCTGCTTGTGTGACTCAAAGCAATACAACGCTTACTCAATGCCATATTGCTGGGTTTCTGTTGCGATACATCCGAATTTCATCGCGGTGAGTTTCCCGTACGAACGGAATGAATCGCCATCGTCTGGGTAATCTCTGGACTTCATTCGGCTTTCTGTGAGGGGTGGCGCCGTGCTCGACCAGATCGAATTCGACATGCTCCGCCGCATCGCCCGGGTCAACGCCCGGATCAACAGCGGCCAGGATCTCCGCGGGACGCTGCAGGACGTGACGAACGGCGTCGTCGAGGTCCTCGGCTTCGGCTGTGCCGCCCTGAACTACCGCCTTCCCGGCGGCGGCTACGAAGTCATGTCGGTCACCGGCCCGCACGAGGCGAAGCATGCTCTCGAGGGTGCGCTCATCGACGAGGACACGATGGACGACCTGCTCTCCCGAGCCGAGCCCTGGGGCGAGCTGAGGTTCGTCCCGCACACCAATCCGCTGAGCAACGTGGTCCGGTGGGTGCCGCCGATCGAGCCACCCACCGACGACGACGGCTGGCACGCCGAGGACATGCTGCTCGCACCGCTGCGCTCCGCGGATCAGACGATGGTCGGGGTGATATCGGTCGATCTGCCCCCCGATCTGCGCAAGCCCGGGCACCGGCTGCGCGAACTCCTCGAGATGTTCGCCGTCCAGGCCGGTATCGCGATCGACAACGTCCGGCTCCGTGAGGAGCTGATCGCCGAGCGGGTCGAGCTGCGCCGCGATAGGCTGCGCCGCGGTAGGGCGAACCTCCGCGCGAGCGAGGCCGTCATGAGGTTCTCGTTCGACCAGTCCGCCGACGGGATGGCGAGGATCGGCCTGATCGGTCACGAGGCCCTGCGTTTCCTCGAGGTCAACGACGCGTTCTGCCATCTCACCGGCCACAGCCGCGAGGAGCTGCTGACCGGATCGTGGCCGCGGCTGTTGCGCAAGGAGAACCTCGAACGGAACCGGCGGATCGTCGCCGAGTTCGTCGCCGGAACCCGATCGAGCTACCGCACCGAACTGCCCATCGACCGTCCCGACGGGACCACCCGCTGGCTCACGGTCGTCGAAAACCGCATCGACTCCGCCGACGACCTCCCGCCGTTCCTGCTCATGCACGCCCAGGACACGAGTGAACGCCGCTTCCGCGAACAGGAGCTCAGGCAGCGCGCCCACTACGACGACCTCACCGGGCTCGCCAACCGGCACACCCTCCTGCGTGAACTCAAGAACGTCGTGCTGCGCGCCCAGGCCGAGCCGCGTCCGAGCGCCCTGCTGTTCTGCGACCTCAACCGCTTCAAGCCGGTCAACGACAAGTTCGGCCACGCGGCCGGCGATCGCGCCCTGCAAGAGGTGGCCCAGCGGCTGCTGGGCCAGGTACGCGGCGACGACATGGTCGGACGCCTCGGCGGTGACGAGTTCGTCGTCATCGCCAAAGGTGTCACCGAGCCGGAGGCACGGGATATGGCCGATCGGATCCGCGCCTCGCTCACCCGTCCACTGACCAGCGTGAACGCCTCCATCGGCGTGAGCATCGGCATCGCCACGATCGACGGTGACGACGAGCCGGCCGAGGTCCTGCTCCAGCGGGCCGACGACGCCATGTACGCCGAGAAGGACATCGGTCCTGATCCGGACGACGAGCTCGCTCGACATCGTCGCACCGGAAATACCGTGGTCGAGCAGGCTGAGATCGCTGTCGACGGACCGGTCGCTCAGGCCTGACCCGGCAGCGCGAACAGCAGGGTGGGGATCGGGGTCCCGGCTGCACCGGCACCTCCCGGAACTGCGAGCAGCGGGATCCAGTCGAGGCCGACCATCTGCGGGCAGTCGCACGTCAGCTCCGGGTCGAGGCCCAAGCGGGGTTCGGCATCCTCGACATCGACGGCATACGCGTCGGTCCGGCCCGACGGGTAGGAGTACTCCCACAAGTAGCGCACGCAACCAGAACGCAGGATCACAGCACCGACACGCCGACGGCCGGGTTCGGCGGGCGTCACCGTGGCCGTCACTCGACCTGACCCTCGACCGCACTGGGGCGTTGGTCGTGCTGACGCCGCAGCCGGCGCTGATACCGGACGGTGCCACGCACCGCGGCCAGCAGCATCACGTTCACCAGCACAACGACGTACCCGCCGAACTGTTCGTCGAGCAGCCGGAACACCTGCACCGCCAGAAGGCTGACCAGCAACGACGAGTCGGCTACCGAGAGCCCTTCTAGCACCGAGCTGCGCACCCGGACGGCTAACGCCACAATCGCCAGCACGAGGGCGATGACGGCAGCGCCGACGTACACCCACGAGCGCAGCGTGGGCTGGTCGGCCAACCGCGTGATCGGGCCGATCAGCGAGAGCGCGGTGAACACCACGACCATCCCCATCACGATCGGCTCCAGCCAGCGGATGCGCACCGAGTCGTCCGCCAGCCGGCGAAGCCGCCGGAAGATCCGCTCGAGCCAGGAGATCTCGGTCGGATCGGTCGGCATCTCCGCCAGCAACCGCTGTAGCGGGGCGACCATCGGCTCGTGCGGGCGCGCGCGGCGAAGCAACGCCTGTGCCCGTTCGCGTTCACTCGCGTCCAGGTCGTGTGCCGCCGACTCCTTCAGCAGCTCGACGGCATTGATCACGAGCTCCCGATCGGTCCAGTCGTGCCGGGTCACGCCGTAGCGCACACCCAGGTACATCAGGACGAAGACCACGTAGATGATCGCCGCGACCGGTGAGTAGAAGTAGTTGTTGTCGCCGGTGACGAACTTGCCGACCTCGTCGATGAAGAGGCCGAATCCCACGCCGGCCAGGACTGTCGCCGTCGTCCGCGCCGCCCTGGAGAGGAAGAGCATGAAGACGAGCAGGCCGAGCAGCATCAGAAGCCCGCCCCACAACAGATGTGCGAAGTGCAGGCCGCCGCCGCCGATCTGTGGGTAGCCGGTGATGACGAGGAAGATCCGCGTCAGCGCCACCGCGGCGACCGCGCAGACGACGAAGAGCTCGAAGCGCTCCGGGCCCTCGGCGTCGCGGATGGGTAGGTGCCGGATCAGCCCGCGTAGGTTCGCGGCCGGTTTCGCGGGCGGCGCCGGCTGCCCCGGCTGGCCATGCTGCCCCGGGAGATCTCCTGACGGCGGGGCTTCGGGCATGCTCGCCATCATTGCGCACCCGGTCGTGCCGGCCTGGGTGGCCTCGCTCGGTTCGGCCGGTGTCGCCTGTGCTCGCGTCGGCCGGCTGAAGCGTTCCTGCGTCGAGACCGTACGAGCGTCGCTAGGCTCGGTCGCGTGCCGAGCCCAGCCGATCTGGTCCGCGAGTTCCACACGACGTTCGACCTTGCCCGCAACGACGTCCCGACGTGGCCGCCGGCCGAGCTCGCTGCGCTGCGTCAACGACTGCTGGTCGAGGAGACCGCCGAGGTGGGCGAGGCGGTGCGTTCCGACGACCTCGCGGTGATCGCCCAGGAGCTGGCCGACGTCGTCTACATCGCGTACGGGACGGCGCTGACGTACGGGATCGACCTGGACGCGGTGATCGCCGAGTTGCACTGGGCGAACATGAGCAAGCTCGACGAGAACGGCCGGCCGCTCTACCGGGCCGACGGCAAGGTCGCGAAGAGCAACCGCTATCAGCCACCTGACATCCGTGGCGCCCTCGGCCTCGACTGAACCTGAACCGCGCGGTAACCCCGAGGCTGCTCTCGTATAGCCGTCGATGGTGCTACCACGACAGGTACGGGGTTACCGGGTGGGGACGGCTGCCGAAGGGGTCGCTGGATCGCGTCAGTGCTCGGTGAGCCGGCTGCGGAACGGCGCCATGTAGCGCAGGCGTGGCATTTGATCAGCCAGCACACCACCGTCGACGACGATGGTCGCGCCGTTGATGTAGCTGCCGGCCGTCGACGCCAGCAACAGCACCGCTCCCTCGATCTCCCCCGGATCGCCGTACCGACCCAGCGGGATCCGCCCGTTCCACGCGTCGACGAACCCGTGATCCAGCTCGAACTCCTCCGCGATGCCCGTGTCGATCATTCCCGGAGCGACCGCGTTGACGGTGATCCGGTGCGGACCCAACTCCGACGCCAAGCTCCGCACGATGAGCTCGACCGCACCCTTCGACGCGTTGTAGTGCGCCAGGCCGCTCTCGGCGACTACCCCGTTCTTCGATGACAGGCAGATGATCCGGCCCTCGACACCGTCGTCGATCATGTGCTCCGCGATTCGCTGGCTGAGGAAGAAGACCGCGTCGGCATTGACCGCCATGATCCGGCGCCAGGACGCCGGGGTGATCTGGTTGAAGTGCTCGAGAGCGGCCACACCGGCGTTGTTGACCAGGATGTCCACCCGACCGGTGAGTTGCCAGAGCCGGTCACCGAGGTCGGCCAGGCCGTCGGTATCGGCGAGGTCGAACTCGACGATGTGCACCCCACCGCCGAGACCGTCGACCGACCGGGCGACCTCGGACAGCCCCGACGAGCCTGGCCGGTCGAGCAGGATGACACCCGCTCCCGCCCGTGCGAGGCCATGGCTGATGGACGCACCGATCCCCCGACCCGCTCCCGTGACGACGGCCCATTGGCCGTCCAGCCGGAAGCTCGCGCCGTCACCGACCGTGCCGGGGCTCATCGCAACCCCAGGAGCGGAAGCGCGTCGCGATGGATCAGCTTCTCGACCTCGTCACGATCGAGCGGGTCGAGCCCGGGGATGCCGGGAACAGCGGCTACCGCCCGCAGGCCGGCGATGGAGGCGTCGACCGTGGTGAACGGGAAGTCGCTGCCGAACAGGAGCTTGCGCCAGACGCCGTAGTCCTGCACCAGTCGAAGGCTGTGCCAGAGCTGAAAGGGTCGGTAGTGCAAGGCCGAGACGTCGGCGTAGACATGCTCATGCTTGCGGATCACGGCGATGCATTCACCCTCGAACGGGTGACCCAGATGTGCGAGCACCATTCGAAGTCCCGGAAATCGACTCGCCACCTCGTCGAGGTGGATCGGTAGTGCCCATTTGAGCGGGGCCGCCGACACGAACGTCGTGCCGGTATGAACCAGCAAGGGAAGACCGTTCTCCTGCGCGTAGGCGTAGAGCGGATCGAGCGACGCGTCGGCCGGATCGAAACCGGCATACATCGGCATCAGCTTGATCCCGGCCAGCCCGAGGTCGACGTGACCGTGGCGCATCTCCCCCTGCCAATCGGGTTGGGTCGGATCGAGCGACAGGTAGCCGATGAGCCGGTCGCCGTGCTCGGCGACGTAGGTGGCCACCGCCTCGTCGTCGACCCAGAGACCGCTCAGTCGGGCCTTGCCACCGACGACGATCGTGCGCGTCGTCGCGGGCGACGTTGCCGCGTAGTGATCCCAGCTCACCGTCAGATCGACCGGGCCGGAATGCGCCCGTGCGGCATCCGTCGCGAACGGTGGGCCGACGTGGTTCTCGGCGAACAGGTGCGAGTGGACATCGACGATCATGAGCGCTTCCTGGATTCCCAACCGTCGGCGAACATGTTCCAGAATCCCCCACTGGGCGGGTGTTCGGCGAAGACGTCGTCGTTCAAGGTGACTCCGAGTCCCGGTTCGAGCGGAAGCCCGACCTGCCCGTCGCTGATCCGCAGCGCACCCGGCAGCGCCTCGAACACGAAGTCCTCGACCAGGCCGTCGAACGATTCGAGCACGAGCAGGTTCGGGATGCCGAGGGCGGCGTGCGTCGAGACGGTGGTGCACAGCGGCGAGTTGGAGTTGTGCGGCGCAACCAGCATCGCGTGCATCTGCGCCAGGGCGACGATCTTGCGGACCTCGGTGAAACCACCGGCCATCGACAGGTCGGGCTGCACGATGTCGACCGCCTCGGTGGCGAACAACCGCGCGAACTCGTAACGGTTGTGAAAATGCTCGCCACCGGAAATGGGCATACACGCCCGCCGGCGGAGTTCGGCGTACCGCTCGATGTGCGTCCAGGGCAACGGTTCCTCGAACCAGCCGAGGTCGTAGGGGGCGAGTCGCTCGAGAAGCTGAACCGCCGTCGGCATCGCGAAGCGGGCGTGACCTTCGACGAAGAGATCGACATCTGGTCCGACCGCTTCCCGAACGGCCTCGACGATGCCGACCGAGAGCGCCAGCTCCTCGCGTGACAACGTCCCCAAGCCCGCGCCGAACGGGTCGAACTTCATGGCGGGATAGCCGGCTGCCGCGGTCGCGCGCGCTCGCTCGGCGAACGAGTCGGCAGTCCGAGGACCGGTGTACCAGCCGTTGGCATAGACCGGAACCGACGAACGGCACGCACCGCCGGTGAGCCGGTAGACGGGCACACCCAGAGCCTTGCCCATGATGTCGTAGAGCGCCTGGTCGATCCCGCTCACGACGATTCCCCCGACATCGCCGCCTCGCAGGAAGTCGCCCTGATACATCCGAAGCCAGATCTCTTCGACGTCGAACGGGTCGGCGCCGAGCAGGTGGCGATCCGCCATCGCCTCGGCCAACGATCGCGTCTGAGCGCCGCGGTAGGGATGGGTGATCTCGCCTATCCCGCTCAGGCCGGCGTCGGTGTGGACACGCACGTAGGAGAAGTCCCGCCAAGCCGTTCCCAGCGAGAGTGTCTCGACCTTGCTGATCCGGCCGGCCGAGGTCGTCGGACGGGTCCGGTCGACGCTCAGCATCAGGCCGTCACGCCACCCATCGTGCTCGACCCGTCCGTCATCATCGACCCTCCGCCGGCGAGGACGCTCGCGACCGCCCGGTGGGTGCCCTCGATGAGCCGGTCGATGTCGGCGTCGGTGTGAGCGTAGGAGACGTGGCTCCGTTTGAGCGCCAGTGGCAGTTCGAACACGCCGTGCTCCCGTAACGCATGCCGGTAGCCGATGAAGAGTGAAGTGTCGTTTGCGAGCAGATCGTCGTAGGAGCGGGGTAGCGGGCCCGGCATGAAGTAGGTCACGAACACCGATCCGTAGCCGGTGACGACTGCCGGGACATCGAGGTCGGCCATCACGTCGGCCAGCCCGTCGCGAGCACGCTGCCCCAGTCGGAAGATGTGCTCGTGCACCGGCTCCTCGCGCAGGATCCGCAGGGTCTCCAGCGCCGCTGCCACCATCGCCGGGTGGCCGTTGTAGGTGCCGGCGAAGAACACGGGTGCACCGGGGGTCGTACTGAAGCTCTCCATCAGATCGGCGCGGCCGCCGATCGCGCCGATCGGATAGCCGTTCGCGAGCGCCTTCCCCATCGTCGTGAGGTCGGGGATCACGCCACTGATCGCCTGCCAGCCGCCGAGGTCGTGTCGCACGCCGGTGATGACCTCGTCGAAGACGAGAACGGCACCCGCCTTCGTGGTCTCGGAACGCAACGCCTCGAGGAACGCCTGATCCGGCAGCAGGCAACCGACGTTGTGCGGTACCGGTTCGAGGATGACCGCGGCGATGTCGTGACCGTGCTCGGCGAACGCCGACCGAACCGCCCTGATGTCGTTGAACGGCAGTACGAGGGTGGCATCGAGGACCTCGGGCAGGATGCCGGTCGAGATCGGGTCGTGGGCGCCCACCCGGGCACGGCTGGAGATGACGTTCAGACTCACCGAGTCGTGCCAGCCGTGATAACAGCCCTGGAACTTGACGACCAGACGTCGCCCGGTCGCTGCCCGGGAGACGCGCAGGGCATGGAACGTCGCTTCCGAGCCGGTGCTCGTGAGGAGCACTTTCGCCATGCTGGGAACGAGATCGGTCAGCAGCTCGGCCAGCTCGATCTCCCCGGGCGTGACGCCGACGCCGTTGAATCCGAGGGCGCTGGCCTCGGTCACGGCGCGGGTGACGGCCTCAGCGGCGTGGCCGAGGATCGGTGGCCCGAAGGCGGCGTGGAAGTCGATGTACTCGTTGCCGGCGCCGTCCCAGATGCGCGCACCCTGAGCGCGCGCGATCACCAGGTCAGGCCAGTCGGGGAGTTGACGCTGGCCGGAGTTCACACCGCCCGGGATCACCGCCCGTGCTCGGCGGACCAGTTCCTGCGGGTGGGTCTGGGACATCGGGTCGGTCATTATCTGACGATTCATGCATGAGCTCCTGGGTCGGGCGGCCTGGGTCGAGACGTGCGGTGGCGATCAGGCCAACGGCGCTTCGGGGCCTGGGTCGACACCGATACCGGCGGTCGCGAAGCGTGGATTCGGCACGGCGATCCAGGCGCCACCCTGGGCGATCGATCGTTCCGAGATCACCCCGGGCAATGTCATGTCCAATGCGTGATAGACGTCCAGCTCGGGCCGCTCGCCGGCATGGATGCTGCGCACGAAGTCCTGGATGGGCCAGCGGTCGGCACCCCAGTGGCCGGCCGCACCGTGATCGCCGGCGTACCGCTTCGGCAGGAATCGGCCGACGTAGTTGTCCAGCGGCTCCCAACTGTCGGCCGGGCTGACCCCCCTCAGGTGGACGACGTGGTCGGCGCCGGGCGTCCGGGCGGCCTCGAACGCGCCCTCGGTGCCCTGCAGCGAGTAGTAGTCCATCAGATGCGGCCGATTCGAGAGCAGGTCGAGCCTCGTGCGCAACAGCGCGCCGTTGCGGGTACGGGCGAGCATGACGATGGAGTCCTGGATCTCGTGCTCGGAGTCGGTGTGCCGGCCGCTGCCGACGCAGCTCACCGAGACGACCCGATCGTCGAACCACTGGAGCAGAGGTCCAAGGCTGTGCGTGGGATAGGTGAACCCGTCCCGGCCGACCTGCCAGTGATATCGCCAGGTCGGCGATCCGTCCGGAGTGGTGTGATACCCCTTCATCTCATGCAGGTACTCGCCTTCGCCGTAGTACAGATCGCCGAACATCCCTTCGCGGGCCATGGCGCGTACGACGAGATTACTGCGTGTGTAGCAGTAGTTCTCGGCCATGGCGTACGCGGCGCCGCTTCGCCTGGCCGCCGCGACGAGGTCGGCGGCCTGCTCCAGCGAGACGACGGCCGGCACCTCACTGAGAACGTGGACCCCTGCCTCGAGCGCGGCGATCGCCTGCGGGGCGTGATGTTGTTGCGGCGACGACACGACGACCACGTCGCACAGCGCCAGGAGCTGCCCGTAGTCCGTGACCGAGTGCTCGATGCCGTGGGCCTGCGCGAAGGCCGCCCGCGCTGCCTCGCTCGGGTCGTACACAGCGTGCAGCACGGCCGCCGCCGGCATCGCCTCGATACCGGTGACGAACCCCGCACCGCGAGCGGCGCCGGCGATCCCTACTTTGAGTGGCTGCACCTATTTCACTGATCCCATCACGAGTCCACTGCGGATGTGCCGTTGGAAGACGAGGTAGACGACGACGACCGGAACCGCCGCGAACAACAGCCCGGTCATGAACAGAGGCGTGTCGGAGGAATAGGTGGACACGATCTGCGACACCCCGAGAGTCACCGTGCCCTTCTCCGGCGTGGGGAGGAAAACCAGCGGCGTGAGCAGATCGTTCCACCAGGTAGTGACATTAAAGACCGTCAACGTGATGATCCCCGGGACGCTGAGCGGAATGACAACCGCGAACATGCTGCGGAAGTAGCCCGCACCATCGACCTGCGCCGCCTCGAGCAGCTCCGACGGCAGCCCCCGCATCACCGCGGAGAGCAGGAATACGTTGCCAGGGACAGCGCCCCCGCCCCACAGCAGCATCATGCCGACCGGGTTGTCGACGAGCTCGGCTCGAGCGAACAGCGTGTAGAGCGGAACGAGATAGGCCACCCCTGGCACCGCCAGCGTCACAACGATCCACGAGAGGAACAACCGCCGTGCCGGGAACGTGAGCTTGGCGACGGCGAACGCCGCCGGGATCGACGCGCCCATCGCCAGCAGCCATGCACCGACGCAATACAGCATCGTGTTGCCGAACAGGCGGGCGATGTCGAAGCGCGTCAGCATGGCGACGAAGTTCTTCGTCGTGATGGTGGTCGGGAGCGAGAAGGGATGGGCGAGGTAGTCGGCGTTGGTCTTGAAGCTCGTGACGACCATGAAGAGCAACGGCCAGATCGAGCACACCGCAACGAAGCTGAGCGCCACGACGATGAGCGCTTTCGTCGGAGTGAACCGCGGGTTCATCGTTCGGCCCACTGACGGTCGGTCTGACGCACGTTCGCCCATGCGATCACGGCGACGATCACCAGCAGAACCACCGACAGCGCGGACGCGTATCCGAGCTCACCGGTCCGGAAGGCCGCGATGTAGATCTTGAAGTCCAGTGGTGTCGTGGCGGACCCGGGCCCACCACCGGTGATCGTGAAGACGAGGGTGAACAGGCCGACGAAGACATAGATCGTGTTCGTCACGAAGAAGTACGAGATCGACGGAGTCTGCAGGGGAAGGATGATGCGGAACAGCCGTTGCCACCAGCCGGCACCATCGATCGTCGCTGCCTCCACCACCTCGGAGTCCATCGCCGAGAGACCCGCCAGGAAGATCAGCGTTCCCTGGCCGATCGTCTGCCACAGAAAGGTCAGCATCAACGCGAGGAACGCCGTCGGGACCACCTCGAGCCAACTCCTTGTCAGCCCCTGCAATCCCGCACCGGTCAGGGCAAGGTTCAGCAGACCGTCGGGCAGGAAGATGCTTCGCATGAGAAAGCCGACGATGACGATCGAGAGGATGGTCGGGATGTAGTACAGCGAGCGGAACAGTTGCCAGCCCGGGACCTTCTCGTGCAGCAACACAGACACCACCATGCAGATCACGAGCATCACCGGGATCGCCGCGAAGAAGATGAGGTTGGTCCGCAGCAGCGAGAAGATCTCACCGTCGATGAACATCCGCCGGTAATTTCCGAGGCCGATCCAGATCGAGGTGATCCCGTTCCATTTGGTGAAGCTGTGCCAGACCCCGACCACCAGCGGATACCACGTCAGCGGAATTGCCAGCGCGATCGCGGGCAGGATGGAAAGCCACCCCACCCGCCTCTCACGCCGACGTCGGCCCCGACGGGTTCCTGGGGCCAGGGCCTTCGTACTCACGCGCCGCGCAGGATCTGGTCGCGCTTCTTGTCGAGCTGCTCGAGGAACTGGGTGGACGTCAGGTTTCCGTTCCACGCGAGTTGAGCCTTGGCGCCCAACTCGGTGACGAGGTTCGCGTCCAACGTGTTGTCCGGCCAGAAGACGAACGTCCCGGTCGACCAGGTGGCCAGCTTCTGGCGGAGCGGGTCGGTGAATACCTTCGTGGCAGTGAGATCGGGCACGTTCGGCAACGGTCCCTCGTTCAGCTTGGCCCGCTTGAGCTGCTGCTCGGAGGTGCTGAGGAAGTTGATGAACTCGACCGTGGCGTCGATGTTCTTCGATGCGGCCGGTATGACGAACGCCTGACCGGGTCCGCCGATCCCACTGTCGCGCAACGGGGCATCGGTGGAGATGTTCGGAAGCTTCGTCATCGTGATCGACTGCCCGAGACCGGTACGCAGTCCGGCCAGGTCGGCTCCGGACATCACGGCGGCCTTGCTCTGCAGCATCTGCTTCATATTGGCCTCGTCCTCGGTCACCGGGACACCCGCGTTGGCGTACGACTTGAGCGACAGCCAGCGATCGACCGCCGTCTGCACCTCCGGACTCGCGAACTTCCGCTTGCCGGTGCCGAGATCGACGATGCCCGATGATCCGCCGACCTGCTGGGCAATCCAATAGAGCAACGTGAAGTAGATGTAGGACGTCGAGTTCAGCGCCAGCGGCGTGACGCCGGTCGACTTGATCTTGTCGAGCATCCCGATGAACTCGTCCCACTCCTGCACCTTGTCGATATCGACCTCGACGCCGGCGCGGTCCAGCACCTTCGTGTTGTAGTAGAGGCAGGTGAGGGAGTCTGTCCCACACGGCGCGCCGTAGAGCTTGCCGCCCCATCGACCAGTCCCTCGGTCACCGACTCCCAGCCGACGATGCCGTTGCGCTTGTCCGTCGGGTAGCTGTCGCTGAGCGGGGCGAGGTAGTCCTTGATACTGAGCAGATAGGTGCCGGACCAGATCGTGGCCAGGTCGGGACCCTTGCGGGCGACGCCACTTGTGCGGAGCTTGGTGAGAAGGTCAGGTCCCTCGGCCGTGTTGTCGACCTTGATGGTCGCTCCATGCTCGGCCTGGAAGGCGGTGATCGCCTGCGCCAGCCAGTAGTCATCCTTCTTCTTCGTCGTATCAGTGCCCTTACCGAAGGCAGCGAAGGTGCCGTTCCACATCGACAGCGAGTCGACCTTCGATGCGGCTGCACCTCCCGTCGCTGGGTCCTTGCCGCCGCACGCGGCCAGAAGGCCGGCCGCGGTGACGCCGCCGGCCAGCCCGAGGAAGCGTCGGCGATCCAGATCAAGATGCGGGCGACGCGATGATTCAGCCATGGTGGACCCTCAAGTCGTTGTGGGATTGGGATGTTCGAGCTCGCGGAAGACTGCTGACCAGGCGGAGCGCTCCAGGTCGGAGCGGTACTCGGGGACGAAGCCGATTCGCAGGTAAGTGCGGACGGCGGGGAGACGGAAGTCGTCGGTCTCGAGGACCGCTGCGCCCAGGCCGCGTTGGAAAAAGCCGTACAGGCAGGCCTCGGTGACGACCTGGCCGAGACGATGCCCTCGAGCGCTGCTCGCGACACCGACGTAGTGGACGTAGCCCGCGTCCGGGTACTGGGCAGGCAACAGTCGTTCCGAGGCGGTGCCGACAACGCGGAGTCCGTCGGTGATCACCCAGACGCGGGGTACGTCGTCGGCCGCCAGCAGCGTCGAGAGAACCCGGTCAACACTCCAGGGTTCGGCAAATGCCTCTTCGAGGACGATCGAGATGTCCGGGGCGTCGTCTCTAGTCCCGGCTCGTAGTCGATAGCCCTCCGGTGCGAGCGGGCACGACGCGGTCAGTGGACCGGGGTGCGTCATGAAGAGCTGGGTCATGCCGCCTCCGGCGCAGTGTTGGTGTGCGGAGACACTGACACACTGTGCGGAAAACCGGAATGCCATTCGGTATGACCGAACGCTAGACGGTTTTCGCGACGTACCCCAATGCGGTCGAGATCGTCCCGGCGCTCAACCCCACTCGTCTTCCGAGGGAGCGATAGAACGCTGCCGGCTGGTGCAGCTTCACCCCGGTCACCGAGATCGCACCCAGGCACGCGCCGCTGTGGTCGCGGATCGGCGAGCCGATGCAGAAGACACCCTCGGCATCTTCCTCGTCGTCGATCGCGTACCCGACGTGGGCGATCTTGCGCAGGTGCAGAAGCAGATCGTCGGGATCGGTGATCGTATTGGCCGTCCGCGCGGGGAGCCCGGCAACCTCGAGCATCGAGCGAACCTGGCGCTCGGGCAGCGCCGACAGGATCGCCTTCCCGAGTCCGGTCGAGTGGAGGAGTTCACGACTACCCATCCGCAGGTCACGACCATGAGCCACGCTCGCTGAGACCTGGTCGATCACGACGACGTTGTCGGATTCGAGAACAGCAAGCCGGGAGGTGGCGTGCAGCTCACGCGTGAGCTCGATCAGATAGGGGCGTGCGAGGTCACTCAGCGAGATCTGCGCACGTGCGTGTGCTCCCAGCCGGATGAGCGCCGGGCCCAGCCGGTAGCGCTTCGTCGCACCCTCACCGGTCGTCGCGACGAAACCGGATTCGGCCAGGGTGAACAGTGTCGCGAAGGCCGCACTCTTCGATACCGATACGCGATCGGCGACTTCGGTGAGGGACAGGCCGCCGCCGCCGGTGTCGGATCCGAGCAGATCGAGGAACTCGAGCGCTCGTCCGACGGCCCGTACGTGATACTTCGAGTCGTCTCCAGAACCGCCGGCGTCAGGTGGACTGGAACGTGGTGAAGGTGTCACAACAAGCCTCCGTGGGGCGAGCTCGTCCGACCGGATCACATCGCCGCCTGCGCAACATACAACGTCGCGCAGGCGCCACGTCGCGGCGTTGCCGAGGAGTGGAGCTACCGTCGAGGGCCGGCTTCGATCGTCTTGAACACCCCGGACCAGGCCGAGCGTTCCTCGTCCGCGCGGTACTCCGGCACGAAGCCGATCCGCAGGTAGGTCCGCACGGCAGGCAGCCGGAAGTCGTCGGTCTTCAGCACGGCCTTCGCCAGCCCGCGCTCGACGAAGCCCCGCAAACACCGCTGCGTGACGATTTGACCGAACCGCTTCCCGCTGATCGAGGCCAACGCGCCGACGTAGTGGACGTATCCCGCACCCGGGTACTCCTCCGGCAGCAGCCGCTCGGACGCGGTCGCCACCAGCCGGCCGTCCGACGTCGTGATCACCCAGGTGCGGACGACGTCCGGCGCCGCAAGCAGCACCGACAGCGTCCGGTCGATCCCCCACGGCTCCTCGAAGGCTTCCTCGAGGACGACGTTCAGGGCAGCCGCGTCGTCGACCGTCGCCGGCCGCAACTCGAAGCCCGCCGGCAGATCCGGGACCGGCGACACGAGCGGGCCCGGGTGGGTCATGAACAGCTGCGTCATCTCAGGCGTCCGATCCGGCCTTGCGGGCGCGAATCTCGTGGCCGCGTGAGGTGAGGCACCGTCCGGACGCGAGGTCGAACTGCCAGCTGTGCAGGTTGCACGTAAGGACGTTCCCGTCGGAGGTGGCGAACTTCTTCAGGTCCGCGCGCAGGTGCGGGCACCGGCGCTGCACGATCCAGTCCCCGACGACGATGTCCTCACCGGTGTCACCCTGTTCTGAGTACCAGTTCTCGACGTAGTCGATCCGCTCCTCGGACAGGCACTTGAAGAACGTGTACAGGTACTCGTTGAACTTCCCCACCCGGCCTGCGGTGAACCGCAACGACAGGAACAGGCTGTTCGACCAGTCGATCTCCCCGCGAGCCAGGTTCGTCGCCACCAGATCAGCCGACGTCCGATACCAGTAGCGGACCTTCTCATCGGCATAGCGGCGCACTTCCCGGGCCGGGAAATCCACGACGAGATCGAGTTCGCCGATCTCGAACCGCACCTGCGCCCCGATCGCCTCACACAGGAACGGCGCCCGCTTCATCAACGGCTCCCACCACGCCTGCAACTGCTCGAACATGTCAGCCGGCACCGGTGCCCGCGACGCCTTCTCCGCCACCACTTCATGCCCGCGCGCAGCCTGGAAGTCACGCAGGTACGACCACTTGTCGGTGAACATCGCATCGATCTCGACGTCGGAGAACAACGACTGCGTCACCGTGCACGACCCGTTCTCCAACTCGATCACCGTCCCCGGCAGGAACAGGTGCCCCGCCGTCTCCGGCCGCCTCACCGCCAACTCGTCCAGGAACTGCCGCTGATCGGTGAAGATCGACGTATCGTCGGTCCCGTATCCGTTGTAGCGAAAGAGATCCTCGTCCAGGAAACACGGCGGGCCCGCCATCGGGAACACGTTCGGCGACCCGACCTGATCGATGTAGAACAACGCCCGATCACTCTGCGACTTCCGCTTCAGCTCGGCGAACCGCTGCTTCGCCGGCTCGGGCAGGTCGTACACCATCGGCCACCAGATCGCCCCGGAGAACTGCGTGAAATACGCATCCGGCTCCCCGAACGCCCGGATCTTCTCCACATCCAGCGGATGCGAATCGTTCTGGTTCAACAACACCGCCGTGCCGTCGTCCAACGACAACGCCGAATCACCGATCGGACCGTCACCGGGACCACGCAACGGCGTGATCATCATCCGCAACCCGTTCCGAGTGAACTCCTCACCCGCACGCGTATAGAGAATGTTGTCGAAGCCCAACTCGCGAAGATCGGTCTCCAACTCCGCCGTCGGATACTCCGGCAACAACACCGTCGTGTCCCGGCTCACGTATTCGGTCAGCAACTGAGGATCGAAATGATCCTTGTGCCGGTTGCGAGATGTAGAGATAGTCGCACCGCCCGAACCGCTCCCAATTCAGCCCGCGGTTGTCCGGGAACGGGAACCACGACCCGAAGAACGCCGGATTCACCCACGGATCACACAACACCGACCCACTACGAGTCTCCACGAACATCCCCGCATGGCCCAGGCCCGTCACTCGCAAGGTCGCTCCAGTGGTCGGTGTCTCGGATGGATCTTCGGCTCGACCATGCTAGGTGGTCCGACGCCGGCGCCCGGATCAGCAGAGCAGCGTGCGCCCGGCGGCGACCTCGGTCAGGTGCCGCGCGGACCACGGCACCAGCCCGTCGTCCATCGCGTAGTAGAGGGCATAGAACACGCGGTAGGTCTGCATCACCTCGGCCAGCCGATCGCCGACGAGCGAGATCGCGTCGAGCGCGAGCCGCCGCTGCTCCTCGGTGGTCACGTCGGTGAGCATGTCCGCCATCAGCACTGCGCCGACGACGTCGAGCAGCGGGTCGCCGAAGAGCGAGTGGCTGGCGAAATCGAGGACGCCGCTGACGCGGTAGCCCGCGTCGGTGTCGACGGCCATCACGTTGCCGGGGAAGTAGTCGACATGGACGAGCCTGGCCGGCCCGTCATAGAGCCCGTCGAGGTCGGCGTCGAACCGCGCGACCACCTCGTCGAAGCCGGCCACGGTGGCGGCGAGGCGGGCCCGCAGCTCCGGTGACGGGATGCTCAGGCGTGCCCGCAGACACTCCGCCCAGCTGCCGTAGACGTGCCCGCCGAGGAGGGTGCCGAAGGTGGGCGACGCGTCGATGGCGGCCACCCCGGTACTGGCCCGGAGGTAGGCAGCGAGGAGCTCGACGCGTCGCTCGGGTGGCGTGTGCGTCAGCAACGTCCCCACCTCGGTGCCGGGGATGCGCGCGAGGATCTGCCAGTGCAGGCCGTGGGTGAAGCCGTCGTCGAGGACGGTCGGGAGCTCGAACGCCCGTTCGCCCGGACGGTGGGACGACGCTGCCGCCCAACGCCGGTAGATCTCCGCCAGCTCGACGCCCTCGGGCCCGGGATCGTCGCGGAAGACCCGCACCACGCGGTGGTCGTCGAGCGTGTAGACCGTGGCCTCGCCGCCCGATCCGAGCCGGGTTCCGTCCGCGCCGAGCGACGCGAGCAGCTGGGCGTGGGCGTGCGTCAGCTCGTAGGAGAGACCGGTCATCGCGGGGTCACTCTCATCTGCCAGCGGGCTGCCCAGCGCTCGATCGCCTCGAGGATCGTCCCGTCCACCTCGCCGGAGCGTGTCCGCGGCTCCCAGTCGGCGGCCATCGTCGCCGCTGCCGCGACGAAGAACGGCGCCATCTCGTCGTCGTCCGGCATCGGCAGGACCGTGCGGTAGCCCTCCGCCCACAGGACCGTCAGCTGGTCGGCGGCCTGCTCGGCACGCGCCGCGATCTCCGGCGCGAACACCCCCGCGAGGGCGAACAGGCCACGTGTGCGGGCGATGTCGAGGCGCCGATCCCCGACCGACGCATTCGCCCAGTCGACGATGCCGGTGACCCGCGAGCCGTCGTCGAGGACGTTGAAGGGATGGAAGTCCAGGTGCAGCAGCGTGGTCTGACCGGGCAGGCCGAGGTCGGGCACCGCCCGGCCGATCGCGCGCAGCTCGGCGAGATCGCTGTGGGCGAGCTCGGTCGAGTGCAGGATGGCCTGTGCGTGACCGAAGCGGTGCGCGACGGCCACCTGCTCGTCGCCGGTCGTGGTCCGGAGTAGCTCGCCGACCGTCTCGCCGGAACACCAGCTCGTGACAGCGACGTGCCGGTCGTGCCAGGTCCCGGTGGCGACGACCTCCGGAACGGGCACGCCCGCGGTCCGGGCGACGCGGAGTGCGATCAGCTCACGCTCGACCGTGCTGCTGCCGAGCCGGTGCAGGCGAAGAGCGAGCGGCACCCCGTCGACGACAACCCGCCACACGGTCGCTTCGGCGCCGGGCATGACGCGGAGCTTGCTCGCCGGCGGCAGGCCGACTGCGGCGAGGACGGAGTTCGCGTCGACGGTCTGGTGATCGGGCACGCCGCCCAGCCTGTCAGACCCCGTACGCGCCCGCCTCGACCGGCGGCCGGAGTGCTCTCAGGTCAGGTAGTGGAACGTCGCCGAGTGCGGGTCGAGCCGCTCGATCTCCAGCGGCGACTCGTCCATCCGGCGCAGCAGGTCGTCCAGATCGGCGGCCGACGAGAGCTCCAGCCCGACGAGGGCGGGCCCGGTCTCGCGGTTGTTCCGCTTCGTGTACTCGAACAGGACGATGTCCTCCTCGGGTCCGAGGACGTCGTCGAGGAACCGCCGCAACGCGCCCTGCTCCTGCGGGAAGTTCACCAGAAAGTAGTGCTTGAGGCCCTCGTGGATCAGCGAGCGCTCGAGGATCTCGCCGTAGCGGGAGATGTCGTTGTTGCCTCCGGAGACGATCGCCACGACGGTGCTTCCCGGCTCGATCACGACCTCCGCCGGCCACGACGACGAGGTGAGAGAGGCAGTCGCCAACGCTCCGGCGGGCTCCGCGATGATGCCCTCGGTCTGATACAGGGCGAGGATCTCCGTGCAGATACGGCCCTCGGCGATCCCGACGACCGGTGCCTGCCCGGCCGCGATGATCGCGTGCGTGAGCGTGCCGGCGCGGCGGACCGCGGCGCCGTCCACGAACGGGTCCACGTGCTCGAGCACGATCGGCCGGCCCGCGGCAAGTGCCGCACCCATCGACGCCGCGCGCATCGGCTCGACCCCCACCAGCCGCACCTGGGGGTACCGCTCGCGGACGACCGTCGTCAGACCGGCCAGCAACCCGCCGCCCCCGACCGGAGCGACGATCACGTCGGGCACACGGCCCAGTTGCTCGACGATCTCGGTGGCGATCGTGCCCTGGCCGGCGATCGTGCGGAGGTCGTCGAACGGCGGCACCATCGTCGCGCCGGTCCGGGCCACGTCGGCTTCGGCAGCTTCGGCTGCGTCGTCGTAGGTCGCCCCGCCGGTGATCAGCTGCACCCACCCGTCGCCGTGATGCAGGATCCGCTCGCGCTTCTGCCGTTGGGTGTTGCGCGGCAGGTAGATCCGGCCGTGCACTTCGAGCAGCTTGCAGGCAAGGGCAAACCCCTGCGCATGGTTGCCGGCGCTCGCGCACGCGACACCGGCGTCCCGCTCGGCCGGCGTCAGCTGCGCCATCAGGTTGTAGGCGCCGCGGATCTTGTACGAGCGAACCACCTGCAGGTCCTCGCGTTTGAGGTAGACCTCGGCACCGAGGGCGTCCGAGAGCCGCACGCACCGCTCGAGCGGGGTCAGCGCGACCACACCCGCCAGCCGCCGCGCGGCAGCGTCGACATCGGCACTCGAGAAGTCGCCCACCTGCATCTCCACAGCGTCGCAGCTCCGAACCGCCGGCTGGGCAGAAGTCTCGCCAACGGTGCTCGGGCACGCTCAACCGGACCGGCCGGAGCGACTTCTGCCCAGCCGGCGGTACAGCCCGTCTGCGGCATGAGCATCGCCCAGAGCGTCGTCGAGGAGAAGGGGACCCGGATCGTGTAGATCCCGGTCGCCGCGATCCCGGTCCGGGCACTGCTGGCCGGAAGGTTCTCGGCAACTCCCTGCTGGCCCTCGGTCAGGTCGCCCTGCTCGTCGTGCTGGCGTTCGTCGGCACCAGCGTCGTCTCCTCGGGCAGTGCAGTGACGTCGCTGCTGGGTGCGTCGGTCGGCTGGTTCCTCGCGTTCTTCGTGCTGGGCTTCGGGATCCAGGCCTGCCTGTGGGCCGTGACCGGGGCGATCGCGACCCGGCAGGAGGACCTCGGCTCGACCACGCTGCCCATGCAGATCGTGCTGATGGTGCCCTTCTTCGCGTCGATGTACTCCCAGAGCCCGAACACGATGCTGCGGGTGCTCTCCTACATCCCGTTCACCAGCCCGTTCGCCATGCCGCGCCGGATCGTCATGCAGGACATGGGTTGGTGGCAACCGAGCGTGTCGCTCGTGCTGCTCGCCGCGGGCATCGTCGTGACCATCGTCGTGAGCTCGCGGATCTACTCCGGCGCGCTGCTCCAGACAACCGGAAAGGCCAAGCTGCGCACGGCATGGGCAGCCGCAGCAGCGTGATCGCATCGGTTGGCGGTAGCGTGACGCCGACGTTGCCGACGAGCCTCGCAGGAGCCCGCACAATGACCGAGACGAACCCTCCAGAGCCCGACACGGGCCCGTCCACCCCATCCGCCGCGGCCAGCACGTTCGGCCATCATCCGCTCGGGATCGACTTCGGCGGGTCGGGCATCAAGGGCGCACCGGTCGACCTGCGCACCGGCGAGTTCGCCGCCGAGCGGCTCCGCTTCGACACACCGCAACCGTCGACCCCCGAAGCGGTGGCGAAGATCGTCGCGGAGATCGCCGAGCACTTCCACGAGGAGACCGGCGACAGCCCGATCGGCGTCACCGTGCCCGGCGTCGTGCGCAACGGCAAGGTGCTCTCGGCCGCGAACATCGACAAGGGCTGGATCGGCACCGACGCGGACAAGCTCTTCTCCGACGCGGTCGGACGGCCGGTGCACGTGGTCAACGACGCCGACGCCGCCGGCCTGGCCGAGGTCAAGTACGGCGCGGTGAAGGATCGTCCGGGCCTGATCATCGTCACCACGCTGGGCACCGGGATCGGGTCGGCCATCATCTACAACGGCGTGCTGGTTCCCAACGCCGAACTGGGGCACCTCGAGATCGGCGGCTACGACGCCGAGAGCCGTGCATCCGGCAGCGTCAAGGAGAACAGCGACATGTCGTGGGAGCAGTGGGCGAAGCGGCTCACGAAGTACTACGGCTGGCTCGAGTTCCTGTTCTCCCCCGACCTCATGGTCGTCGGCGGCGGCATCAGCAAGAGGTCCAGCAAGTTCCTGCCGCTGATCAAGATCAACACCCCGCTGATCCCGGCGACGCTGCTGAACACGGCCGGCATCGTCGGCGCCGCGTGGCTCGCGAACGATAGGTACGCCGGCTGAATCTTTCCTGCGTTCGACCTCTCGCCGCCTAAGTTACTGGCGGGTAACATCGGTTGCGGAGGTCACCATGATCACTTCTGGATCGAATTCCGGGTCTCACTACCGGGGCAATCTAGCTGACATCGAGTTCATGCTCTTCGACGTCCTCGGGCGTCAGGACGTCCTCGGCTCAGGCCCTTACGCCGACATCGACGTCGACACCGCGCGCAGCATCCTGGCCGAGGTGTTGCGGCTCGCGCAGAACGAGGTGGGCGCGTCGTTCGAGTTCGGCGACAGGCAGCCGCCGGTGTTTGACCCGGCCGCCAACACCGTCACGTTGCCGCCGGAGTTCAAGGCCAGCTACGACGCCTGGATGGACGCCGAGTTCTGGCGCCTCGAGATCGCCGACGGGCTGGGCGGCCAGGCGTGCCCGCCGAGTCTGCGCTGGGCGATCGCGGAGATGGTGCTCGGTGCGAACCCGGCGCTGTACTTCTACGCGTCCGGCCCGCGCTTCGCCACCGTCGCCTACCGCAACGGCACACCCTGGCAGCGCAAACTTGCCCAACTGATGATCGACCGGCGGTGGGCCGCGACGATGGCGCTGACCGAGCCGGACGCCGGCTCCGACGTCGGGGCCGGGCGCACCACCGCGACGTTGCAGCCCGACGGCAGCTGGCACCTGCGCGGCGTGAAGGGCTTCATCACCTCCGGCGAGCACGACCTCTCCGAGAACATCGTGCACTTCATCCTGGCCCGGCCGGTCGGCGTCGAGGGAGCGGGTGGTCCGGGGACGAAGGGGCTCTCGCTGTTCCTGGTCCCGAAGCTCATGGTCGACGTCGAGACCGGCGAACTCGGTGCCCGCAACGGGGTGAAGGCCACCAACGTCGAGCACAAGATGGGCCTCAAGGCCAGCTCAACCTGCGAGATCACCCTCGGCGACGGTGACCCGGCCGTCGGCTACCTGCTGGGCGACGTCCATCACGGGATCGCGCAGATGTTCCAGGTGATCGAGTACGCGCGGATGCTGGTCGGCACGAAGTCGATCGCCACCCTCTCGACCGGCTACCTGCACGCCCTGGACTACGCCAAGCAACGCGTGCAGGGCCCCGACCTGACTCAGCAGGCTGACAAGACGGCACCTCGCGTCGAGATCATCCGGCATCCCGACATCCGCCGCTCGCTGATGACCCAGAAGGCATATGCCGAAGGGCTCCGGGCACTCGTGCTCTACGTGGCATCGGTGCAGGACCGGGTGGAGATATCGGCTGCCGCGGGTGAGGTCGATTCCGCCGCCATCGCCCTGAACGACCTGCTGCTCCCGCTGGTGAAGGGCTACGGGAGCGAGCGCGCGTGGGTGGTGCTCGGGACCGAGTCGCTGCAGACGTTCGGCGGTTCCGGGTACCTGTCGGACTACCCGCTCGAGCAGTACGTCCGGGACGCCAAGGTCGACACCGTGTACGAGGGCACCACCGCCATCCAGGGCCTCGATCTGTTCTTCCGCAAGGTGATCCGCGACCGCGGGCAGGCGCTCGGCACCCTCGCCCACAGCATCGGCGGGTTCCTCGCCGCCGAGACCGGTGGCGACGTGTTGGCGGCTGAACGCAAGCTGCTGGCCGCGGCACTGTCCGACGCGAGTGGCATCGCCGAACAGCTGACCGGCTGGACGATCGCGAGCCAACGCGACCCACAGCTGATCTACCGGGTGGGTGCCAACACGACTCGGCTGCTGCTGGCGATCGGTGATGTGGTGGTCGGGTGGCTGCTGTTGTGGCAGGCGTCGGTCGCCTCCGAGCAGCTGGCCGCGGGGACGTTCGCCGACGGGACCCGCGAGCACGACTTCCGGGTGGGCAAGATCGCGGCTGCCCGCTGGTTCGCGCGCGAGGTGCTGCCGGGCGTCGCGGTCGCACGTGCGAGCGTGGAGAACGCTGACGACCTGCTCACGGAGACGCCTGACGGCGCGTTCTGATCGCTCGCGCGGCAGATCCGCTGATATTCGCGTAGTCGACGCAGGGCCAGTGGTGGATTCACGCTCAGCCTCCGTGCCGCCCGGTCATCGAGTGTGGGTTCATCAGCGGATCCGGTCGTGGTCAGGTCTTGCGGTGCCCCCCCGGCGACCACGCCCACCGTTTCCTCGATCGGTGCGCTCGCAGTCTCCGGCTCCATCGCAGCGGCGCCGGCGTGCGCTCCCGCTGGAGCAGTCTCCACCGGCCCGATCCAGCGTAGCGGACGTCCACCTCGGCCAGGGTGAGCGTGACGTTCGGCGAGATCACCAGACCGCCGACCTTGACGATGAAGCCACCGAGCAGAGGGCCGATCGCGGTGGAGATGCCGATGGTGGCGCGCCGAACATGCCGAACGCGAGCGCGTAGCCGGCGATGATCCATTGGATCGCGCTCTCACTTGCGCCGAGGCCGGTGCGGATCGAGGTCAGCGCGACGTTGACGATGCTGTCGTCGAGCAGCGGCGGGAACCCGGCGACGAGACACAGGGCGAGCGACCGCCGGCGCAGCGGGGTCGGCTCGGCTTCGATGGTCACCGAAGCAGCGTGGGCGGGCGTGTCACCTCAAGCCGAGGTCGGGACGTGGCAGACGGCCTCGACGTTGTTGCCGTCGGGGTCACGGACAAACGCGGCGAAGTAAGACGGGTGGTACTCGCGGAATATGCGCGGCTCGTGCAGGACCTCCGCGCCCACCCCGGCGGCGGCGTCGCGGAAGGCGTAGACCGTCCTCCGGTCGGCCGCGGTGAAGGCGATGTGGACCTCGCGCGCCGGGCCGTCGGTGGTGGCCTTCCCGAGCCAGAAGAACGGACGGTCGCTGCCGAAGCCGACGACGTCGTCGTGCCGCATGAGCTGACGGACGCCCAGCGGGGCGAGGGCGGCGTCGTAGAACGCGATGGCGGCCTCGATGTCGGCGACCTGGAGCGAGAGGTGATCGAGGCCGGCCCGCACCGACGACGACGTGGGTCCACCTGCACCGCCGACAGCAGCATCGAGACGGAGGGTACTCAGAGCCGCTGCAGTCAGCGCGGCCTCGCTCTGGCCCACCCTCTGGACAACGGCGGCAACGTCCCCGTCGCCGACATCGAGCAGGCCCAGCAGGAGATGCGTCGCGGTGATGCTGGACCCGCGGCTGGACGCCGTGAAGCGCAACGCCCGCTCGAGCGCATGCTTCGCGTTCGGCGAGAACGGGAGGCGGCCGTTCGTCGGGTTCTGACGGCGTCGGCCGATCCGGCCGAGCGCTCCGCGGCCGAAGGCCTGGTCCGTCGCCTTGCGGACCGCCTCCGCGTCGACGCCGATCCCGGCGAGTGCCGCAGAGTCCAGGCCGTCACCGTCGGCCGCCTCGTCGAGAGCGCTGTCCAGCGCGTCCTCGAGCACCAGCCGCGTCAGACCGGCGGCCATCAGCGTGTGCTCTCCGACGTCGGCCGTCGCGATCAGGATGTGCGCCGCTTCGATCACCGGCTCGCCTCGTTCACGGGTCACCTCGCTCGCGACGACGATCACCCGGCGGGCCGCACTGCTGAATCTCTCGAACATGTCCGTCCCTCTCTCATGCCCGCGGATCGCGGTTGCGGATGGCGTACTTCATGTGAACGGCCTGGCGGCTGACGTCGAGTGCGTCGCCGATCTGCTGCCAGGACCAGCCGAGCTTCCGGGCGTTTGCGACGTGCAGGGCCTCGAGCCGGTCGGCGAGATCACGCAGGGCTCTGACGGCGCGAAGCCCGACCGCGGGGTCCGAGCTGGCCACCGCATCCGGCAGTCCGTTGTCGTCCACGATGTCAATGTAAATTGACACCGGCCATGTGTCAATGGATGTTGACGCGGTGATCGAGTTGACCGAACGTCCGCACCTGGTCTGGCGGACGACCGACGTCCTCGAGTCCGACCTGGCCGGTGAGCTCGCCGAGGCGGGCGGCGACATCGGCTACCACGTCGTCGCGCCGTGTCGACGGCAAGGGCAGCCACCCGCATGCTCGCCGCCGGGCTGGACGAATGCCGCCGTCTCGGGCTGGCGCAGGTGCTGGTCACGTGCGACGTCGACAACGAGTGGTCGGGCCCGGTTCTCGCGACCTAGAGCCAGGCCGGGGCCTCGGAGTGGACGCCAAGCTCCGACCGGAGCGGCGTGTCGCGCGGCGACGCGCCCACTTGGCGAATAGCTTTGGGAGCCTGGATGCTAGCGGGGCAGCTTGCGCCAGATCGAGCGCGGCAGCAGTCGCATCCCGAACAAGACCGGCTGCAGGATCGTCGGGACCCAGATGTCGCGGGAGCCCTTGCGCAGCCCGTCCAGCACCGCATCGGCCACCGAGCCGGCCGTGCTGGGGAACGGGGCCGGCTTCATCCCCTTGGTCATCCGTCCGACGACGAAGCCGGGGCGAACGAGCAGCAACCGCACCCCCGAGCCGTGCAGCGCGTCGGAGAGCCCGGACGCGAACCCGTCCAACCCTGCCTTGGCCGAGCCGTAGACGTAGTTCGCCCGGCGGACGCGCACCCCGGCGACGGAGGAGAAGACGACGATCGTGCCGGACTTCTGCGCACGCATCCGCTGCGCGAGCTCGGTGAGCAGATGGGCCTGGGCGACGAAGTCGGTGTGCAGGATCTCGGCGACGTGCGCCGCGTCGACCTCGGCCCGGGCCTGGTCGCCGAGGATGCCGAACGCGAGCACGACCGTCCCGAGCGTGCCGTACTCCTCGATCACCTCGTCCAGGACCGCGGCGTGCGTCGACAGGTCGTCGGCATCGAAGGCGATCGTGTTGACCGCCGCGCCCAGACGGGCCAGTGCGGCCACCTGCGGTGCCAGGTCCTGGGACCGGCGGGCGGCCAGGATCACCTGCGTCGCGCCCTCGTCGCGGACGAGGCGCATGGCGACCGCGAGGCCGATCTCGCTGCGGCCGCCGAGAATCAGTACCAGGCCGGCTTCGAAAGTGGTCACCATGCGGTCATTCTGCTGGTTGCCCCAGGCGGGCTGATAGCTAGAGTCGGCGTCCGTGACCAACGATCCGAGCATCGAGCAGATGATGGCGTCCCACGACTTCGTCGCCCCGCCGTCGAGTGTCATCGTGCACACCGGCGACACCGCCGATGCGCTCGACCGCGCGGCCGCCCGAAGCGGGAACGGCACGGACGCGCCCGTCACCTGGGAGGTTCCCGGAGTCACCGTCACCACGACACCGGCGGCCTCCAGATACGGCGGCGGCACGAACCTCGACGTGCACGTGAACGCCGGCCGCACCCCGATCCGAGGCATCGCCCTCACCTGGCCGCACACGCTCGACCCGGCGACGCGGGTGCTCGGCGACGCCTGGGAGCGCAGCTACGGCGAACTCGGCTGGCAGCCGATCAGCTCAGGCCGGCACCTGCCCTGGTACTGGCTCGCGGCCGACGGCACGAACGGCCGGTACATCGGTCACGGTGTCCGCGTACGGCCGAATGCCTTTGCTGCATGGACGTTCACCGATTCGACGTTCTCGCTCCACCTCGACCTGAGCAACGGCGGCGACGCGGCGGTCCTCGGCGACCGCACGCTGCTCGCGGCCACCGTCACCGGCATCTCCGATGTCACCGCCGAGACCGGACGATCGGCCACCGCGGTCGTCGGCGCACTCTGTGCCCGGATGTGCGACGACCCGCTGCCGAGCCCGGGACCCGTCCTCGGCGCCAACAACTGGTACTACGCCTACGGCCAAGGTTTCGACCCGGACGCCGTGGTCGCGGACGCCGCGCTCGTCGCTCACTACCTCGGTGACCATCCGGCACGGCCGTTCGGCGTCGTCGACGCCGGCTGGTCACCCGGCGGCGGCGCACCCGGCGGCCCATGGACCGCCGGCACCCCCGGACTGTTCGACGACATGCCCGGCCTGGCCCAGCGCGTCCGCGACGTCGGTGCGCGCCCGGGCATCTGGATGCGGCCGATCTCCCGCTCGTTCGACATCGACGAATCGCTCCTGCGGGCCGGGCCCCGCAACGTGCGCGAGCAGCCGCTCGACATCAGCCGGCCCGAGGTGCTCCAGCTCGTCCACGACGACGTCGCCCGCATCGCCGGGTGGGGTTTCGAGCTGATCAAGCACGACTTCTCGACGTTCGACGCGTTCGGCACCTGGGGACCCGAGATGAAACCCGGCCGGCTCACGGAGCCGGGCTGGTCCTTCGCCGATCGCTCCCGGACGAACGCCGAGCTGTTCAACGACCTCTACGACACCATCCTCACCGGCACCCGGGACGGCACTCCGGCAGGTCGACCCGAAACCCTGATCATCGGCTGCAACACCGTCGGGCACCTTGCCGCGGGCCGTGTCCACATCAACCGCACGGGCGACGACACGTCCGGACGGCATTGGGCCCGGACGAAGGAGATGGGGGTGAACACGCTCGCCTACCGGCTCCCGCAGCACGGCCGGTTCTTCACTGTCGACGCCGACTGCGTCCCCGCGACACCGCAGACCCCGTGGGCGAAGAACCGCCAGTTCGCGGACGCGATCGCGCGGACCGGAACGGCGTTGTTCGTCTCCGTCGACCCGGCCGCGCGGACGGCCGAGATCGATGCCGACGTCGCCGCCGCGCTACGACTGGCGGCCGACGGTGGCGTTCCCGGCTTCGAGCCGGTGGACATCGACACGCTCACACCGTCGGTTTGGCGAAGCAGCGAAGGGAAAACCCGCTACGACTGGTAGCCGGGTCGGTCAGGCGATAGCTGTCGCGTCGGCCACGACGAGGTGGGCGAGGCGCGACTCGAGCGTGATCCGCTGCGGTCCGGTGCAGGAGCCGCCGCCGGTGAGCACGACCTCGGCTGCCTCCGTCGACGCGCTGAGGGCGATTCCCGGCGTGCCCGTGGCGGCAGCCTCCTTGGCACACGAGGCACCGAGCACGGACGACAGCTCCTGGACTCCGGCCGGGGTAAGAAAGACCGTGACCGAGACCGGTTTCGCCGGCAGCGCAGCGGCCGCGTCGGCCGACGGTGTTGCGGGATTGGCCGCCCACGCGAACGTCACGATGGCGACCGCGCCGACCACAGCAGCGACGACCACGCGCGAGCGCTCCGTCTCGAACCGCCGCGACACCGTGAGGAAACCGAGCAGCTGGGTCAACCCGACGACGTAACGGCGTAGCCCGGCGACGTCGGTATCGGCCCGCTGTTCGGCGAGGTCGGCTGTCTCCTCTGCCTTCATCGCGGCGGCCTTCTCCGCGTCGGAGACGGCCGCGGCCAGCTTGTCCCGGGCGGCCTGGTGCCGCTTCCGCGCGTCGATCCGCTTCGCCCGTTCGGTGTCGTACTTCGCCAGCAGGTCGTGGATGTCGGGGTATCCGGCGGTCAGGCCCGTGTCGCTCTTCATGATCTCGACCATCTTCGACGACGGAGTCTCGGCCTCCTTCCGGAGATCTTTGAGGGGCGTAGTGACCGGGGCGAGGATGAGGCTCAGCCGATAGATCGCGAACATGACGGATCCGATGGCCACAACGGCTGCCACCCCCGCGACAGTGAGGCGTCCGGTGATGTGATCGGCCGGGAGCTTACCGATGGAGCTGACCTGGCTCCCGGCGAGCAGGATCGCCGCCACCGCCGCCAGTGCGCCGATGAGCCAGGTGGCCGTCTTGCGGATCTGATCGTTCCCCGCTTGGTACGGGTTGGTCGCCGGCGGGCCCGGGGGCGGCTGAGCGGGTGCCGGAGCCGCGGGCGCGCCGGCCGGCCCGATCGCCGCCTTGGCGGTGGTTCCGCCCGCGAAGAGCGTTGTCCATGCGGCCTTGGCAGCCGCGACGATGTTCACCGATGTCGCTCAGCGGTAGGCAGACCGGGTCGCGGCAGGACGCGGACGCCGGGTCCCTCAGCCGAGGGTGAGGGGCTGGTCGACACTTCGGAAGCTGACCGGGAGCTTGTTCTCGGAGGCCAACGTGGCGATCTCGGCGACCTTCTTCGAGTCGAGCCAGGTCGACATCGGAACCATCACCCGGATCCCGGTGGCGTCTGGGCTGACCACCATGAAGTCGTGGAATGCGGCTTTGTCGAAGTCGGGCACCGACGAGACGGTGATGATCCCGTCGTCGAAATCAAATGCGGGCATCGGCCCCAACCTTCCAGCGTTGTCGGCGCGATCAGGGTACTGCCGGTTCTCGGTGTAGGAAAGCCCTTGCGCACAAGGATCACGTCGTCCGACCCGCCGGTCCGCGGCCGGCTCTCGCCCGGCGGACGCCGGTATTTCGACGGCCCCGACTGTGGTTGGCACGAGCTGTGGCTGCCCGCCTCGAGAGTCCTCGACGTGTGCCGCACGCACTTTGCCGCCCCGGCCATCGGCGACCCTGCTGGCCGAGGGAATGCTCAACCAGAGTTGGCGAATCTCGTGTTCGGACCACGACCGCGTTCTCCGTGTCGGTCGACAGGAACGCACCGTCGAGCAGGTCGCCCGCATCGGCGCCCTCACCGGGCTGATGTGGCTCACCGAGGACGACGGCCCGATGCACCTGGCCTTGCGAAACCTCACCGACCTAGCCGATCAGCTGACCGGCGTGGTGCGGCCGGACGGCTGAGTCACCAGTCCTGGACGCCGAACAGCTTGCGGCCGAGGTCGCCCATCGCCTCGATCTGGGCGTTGTTGTAACGCCCGGCCTCGGGCTTCGCGCCCGCGCCGTGCGCCTGGTCGTCCCGGACCCAACGCAGGAACTGCGCGATCCGCGTCGTCGGACGACGGTTGTGTGAAGCTCCGTGCGGCATCAGGTGGTGCAGCAACGCGAAGTCGCCGGCCTCCCCGGTGACCTCGACGGACTCGAGGTGTTCGATCCGCTTCCAGTTCTCGTGCAGGTGCCGGCCGCTCGGGTCGTTGCGTGCTTCTTCCTCGACGATCTTGTGCCCGCCCGGGACGATGTGGATGCCACCGCCGTTGGGCTCGACGTCGGTGAGGTAATAGCAGCCGCCGACCTGGAGTTCCTCGATGCTGAACAGGAACTGGTCGACGGTCGTGGGTACCGATGCGTCGATGTGCAGCGTCTGGCTCAGCGCCTTGTCGGCGTGCGAGGAGTTGCGCAGCGTGATGCCGATGGAGCCGTCGAGGACACGGAGGTTCGGGCTCTGCAGCAGCTGCGAGGCGGCCCGGTAGAGCTTCTTGTTGGTGAACAGGGGAATCAGATCGGGGGTGTCCCACGTGTGGTTGCCGGGGGTGTACATCGGTTTGATGCGACCCTCGTGCGAACTCCAGGACTCGGGAATCTCCAAGCTGGGTGGGACGATCCCGAGGATCAGGTTGCGGAAGTGCTCGGCCGCGCGACGGTCGAGCGCCCCTTGACGATCACATAGCCCAGGTCGTCGAACTGGGTGATCTCAGCTTCGGTGAGGACGGGTTCGATGCCTGCCGGAGCGAGCAGCGTCTGCACGGTCATGTCGTCAACGCTAGACCGACGTCCGAGACGGGGCCAGGCGGGAGGCAGCCTGATCGGGGCGCGACCTCATCCGGCCAGGACGCGCAGATCGGCTGTGCGGATCGTCGCGCCGCCGGTGTTGAGCCGGCCGCGGCCGCGGAACTCGGGTGCTCGCACGCCGTCGCACCGGCAAGGCACCCGCCCACGATACGAGTCAGGCAGGATGGACCGGTGCCCAACCGACGGATCCTCCTCCCGGTTCTGCTGATCCTCGCGCTCGCCACGGCCGGCTGCAGCCTCTTCGGCGGCTCCGCCACGCCGGCGGCGGCGCCCACCCCGACCGTTCCCGCGGGGGTGACGGCCGATTCGACGGTGGCGGCATTCCTGCAGGCCTGGCAGGCGAACTGGTCGGGTGCGAAGAACACCGATGCGCTCACGACGCTGACCGGCGACGCCGCGTTCACCACCCGGCTCGCAAGCGTCGGCACGACGATGCAGGTGACGAAAGTCGCCCTCACACCGCAGGGCGACCCCGCGTGCAGCCCCGCGACGATCTGCCAGAGCACCGTCAAGGTCGACGTGACCCTCACGGGCCTCGGCGACGCGTCCTGGATTTCGCCGGTCGTCGTGAAGCAGGGTGCGGACGGCGTCTGGGCGCTGGATCCGAGCCCGAGCACCATCCACCCCGACCTCACCGACAGCAACCGGATCCGGCGCGTCCGCGCGCTGCCGGCCCGGGCCCCGATCCTCGACCGAAACGGCCGCAAGCTGGCCTGGTCGCAGCCCATCGTGCGGGTCGGCCTCGAGGCCGGGAAGGCCGATGCGGCCGCGGCGAAGAAGCTGGCCGGCATCGTCGGAACCAACGGCACCGCGCTGGCCAAGACGCTGGCCGGCACCGCGAAGGGCCGATTCGCCGAGGCGATCGTCCTGCGCAAGGCCGAGTACGCCGCCGTCGCGAAGCGGGTCGCCGTCGTCAAGGGCATCACCGTCGAGGACGACGTCCGGGCCCTCGCGCCGGCGGCCGCCTTCGCACGCGGGGTGCTGGGAACCGTGGCTCCGGCCACCAAGGAGACGCTCGCGAATGCCGGCGACACCGCGTCGGCGTCCGACGAGGTCGGCAGCTTCGGCCTGCAGTTCGCGTTCCAGAAGCAGCTCGCCGGCACCGCCACAACAGCCGTCCGGATCGTCCATACGGCAACCGGCAAGGTCGTCACCACCATCGCGAGCACCAAGGGGACCCCGGGCAAGCCGTTGACGACCACCATGGACTACACCGTCCAGGCGGCGGCGGAGAAGGCGGTCGCGCAGTCGACCGGCCACAACGCCTCGATGGTGGTTGTCCAGCCGAGCACCGGGCAGATCCTCGCGGTGGCGAACGGCCCGGGCTCGCGCAACGACAACCCGGCGATGAGCGGTCACTACGCACCCGGCTCGACCTTCAAGATCGTCACGTCGTCCGCACTGATGAAGGCAGGCCTCACCGCCGACAGCAAGGTCCCGTGCACGAGGTCGCTCAACGTGGACGGACGCACGTTCGTGAACTACGACGCGCTCCCGGTCACCGGCACCATGACCTTGCGCCGTGCCTTCGAGCTGTCCTGCAACACCGCCTTCATCTCCCAGCGCGAGAAGGTCCCCGGTTCCGCGCTGCACGACATGGCGTCGATGTACGGGCTGGGGAGCACGGCCTGGGACCTGCCGGTCGACGCGTTCAGCGGCAGCGTGCCCGCACCCACCACCGCGACGGAGCTGGCCGCGAGCATGATCGGCCAGGCCCGCATCATCGTCAGCCCGCTCGCGATGGCCGAGGTCGCGGCCGCGGTGAAGAGCGGCGCGACGAACGCGTCCACCCTGATCAAGGGCGCGTCGCCGGGCTCGGCGACACCGCTGCCGAGCACGACGGCCACGGCACTGCGTTCGATGATGCGCTCGACGGTCACCAACGGCACCGGATCGGTCCTCGCCGATCAGGGCGACGTCGGCGCCAAGACCGGGACCGCCGAGATCGGGACCAAGACCAATGCGTGGATGGTCGGGTTCCGCGGTGATCTCGCTTTCGCGGTGGTCGTCGAGGGCGGGTCGTCGGGCGGACACGACGCCGGGCCTCTGGCGAAGACGCTGCTCACCGGCGTTCCCCGCTGACGCCGGGCCGACATGTCGCACTTTCCGGATTGAATGTGGGCCATGCCACAGATAAATGACGGCTCCGGCGCGAACGACCCACCGGATGCCGGACATATAGGGGAAGTAGACGCGGTCGGCATGCCGACAGACGAATTGCCGACCGACGCGTTTCTGTGGCAGCAGGCGGCGGATGGGGACCCGTCGGCGTTCGGTGCTCTCTTCGAGCGGCACTCCGACCGCGTCTACAACCACTGCTTCCGTCGAACCGGCTCCTGGTCGGCGGCTGAGGACCTCACCTCCGTGGTGTTCCTCGAAACCTGGCGCAAACGCAAGGAGGTCCGGCTCGCAGACGACTCGCTCCTGCCGTGGCTCCTCGCCGTTGCGAACAACGTGGTTCGCAACCGGGACCGGGGGCTTCGACGGCACCGTCGGCTGCTGGCGAAACTGCCGAACGCCGTTGTGGTGCCAGACCCGTCCGACGACGCGGTCACCAGGATCGACGACGAACGGACGATGGGCGCTGTGCTGGCGGTCTTCCACCGGCTGGTGCCAGACGAACAGGATGTGCTGGCGTTGTGTGTGTGGGCTCACTTGAGCTACACCGACACCGCCATCGCTCTCGGGGTCCCGGTGGGCACCGTGCGCTCGCGCCTGGCGCGAGCGCGAGAGCACCTACGCAAGCTCGCAGGTTCTGAACTGGACGCGGGGCAGACGGGGGGTCCCGCGTCCGGTCCAGAACCGGTGATCGAGCGGAGTGTCCGACCCGAACACACCGACCGCGAGACGAAGGGAGAGTGACGCGCACAATGCCAGATCTGCCCGACGACCTCCCGCCGCCGCGTCCGTTTCCCGACGCCAGCCGTGACGCGGTCAAGACCATGCTGATCAACGAGGTGCGCGCCTCCCGCCGCCGGCGACGGCAACGCCCCCTCGTCGCCGGCCTGGCGACCGCTCTGGTGGGCACCGCGATCGCCGCCGGCAGTTACGTCGCCTTCCGTCAGCCCACCGAACTCCGCTACGCCCAGTGCTACAGCTCGGTCACCGCCGACACCGACTACCGCACGACGCTGGCCATCGGGAAGGCGCACCGCGCGGACGACGAGACGCCGTCGCCCGTCGAGGTCACCGACGCGATCGGGTCGTGCGGCAACCTGTGGAGCCAGGGCATCCTGCGCAAGGACGTCCCGATGTCGGCCGAGCCGACCCCGGCTCCGGGCTCGGCGCCGGTTCCACCGCTGGTCGCCTGCACACTCCCGGACGGCACCGTCGGGGTCTATCCCGGCGACGAGTCGACCTGCCGAACACTCGGCCTGCCGTCCACGAGCCGCGGGTAGGCCGGCCCAGGCTCGTCCGGCACAGGTTCGCGGCGCAAGCTCAGAAGAAGCGGATCGAGCTGATCTCGTTGTTCAGGCTGCCGAAGTCGGACTTCGATCCGAACACCGACGTCGACGTCCCCCAGAGGCCGCTGTTCTTGTAGTGCACGCCGACGCAGTTGCTGTAGGTGCGCGCGGACTCGATCTTGTCGTTCCAGCCGTACGTGCCGAGGTTGCCGAAGCTGTACTCGGTGCCGCCGTAGCAGCCCGATCCACCGCTGCCGGTGAGGGTGAGCGACGTCCCGCCGAACCCGGTCCAGTTGTATTCGATGCCGAGCACGGGCGCGGACGCCGTAGACGAACTACCGAGCAGCGCGGTGTCGGCCGAGGAGAACGACGAGCGCGCACCCAGCCGGACCTTGCCGCCGGTGGCGAACGTCACCGCCTCCGACAGGCTGCTGAAGCACCGGTAGTCCTTGACGACGCTCCGCTTCGCGGCCGATCCGGGCGAGAGGGCGACTACGCAGTGCGACCCGCGTGCCTGCTCCCGGGCGATCGGGGACGGAGCGGCCTGCGCCACTGCAGGCGCGGCGAGCAGCCCCGCCACGACGACAGTGATGGACACCATGTTCAAGGCGGTACGGCGGACACGCATCGAAGCCCTCTTTTCAGATGACGGCACAACTTCCGGGCAGTACCTGCCGGCGCTGCCACCCCGACCGGTGGTAACACACTCTGCTGTGAGACGCTCCGGCCGGCCGAAGAGTTGCCCTCTTCGTACACGGATCCGGGCATGACCGAAAGCGGACACGCCCGCGAGCACTTACTACACCGTCATCAGACCACACAATCCCGATGTCATATCGGGCATCCGTTACACGATCGGTGAGCCCGAGCGGATGATTCGTGAGGCCTACGGGATGACGAGCGTCGCTCCGGGGTCCTCCAGGATCGCGGCGACGTCGGCGAGGAACGACGAACCTTCGGCGCCGTCGGCCATCCGGTGGTCGAACGACAACGCGAGCGTCGTGACCCACCGGGGCACGATCTGCTCGTCCACGACCCACGGTTTACGGCGGATGCTGCCGACCGCGAGGATCCCGGCCTCGCCGGGATTGAGGATCGGCGTGCCACCGTCGATCCCGAAGACGCCGATGTTGGTGATCGTGAAGGTCCCGCCGCTCATCCGGGCCGGTGTCGTCCGGCCCTCGCGGGCGGTCGTCGTCAGCTCGCCGATGGCCTTGGCCAGCTCGACGGTCGAGAGCTGGTCGGCGTCGGGGATGTTCGGCACCACCAGTCCGCGCGGGGTGTCGGCGGCGATGCCGAGGTTGAGGTAACGCTTCTGGACGATCTGCTGGTTCGGCTCGTCCCAGGTGGCGTTCAGCTCTGGGGTGCGGCGAAGCGCCACGCAGACGGCGCGGGCGACGAGGAGCAGCGGAGTGACGCGGACGTCGCGGAACTGACGCGACGCACGCATCGCGTCCACCTTCTGCATCGTGCGGGTCGCGTCGATCTCGACCCATTCGGTGACGTGGGGTGCGGTGAAGGCGCTCTGCACCATCGCCGCGGCGGCGAGCTTGCGGACGCCGCGGATATCGATCCGGGTCTCGCGGGCGGTATCGGGAGACGACGCGACGGCGGGTGCGACTGACACGGGGGGCGGGGTGGGCGTCGGGGCCGGCGCAGTGGTGCGCGCCGCTTCGACGTCCGCGCGGGTCACGATGCCGTTCGGACCCGACGGCGTGAGGGTGGCGATGTCGATCCCGTGGTCCCTCGCCAGCTTGCGCACCGGCGGCTTGGCCATCGCCCGGGCACTCGGCTGGGGCTCAAGAGCAACCGGTTCCGGCACGGGTTCGCGTTCGGGTTCGGGTTCGGGGGTGACCGCGACGCCGACGGGATGCCGAGCGCGTCGGCGACCGCCGGTGAGGGGTCCGTAACCGACCAGGTTCGCTTCGCGTTCGGGCGCGGCGACACCACCGCGCACCTCGATGATCGGGGTGCCGACCGGGACCGTCACACCTTCGGCGACGAGCAGGGACTCGACCACGCCGGCGAACGGGCTCGGCAGTTCGACGAGAGACTTCGCCGTCTCGATCTCGACGATGACGTCGTTCACCGCGACGGTGTCGCCGACGGCCACCCGCCAGGTGACGATCTCGGCCTCGGTCAGACCTTCGCCGACGTCGGGCAGGCGGAACTGGGACGCGCTCACGGTCGGCTCATTCCTTCGGGTTCACTCGCGTCTGGCTCATTGACGTCGGGCACGGTCAGTACGCCAGCGCGGCGTCGACGCCGTCGAGCACGCGGTCGACGTCGGGCAGGAACGACTCCTCGGCGCGGGCCGGCGGGTAGAGCATCTCCAGCCCGGTCACGCGAAGTACAGGCGCTTCGAGGTGGTGGAAGCAGTTCTCGCTCACCCGGGCGGCGATCTCGGCACCCACGCCGTAGGACTTCGTGGCCTCGTGCACGACGATCACGCGTCCGGTCTTGCGGGCCGAGGCGTAGATCGGTTCGAGGTCGAGCGGCGCGATCGACCGCAGGTCGATGATCTCCAGGGATCGCCCTTCCTCGGCGGCGAGTTCGGCGGCTTCGAGGACGACCGGGATCATCGGGCCGTAGGCGACGATCGTGGCGTCGGTCCCGGTCCGCAGCACCTGCGACGACTGCAGCGGCGTCGGGGCCGAGGCGGCGTCCAGGTCGACGTCACCTCGTTCGTAGTAACGGCGTTTGGGCTCGAAGAAGATGACCGGGTCGGGGCTTGCGATCGCCTGCTGGATCATCCAGTAGGCGTCCTGCGGGTTGGAGCAGGTGACGACGCGGAGTCCCTGAACGTGGGCGAACAACGCCTCGGGCGACTCGGAGTGGTGCTCGACCGCGCCGATCCCGCCACCGAACGGGATGCGGATGACGATGGGCGCGGATTGCCTGCCCTGGCTGCGGAAACGCCACTTGGCGACCTGGCTGACGACCTGGTCGTACGCCGGGAACACGAAGCCGTCGAACTGGATCTCGCAGACGGATCGGTAACCCCGCATGGCCAATCCGATGGCGGTACCGACGATGCCGGCCTCGGCCAGCGGGGTGTCGACGACACGCTTGTCACCGAACTCGGCCTCCAGTCCGTCGGTGACGCGGTAGACACCGCCGAGACGGCCGATGTCCTGGCCCATCAGCATGACCTTGGGGTCTTCCTCCATGGCCTTGCGCAGGCCCATGTTGATGGCCTTGGCCATCGTGAGCGTCGTGGCCATGCTCAGGCCTGCTCGAAGGATGCCGCGTAGGCACGCATCTGTGCCTGTTCGGTTGCGGCCAGCGGGGACTTCTCCGCGAACACGTGCTCGTAGAAGTCGGTGATCTCCGGCTCGGGCAGGGCGAGGGTCTCGCTGCGGACCCGCGCCGCCATTGTGTCGGCCTCGGCGGTCAGCTCGGACGCGATGTCGTCGTCGAGAATCCCCTGTGCACGAAGGTAGTTCTCCACGCGGGTGAGGGGGTCGCGGGCGCGCCAGTAGTCCTCGTCCGCCGACGTCCGGTAACGCTTCGGGTCGTCGGAAGTGGTGTGGGCACCCATCCGGAAGGTGAAGGCCTCGATCAGCATCGGCCCGCCGCCGGCCCGCGCACGGTCCATGGCCGCTGCCACGACGGCCTGCACGGCGAGGACGTCGTTGCCGTCGACGCGGACACCGGGGAAGCCGAAACCGGCAGCCCGCTGGTAGAGCGGCACGGTGGTCTGGCGCGAGTTCGGCTCGGAGATGGCCCACTGGTTGTTCTGCAGGAAGAACACGACCGGCGCGTTGTTGACCGCCGCGAAGTTGAAGGCCTCGCTCACGTCGCCCTCACTGGAGGCGCCGTCGCCGAAGCAGCACAGCACCGCCTCGTCGGCCTCGTCGCGCTGGATGCCCATCGCATAGCCGACGGCGTGCAGGGTCTGCGCGCCGATGACGATCGTGTAGAGGCCGAACCGGTGTGCGGCGACGTCCCAGGAACCGTGGTCGGTGCCGCGGAAGAGCCGGAGGAGGTTCATCGGGTCGAGGCCACGCGCCAGGGCCATGGCGTGCTCGCGGTAGGTCGGGAAGATGAAGTCGGTGGCGGCGACGCCGTAGCTCGCGCCGACCTGCGCGCCTTCCTGGCCGAGGCAGGGCGCCCAGAGTGCGAGCTGGCCCTGGCGCTGGAGGTTGGTCCCCTCGATGTCGAGCCGCCGGGCCATCACGAGGTCGCGGTAAGCGGCGAGGATCTGCTCGTCGCGCAGGGCGGACTCGTAGTCGGGATGGGTGACGCGGTTCCCGTCGAGGTCGAGCAGTTGAACCATCGGGACGGCGGCCGGGCCGGTGGGTACCTCGGAGACGGCGTCCGGCTCGGGTGCCGCGACGAGGTAGCCACGACGGCTGCCCGTCTCGCTGGCGATCTCCGTGGCGGCGGTGGTGCTGGAGGCGGTGCTCGGGGTCACGGCTCGCTCCGTTCGATCGACTCGGCGCCGCGGTAAGGCTTCCGGGTGGTTGTTCGCCGCGGCCCTCGGGCGGGTAACGCCCTCAGGCCGCGGCGCGGGATCTCCGACGTGCGGTTACGACCGGCGATCCTCGATCAACGTACTCCCGGAATCTGCCCCGCATCGGCGTTACGGGCCCGTGTGGGCGAAGTGATACCGAGTTCGTACGCGCGGGTGCACTGGCGTATCGGTTGCGTCGGGAAACCGCTCGAACCGGCTGGAGACGGCTGGAACCGATCAGTTGAAGCGCGGCTCGATCAGCGGCAGCGGGGCCGGGCCCTCGTCGGCCCAGGGGAACGCGTAGGAGGGACGGTAGGCGAACCGTCGGATCGCCAGGCGCATCCGCAGCGTCCCGGACCCGGCCAACCGCACCCGGAACCAGGGTCCGTCCACCATCACCGGCTCGGCGCCGGCGTCCAGGACGAGCACCGACTCGACGGCGTGCTCGCCGAACGCACCGGCCTGCACGACCAGGTCGCCGGCGAGATCCGACGACAGGTTCACCAGCTGCACCGTCACCGAATCGGGCTCGAGGGCCTCGACGAGCGCGGCCACACCGCCTGGCAGGCCGGGCCGCCGACCCTGGACGTCGAAGTAGCGGACGGACGCGAGCGGCAGGCCGCCGTGGTAGATGTGCAGCGGCGCGCCCCACATCGTCTGGACCAGGCCCTCGGTGAAGATCGGGCTCTTGTCCTGCCAGTGGTGCACGTCCCAGTCCGCCGGGTCGCCGTCGTCGGCCGCGATCTCGTCCACCCGCGCGGCCATCTGCTCACGGTTGATCGCGAGCACCTGCTCCGGGTAGTCGGCGTTGCGTCCGTGCAGATAGCCGAACCAGTTCTCGCTGTTGCCCGCGCCGTTGCCCTTGACCGGGAGCTTCTGCGGCACACCCCAGCTGTCCGAGCCGGAGATGCGGGTGAGCCGGTCGGCATCGGCCGGGTCGAGGCTGGTGAACCAGGTGACGGCCGGGACGCGCGGGTCGATCGGGCGGTAGTCCGACCACCCGTCGTCACGATGCTTGTTCGGCACCACCCAAGTCCCGTTGTCGTCGTGGCCCAGTGCCCACAGCTGGTCGAGTTGCGAGCGGATCAGGTCGAGTTTGCCGAGATCGCCGCTGATGAGGGCGGCGTTGACCGACCCGACGCCGAGCGGTTCGAGGATCGTCGCGGCGCCGTGCGGCCACTGCCAGCCGTAATACCCGCCCCACCACTTGCCGCCGTAGTTCTCGCCGACGGCGCCCGAGAGGCCGACGTTGTCGGGGGTGATCCCGCCGTTGGCGGTGGTGCGCTCGGACCAGGCGTCGGTGTAGTCGAGGACCCAGCGGGCGAAGTGCTCGTCGCCGGTGAGCATGTAGGCGTGCGCGGCCATGCTGGTGGCGGTCAGGTTGAGGGGGACGTCGCCGCGGGTCATCCGCTCGTTCATCCGCTGGAGGATGTCGGCGAAGATGCCGTCGTCGGTCCATCGGCAGAGCGGTCCGTCGACGCCGGGGATGTCGTCGAAGGGCGGCGGGTATCCGTCGAGAACGTCGCGGTGAGTCGACCAGTCCTCGGCGGTGACCTCGAACCGCGGGCCCTTGGATCCGTTCAGGGGTGAGCGGATGAGGCGGCGGACGCTGTCGTAGTTGGCGGCCTCGTTGTCGTCCCCGGTGTAGAAACCGGCGAACCGACGGGCGCGCATGCGGAACCGCAGACTGCTCGGATCGGCCATGCCGATGAGGTAGAACAGGGCGCTGCTCTCCCCGTGGTGCATCCAGTCGTAGTAGGCGTCGAACTCGCGGTGGACCTGCCCGTACTCCGTCCACTGCCAGGTGATCGCGTCCCACTGCCGGCGGGCGAGTTCGAGGAGCCGCTCGCTCCCGCCGAGGAGGTAGAGCATCGGCAGGTCCTCGAAGCCCTCGTAGGGATCGTCGGACCCGTCCATGCCGGGCCAGTGCGCCCGCCATGGCAGCGATCCGTCGGCCTCGGCATAGCGGTCGACGAAGCGCACTGCCTCGGCTTCGAGATCGGCCAGCAGCGCCCGTTGCTCGGCGGCCCACCGTGGCGGCGCCGGCGTGGACGACGACGTGAGGAGCGCGAGCTGCTCGAGCGGACGGCGGGGTGCTGACGTACGGGCTGGCGTGGATGTGCGCACATCACCCAGTGTGTCGACTCCGGTGTGGGCGCGGAGCCGGGGTTCGGCAATCTGTCCGGAACTCGACGCCGAAGGCGCCCGCCCCCGCGTCGCTGCGGAGGCGGGCGTCGTCGATCGGTGACGGCCTAGGCGAGCGAGTCTTCCCAGGCCTGGTGCAGGTCGGCGTAGCGACCGTGATCGGCGACGAGCTCGCGAGGTGAGCCGTCCTCGATGATCCGGCCCTGCTCCATCACGAGCACGCGGTCGGCGATCTCGACGGTCGAGAGCCGGTGGGCGATGATGATCGCCGTCCGCTCCCTCAGGATCGTCCGCAGCGCACGCTGCACGAGCCGCTCGCTCGGCACGTCCAGCGAGGACGTCGCCTCGTCGAGGATCAGCACCGCGGGATCGGCCAGGAAGGCACGGGCGAAGGCGACGAGCTGGCGCTGGCCGGCCGAGAGCCGGCCACCGCGCTTGGACACCTGGGTGTGGTAGCCGTTGGGCAGCTCCAGGATGAACTCGTGCGCCCCGATGGCCTGGGCGGCGTGCTCGATCTCCTCCTGCGAGGCGGCCGGGCGGCCGAACCGGATGTTGTCCGCGACCGTCCCGCTGAACAGGAAGTTCTCCTGCGTGACCATGACGACGTTGCGACGCAGGGTGGGCTCGTCGAGGTCGCGCAGATCGATCCCGTCGAGCGCGACCGAACCCGAGGTCGGGTCGTAGAACCGCGAGACCAGCTTGGCCAATGTCGTCTTGCCGGCACCGGTGGCACCGACGAGGGCGACCGTCTGGCCGGCCGGGATCTCGAGGTCGAGCTCGGGCAGCACCGCCTTCTCCGGGATATAGGAGAACTCGGTGCGGTCGAACGTGAGCTCGCCGTGGGCACGGCCGAGATCGACCGCGGCGTCCCCGACGGGCTCGCGCACGGTCGGCTCCTCCTCGAGCACGCCGGACAGCTTCTCCAGCGCCGCACTGGCGGACTGGAAGGTGTTGTAGAACTGGCTGATGTCCTGCAGGGGTTCGAAGAACTGACGCAGGTACAGCAGGAACGCCGCGAGCACACCGACGGTCACACTGCCGTGGAAGGCCAGGTAGCCGCCGAAGAACAGCACGACCGCGATGGTGATGTTGCCGACCATCTTGATCGACGGCATGAACACCGCGATGAGCCGCATCGACGCGAGGTTCGCAGCCCGGTAGTCGTCGTTGACCGCGGCGAAGATCTCCGCGTTGCGGGGCTCCCGGCGGAAGGCCTGCACCGCCTTGATCCCCTGCATGGACTCGACGAAGTGCACGATGACGGCCGCGACCGTCTCTCGGGTCTTCCGGTAGACCCGCGTCGCGTTCTTCCGGAACCAGACCGTCAGCGCGAGCAGGATCGGGAACGAGACGAGCGCCACCAGGCCGAGCCGGATGTCGAGGACCAGCAGCAGCACCGATGTGCCGACGAGGGTCAGCACCGCGCTGACGAGGCCGTCGAAACCGTTCGAGAGGAGCTCGTAGATCGCGTCGACGTCGGACGTCTGCCGGCTGATCACGCGGCCGGACGTGTACTTCTCGTGGAAGGACAGCGACAGCTTCTGGAAGTGCTTGAACACGCGCTGACGCAGCACGAGCAGGATGTCCTGCCCGATCCGGCCCGACATCTGCAGGAACGTCACCCGGGCGAGCGCCTGGACGATCGCGCACACCGCCAGGGCGACGACGACGTCGATCACCTTGCTGACCTTGTTGTCGGCGATCAGCGGCGGGATACCTGCGTCGATGCCGACCTTCACCAGGTACGGGATCGTCAGCCGGGCACCGTTCTCGAGCACGACGACGACGACGAGCAGCGCGATCAGCTTGCGGTAGGGCCGGAGCAGATCGCCCAGCAGCTTGCGCGAGCGCTCCCGCAGCATGATCGTCGCCTTGACCGGGATGTCGTCGCGGCTCTCCCCGCCGACGCCCCGCCAGTCGTACTCGGAGCCCTTCTCGGTCTGAGCCTCCGCGACCATGCTCTGCGTGTCCTCGTCGGGCCGCTCGCTGAGCTCGCGATCGAGCTCCTCGATCTCCTCGTCGCTACGCTTGCCGGTCTTGTTCCGCGTGAACGTGAACGTCATGCCGACACCTCCTCGAACTCGTCGGCGTCTTCGGGGACCCCGTCGGGACCGTCCATGTCCGCCGCGAGCAGGTCGCGGTAGGCGGGCACGGTCGCGAGCAGCTCGTGGTGCTCGCCGATGTGGGTGATGGTTCCGTGCTGCAGGAGCGCGACCTTGTCGGCCAGCAGCACGGTCGAGGCCCGGTGGGCGACGATGATGCCGGTGGCCTGGTCGAGCACCTTGCCGAGCGCGGCCTCGACGAGCGCCTCGGTCTCGACGTCGAGTGCCGACATCGTGTCGTCCAGCACGAGGATCTTCGGCCGGGCGACGACGGCACGCGCCAGCGCGAGCCGCTGACGCTGGCCACCCGAGAGCGACAGCCCCTGCTCGCCGACGCGTGTCGCGAGACCCCACGGCAGTTCGTAGGCGAACGTCGCCTGGGCGATTTCGAGCGCCTCCCGGACCTCCTCGTCGGTGGCGTCGGACCGACCGAGCGTCAGGTTCTCCCGCACGCTCATCGAGAACAGCGTCGGGTCCTCGAACGCGGTCGCGACGATGCCACGCAGGTTGGTCAGCGTGAGCTCGCGGATGTCGACACCGTCGATCGTGATGCGGCCTCTGCGGACGTCCTGCAACCGCGGCACGAGCGAGGTCAGCGTGGTCTTGCCGGAGCCGGTGGCCCCGACGACCGCGACGGTCTGGCCGGGCTCGACCTCGAGCCAGAGGTCGGTGAGGGTGTCGGTGTCGGTGTCGGTGAACCGGAACGCGACGCCCTCGAACTTCAGCCGGCCGTTCGGCTCACGCAGCTCCTTGGTGCCGCCGACGACGGTGGACTTCGTGTCGAAGACCTCCATCACCCTCTCGGCCCCGGTCATCGACTCCTGCGCCATCGCGAGGATCTGCCCGGTCGACTGGATCGGCCAGACCAGCTGGAGCATCAGCGTCATGAACGCGACCAGCGAACCCAGGGTGACGTGCCCGCGGCCGGCGGCGATCGCACCGGCCAGCATCACGACGACGAGCGTCATGTTCGGGACGAACCCGAGCAGGGTCCAGAAGCGCGCGGACATCCGCACCTTCTCGAGCGAGGTCTCCCGCACCTTGCGGGCGCCCTTGTCGTAACCCTGGAAGAGGTAGTCACGACGGCCGAAGGCCTTGGCGGCGCGGATGCCGACGGCACCTTCCTCGATCAGGGTGGCCAGGTCGCCCTGCTGGTCCTGGACCTGGCGGGACACCTTGATGTAGCCGTGGTGGAAGTTCCTCGAGGCCCAGATGATCGGCAGGTTCGACAGCAGCACGACGATGCCCAGCGGCCAGTACATGTGCAGCAGGAGGACCGTCACGATGGTGACCTGGATGATATTGGTCACCAGGAAGACGATTCCGAAGCCCAGGAACCGCCGGATGATCGACAGGTCGGTGGTGGCGCGAGACAGCAGCTGCCCGCTCTGCCACCGGCTGTGGAAGCTCATCGGCAGCAATTGCAGGTGCGCGTACAGGTCGTCACGGATCTGGGTCTCGAGGCCGAGGACGGCCTTGCTCTGCGTCCACCTGCGCACGAACATCAGGAACGCCTCGACGATGCCGAGGATCAGCGCGAGCAGGCCGAGCGGCCAGAGGCCGGACTGGTCGTTGTGCGCGATCGGGCCGTCGATGACCTGCTTGGTCACCAGCGGCACGGTGATGCTCGCGAGCGTGCCGAGGATCGCCGAACCGAACATGATGGCCAGCTGCTTGCGGTACGGGTACAGGTAGCGCCGCATGCGCAGCAGCGCGGTCATACGCCCGAACGAGCGTCCACCCTCGGCGGGCGATGCCACGATGTGGGCGCGGTCGTAGGGGATCGCTTCGGCGCCGACCTCGACGAGCATGGCGCCACCGCTGACGAAGGCAGCGCGCTCGTGCTTGGTGGCCGACGGACGGCTTGGGGCATGGCCGACGGGGGAAGAAGTCCGGGTGGAGGTCTTGCTGGTCGGGGAAGGGTCGTGCACTAAGGGGTCGTTCTCAGGACGGCGACTCATCGAGCTGTGACTCTCGCTCTCCGCACGCGGCGTGGCAATCGGTTTCCATGACCTCGGGCTTGGGCCCTTGACGCACCGTTGCGAAGGGAGTCGTTAGCCAGGGTCATTAGCTTTGCGAACAATTCTCCCACACTCCGGCGGATTCGTCAGCTCGGATACGCCTGAGGCTGGCATCGATGCCACCGTTGTGCGGTTTGGCGGTCCGGGACCGCAGGAGCGCCCGCTTCCGGACCGCCCGCGTTCAGCCGGTGCGGCGCCAGCTCGCCAGCGCCGCGAGGACGCGGTCGTTCTCCGACGGAAGCCCGATGGTGACGCGCACACCCGAGCCGGCGAACGGGCGGGCGATCACGCCGGCGGCGTCGAGGTGGGCGGCGAGAGCACCGGCGTCCTCACCGACGGGGAGCCAGAAGAAGTTGGCCTGGCTCTCGGGCACGGCGAAGCCGAGCGCGCGCACGGCCGGCAGCAGCCGGTCCCGTTCCCCGACAACCTGCGCGACCCGCGACCGCATGCCGTCCTCGTCGGCGAGCGTCGCGAGCGCGGCCGCCTGCGCGAGCGTGCTGACCCCGAACGGCAGGCTGGTCTTCCGTGTCGCCGCCGCGACCTCCGGCGAGGCCACCAGGTAGCCGACGCGTGCACCGGCCAGACCCCACGCCTTCGACAGCGTCCGCATCACCGCCACGTTCGGGTGCCCGGCCAGCAACGCGCACCCGTCCGCGGCTGCGGGGTCGGTGACGAACTCGACGTACGCCTCGTCAACGACGACGACGACCTCCGGCGGGACGGCCGCGACCAGTCGCTCGAGCTCGTCGTGGGTGATGACCGGCCCGGTCGGGTTGTTCGGCGTGCAGACGAGGACGACCTTCGTCCGCGCGCTGATCGCGTCGACGACCGCGGTCACGTCGTGGCGGTGGGCGTCGTCGAGACCGACGGTGACGGCGAGCGCACCCGGCAGGGTCACCGCTATCGGGTAGGCCTCGAAGGAGCGCCAGGCGAAGACAACCTCGTCGAGGGGATCGCAATAGGCCTGGAGCAGGTGGTAGAGCGCGGCCACCGACCCTGTGGTGGGAACGATCCGGCTCGGCTCGACACCGTGCCTGGCCGCCAACACCGCGACGAGCCCGGCGGCAGCCATGTCGGGGTAGCGGTTGAGCGTCCGGGCGGCTTCGACGACAGCGTCCACAACGGCCGGCTCGGTCGGGTACGGCAACTCGTTGCTCGACAGATTTGCCGGTACAGCCGTGGGCGCTTCGCCACCGGGTGCCGCGAAGCGTCCCGGCGTGTAGGCCGGGATGGAGTCGAGGACGGCGCGGGCACGTGGCGGGCGAGTCATGCCCGGCAGCCTAGGTGCCCGGTCGGCGGACCGGTCAGACCCCCTCGTGCAGCTTCGGCACGTCGGCCAGCAGCTTCTGCGTGTACGGATGCTTGGGATCGAAGATCACCTGGTCGGCGTCGCCCTGCTCGACTATCGAGCCGTTGCTCATCACGAGCACGCGATCGCTGATGTAGCAGGCCTGGCCGATGTCGTGGGTGATGAACAGGACCGTGAGACCGACATCGCGACGGAGGTCGGTCAGCACGTTCAGCACGTTCGCCCGCAGCGACGCGTCGAGCATCGACGTCGCCTCGTCGGCGATCAGCAGCTTCGGCGACATCATCAGCGCCCGCGCGACCATCACCCGCTGGCGCTGACCGCCGGAGAGCTGGTGCGGGTACTTGTCGAGCACGTCGCCGGGCTGGAGCCCGACGTGCCCGAGCGCCTCCTCGACCACCGCGGCATCGGTCCCGCTGTCGCGTGCGGACCGCCGCAGGGCCTGCGACCTGGCCAGCAACCGTCGCACCGTGAAGAACTGGTTGAACGCCGCGAACGGGTCCTGGAAGACCGCCTGCACCTCGCGCCAGTAGCTCTGGAGATCACCGGCCTTGAGGTCGGTGACGTCGCGCCCGTCGAGCTTGATCGTGCCGTCGGTCACCGCCATCAACCGCAGGATGAGCCGCGCCAGCGTCGACTTGCCGGAGCCCGACTCCCCCACCACGGTGACGATCTCGCGACGGCCGAGGTCGAACGACACGTCCTGCACTGCCCGCACCGCCGACGTCCCTCGACCGAAGACCTTCGTCACCCGCGTCACTTCCAGCAACGGCCGCTCCTTGCCCGCCGGCGCACTCACTGCCTGACTCACCGGCCCACTCATTCGGCCACCTCCAGCTTCTCGCCCGGATGCTTGTCGGCCCACCAGCACATCGAGTAGTCACGGTCGCTGCCCACCTGCGGCGGCTCGTCGGTCGTGCACTCGTCCATCGCATGGACACAGCGTGGGTGGAACCGGCAGCCCGACGGTGGTGAGGCGAGGTTCGGGGGCGAACCCGGGATGCCGATCACCCGACGGTGCCGCAGTTGCGGCTCGGGCACCAGCACCGAGTTCAGCAGCGCCGCGGTGTACGGGTGCCGGGGTGCGCCGACGAGAGTCCCGGTGTCGTTGATCTCCACGATCCGGCCCGCGTACATGATCGCCAGCCGGTTCGACACCGCCCGCAGCACCGGGATGTCGTGGGTGATGAACACGATGCCGGACATGATCCGCTGCTCGAGCATCTGCAACAGCATGTCCATCAGGGCCTTCTGGCTGGACACGTCCAGCGCCGACGTCGGCTCGTCGGCGATCAGCAGCCGCGGGTTCAGCAGCGTCGAGATCACCGTGACCACACGCTGTTTCATGCCACCGGAGAGCTGGTGGGGGTACGCGTCGAGGGCCCGCGGGGGAAGGTCGAGCGCCTTGAGCCGGTCCCTGGCCAGATCGAGCGCGTCGCTCTTGCGTACGGTCCGGTCGTGCGCGCGGACGACGTCGACGACGAGGTCGCGAATCCGCTGCGTCGGGCTCAGCGAGTTCATCGCGCCCTGCGGCAGCAGCGACACCACCGATCCCCGCCACGACCTCGGCGGCGCCTCGTCGCCCACCAGCGGCTGGACCGTCCCGTCCACCTCGAGCTCGCCGGAGGTGACCCGCAACGGCGGCCGCGCGGTCAACGACAGGACGGCGCCGAGGGTCGACTTTCCCGACCCCGACTCACCGGCGATCCCGAGGACATCACCTTCGGAGATGTCGATCGACACGTCGTCGCAGGCCACCACGTCTCCGGTGGGGCCCGCGTAGGACGCCGTCAGGTGCCTCGCCGACACGAGCAACGGCGCCGGCTCGGTCCGTGCCCGGCCGGCAGCCGACATCTGGGTGCTCATGCGAGCTCCTCTTTCTCGGCTGCTGCGGTCAGGACGCTCGCTCCGGCCTTCGGTGCCCGCCCGGCCCGCCCGCCACGCAGCCGCGGGTTGAACACCTCGTCGAGGCTGGCCTGCAGGAGCAGCAGGCTGAACGCGATCACCGTCAGCATGATCGTCGGCGGGATGAACGCCCACCAGGCGCCGGTCCGCACCGACTCCCACACCAGCGCCCAGTGCAGCACGGTACCCAGGCTCACCGACCCGGACGGCCCCAGCCCGAGCATCGACAGGCCGGCCTCGGCGAGGATCGCGCCGGCCACCTGCAGGACGAACGCCATCGCCACGTAGCTGAGGATGTAGGGCAGGACGTCGAACACCACCAGGCTGACCGTGCGTGCACCGGAGAGCCGGGCGACGTCGATGTGCTCGCGGGTGCTGACGCTGCTCGCCTGGGCTCGGACCGCACGTGCGGTCCACGGCCACGAGGTGATGCCGATGACGAATGCCATCGTGACCAGCGATCTGGAGTTCAGCGCGATCGAGATCAGGATCAGGACGACGATCGAGGGGATCGAGATGACGATGTTCGTCACGCCCATCAAACCCTCTTCGGTGGCTCCGCCGACGAATCCCGCCAGCGTGCCGATGACCACGCCGGCGAAGGTCGCGATCACGCCGGCGATCAGGCCGATCGCCAGTGACGACCGTGTCCCGTACATCAACTGGGCCAGCACATCGTGGCCGACGTTGTCGGTGCCGAGCGGCTCGGCACCGGCCGGCGGGTCGTAGAGACCGCCGACCTGAACGTTCGGCGAGACCTGGTGGATCATCGGCCCGACGAACGCGATCAGCAGCACCGCAACGATAAGACTAAGTGCGAACCAGAAGCGCGGCGAGAATCGGATCAGGCGCATGAAGGTGTCATCTCCTCGTCAACTGCCGGTGGTGGCCGCACGGATGCGCGGATCGACGAAGCCGTACGCCACCTCGACCAGGAAGTTCGCGAGTAGGACTGCCACCGCGATGATCAGGGTGATCGCCTGGATCACCGGATAGTCGTTCTGGCTGATCGCGCCGAACAGCAACGATCCGATGCCAGGGTAGGAGAAAACGATCTCGGTGACGAGGGCCCCGCCGACCAGACCGCCGATGGACAGGGCCAGGCCGGTCAGCTGGGGAAGCATCGCGTTGCGGAAGATGTAGCGGACCACCCGCCCGTCCGACAGCCCGAGGCCGCGGGAGAAGTTGACGTAGTCCGAGCCGAGCTCGTAGATCGCCATCGACCGCATCCCGACGGCCTGGCCGCCGACGAAGATCAGCATGAGCGAGAGGAACGGCAGCCAGTAGTGGGTCAACGCGTCGCTGAAGAACGTGAACGTCAACTCCGGCGACACCCCGAACGAGTACCCGCGGCCGGCCGGAAGGATCGGCCAGGCCACCGCGAAGACGTAGAGCAGAATGATCGCCAGGCAGTAGTACGGCATGCTCGAGAGGAACAGCGAGCTGACGAACGCACCCCGGTCCATCATGCCGCCCTTGAACGCGGCCAGCGCACCGATGATGTTGCCCACCAGCCAGCCGATCAGCACGGCCGGCAGCTGGATGGCCACGCTCCACGGCAGCGCCTCCGCGACCAGGCCGGTGACTTTCGCCGGGTACAGGGCGAACGAGGTGCCGAGATCGCCGTGGGCCAGGTTCTGCAGGTAGATCACGAACTGTTCCCACATGGGTTTGTCGAGGCCGAACTCCTGCATGAAGTGCTCGTGGATGGCCTGGAGCTGCTCGCCCTGCACCCCGCCGCCGCGCGTCATCTGGGCGATGATCGCGTCGACCGGGTTGCCCGGGATGAGCCGTGGCAGCAGGAAGTTCAGAACCAGGGCGGCCAGCAGTGCACCGAGATACCACAACACCTTGCGCAGCAGGTATTTTCCCAGACCCATGCAGCACCCAACCCTTCTCGTGACACTCTGATCCGACGACCGACCCGTCGGACCGGTCGGACCGGTTGTGCAGATCCCGTTCGGTCAGGTGGTGCGCTTGATCTTGAACAGCCAGGCGTTGCCCGCGCCGCTGAACTGCGGCGGCGCGTAGGGGTTGTCGACGTTCGGGAAACCCGTCCACGTGGAGGCGTTGTACTCGAAGAACTCCAGCGGCCGGTACATCAGCGGGACCGTCGGGATGTTCTGCATGAAGATCGTGTCCAGCTTGGTGTAGAGCTCCTTGAGCTTGGCCTCGTCGTCGCCGGCGGTGCTGATGGCGTCGAGGAGACCGGGCACCGCGGGGTTGGAGAACCGGTTGTAGTTGTAGTAGGCGGTCTTGCCGGCGGCCGGAACGCCACGGTTGTCGAGCAGATCCCGGAACCGGGTCCACGGGCTGGCGACACCCACACCCGAGACTCCCCAGCAGGCCAGGTCGAAGTTGCCGTTCTGCATCGCCGTCGTGACGACCGGCGCCTGCGGTGACTGCGTCTTGATGTCGATGCCGACGACCTTCGCGCTGGACGCCACGATCTGCAGCGCGGCCTCCCAGTCCGACCAGCCGGTCGGGGTGATCGCCGTCCACGGGCCGAGCCGGGTCCCGTCGGGCAGGACGTAGATGCCGTCCTTCCCCTTCTTGCAGCCCAGGTCCTTCTCCAGGATCGAGATGGCCTTGGTGGTGTCGTAGGTCCATCCGTTCTTCGCGACGTTGTCCTTGTCGAAGAACTTCTCCTCGGCGCCGGTCGGCAGGATGGCGCTGGAGTTCGCCGGTACCGAGTAGTTCGACATCGCCGTCTCGGCGATCTGCTTGTAGTTGATCGCGTGGGCGATCGCGCTGCGGACCTTGACGTTGTCGAGGCCCTTCTTGTGGATGTTGATCATCAGGAACGGGATGCTGCCGGGGAGGTGGTAGGGCGGCTTCTTCTGCCACGTCGAGACCGGCAGGCCCTTCTTCTCCCACATCTGCCACACCTGCGGGGTGAACTGCTGGCTGACGTCGATGTTGCCCTGCTCGAGCGCGAGGTCGCCGTCGGAGTTGCCTTTGAAGATCGGGTGCACGATGGACGTCGGGGCCGGCAGGGCGCCGTAGACGCCCTTGCCCCAGTAGTTGTCGTTGCGCTTGAGCACGACCTGGGTTTGATCGACCTTGTCGACGGAGTACGGGCCGGTGCCGATCGGCTGCATGTTGGTGTCCTTCTGCAGATCGGCGCCCTTCTCCTTCTCGTCCCAGACCTTCTTCGGGAGGATCCAGGTGCCGGCGATCGCGTTCTTCACCAGGTTGGCGTTCAGGTTCTTCGGGTTCAGGTTGAACACGACCGATTTGTCGCCGTCGGCCTTGACCGAGGTGAGGTAGCCCCACACGTTGGAGTACGACAGGCCGCTGTTGCGCTTGGCCAGCTCGAAGGTATTGACGACGTCGTCGACCGTCACCGCCGCCCCGTCGGAGAACGCGATCCCGTCCTGCAGCGTCACCTTGATCGTCTTCGCGTCGGGCTGGTCGAGCGCCGAGGCCAGGCCGGGCTCGAGCTTGCCGGTCAGCAGGTTGAACCGCATCAGCGACTCGTAGATCAGCTGGAAGCTGTTCTGCCCGGCGGGCCAGCCGGCCGAGGGCGAGAGCGGGTTGAAGTTGGCCACCGGGCCCCACTGGAAGCCCGCGATGAAGAGCTGGTCACCGGCCGCGCCGGTGCGGCCCTTGACCGCGGCACCGGTGCTCTTGACGTTGGTGCTGCAGCCGGTCATCGCACCCGTCGCGGCGGCACCGGCGAGCAGCGCGGCCATCGAGAGGAAGTTGCGCCGGGACGGGTGCCAGCCGGGCAGTGCGGAGAAGGTGTCGGCAGGTCGGGAACGCTCGGTCATCGGTCACCCTTCAGCGAAGCGGCAGAGGGGCGATCGGTCGTCGCTCCAGTGCATTGACTCGCTGACTCTAAGCTCGCGTCGACCCGTTTTCGCCATAACCATCGCGAGCCGTTTCCAAAGTGTGACCTTTCTCGGAATGACGGAGTCCTGATGAGGACGTTGTACGACAATTGAAACGGATCAATTCCGGACGACACCGTCGAATGGCAACCGTCTACTGAACCGATCCAGTGATCAACGGCCCGTCGGGCGGGCGTGATTCGTCCTTGGGAAACCGGTTCATCACCGTGCTGGCCCGGTGCTGCCACGGACGACGAGCCCAGACGTCGGGAAGGCGTGGTCGGCGACGTCGGCACCGTTGATCTGGCGCGCGAGCATGTCCGCCGCGGTCGCGCCGAGGGCGACGACGTCGAGATGCAGCGACGTCACCGCGGGCTGCGGGAGCTCGCAGAGCAGCGAGTCCTCCCACGAGATGATCGAGAGCTCGTCCGGGACCCGCAGCCCCAGCTGCCGCGCCACCACGATCGCGCGCACCGCCATGATGTCGTTGTCGTACACGATCGCGGTCGCCGGCTGTTCGGCGCCGAGCAGCGCGCGGGTGGCCCGCTCGCCCTGCTCGGCGGTGTAGTCGCTGCGGACCCGGGCGATCTCGGGCAGGCCGTACCTGCGCGCGGCGGCGACGAAGGCCCGGTCACGGTCACCGGTGTGGACCATCGCCGCTGGGCCGGCCACGCGTGCGATGTGCCGATGCCCCAACGTCACCAGATGATCGACGAGGGCGAAGACCGCCGGCCGCACGTCCACCGAGAGGAATGGCAGTCGCCGCTGCGCCTCCGCGGCGACACGACGGCTCAGGACGAGGGCGGGCAGGCCGAGGCGTTCGCACTCGACGATGCGCGGGTCGTCGGAGCGCACATCCGCGATGAAGACGCCGTCGACCCGGCGCTGCGCGGCCCACCGGCGGTAGATCTCGATCTCGCGCTGGAGGTCCTCGCCCACGACCTTGAGCACCAGCCCCACGTCCGAGGTCCCCAGCTGTCCCTCGATGCCGGACACGAGTTCCATGAAGTACGGCTCGACCGCCATCACCGACGGCTTGCGTGCCAGTACCAGGCCGACCAGGTCGGCCTTCGCCGCCGACAGCGAGCGTGCTGCGCTGTTCGGATACCAGCCGAGAGCGTCGGCATAGGCGAAGATCCGGGCGCGCGTCCGGTCCGAGACCCCGGGCCGATTGTTGAGGGCGAACGAGACCGCGCTCTTGGACACACCTGCATGCTCGGCGATGTCGCTGATGGTCGGACGCTTCATCGCAAACCCTTTCTTTGCGCCGGCTCGACCGATTCCGTTCAGCTCACCCGACGGTCGGTGGAGCATAAACCCCTGGTGCGGGCCCGGCGACCCCTGACCGGCTCGGCGTTCGACTCGGCTAAACCGTTCCAGAAGCGGATTCCCGGTTTCGGCGCACCCGCGTCGCCGGTGCGCTGCTGGCGTCGACCTGGGATGATGCGGGCATGCGCCTCATACTCCGTCTTGTCATCAACGCGGTGGCCCTGATGGTCGCCGCCTGGCTGCTCACCGGCATCAGCGTCGCCGGCGGGTCCACCTCGAGGAACGCCCTCACCCTGATCGTCGTCGCGGCGGTCTTCGGCATCGTGAACGCGATCGTCAAGCCCGTCGTCACGTTCGTGAGCATGCCGTTCGTGATCCTCACGCTCGGGCTGCTGCTTCTCGTCATCAACGGCCTGATGCTGCTGCTGACGTCGTGGATCTCCGGCAAGATCGGCGTGTCCTTCCACGTCGACGGATTCTGGACCGCCGTCCTCGGCGCGCTCATCCTGTCGGTGGTGTCGTCGGTGCTGAACCGGGTGCTGCCGACACGACGCGACTGACCGTCGCCGTGCACCTCGGTCCGGCCCGGGTCGAGGACCTCGACGAGATCGAGGTCCGCAGTGCCGGGACGGGCCGCTGGCACGTGGGGCAGCCGATGGACCCGCGGGCCGCGTACGCCCTTGCGGTACACGGCTTCGACGGTACGGCGCACCGCGCGCAGACCCTGAGTCCCGGCCTGCTGCGGTGGGCCGACACCGTGCTCGCGGCCAGCGAGGTCGCCGACGGCTTGTACGAGGCGTACGTCAGCCCGCGATGACGTCGTAACCGAGCCGGACGATCAGGGCCGCGACGACCACCAGGAACACGATCCGGACGAATCGGCTGCCCTTGGCGACCGCGGTCCGTGCCCCGACGTAGCCGCCGAGCATGTTGGCCGCACCCATCACGAGGCCCAGGCTCCAGAGCACGGCGCCGTTCGGCACGAAGATCACCAACGCACCCAGGTTGGTGGCCATGTTGGCGATCTTCGCCATCGCGCTCGCCTCGAGGAACGCGTAGCCGAGCATGCCGACGAGGGTGAAGACGAAGAACGAGCCGGTGCCCGGGCCGATCGCCCCGTCGTAGAACCCGATGGCGGCACCGGCGATGCCGGCCGCGACGTAGTGCCGGTGGTTGTCCCAGCGCAGCGCCGTCGCGCCGCCGACGGCCGGCCGCATCCACACGTAGGCGGCGACCGCGACGAGCAGGATCAGGATCACCGGCCGGAACACCTCCGACGGGATGTGCGCGGCGACGACGGCGCCGCCCATCGATCCGGCGAACGCGAGAACGGCCATCGGGACCGCCGTGCTCAGGTCCGGACGGACCCGGCGGTAGTAGGTGATCGCGCTGGTCGTCGTGCCGCAGACCGACGCCAGCTTGTTCGTTCCCAACGCCGCGATGATCGGGTAGTGCCCGCCGAGCCCGAGCAACAGGGCCGGCAGCTGGACGAGCCCGCCGCCGCCGACCACGGCATCGACCCAGCCCGCGAACAGGGCCGCGGCGACGAGGGCGACGATCGTCAGTGTGCTGAGGTCGTGCATACGGGCGGAACACTCCTGCCAGGTCGGGGTCTTGGCCGGATCGGACGCCCAGCCTATGGCTGCGTGCGGTTCCTCCCGCGGGCTGTCAGCACCCTGACGGACGCTGGCCGGGGTGGCATCATCGATCTAGGGTGTGCGAATGAGCACCCCTCCGACCGACGAGAGTTTGGGCACGCTTCTCAAGCGGGCACAGCATGCGCTCGACATCGCGCTCGACCACGAGCTGCAGGCACTCGACCTGACTCCCGCGCAGTACACCGCGCTCGCGGCCATCGACGGCGACCCCAAGCTCAGCAACGCCGAACTCGCGCGCCAGTGCCATGTCACGGCACAGACGATGCACCGGGTGGTCGCCCTGCTCGAACGTGACGGTCTGGTCGTGCGCAAGGCTCATCCGACGCACGGGCGCATCCAGGAGCTCAGCGTCTCCCGCAAGGGCCGCACGGTGCTCACGAAAGCCCACAAGCTCGTCGGCAAGGTCGAGGCCACGTTGGTCGGGGGCGTGAGCGAGCGCGACGTCAAGGTCGCCGGGCGCGTGCTCCGGGGCGGCCTCGACGCCCTCTCGCCAAAGGTCTGATCCGCCGCTCGCGTCCGCGCGATTGGGCAGGCAATCCTTCGATGCGCGCAGCGCCTGCGCTGCCTACGGTGCTCACGTGGGCAACGACCTGGATCCGAGCACGTCGACCGATGCCGCAGCCGGCGAGCCCGATCACCCGGAACCGCACGACGAATCGCTCACGAGCCGGCTCAACTGGCTCCGTGCCGGTGTGCTCGGCGCGAACGACGGCATCATCTCCACCGCGGGACTCGTCGTCGGCGTCGCCGGCGCGACATCGGACAGCGCCGCGATCCTCATCGCCGGTCTCGCCGGCATGGTTGCCGGGGCGCTGAGCATGGCCGCGGGCGAGTACGTGTCCGTCGGCACCCAGCGCGACACCCAGACCGCGATGCTCGCTCTCGAACGCGCGGAACTCAAGGACGAACCCGAGGCCGAGCTGGCCGAACTGGCCGGGATCTATGAGGCCAAGGGCCTCGACGCCGACCTCGCGCTCGAGGTCGCGACCGCGCTGACGCACCACGATGCGCTCGGTGCCCACGCCGAGGCCGAGTTGCACATCGACCCGAACGACCTGAGCAACCAGTGGTCGGCGGCCTTCGCGTCGCTGATCGCATTCGCGGTCGGCGCGCTCCTGCCCCTGTTGACCATCGTTCTCACCCCGAGCTCGATCCGGGTGCCGGCGACGTTCGCCGCAGTCCTGATCGCCCTGGTGGTCACCGGTTCGATGAGCGCCCGGCTCGGGCAGGCACCCGTGCGGCGGGCGATCCTGCGCAACGTCGGCGGCGGCGCGATCGCGATGGTCGTCACGTACCTGATCGGGACAGTCTTCGGCTCGGTGGTTTGAGCAGCCGTCGCCGACCCGGCAGGATTGCGCCATGGCTCCCACCGCGCATGTCGTGCTCGATCCCGCCTTCGTCGTCGGCACGATCGATCCCCGGATCTTCGGGTCGTTCGTCGAACACCTCGGACGGTGCGTCTACACCGGCATCTACGAACCGGGCCATCCGACCGCCGACGCCGACGGCTTCCGGACCGACGTCCTCGACCTCGTCCGCGAGCTCGGTGTCACCACGGTCCGCTACCCGGGCGGCAACTTCGTCTCCGGCTACAAGTGGGAGGACGGTGTCGGACCGCGCGACCAGCGCCCGCGCCGCCTCGACCTGGCATGGCGCACGATCGAGACGAACCAGATCGGCACCGACGAGTTCATGGACTGGGCCCGCAAGGCCGAGGTCGAGCCGATGATGGCGATCAACCTCGGCACCCGCGGCGTCGAGGAGGCCATCGACTACCTCGAGTACTGCAACTTCCCGGTCGGCACGGAACCTGCCGACACGCGTGCCGCGAACGGGCACGAGGCCCCGCACGACATTCGCCTGTGGTGCTTGGGCAACGAGCTCGACGGCCCGTGGCAGATGGGCCACAAGACGGCCGCCGAGTACGGCCGGCTGGCTTCCGAGACGGCACGTGCGATGCGCCGGGCCGACACCGATCTTCAGGTCGTCGCATGTGGGTCGAGCAACCGGCACATGCCGACATTCGCCGCCTGGGAACGGGAAGTGCTCACCGAGGCCTACGACCAGGTCGACTTCATCTCCCTGCACGCCTACTACGAGCCGAAGGACGGCGACGCGTCGTCGTTCCTCGTGTCCGCAGACGACATGCACCGCTTCATCGACGCGGTGGTGGCGACGGCCGACCATGTCGGTGCGTCGCTGAAGAGCGAGAAGCTCATCAACCTGTCGTTCGACGAGTGGAACGTCTGGTTCCAGAGCCGGTTCGCCGGTGAGCAGAATCTGCCGGCGCAGCCGGCCGGGGCGCTGATCGAGGACATCTATGACGTCCATGACGCGGTCGTCGTCGGCAGCCTGCTGATCACCCTGCTCCAGCACGCGGACCGGGTGAAGGTCGCGTGCCTCGCGCAGCTGGTCAACGTCATCGCGCCGATCCTGACCGTTCCCGGCGGGCCGGCGTGGCGGCAGACGATCTTCCACCCGTTCGCACTCACGGCGCGCTACGCCAAGGGGCGGGTGCTGCGCGCGGGCGTCGACTCACCGGTCGTCGCCACCGCCGCGTTCCCCGAGGCCGCGCAGCTCTGGAGCACCGCGACCTACGACGAGGCGACCGGCGCGCTCGTGGTGTTCGCGTGCAACCGCAGCGTCGGCGACGAGCTCGGCCTCACCGTCAACCTCGGTGGTTTCGGGTCGGCCACGCTGGTCGAGCACGTGGCTCTGCACGACGACGACCCCACCGCGATCAACGACGTCGACCACCCCGATCGGGTCGTGCCACAGCCGGGCAACGCGAGCATCGACGGAAGCGTCGCCACCGCGACCCTGCCGGCGGCGTCGTGGAATATGCTCCGATTCCAGGTCGGGCGCTGACACGGGTCGTGACCGGGCTCGGGAACCGGGCGCTGGTGCCGTTCGACGTGCCCTTGCAACCCGGTGACGACTACGACGGCCGGATCGCCGATCGCGTCGACCTCGGCGGCGCGAACGCGCGTGGCTCGCTGTTCACCGAGTGCCGGTTCGACGGGTGCCTGCTGCACGAGGCGCAGCTCGGTGGCGCGAGGTTCGTCGACTGCGCGTTCACCGGGGTGCAGGCGAGTTCGCTGCAGCTGGCGAAGTCAGCGTGGACCGACGTGACGGTGTCGGACTCGCGGTTCGGCGCTGTGGTCGCACACGACGCCATGTGGACGCGGGTGACGATCACCGGCGGCAAACTCGACTACATCAACCTGCGCGGCGCCCGGCTCGTCGACGTCACCGTGACCGGCGGGTCGATCGGGGAGATCGACGTCGGCGGCGCCACACTGCGCCGGATGCGATTCGTCGGCTGCCGGATCGGGCACCTGCGGGTGTCACAGGCGAAGCTGACCGAGGTCGACATCTCGACCGCGGAGCTGAGTCACGTGGTCGGGCTCGACTCGTTGCGCGGGGCGATCATCAGCGAGGCGCAGCTGCACGACCTCGCGCCAGCGTTCGCCGAGCACCTGGGCATCACCGTGGCGTCGCCCGACTCCCCGTGAACCGGGTCCTGGCCGGGACGGGCCAGGGTGTGGTCCACGGCCTTGCTGCAAGGCGTACAAGGTCGGCTACGGTGGGAATCGTATAGGATTTCCAGTTGGTGCTCGCGTCCGTCCGAGCCCCTGTCTTTCGTGAAAGCGAGCCGGCACATGTCGCCCGTCCCCGAAGGTTCCGATCTCACCCCGCCCGACACCGAGTGGTTCACCGACGCACGGTTCGGGCTGTTCATCCACTTCGGCCTGTACGCGAACGCCGCGCGGCACGAGTGGGTGAAGAACCGCGAGAAGATCTCCGACGCCGACTACCAGAAGTATTTCGACCACTTCGATCCCGACCTGTTCGACCCGACCGCGTGGGCGAAGGCGGCCTGGGACGCCGGCATGCGCTACTTCGTCGTCACCACCAAGCATCACGAGGGTTTCGCCTTGTGGGACACGAAGTTGAGCGATTACTCGGCGCCGAACACACCATACGGCAAGGACCTCATCGGCCCGATGGTGGACGCGTTCCGCGACCAGGGTCACCACGTCGGCTTCTACCACTCGGTGATCGACTGGCATCACCCCGAGTTCCCCGTCGACGGCCTGCACTCCCAGCGTGACGACGAGGAGTTCAAGGCAGCGCACGCCGACCGCGACATCACCAAGTACGCCGAGTACCTGCACGGCCAGGTCCGTGAACTCCTGACGGGCTACGGGAAAGTCGACGTCATGTGGTTCGACTTCTCCTACCCGAACCGGGTGTGGGGCGGCAAGGGCCGCGACGACTGGCAGTCGGAGAAGCTCGACCACATGGTGCGCGAGCTTCAGCCGGGCATCATCGTCAACGACCGGCTCGACCTCGACAACGCCGACCTGACGACGCCCGAACAGGTCCAGCCGGTGGGCAACGTGGTCACCCCCGGTACCGGCCCGCAGCTCTGGGAGGCGTGTCAGACCCTCAACGGGAGTTGGGGATACGACCGCGACAACCACGACTGGAAGTCACCCGAGCTGGTCGTGCGGATGCTGATCGACACCGTCAGCAAGGGCGGCAACATGCTGATGAACGTCGGCCCGAACGGTCGTGGCGAGTGGGAGCCGCAGGCACTCGAGACCCTGCGCGGCGTCGGGGCGTGGATGCGGGTCAACGAGCGGTCCATCCGCGGTGCCGGGCAGAGCTCGTTCGCCCCGCCGGTCGACGCCCGCTACACGCAGCGAGGCAAGCGGCTCTACCTGCACCTGTTCGCGTGGCCGTTCGGGATGGTGCACCTGCCCGGGCTCGGCGGCAAGGTCGAGTACGCGCAGTTCCTGCACGACGGGTCCGAGGTGCGCATCGTCGCGCCGCACAACGACGGGCACGTCAGCGTCAACGGGCTGGAGTCCGACGTGCTCTCGTTGCGGTTGCCGCAGCAGGCGCCCGCGGTCGCCGTGCCGGTGATCGAGCTGTTCCTGGCGGACTGATCCGCATGTGCTCCGCTTCGGCCCGGATGCTTGGCGTCCGGGCCGAAGTGGGGTGAGGATGGCGGGCATGGCGTTCGAGCCGATCACCTTCGACCTCGACCTCCGGTGCTCGCCCGAGCGGGCCTTCGACGCGTTCACCGTGCGGATGGGCGAGTGGTGGGACGGTCACTACAACGCGGACGCGGACACCTTCGCGGGCATCGAGATCGAGCCCACGCCCGGTGGCCCCGTCGTGCTGGTGCATTCGGACGGGAAGCGGTACCCGTTCGGGACGGTGCTGGTGTGGGAGTACGGCAGGCGCTACGCCCAGACCAGCACGCTCGCCCAGACCCTGGACTTCCCGAGCGAGAGCAGCGTGGTGTTCGTCGCGACCTCGACCGGCTGCGCGTGCCATTTCGAGCACGGCGGCTGGAACGCCGGCAACGGCGACTTCCGTCAGAAGTTCGGCGACTGGCCACACCTGCTCGGGCGGTTCAGCACGCTGGCGAACGCGTCGGCGTCGTCCTTGTCGTCGTCGCCGTGACCGGCTGAGCGCGACGTGCCGTTCGACGACGAGATCTCCGCTGCCGGCGTGCTCGTGGTGCCGTACCGGCCGAGCTGGCCGGGCGAGTTCGAGCTTCTTGGTGGGTCGCTGGCGTCGGTGCTCGGGGAAGCCGCCCGCGCATCGACCACGTCGGGTCGACGTCGGTGCCCGGGCTGGCCGCGAAGGAGTGTCTCGACGTCTCGGTGTCGGTGGACGATGTCGGTGAGCCGCCGATCGACACCCTGATGACCGCTGCCGGGTATCGGCAGCGACCCGAACCGTGGAACCGCGTCGAGCGCTCGTTCGGGGTCGCGTCGGCGAAGCTCGTCTACGCGCCGCCGGTCGGGGGCCGTCCGGTCAACATCCACATCCGCACGCTCGGCGGTCCCGGCGCCCGCTACACCTTGTTGTTCCGCGACTACCTGCGCGCCGACGACGCGGCCCGGGACGCGTGGGGAGCGTTCAAGCTCCGGCTCGCTCGATCGGTGCCCGACATCTACGACTACGGCCAGATCAAGAGGCCGGCCACCGAAGTCCTCATGCAGGCGGCCGCGCGGTGGGCGGCCGAGACCGGCTGGACACCCTGACCACTCAGAGTGGACGCTGCCGCGGGGTCGGCACGGCGTGTCGCGTGTGTACGCGCCCACTCTGTGGACCTTGGATCGAGAAGGGTCGGCCAGCCTGGTCAGGCCGAGCTGCGGATCCGCCAGCTGACGAACTCGGCGGGCTCGGCCAGGTCGAGGCGGACGAGGCCGCACAGCCCGCGCCGGTTCTCGTAGTCGTCGGGCAGGTCGAGTCGGCCCTCGAGCGACGCGTCCACGGTCACCTCGACCCATTCCTCGCCGAGTCCGAACCGGGCGCCGCCCTTGATCCACGAGACGGCCGTGTGCAAGCCGCCGCCGAGGTCGCTCGGGTACGGCACGAACAGCGTCGGATAGCTCGTGTGCCCCGGCGTCCCCTCGACCACCTCGATCCCGTCCGGCGTCGGCCGCCACTGGCCGCGAAACGCCCAGCCCGCCACCGGGTCGTCGCCCTCGGCCAACGGCTCGATCACCGTGTCGACCGTGAGCTGCCCGCCGGCCAGGCCGGCGTCGACGAAGCGGTGCCGCCGGCCCGACACCACGACCGTCGGCGTCCGCGCCGGTTCGCTGCGCAGCCCGAGCCCGAGGTTGATCCACGGGCCGCCGCTGCGGTGCCGCGCGCTCGAGACGAACTGCAGCATGCGCCCGACGCCGAAGGTGACGTCGACCAGCCCGGTCCCGTCGTAGACACCGTCGGCCTGGGCCTGCACCGCGAGGCTGACCCGGCCCTCGTGCAGTACGCCCCGGTGGGTGATCGGCTCGACGCCGAGGCCGACGGCGGGGCGTCGGTCGAGCTCATCGATGCCGGGTCGCGGCAGTGCCGTCAGCTCGTTACGCAGCCCCGTCGCCAGGAACGCGAGTGCCAGGTTCGCGTAGTGCCCGTCCGCTGTGTAGCCCTCGTAGCCCACCCGCCGCTCAGGTGGCTGCAGGTTCAGCACCGGCGAGTAGTAGCCGCCCGGCCGCTGCCAGGCCGGCATCGACGAGAACGCTCGCCACGCCGCAGCGACCACGTCGTCGCGGTTTCCCGGCAGCTCGAGCCGAAGCGCCGACGTGAAGAACGCCACCTGCGCACCGAGCGTCCACGTCTGCCCGGCGCTGCGATAGCCCGACGCGACGGACCCGTCCGAGAGCTGCATCGCCAGGCTCCGCTTCACCCCGGCCGTCAGGAAGTCCAGCAGGCGTTGACGATTCCGCCCGTCGTACCCTTCGACGAGCAGGTCGGCCAGATGCGCCTTCGTGAACAGGTCGTACGCATTCGGGTATCCACGCTCGAGGAACAGCCCGAGGTCGGAATCGAGCACCTCGTCGAAGAAGACGTCGAGCCAACCGTCGAACTCCTCAACCCTGGTTGGTGAAAGTCCCTCCCGCATGCGGATCCACTCGCCGCTCATCCACACCGCACACCAGTTCGACGGCGGCCGGGACCGGAACGACGCATGCACGTCCACCCCGGCGACCGCCGCCTTCAACGACCTGACCCGGCCCGCGTCGGCCCCGAGCCGTTCCAGGATCAGAACCGTTTTGAGGATCGGCGGCCAGGTGAAGTCGCGATGGTTGCCGGCGCTGCGGACACTCGCCGTCTCCCGGACGAACCCGGAGGCCGTCGGCGCAAGCTCGGGCCGTGACGTGTGCCGGAGCGCAGCCTCGACTCCACGCAGTGCGCGGTCGAGGTGTTCGTCGCGCACGTCCGCCGGCCCGAACTCCGCGATGACCGCGTTCGCGTAGGCGTGATAGGCCGTTCCGTACTGGGTGGCGACACCCATCACCGGGTCGAGGAGCTCACCGTCGGCCCGCAGACAGTCGGCATACGAGTCGACACCGGCCACGAGAAGGTCGATCGGGTTTCCTTGGAAAGCGCTTGCTGAGTCAGCCACCCGGCCGAGGGTAGTCGGCGCCGATCGGCGCAACACGGCATCTGCAGCGACCTGGACGACCCCGGCCAGCCACCGTCGTGCCAAGGTGTGGGGTATGCCGAATGCACGAGCGCGGGCCGAGGACGGGCAGCAGGACGACAACCTCCGGATCACCCAGCCCAAGCAGTGGGCGGCCGGCGTGCCCGGTGCGTTCCACGCCCTGCGCGAGGCGATCGGCGAGGCGGGCGTGGCGCGATCGACCTCGACCCTGCGCAAGCTCAACCAGCGGGACGGATTCGACTGCCCCTCCTGTGCATGGCCCGATCCGCCCCACCGCAAGAAGGTCGAGTTCTGCGAGAACGGCGCGAAGGCCGTGGGCTGGGAGGCCGACAAGGCGCGTTGCGGGCCGGAGTTCTTCGCCGAGCATTCGCTGTCCGCCCTGCGCGAGCGCAGCGAGTACTGGCTTGGCCAGCAGGGTCGTCTGACGCACCCGTTGCACAAGGCCGAGGGTGACGACCACTACCGCGAGGTGTCGTGGGAGCGTGCCTTCGAGATCGCCGGCTCCGCCCTGCGCGCACTCGAATCCCCTGACCGGGCGATCTTCTACACCTCCGGGCGGGCCAGCAACGAAGCCGCCTTCGCCTATCAGCTGTTCGTCCGCGTCTTCGGCACGAACAACCTGCCGGACTGCTCGAACATGTGCCACGAGTCCACCAGCATGGCGCTCGCGCAGACCATCGGTATCGGCAAGGCGAGCATCAGCTACGAGGACTTCGCCGAAGCCGACCTGATCGTCATCCTCGGGCAGAACCCGGGCACCAACCACCCCCGCATGCTGACCGCACTCGAGGAGGCCAAGCGCGGCGGCACCAGCATCATCGCGGTCAACCCGTTGCCCGAAGCCGGCCTGCTGCGGTTCAAGAATCCCCAGCGACCCGACGGCGTCGTGGGCCGTGGAACGACACTGGCCGACGCGTTCTACCAGGTCCGGCTCGGCGGCGACCTCGCGCTGCTGCAGGCTGTCGGCAAGCGCGTCATCGCCGCCGACGACGAGAGTCCCGGGACCGTCCTGGACACCGGGTTCCTCCAGGAACACACCACCGGCCTGGCCGATCTGCGCGCTCACCTGGCCGATCTCGACGAGGCCGCCGTGCTCGCCGCGACCGGTCTGCACGAGAGCGAGATCGACGATTTCGCCGCCCGCTACATGAAGGCCGAACGGGTCGTCTTCTGCTGGGCGATGGGCATCACCCAGCACGAGGCCGCGGTGGCGACGATCCGCGAGATCGTCAACCTGGCGGCGCTTCGCGGCAACATCGGCCGGCCTGGCGCCGGGCTCGCTCCGATTCGCGGCCACAGCAACGTCCAGGGCGACCGGACGATGGGCATCTGGGAGCGGCCGCCGGTGGCGTTCCTGGACGCGATGGAACTCGAGTTCGGCATCCCGATGCCGCGGGAGAAGGGCCTGGACTCGGTCAGGTCGGTGCGGGCGATGCGCGACGGCGACGCCGACGTGTTCATGGCGATGGGCGGCAACTTCGTCTCGGCGGTGTCCGACACCGAGGTCGTCCGGGACGCGTTGTCCAAGACCCGCTTGACGATCTCGGTCGCCACCAAGCTCAATGCGACGCACCTCGTGACGGGTACGGAATCGCTGCTGCTGCCCTGTCTCGGCCGGACCGAGATCGACCGGCAGGCCGCCGGCGAGCAGTTCGTCACGGTCGAGGACACGGTGTGCGCGGTGCACGCCAGCCACGGCCCGCTCGAGCCCGCATCGCCCATGCTGCGCAGCGAAGTCGCCATCATCTGCGGGATCGCGGCGGCGACCCTCGGGCACCACGTCGAGGGACAGAAGATCGGCGAGAGCGAAGGCAACGGGATCGACTGGGACGCGCTCGGCGCGGACTACGACCGCATCCGCGACCACATCGCGCATGTGGTCCCGGGCTGCCACGAGTACAACGAGAAGGTCCGACGCGACGGCGGCTTCGTCCTCCCGCACGGGCCGCGGGACTCGCGTACCTTCCCGACGCTGACGAAGCGGTTGCAGCTCACGGCAAATGAGCTCAGCTGGCCGGTCGTCCCGCCGGGACGGCTGCTGCTGCAGACGATTCGCAGCCACGACCAGTTCAACACCACGATTTACGGCCTCGACGATCGCTATCGGGGCGTCCACGGTGGCCGGCGGGTCGTGTTCGTCAACCCCGACGACCTGGCCCGCTTGGGGATTCCCGACGGCGCCACGATCGACGTGACCAGCGAGTGGCGTGACGGCGAGGTGCGCCAGATCCGCGGCTTCCGCGCGGTGTCGTTCCCGACCGCCCGCGGCTGCGCGGCCGCGTACTTCCCGGAGGCCAATGCGCTCGTCCCGCTCGACTCGGTGGCCAAGGGCAGCAACACCCCGACATCCAAGGCTGTGGTCGTGACGTTGGCCCTGCACCAGCACGACGATCCCGCCCAGAGTGTGCGCGCGACACCATGAGCGGCAGCGCGAACCGGATCCGGGTCGAACGCGTCGCCGTGCGCGACGACGGTGCGCATCGCGCGTCCGAGGCCGACCTGGTGGCGGTCGAGGAACCTGTCGAGATCCGCATCCTGGTGCCGGCCGAGGCCGGTCATGTCAGTGCGCTGACGATGCGGACGCCCGGGCACGACATCGACCTCGCGCTCGGATGGCTCGTGGGGGAAGGCGTTCTGGGCTCGATCGACGACGTGGTCGGCGTGGAGCAGCGCAGCCGAGGCGACGGGCTCGACCGCAGCGCGTCGGTGAACGTGCGGTTGAAGGCGGGCGTCGCGCCACCGATCGGTCGTGGGTTCGCGATCTCGTCGGCCTGCGGTGTGTGCGGCGCGGACAGCATCGCCGTCGTGCACCAGCGGGCCCGCTGGCACGTGGCAACCGATCAGACGTCGATCACCGCGGACGTTCTCACCCGGCTGCCGGATGCCCTGCGCGAGCAGCAGGCCACGTTCCGCCGAACGGGCGGGCTGCATGCCGCCGGCCTGTTCACCACCGACGGCTCACCGGTCGTCGTCCGCGAGGATGTCGGACGTCACAACGCCGTCGACAAAGTGGTCGGGTTCGCGCTGCGCGAGGGTCTCCTCCCGCTGCGCGGGCACGTACTCCAGGTCAGCGGGCGATCGTCGATGGAGCTTGTCTACAAGGCGATTCTCGCCGGTGTGCCCATCCTCAGCGCGGTGTCGGCACCGTCGAGTATGGCCGTCGATCTCGCACGCGCCCAGGGACTGACCCTGGCCGGCTTCGTCCGCGGCGAGAGCTTCACGTTGTACTCGCGCGCCGACCGGGTGCGATGAGTCGGCCCATGACGGACAACAGGGCGATGTCGGCACCGGTCTGGATCGTGCTGATAGCCGGCGGTCGCAGCCTGAGGTTCGGTACCGACAAGCTCGCGATGCTGCTCGACAAGACGATCGCCGGCCTACCCGAGGACTGGCCGATCGTCGTCGTCGGCCCGCAGCGCGCGACGGTGCGGACGGTCACCTGGATCCGCGAGGACCCGCCGCTGTCGGGACCGCTGGCGGCGATCGGCGCGGGCGTTGCGCAGGTACCTGCGGACGCGAGCCACATCGTCGTCGTGGCAGCCGACATGCCGCAGGCCGGCCTGGCGGTCGCCGCGCTCGTAGACGCCTGCGGACCGACCGTCGATGTCGCCTATCTCGTCGACAGGCAAGGGATTCGGCAGCCCCTGCTGGCCTGCTACCGCGCGGCGTGGCTGCGCGTCACGCTCGCTCGGCACGTTCCGCTGGTCAACCGGCCGGCCCGGTTGCTGCTCGCCAGCGGGGAGGTCGCGGAGGTCGCCGATCGATGGGGCGCGGGGCACGACGTCGACACGCCGACCGATCTGATCTAGCCCCGTCGGATCGGTTCGGCTAGCGCGGTTCGGACGACTCCGCCCAGGTCCGGATGAACGTCTCGATCTCGGCCGCGATCGCGGCCACCGGCTGACCCGGGCTGGTGGCCACCGCTGCGCCGAGCAGGTAGGCCGCGACCGGGGCGGCCGGTCGCACGACCTCGTGCGCGGCGGTGCCGGCCAGCGCGAGCACACTGTCGAGATCGTCGATCGCGTCGACGCCGAGGTGCTCGGCCAGTGCCGCTGCGAACAGCGCGAGACCCGGCGGCGCCCGTCGAGGCGGTGCGGACGGCGGGACGGCGGGCTCGGCTGGCATGGTCCGACCCTACGGGCGGGGCACACCCGTCCCGTTCATAAGCGTGCCCAACGCCAACGGCGTCGGCACGGTCTGCACGATCCGGCCCGAGATCACGGCCCGGTCGGGCATCACGGTCGACGCCCCGGCCAGCACTGCGCTGCCACGCACCGCGGCGGTCACTGCCGGGGATCCCGCGCCGATCACCATCCCGGAGACGAGCCAGCAGACCAGCACGGCGGCGGCGGCGGACACCAGGGCACCGGCCACCTGGTCGGGCAGCCGGAGGTGGATTCGGCGCAGCAACCGGCCGAATGCGTCGCCGACCCGCGAACCGATGGCCGTCCCGATGAGGGCGCCACCGAGGATGCACGCGGCGTCCAGCACGACCCGTGAGAGCAGCGATCCGGTCGGGCTCACGACGACGGAAGCCAGCCACGATCCGCCGATCGCGCCGAGCGCGAAGCCGGCGACGCGGCTCACCGTCCGGGACAACCCACGAGCCCAGCCGCCGAGGGCGGCGAGCGCGATGACGACGAACAGCACGAGATCGGCGACGGTCAGCACAGGTGGTCTCCTCCGGGAAAGGTCCGGTGGCATGGGAAGGGGACGGGCGATCAGGTGCCCCATTCCAGCCGAACTACCTGAAGAACGACTGAAGGGCGGCCGCGGGTGCCCCGTTCCGCGCGATCTTCAGGTGGGCTTCAGGTGCACGTCGGGCAGCCTCGAAACTCCGGCGACGTCCGCGCCGACGTCACCTCCGTCGGTTCCCCTCTTCCGGAAAAGTCGACCCATCATGATTCCCGACGACTGGCAACCGTGCCGGCGTGCGAGCGACGGCGAGCTCACGGGATATCTGATGTCCGCAGCCGACGCCGCGCCTGCGGTCGTGCCGGTCACGCTGATCGGCACCCGGCTCGGCCCGGCGCAGAGCGCGGCCACCGCGACGGCACTGGTCAACCAGTACGGGCTGGCCGAACTCGCCGAGTTCTGGTGGTGCCTGCTGCCGACTCCCCTGGCCGGGCACGCGATCGACGTCACTGACCCGGCGGACGGATGGACGTGGCGACGCGTCGTCGTGGTCGAGGCCAGCCCGGCGCGGTGCCAGGTACGTCCGGCACTCACCATGCCGGAGGAGTTCATCGACCAGGTGTCGTTGCCCGTCCCCGTCGGCGACCTCCTGCAGGCCGATCTGCCCGGCTGAATCGACGAAACCCCGTCGCTGTGCCCCCGCCGGCCGTGTCATCGTGGCCCGATGGTGACGGCGGCGGGGGTGCGGATCGGCTGGTCGGACGTGCCTGCGCACGTCCGGCTGGAGATCGCGCGCATCGTCGGCGCGCCGATCGTCGCCACCGAATCGCAGGTCGGCGGTTTCTCGCCGGGCGCGGCCGAACGGCTGGTCGGCGCCGATGGCCGACGGGCATTCGTGAAGGCGGCGAACGGCTCGCTGAACGCGTTCACTCCCGACATGTACCGGCGCGAGATCGCCATCACCGCAGGCCTTCCGGCGACCGCGTCGGCCACCACGCTCCTCGGCAGCTTCGATGACGGCGACTGGGTGGCCCTCGTGCTCGCCGACATCGAGGGCCGGCATCCGGTGACCCCGTGGGAGACCGGCGAGGTCGCTTCGGTGCTGGAAACCCTGCAACGGTTGGCCGACGAGCTCACACCCGTCCCGGCCGGCCTCGTCGTCCCCCGCACCGAGGACGAACTCCGCGACGACTTCCGCGGGTTCGACAACCTCGCCGCTGAGCCGGGGGACGAGCTGCCCGGGATCGCCGTCGATCACCTCGACGAGCTCCGTGCGTTGGCGATCCGCGGGATCGACGCGTGCCACGGCGAGAGCCTCGTCCACCTCGACGTCCGCGCGGACAACATGCTCGTACGCCCGGACGGGTCGGTCGTCCTCGTCGACTGGCCGTGGGCCTGCCGGGGTGCCGCCTGGATCGACTCCGTCTCGCTGCTGCTGAACGTCGGTCTCTACGGCGGCCACGACGTCGAAGCGCTGATGAAGCAGTCGCCGGTGCTGCGTGCGGCCGACCCCGACCTCGTGACGGCGTTCCTGGCCGGGCTGGCCGCGTACTTCCTCGACTCGGCCCGCCAGCCGGCACCGGCGGGGTTGCCGACGGTGCGGGCCTTCCAACTGGCGCAGGGCGAAGTCGTCCTGCGCTGGTTGGCGAGCCGGCTCGGCTGGTCGGCCGGCGGCTAGACGGTGATGAGGTCCGCGGGCAGATGCTCGGTGCGGTTGAGGTACGCGAGCCGGATGCGCCCGGGCCGGGAGAAGTCGAGCAGGCTCAGCGCTGTGTTGTTCAGGAAGTAGTGGTGTCGCTCGTCGGGCAGGTGACCGAAGAGGGCCTTGATCAGCGCGTCCAGGAACGTCCCGTGCGATACCAGCGCCACCACCGACCTGATCCCCTGTGCCCGTTCGGATTCGGCGCGGTTGACGAGGTCGGCGGCGACCCGGATCGCACGAGCGTGACAGGCCGCGCGGTCCTCCCAGCCGGCGGTCCACCAGCCGTCGTCGGTGATCTCGTCGACGAGTTCGAACTCCGGATCGTCACGGGCGAACTCGGCGCGTGTCAGGCCGGGGTGGCCGCTGACACTCTCGGGCGCGTTCGGGTCGCCGGTGAACATCCCGCCGTCCTCGTGGATGGCCACCCACATGCGGGGCTTGAGATTCAGTGCCTGCACCATCGGCCGTGCCGTCTGGACGGCGCGGCGCATCGGGCTGACGAACATGTCGGTGATCCCGTAGTCGACCTTCTCGAGATGCCGTGCCAGGGCGTCGGCCTGGACGAATCCGCGCTCGGTGATGCTCGGATCCGGGCTCCGCCGGCGCATGTACTCGGCGAACACGTGCTGCGTTGCGAGCAGGTTGTTCACCGATTCGGCGTGGCGGATGAGAAGCAACTGCATGTGAGGCCGGGCTCCAGGGTGGCTCGCGGGATGGTTCTGGCGCGCACCAGTCTCCCACGCGGTGAGCTCAGCTCAGGATGTCCTTGCGGCCGAACCGGACGAACGCGATGGTCGTGAGGATCACGCCGTAGGCGATCGACCACAACGCACCGCGGAGCATGTCGCCGTATTGGATGCTTCCTCCGAGTGCGTCGGCCCACGCGTAGGAGTAGTGCGTGGGCAGGCCGAATCGCCAATGTCCCAACGCGGTGATCGAATCGAGGATGGTCGACAGGATGGTCACGAGAACGGCGCCGCCAACCGCGGCCAGCGGGGCGTCGGCGAGAACGCCGAACAGGAAGGCCAGTCCGGCGACTGTCAGCAGGCTGACAGCGGTGTAGCCGAGGATGAGCAGGATCCGCGGCAGGAGCGAACTCCAGCCGATCTCGTCCCCGCCCGGCGTCACGAACGGACCGGTCCCGTAGAACACGAAGCCCACCAAGGTCGACCAGCCGATGACGATGACCAGGGCGACCAGAGAGCTGCCCGCGGCGACGACGAGCTTGCTCCGCAACAGCAGCCCACGCGGGACCGGCGCGATGAGCAGGTAGCGCAGGCTCCCCCAGCTCGCCTCCGACGGCACGGCGTCGCCGAAGAAGAGCGCGACGATGACGACGAGTGCGAAGCCGGTGGTCGCAAACAGCGTGAACACGCTGAAGTTCGCGCCGCTGCGGGTGGCCAGGTCGACGAAGCCTGGGGCGTTCGAGGTGTTGTCGTTCGCGCCGAGGGAGAAGGCACCCACCAGCAGCAGTGGAAGTACCGCGATCAGCGCGAAGACGACCTGGGTGCGTCGACGGCCGAGCTGGCGACGTGCCTCCGCCCGCCACCGTAGCGGCCGGGCGTCCGTGCTGGTCGAGATGCTCATGCCGACACCAGCGACATGAAGACGTCCTCGAGCGCACGGCGGCGCGTGACCGCGTCCACACCGATGCCGGCGTCCACCAGGTACGCGACGATCTCCGCAGAGGTCCTGGTGCCGCGGTCGATCACCAGGGCACCGTCGTCGGCCAGTTCGATGACACCGATGCCCTCCATCCGGATCAGTGCCGCGCGGCCGTCCTCGGGACGGTCGACGGAGACGACGATCGTGGTGCCCGAGTCGAGCATCTTCGCCACCGAGCCGACGGCGACGAGGGCACCTCGGGCCATCACGACGACGTGCGTGCAGGTCGCCTCCACCTCGGCCAGCAGGTGGCTCGACACGATGACGGTGCGGTCGGTCGCGGCGTAGTCGTGCAGCACCCAGCGCATGGCCACGATCTGTGGCGGGTCGAGCCCGTTGGTGGGTTCGTCCAGGATCAGCACGGCGGGCAGGCCGGCCATCGCGGCGGCGATGCCGAGACGGGCCTTCATCCCGTGGCTGTAGGTGCGCACCTTGCGGTCGACCGCCGACCCCAGCCCGGCGATCTCGAGCACCTCGTCCAGGTGCGCCTCGGCCAATGGGCGACCGGTCGCCTCCCAGCCCGCGACGAGGTTCTGCCGTCCGCTCAAGTGGGGCAGGAATCCCGGCCCCTCGACGTAGGCGCCGACGTCGCGCAGAACCGGCGAGCCCGGCGTGATGACCTGTCCGAGCACCTCGGCCGATCCGGCGTCGGGCCTGACCAGGCCGACGATCATGCGCATGGTCGTGGTCTTGCCGGCGCCGTTGGGTCCGAGCAGGCCGACGACCTGCCCGCGTCGCGCCGTCCAGAAACCGCCGTCGACAGCCCTGACGGCGCGGCCGTAGGTCTTCACCAATCCGTTCACAGCAAGGACGATGTCGTCGTCGCGATCGACCATCGCCGCGGGGGCGGGTCCTCCGGCGGGCGCAACGGGTGAAGCCAGCGAAACGGGTGCGGCGGTGACCAGGGCACCGGCTGCCGCGAGCTCGTGCCGCGCGCGGTGGCGAACGATGAGAGCGGTGGCGGCAGCTCCGGCGATCGTGAGGAGCACGAACCCGATCAGGCCCCACGGCGTCCCGGCCTGCTTCGTGACCGTGGCCGCGCCGGTCACGATCGGGACGCTCAGGTCGACCGAATCGAGCGAGACCTGGTAGACGCGAGCGTCGGTCGGAGTCGCGTAGGCCTGATCCGTGGACGACACGACGACTCGCACCCGCGACCCGGAGTCGACGTGGGCGACGACGGCGGGAAGGGCCACGTCGACGGTCACCGGGGTGCCGGGCGTCAGGCCGCTGAGGCGGATCGGTGCCACCAGCTGGTCGGGCACGGTCGTCGGTGCCGCACGGCCGGAGCCCTTGACGACCCACAACGACGCGAACAGCACGGCGTCCGTCGTCGACGAGGTGACCTGCAACCGGACGCGGGACGACCCGACGATCGACGTACCGCCGTCGAGCGGAGCGGACGGGAACGTCGCCGATTGCCCTTGCAGGATGCCCAATGGTCCCGATCCCCCGGCGGCACCGAGCGCGGCCAGCGCGCCGGCCGAGCCCGGCATGCCGGTCAACGCCGCGGGGCTTCCACCCGGCGGCGAGATCACCTGCTGGGGCCGGTTCCGCAGCGGGATCACGGTGCGGGCGATCGGGGCCACTCCGCCGATTCCCGGATACGCCGGTAGCTGCTTCGTCGTCATGTCGCTGACCCCGAGACCGAGCCCGGACGTCGCGATCGAGTAACGGAAGCCGGCGTTGTCTTCGCTCTTTCCCTTCAGGTACTGGTCGAACCACACCTCGCCGGAGTTGGTGAGCGCGGTCTCGGCGCCGCCGAGGCCGACCGAGGCGGCGTCGTGGCCGCCTGCGAACCAGGCGACGCGAACCGCTGTCGACCCCGCCGCCGAGATCTCCCGTGCGGTCGCGTCGGACTGGTCGAGGCCGAACAACGCATCCTGCTCGCCCTGCAGGAGGAGGGTGGGTGCGGTGATCTTGGCCGCCACCGTGGAAGGGCTGGATGCCTTCAGCAGGGCACGGAGCCTCGCATCGGCCGTCCCGGTGATCGCAGCACGCTGATAGTCCGCGCAGACGGTCGGATCGAATCGCCCGCAGCCCGTGGCCGAGGCGTTCCCGCCGGCCGAGGGCGAAGCACCCGCGCCGTCACCGAACAGCAGTAATGCCCAACGCTGCTTGAAGACTCCCGGTTGCGACGCCGGCACCGCACCCGCCGGAGTCGCCGGCTGCGCTCCGGCGGCGAGCGCGGACTGGGGGAACAGCGCCTGCGTCAGGTCGTTCCAGGTGATGGTGGCCACGACGGCGTCGACCCGGCGGTCGTACCCGGCCGCCAGCAGGGCCAGGGCACCGCCGTAGGACGCGCCCGCGACACCGACATGCGGGTCGCCCGGAGCGTCGAGCTGGACATCGGTGCGGGTGGCCAGCATGTCGATGAGCTTCGATGCGTCGGCGACCTCGTAGGCAGGTGCGTCGAGATGGATGCGGCCGCCGGAGGCCCCGAAACCGCGTGCCGTGTAGGTGACGACCACGTACCCGTCGGCAGCGAACAGCCGTGCCGAGGACGCCGAATCCGCCTTCGTGCCGCCGAAGCCGTGTGAGAGCACGATCGCCGGATGCCGTCCGGCCGTGTCGGGTGTGAACACGCTGACATCCAGCTGCACCGGCGTCCCGTCGGGCTCGGCACCGGTCGACACCATCTGCTGGGTCTCGGCCACGTCGGCGGCGTGCGCGCGTGCGGCACCGAGGGTGCCGCCGGTCGTCATCAGGGCGGTGAGAGGCAGCAGGCCGGCGAGCAATCCGGCGGTGAGCAGCCGGACCGGCCAGCGCTCACGCATCGTCACGCACGAACGGGCGGCGCGATCCGGTTCTCACCGCACTAGTCGATCACACGGTGCCGAACCGGCCCTCCGGGTGCGACCTGCCGCGATGGAGTAGACAAGGCCTCATGACAACACCGTTCGACCGCGACGACGACGTGACTGCCGAGGAACTCCCGGTGAACGACCTGGGGCTCGACGACGACGGCCGGAGCGACCCGGCGACCGAGGATCAGGCCGAGGAGGGATGGGACGACGACGTGCTCGACGATCCCGACCTCGAGTCGGCGCGCGAGCGCGTCGACCACGACGAGGAATCGCTCGGCACCGACGACCTGCTGCCGGATGAGCCGTTCAGTACCGACTGACCCGTCACTCGTACATGACGTAGTCGGGTCTCGGAGTCAGCGCCAGCACCTGAGCCGGCGTCATCAGCGGGCCACGCCTGCGGTCCTCGCTGAAGAACAGTTTGAAGCCGGGACGCGCAGCCGGATTGTGCTGGCGTCCGATCCAGTTCCAGGTCGATGTCTTCTGTGCACGCGACCCGATTCCGTCGATGCTTCGGATGATCTGGACACCCGCATGCCGCTTGATGCCGGCCGTCTCGCGAACGACCGAGCGGGCCACCTGGTGGTAGACGAGCGCCTTCTCCGGCAGGTGATTCGCGTCCACGATCGGCGCGAGGTATCCGACCACGTCGCGATCGTCTCACCGCCGGTGTGACCGTAGGCCCGTCCGGGCTGGATGTTCAACAACAGAAGGGCTTTGTTCTCGCGTGCCACCCGCAGCCAGTGGTCGACGACGGCGATGGGCTCCATCACCGGCTGCACCGTCCGGCCGTCGCCGTACGCGGCGACGCCGAGCACCATGTCGCGGGCCTTGTCGGCGAGGTCACCGAGATCCAGCTCGCCGAGTGTGCCGGCGGATGGAGCCCCGCACCAGCCGGCCGGCCGGTAGCGGGGGACCAGCACGCGGCCGCCGAGAGGCAGCTCCTCGGTCACTGTGGGGGCGGTGCCGATCGTGTCCTTCGCAACCACCACAGCCCAACCACCGGAAGTACGAGCGGAACGACGCCGTACCCGACACCGTAATCCGACCACACGGTCGCATCCGGGAATGCCGCCCGGTCGGCCAGGCTGAGCGTTCCGACGACGAGAACCCCGGCGAGTTCGACGCTGCAGGCCGTCCATGCCAGTGCACGCCAACCGAACGCGAGCCCGAGCGTCGCCGCGATATAGACCAGCGCCGCCACCCCGGACAGCGTGTACGCCAACGGCGCCTCGTGCCACTGGATCGCGATCTGCACACCGGACCTGGCACCCGCGGCCAGCGCGAAGATCCCGTAGACGAGGACGAGGACGCGACCGAAGCCGTGCCGCGTCCGGGGGTCGAGTGCTGGCATCAGCCGGTTCCCGTCCAAATCATGTGGATGCGCAGCATGAGGACCGGAATCGCCGCGGCGCCGACGAGCACGACGGCCGTACCCGAGCGGTTGCGTTCGGCGAGTCCCCAGAGAACCGCTGCCGGCAGGATCAGCGGCGTGGCGATCAGGTAGGCCACGAATGTCGGTCCGGAGACGTCGCGGTCGGTCCGGAGGAGCCCGACGATTCCGGCGACGCTGAGCACGAGCAGGCCGACCTCGACGATGGCGAGGATCCAGACCGCGAGGTTGTCGATGGCGGCGTTGCGGATGAGCAGGACGACGATCCACAGCACTGCAAGGCCGGCCGCGCCGGCCAGCACAGGGGTCAGGACGTCGATCATCGCGCTGATGGTGTCACGCCCGGATCACCCATGGGCCGGGGGTGCTGCGGGCCGCATCTTGTGCACAGGTCGGCGGATGTTGGATTTCCTGGCTTTGCCTGTGCACAAGCCGATGGAGTGTCGGTGTGTTTGTTTAATATCG